>DATGLC010000028.1:0-127645 GCA_035294345.1 Solirubrobacteraceae bacterium
CCTCCGGGCTCGGCTTCGCGACGACGGTCGCTATCCCACCTGGCCGTGGGGAGAACTCATGGCCACCAGTGGGGAGAAAAGATGGCCGCGGGTGGGGAGAACCGATGGCCGTACTTGAGGAGAAACCGATGGCCATTGACAACCTCAGCCGCCATGGACATGAGCGCGGCCGCGAAGAACGCGTCCTCAGGCACGCCAGCGACCGCCGCTCGGCCTCCGAGGCCTCCCGCCAGCGATGCCACCAGCGGGTCGCTCTCCACCAGCCGCACCCGGCTCTCGGCGGCCCTGCAGTCCGAGCTTGCACCTACCGTCTTGCACGTTCGGCCTCCTTGGAGGGTCAGTCGTCGCTGATCGCACCTTCCAACGGAGGCCGGACGTCTTCTCAGATGTTCACGAGGTCTGTGGGCAGATCAGATAGCGGCGGTGCGCGCGATGTGGAGGAGGCGGTCGTATGTGGCGCCCCAGCCGGATGTCAGGTCTTAGGCCCAGCGATTGACCTCGCCGGCGGGGTATGCCCTGAACCCGTGGCCCTCGGCCCCGGACTTGAGGCTCATCAGGTATGCGGCCCAGTTGGTCGAGCAGCCGGCCATGAACTCGCTCTCCTGACGCCACCCCTCGTGGCTGAACAGCAGCGTGACGCCTCCGTCATCGCGCGCCTGCAGCCGGTAGGTGATCTGCGTGCCGATCCAGTCCCCGGGGCCCTGGACGCATCGCCAGACAACCCTGCTCGGGTCGCGCTCGGCGATCTCGAACGTTGCCGCCGGGTCATCGGATTCGCCGAAGAAGACCGAGAGCCTTCCGCCGACGTGCGTCTCCCCGGCGACCGGACGCCCCGTCCACCAGCTCTGCACTCCGCTGGCAGTCGCGACAAGTTCGTGCAGGCGCTCGGCGGGCGCGTCGATGGTGAGGCGGTGGATGATGCTGGGCATGAGCGTCTCCCTTCAGGAACGGATGTTGACGGATGGGTTGGATGACGAATGGCGCCGGCGGCTGTGCGGCGGGTGTCGCCTGCGGACGGGGGTCGCGCGCCGGTGGGCAGCGTTCACGCGGCCGCGGGCAACTCCTGAGACTCAGTGGTGGCACAGGCGATTGCCCTCTGTGCGGACATCCCGGTCGCGGCTAGCGCCGCGAGAGCGGCGCAGGCCGAGCATGCCCACAGCGCGGGCCTGAACCCGGAGGTCACGGCCTGCGGGCTGGTCAGCGCTCCGTTCTCGGCGAAGATGGTCGTCGCGATCGCCACCGCGAACACCGCGCCGAAGCGCTGTGCCATGTAGTTGATGCCGGATGCCTTGCCCATCTGCTGCGGGGCGACCGCGCTCAGCACCGCTGTCGGTACGGTGGGCAGGGCCATCGATACGCCGACGCCCGCGACCAGCAGCGCGAGCACCAGCTCGACCCAGCTGGTGCGCAGGGAGCCCTGCCAGGCGACCCATGCCAGGCCTGCGGTGAGCATGCACAGTCCGGTGACCGCGATCGGCCGGCGCCCGATTCGATCCGACAGGGCCCCGGCCAGGGGCGAGACCAGCATCGGCGTGGCGAAGAACGGGAGCAGGTGCAGTCCGGCGCCGACCGGCGAGTAGTGCCGTCCCAGCTGGAACTCCTCGGTGACCAGCAACCCGCCGGCGAAGATTGCGCCAGACATCAGAAACGTGGTCGTGTTGCCCAGCGCGAAGTCCCGGTCGGCGAACAGTCGCATCGGGATCAACGGATCCGCCACCGACCTCTCCCAGCCAAGGAAGCACACGAGGAGCAGGGCGCCCGCGGCGAGGGTGGACGCCACCTCGGCGCTCGACCAGCCGGCCTGATCTGCGCGGCTGAGCGCCCACACGAGGGCAACGACTGCGGCGGTGATGAGGGCAACACCGACGAGGTCCAGCCGGCCGGCTGCGCCGTGGGACTCGGGCAGCAGGCGAGCCGCCGACAGCGCCCCGGCGGCGCCGATCGGCACGTTGATCCAGAAGATCCAGTGCCAGTCGAGGCCCTCGGTGACGGCGCCCCCGACGATCGGTCCCATCGCCACGGCGAGGCCGGCGAGGCCACCGTACACTCCGACGATCATCCCGCGTCGGGCGGCCGGGAACGCCGACGTCAGGACCGTCAGGCTGAGCGGAAGCACGATCGCCCCGCCGAGGCCCTGGAGCGTGCGCGCGGCGATCAGGATGGGCAGGCTCGGCGCCAGCGCACAGCCGACCGATGCGGCGCCGAACAGGACCAGCCCGGCGGTGAACACCCGCCGTCGGCCGAGGCGGTCGCCCAGGGCGGCGGCGGTGATGATGCCGGCGGCGAAGGAGATCCCGTACGCGTTCAGCGTCCACTGCAGCGAGGCGAGGCTGGCATGCAGGTCACCCTGCATGCGCGGCAGCGCTGTGATCACGACCATCGAGTCCAGCACGACCATGAAGTACGCGACCGAGGTGATCAGCGCCACCGAGATGGGCGAGGCTCCCTTGGCTCGGTGGTCCGGGCGGTCAAGATGGCGTTCTGCTGCGCGTGTGTGCGCCATGCATCCTCCTTTGGTTGCACCCGGCTCGCCGGCCGGCTCTGGCACCGATGACGAACGGGGAGGTCGCCACCGGACAACCGCCGGACCGGACGACCGACGACGGACGGACGACCTGGGCGGGCGGAGGGTCGACGTCGGGCCGGCCCCGGATCGGACGGGCGGATCGCAAACGGCCAGACGCAGCGTCCACGCGCGGCCGCCCGGCGGCGAGGATTGCGAATGTCCGGACGCGCAGCCGCCGTTCGTCTATACCCGGGCCCCATTCCAAGACAAAGGAGATGCGTTGAGATATGCGCTGCTGATCTACAACGACGCTGAGATCGACAACCGACCCGAGCCGGAACGCCACCGCGTGACAGAGCGCGTGTACGAGGTGCTCGCACGTCCCAGCGTGACCGGCTGGCTGAGGCTGCGCGATGTCGAATCGGCCACGACCGTGCGCCATCGACAGAGCGGGGCGCTCCTGACGGACGGACCTTACGTCGACAGCAAGGACTACCTCGGCGGCCTGATCCTCCTTGAGGCAGAGAACCTCGACGCGGCGCTCGGCGTTGCAGGAGAGCTGCAGGAGATCAGGGGTGCTGGTGCGATCGAGGTCCGGCCGGTGCACGCGGGCGAGCTGCGCGGTGCTTGATCGGACCTTCCGCGAGGACTGGAGCCGCGTCCTCGCGTCGCTGGTCGGCTATCTGGGTGACATGGAGCTGGCGGAGGAGGCGGCGCAGGAGGCGTTTGCGATCGCTGCGGAGCGATGGCGGCGCGATGGCGTGCCCGCCAACCCGACCGGATGGCTGATCGTCACCGCGCGCCGCCGCGCGATCGATCTCATCCGCCGCGAGCGGACGCTCGCGGTCAAGACCGCGGAGCTGGGGGCTCGGCTGCAGGATCGGCACAGGACCGAGGAGGAAACCGTGGACGAGGGCGCCTTTGCCGACGAGCGGCTTGAGCTGATCTTCACCTGCTGCCATCCGGCGCTCGCGCCGGAGGTGCAGGTCGGGTTGACGCTGCGCGCGGTCGGCGGACTCTCGACCGAGGCGATCGCGCGCGCGTTCCTCGTGCCGGTCGAGACGATGAGCAAGCGCCTGACCCGCGCCAGGCACAAGATCCGCGACGCTGGCATCCCGTTCGCGGTGCCGTCAGACGAGCTGCTGCCCGAGCGATTGGACGCGGTTCTTGCGGTGATCTACCTGATCTTCAACGAGGGCTGGGGCGCCGATCACGGCGAGCTCGCCGCCGAGGCGGTCAGGCTCGGCCGCCTGCTGCTTGAGCTGATGCCCGACGAGGGCGAGGTTCACGGCCTGCTCGCGCTCATGCTCCTGGGCCACGCACGCAGTGCGGCTCGCTTCAGGGACGGGGAGCTCGTGCTGCTTGATGACCAGGACCGAACCCTGTGGGACAGGGCCGCAATCGCGGAGGGCCGCCGCCTGCTGGAGCGCGCGCTGGCGTTGCACGGAGGCGGCCCATACGTCATCCAGGCCGCGATCGCCGACCTGCACGTGCGCCGACCGCGCGATTGGGAGCAGATCGCGCTCTTGTACCGAAGGCTTGAGCAGATCACCCACTCGCCGGTCGTGACGATGAATCGGGCGGTTGCGATCGCGGAGCTGGAGGGCCCGCGGGCCGCGCTTGAGCTGCTCGAGGGCCTGCGGCTGGACGAGTACCGCTACTACCACTCCACGCGTGCGGACCTGCTCCGCCGCCTGGGGCACCTCGAGGAGGCGTGCGCCGCCTACGAGCGGGCGCTGGTGCTCACCCCGCCCGGACCCGAGCAGCGGTTCCTGCAGAGCCGTCTCGCCGGTCTGCGAGCGAGCCCGCGACCAGACGGTGCGGCCGTGACCCGTAGGCCGTCGCGGCCCTCCGGGTAGATCGCGTCCGCGCCGAACCGCCCTGACGAGGGGGCGGGCTCGGCGCACGCCACCCCGCGCGACCAGGCGGCGCGCGACGTGACCGGTGATCAGGCGGCGCTCTACGTGACCGTTGACCGGGCGGCGCGCGACGTGACCGGTGACCGGGCGGCGCGCTGCGTGACCGTTGACCGGGCGGCCGCGCGACGTGACCGGTGACCGGCGGCGCGCTGCGTGACCGTGACGAGAGCGCGAGTTCGACGTATCGTCGATGCACCATGGTGCGGACGCAGCATCGGTGTGCTCATGCGCCTGAGGTGGCTTGCCAGTGGGCTCGCCGCTGCCGTGGCGCTGGGAGCGTGCGGATCAAGCGTTCAAGGCCACGGGGGCTCGGACCCGGTGAGCCATCGAGGCGGCGATCCAACCGTGACCACCTGCGGCGCGCCGTACAAGTTTCTCGTTGCCGGGCGAACGCTCGTCTCCGGAACGTGCGCGGGCACCATCCCGGAGCACCCGCCGACGGTGCGACTGGTAGTCGGGGAGCGCTTCTCGCTGAGGATCATCGGCGAGACCAACGCGCGCGGCACCCGGGCCAGCCGCGCGTTCCCGGTGCCGAAGCCATCGGGCTCGGCGGTGGCCATCACGGCCGTGCACGGCCTCTCGGCCTACTATCGGGCCAGCGCGCCCGGACGCTCTCGGCTGACGGTACGCAGCGAGTTCTGCCCCTCAGACCCCAGGGTGAGCACCTGCTCGGCGCTCGATGTCGTCGCGACTTATGCGAGCGCTCCGAGCGAGACGATCACGGGCCGGCGGGTAGCGTGGCGGCCAGGGGAGCTGAGAGCGGGCGAGCGTGTCCGCGCCGCCACGCTGGACATCCGCGTGTTCGAGGACGCGCGCCACGGCTGGGCGCTGGCGTTCGTCGGCAACGCGCAGTACCCGGCGGTGACCGCCGACGGCGGGGCGGTGTGGCGCATCGCCGGGCCGGCGCTTCACGTCGACGCCGCGCAGGGTGGCGCCGGCGTAGGGCAGATCGGTGTTCCAAGCCCGCACACCGGACCGGCCGATGACCAAACCGCCTTCGCCTGGGGCGGCGTGACCCCCGATGCGATCGTCGATGCCACCCTGGACGGCGGGCGGCGCTGGTGGAGGACGGTCATGCCCGGAACCGTGCTGTTCGTCGGAAACGAGGGCCGCGAGCTCGTCGCCAACGTCTACGGGACCGTCGCCGGCGCCGGTGCCGGCGTGTGGGCGTATGCCACAAGGGACGGTCGCCACTGGTCGCTGCTGGGGTCGGTGGCCTCCGGCTGAAGGCCGCAGCGGCCGGCCCGGCCTGGGCGGCCGTCACACCGGTCCCGGCTATCATCACCGTGTGGCGCGCGGCTCAAGCAGGGGGTGGAGCACGCTGTTTGTGGCAGCGAGCGTCGCGGTGTGCGCGGCGACCTGGGGGGCGGTGCCGGCAAGCGGCTACCCGGTCCAGTACTGCTCGCAGATCCCGATCGTCTTCGGCACGCCCCCCTGGGGGTTCAACACCGGAGCGCCAATCACGGGGGCCACCGGCAGCTACGCCCGTGGTCACGGCGCCATCGACCTCGTCGCCGGAACGGTGTCCGGCATCGTCTGCCAGGTCGACCGCCTGCGCCACCAGCCGGATCGCTTGATCGTCATGACCGTCGAGCACCATCTGCTCTACCACTCGCATGTGGCGATCATGTGGGGCGTTCCCGGCAACGAGATGGTGGTCCGCGTCCGCGTGCGCAGCAGCACCGACCCGCGCTGCAAGGTCGGGACGGTCGGCCGTTTGACCCTGTTTGGCAGCTACAACGGGGTTCGCAGCGACAGCGTGCGGTTCACCTTCCCCGCCGCCTGTCGTGACCACGACCACCTCTACCACGGGCCCCAGGTCAACGACCAGGTTCCGCCTCTCTAGGCCGAGGCCCAGGATGCTGGCTCGCCTCGTCTGCCTCGCCCGTGCCGAAGCTCCCGGGATGCTCGTTCCCGCGTCCGGCAGTCACAAGTCCCCGACGTCGCCATAGCGCCAGGCTGACCGCCAGCCCGCCGGCCGCCATCGGTCCACAGCCAGCTGCCCCGCCTGCCGACATACGACCGTCGCGAGCTGGCCGCGATCTTCGCGGGGGGCATGGTGGGAGCGGTGACGCGGACCTGGGTGGCGGGCGAGCTGGCTGCGCCCGCCGGCTCGTGGCCGTGGGCCACGTTTGCCGTCAACCTCGCCGGGGCGTTCATCCTCGGCTACGTGGTCACGAGGCTATCCGAACGGCTGCCGACATCCGCATACAAGCGCCCGTTTCTGGGCACCGGCCTGTGCGGTGCGCTGACGACCTTCTCGACCGTGCAGCTGGAGCTTCTGCGCATGGTCGACGCGCGCCGCTTTGGCCTGGCGGCCGCCTACTGCTTGGCGACCGGCGCGGCCGCGCTCGTGGCGGTCTGGCTTGCGACCGCGCTGGCGCGCCGTGTGCGCGTGGTGCTGTGAACGTCCGCTTGTCCGATTGCGCCACCGCCGGCCGCTGGCCGCGGACCGCCGCGTGAGTGACCGCCACGTGAGGAATCCTGCAACCTGCCCGCTGGCCGCGGACCGAACGTGAGGAATCCCGCAAGCTGCCCCCTTGACATCCGTGTGCCAGTTTGGGCGTCCATGAGGCGGGCCGCTCGATGAGGTCGACCTTTTGAGCGGGTGGGCCTGGGCTGCGGTCGCGGCCGTGGGAGGCTTCGGGGCGGTTGTCCGCTTCTTGATCGACGGCCTGATCGGAGAGCGGCTTGCGACGGCCGAGTTCCCCTGGGGGACGCTTGCGGTCAACCTCAGCGGGTCGGCGCTCCTCGGGGCGCTCGCCGGCGCAGCGGTGCGCGGCGAGGTGGCGCTGCTCGCCGGCACGGCCGCGATCGGCTCCTACACGACGCTGTCCACCTGGGCGCTTGAGAGCCATCGGCTGGCGGAGGACGACAGACTTGGGCTAGCCGCGATCAACGTGTTCGGCTCGCTGGTCGCGGGGTTTGCGAGCGTGGCCGCCGGTCACGCGATCGGACGGCTGCTGTGAGCGAGGCTCGATGCCCAGGGACGCGCCAGCGTCCGGGGATGGTCTCGCCTGCGCGGTGCCGCTCCGGCGATGAACGGCTCTTGACGGTCTCGCCTGCGCGGCCGCGCCCCGCTGGCCGTCGATGCCCCCTGGCCGCGCCACCAGGGCGTCTGGCCCGACGGGAGGCTCGGTGACAGGAGCCCGCACCGGCGAACGTGCCGGTGGGCCGCCGTTGCCCGGCCCGGCGTGCCTCAAGCTGACCGCCTATTTCGCCGAGCGCCAACGCGCCGGCCACCGCTTCCTGGGGGACGCGCTGGTCTCCGTCTGCGAACGCCACGGGCTGCGCGCGAGCGTTCTTCTGCGCGGGGCCGAGGGCTTCGGGCGCCATCTGATGCTGCAGACCGACCGGCTGCTCAGCCTCTCCGAGGACCTGCCGATGGTCCTGGTGGCAGTCGACGAGGCCGATCGCCTGCAGGCCGCGCTGCCCGACCTCGGAGATGTCGCCGGTCACGGCCTGCTCACGCTCGAGCGCGCGAGCATGCCGCGCGGCCCTGCACCTGCCGCGTCGCAGGCGCGGGCGCTTGGCGACGAGGTCAAGCTGACCGTCTACTGCGGCCGGGGCGAGCGCGCCGCCGGCGGCCGGCCGCTGTTCGTGGAGGTGATCGAGCGCGCTCATCGGCTCGGGCTGCGCACGGGCACGGTGCTGCTCGGGGTGGACGGCACGATCGCGGGGACGCGGACGCGAGCGCGCTTTGTGGGCTCCAACGCGGCGGTGCCGTTGATGATCATCCTGGTGGGCGCGGTCGACGTGGCCGTGCAGCTGCTCGACCAGCTGCACGAGCAGATGGAGCGGCCGCTGGTCACGCTCGAGCGCATCCGGGTCTGCAAGGCCGCTGGGCGGGTGCTGGCCGGGCCGCACGCGCCGGCCGGCTTTGGAGCGGGCGGGCTGGGCGCCTGGGTGAAGCTGATGGTCCACGCCGGCCACGACGCCCGCCCGCACGGCAGGCCGCTGTTCATCGAGCTGGTCCGCCGGCTGCGCGCCGCCGGCGCCGGCGGCGCGACCGTGCTGCACGGGATCTGGGGCTGGGATGGCGACCGGCGCCCCGGCGGCGACCGGCTGCTGTCGCTGCGTCGACACGTCCCCACGCTGACCGTGGTCGTCGACACCCCGGACCGCGCGGCTCGCTGGTTTGAGCTGATCGACGATCTGACCGATGGGCAGGGGGTCGTGACGAGCGAGTTGGTGCCGGCGCTGCGCGCACGGGGGGTGTGGGGCCGATCCGGGGGGCTCAGGCTGGCGTCGCTCGCCCACGAGGGCGGGGAGGCGGACCGGGCAACCTGAGGCGTCCGCGCGAGGCGCCCCAGCCCTCAAGCGCCGGCTCGCATCGGCCGATCATCGCCCCGTGACCCTCGATGGCGGCGACATCTCGCGTGCGAGCGCGGGCGCGGCTCCGGCGGGGCGCGCGGTCCCGCGCGCGAGCGCGGGCGGGGCTCCCACGGGGGGCGGCATCCCGCGTGCGAGCCTGGGCGCGGCCGCGCTGCAGGCCGGCGTAGCGCGACCGCAAGTGGGCGTGGCTCCGTTTGCCGCCGTGGCGCTGGCGGTGTGGATGGAGGTTGGCGCGGATGGGGCCGCCGGACGCGAGACCTATGCGGCCTCGGTGGCGGCGCTGGCGCTGACGGGGGTGTTTGCGCTCCTGTGCAGGCGCCAGGCGATCCGCGGCGCCGTCTGTCAGGTCCCCGCGGCGCTGTCGTTCCTGGGGGCGCTGGCGCTGCTTCGCCTGTCGGCGGGCGGGGCCAGCTCGGGGACCCAGATCCTCTCCCTGCTGCCGGTCTTCTACACCGCTCTGGCGAGCACGGACCGTCGCCGGCTGGGAGCGGTGCTCGCGGGCGTGGTCGGGTTCTACGTCGCGCCGATCCTGCTCGTCGGGCGACCGCTGTATCCGGCCACGCAGTGGCGCGCCGCGGCCGCCGCGGTGGCGGTCGGGGCGATCGTGGGGCTGGCGACCCAGCGCCTGGTCGCGTCGGTGACCTTCCAGGCGGCCGAAGCCAGCCGTCGCGAGCGAATGATCGACCAGGTCGGCCGTCTCGTCCGGCGGCTGTTCGACAGCGCCGACCCGCGCCAGGACCTCTGCGAGGGCCCGCTGGCGATCGGGGACGCCAGCTGCGCGGTGCTGCTGGAGCCCGACGATGGGGGTGCGCTCGTCGCCACCGCCGCCGCCGGAGTCGAGCTTGCGCGCCCGCTCACGGTGGCGCCAGGCGGTCGGCATCCCGCTCATGAGGCGTTTCGCACAGGTCGCGCGCGACTGATCGGCGACCGGCTCGCGGAGCTTCACGGTGAGCCCCTGTGGAAGGTGGGCGAGGACACCGGCATGGTGCTGTTTCAGCCCCTGAGCAAGGCCGGCGACCCGTGGGGGGTGCTGGTCGTGTCCTGGCCGGCGGGCGTGAGGGTGCCGGGGGCGCGTGCGACCGTCGTGTCTCTGCTGGCGCACGAGGCGGCGGCCGCGATCGCGCGCGCCGACGAGATGCGGCTGCTCGCCGGAATGGCCCAGACCGATCCGCTGACCGGGCTTGCGAACAGGCGCGCGTGGGACGCTCGCCTGCAGCGGGCGGTCGCCGAGCGCCAGCGCTTCGCGGTTGCGATCATCGACATAGACAACTTCAAGCGCTTCAACGACACGTACGGGCATCCGGCCGGCGATCGCCTGCTGTGCGACACGGCGGCCGCCTGGCGCGGTCAGCTGCGCGGCGGCGATCTGCTCGCGCGCCTGGGCGGCGAGGAGTTCGGCCTGCTCCTGTTCGACTGCGACCTGGCCGCGGCCAACGAGGTGACCGAGCGTCTCAGGCGCCTTGTGACGGGCGCGCAGACCTGTTCGGTTGGGCTGGCGCTGCGTGCCGATGGTGAGCCTGTGGAGGTCACGCTCGCGCGCGCGGATCGCGCGCTGTATGAGGCCAAGGCGGCGGGCCGCGACCGCGCCTGCGTGGGCGCCTGAGGCCGGAGATCGCACGGCCGAGGCGGCGGGCCGCGACTGCGCCTGCGTGGGCGCCTGAGGCCGCAGATCGCATGGTCGACCTGCATCGCGGCGCCGTGGCGCGTTGGAGCATCGATCGGTCACGGGCGGACCTTCACCGAGCTGCTGCGCCGCTGCGCCCGGGCCCGCTGGGCACCGATCACGGCGCCCCGATCCGTTCGAGCATCTTCGCCCCCCACTGGGCGCCCAGGGACGCCGCATCAGGCACCGAGCAGCCGGTCGCCAGGCCGTAGGTGAAGGCTGCGGCGAACGCGTCGCCACAGCCGTAGCTGTCGTGCGGCCGCCGTGGCGGCACGCAGGCCCTCCAACGCCCGCTGCTCTCGCCCCACCAGCGTCCCCCGTCGGCCCCCTGTGTTTCGACCATCAGCCGTGTGATGCCGCGCAGCCGGCGCGCCCATCGCGCCTCCGCCTCGTCGGCGCCGCTGAACACCAGCGCGTCCAGCGCCGGGCCCTCGGCGGTGACGCCCTCGCGGACCCTGGGGGTCGCGACCAGCACCCCAGCGGCGCGCGCTCGCAGGCACGCCGCGGCGTCGCCCGCCGTCAGGTAGGCGCCGTCGGCGCCGGTCAGGCGCTCCCACGCCAGATCGTCCTCTCCTCGCGGTGCCAGCCGCGCGCCGAGCGTCACGATCGTGCGCTCGCCCAGCTCATCGAGGATCGCGAGCGCGCGCCGCGTGGGCGACCTGCGGCGTGCCGCGTGCACGGCAACTCCGCGCGCGTTCAGCTGCGCGCTGGCGTCCCGGGCCTGCTCGTCGTCGCCCAGGGCGCAGAACAGGTCGACCTCGGCGCCGAGCTCCGCGAGGACGGCGGCGGCGACAGCGCCGCCGCCGGCGGCGCGCGCAGGCAGCTCCCGGGCGCCGACCACGTCGCCCGGACGCGGAACGCGTGCAGCGCGCAGGAACGTGACCCATTCGACATGGCCCACGACCGCGATCCTCGGCACCGCGCGAACGCTAGCCGGACCCGCGTGCGCACACGGTCACCCGACCCCGCGCGCACACGGTCACCCGACCCCAGTGCGCACACGGTCGGGCGCTACGTGCCCGTCCTCGTCGAGGCCGTCTGGGCGCCGGCTGCGCCGGCGGCCGGCCGCAGCAGCGATGCGCACGGCCTTGCGGCCTTCTGGAAGCGGGCGCTGCGCGCGATCGACGCCGGGTAGATCGGCCCTGAGCCCGAGAAGTTCGGGGCCGGGAGCTTGTAACCGTGGCGGGCCACGCACGCGGCGAAGCGGATCACGGCGGCGTGCGCGAGCGCCGGCCGTCTGGCGAGGAACCTTCCCGCGCCGCAGGCCACCAGCGCGGCGCGCAGCTTGGGATTCGCGAACGGGCCGGCGCCGAAGCCGAACCGGTGGCGACGCGCGCTCGGCGACGTGCCGGCGGCTCCCGGGCGCGCTCCCGGGGGTCGCGCCGGCAGCGTGATGCCGTGCGATCGCAGGCACGCGACCAGCTTCGCCCGCCGTGCGCTGCGTGCCTGCGCGGCTGAGGCTGCCGAGGCGCTCGCGCTCGAGGTCAAGGAGCGTGATGCCGACGAGCCAGAGCCGCAGGCGGCGACCGCCAGCGCGACCGCCGCGGCGATCACCGTGAGCGTGCCCAGGCGCACCGGCGCCCTGCGTGCAGTGGGCATCTTCATCGTCAGCCCCCGGGCGTGAAGAGCGATCCGACGCCTGGGCTTGCGCCGCCAGAGCCGCCTGACGCCGAGCCCGTTGAGGTGGACGCACCGGTACCGCTGGCTCCGAACAGCGCTCCAAGCGCTCCCGTGCTCGCGCCGGCGCCCGAATCGCTGACCGAGGCGGCCGTCACGTTCGCTCCCGAGGTCACCCCGCTGATGAGGACCCGGTCCCCCGGCCGCAGCGCCGAAGGGCCGGCGGGCCTGGTCTTGGAGATCCGTGTCGCCGAAGTGAGCCTGACCCTGACGGTGTTGCCGCTGGCCTCGGTCACGTAGAGCGTCCGTCCGTCGACGCTTGAGACGGTCCCCAGCACCGCTCCCGCGCCCGCGAGGCCGCCCGCCGAGCCGGCGCCGCCTCGCGCGGCCAGCAGCGCGGCGAGCCCACCGGCGCCCCGACGGGCAGCGAATCGCGCGCCGGCCGATGTGGCGCCGGCGCCTGACAGGGCGGTTGTCGAGGTGCTCAGCTGCGCCTTCTCGACCCGGACACCGGCATAGAAGCCGGCCGCGCAGGCGAGCAGCACGGACATCGCGATGGTTCCGCGGGTCCACAGCCGGCGACGAGGTCGCTGGGGTAGCGGCTCATCCAGCGGCCCGGCGGCCGGACCTGGCGCCGGGCGTCTGATGCGCAACGTCGACATGCGTCTCCTCTCGTTTTTCAGGCTCGCTGCGGGTGGGCTCGGTGTGTCGCGGGCGGTCACTCGAAGCGCAGCGCCTCGATGGGTGTCATCGCCGCCGCGCGGGCTGCCGGATAGGTGCCGAAGAACAGGCCGATGAGCACGGAGGCCCCGAACGCGAGCGGCAGCGAGTAGGGCGCGATCTGCGGCGTGACGCCGGCGATTTGAAAGCCGCTGCCGATCACGCCGGCGAGCAGCCCCGCGATCCCGCCCAGCATCGACACCAGCAGGGCCTCGGCGAGGAACTGGATCAGGATGTCCGAGCGGCGCGCGCCGACCGCCTTGCGGATTCCGATCTCCCGCGTGCGCTCGGTCACCGACACCAGCATGATGTTCATCACGCCGATCCCGCCCACCAGCAGCGAGATCGCGGCCACCGCGCCCAGCAGCGTGGTGAACACGCTGCTGGTGGCGCTCGATGCCTGCAGGATCGCCCCCTGGTTGATCACCTCGAACGTCGGGCCGCTTGAGCCCGGCGGCGGCTCGAGCAGCCTGTCCAGGATGTCGGTGACCTCGATCTGCGCGGCGTTGAGCTGCGCGCGCGAGCGCGCCTGCACGGCGATCGAGTCGATCGTCCCGTAGCCCGCCAGGGTGCCCTGGACCGCGCTCAGCGGCGCGATCGCCACATCATCCTGGTTGACCGCTCCGCTCGCTCCCTTGGAATTGGTCACGCCAATGACCTGAAACGGCGTGCCGTTCACCAGCACCGTGTCGCCCACGGGGTCTGCGCCGCCGAACAGCTCCTGGACCACCGTCGGCCCCACGACGAGGACGCGCGCGTGCCGGCGCTCCTGCTCGGCCGTAAACCAGGTGCCTGCCGCCATCGTGTAGTTGCGCGCCTGCTGGTAGCTGGGCGTGGAGCCCACGAGGGACGACGGGGTGTAGCTGGTCTCGCCGAAAGTGAGCGTCGCATCGGGCACGTTGACGACAGGAGAGGCGCTGAGCACGTCCGGAGCCTGGAAGCGGTTCTGGAGCGCGGTCGCGTCGGCGAGCGTCAGCGACGTGGTCGCCCCTGCGCCCGGGCCGCCCAGCGTCGGGGCCGCCGTCACGAGCAGCACGTTGGAGCCCAGCGCCTCGATCCGGTTCTGCACCGCGGCCGAGGAGCCCGTGCCCACCGCAACCAGCACGATCACGGCACCGACTCCGATCATCAGACCGAGCACCGCCAGGCCCGTCCGCAGCCTGTTGGCTGCGAGGCTGGTGACCGCGGTGCGCAGGACCTCGGTCACGCGGGGGCCCCCTGGGCCGCCCTGCGCTCGGCGACGATCAGCCCGTCCGACAGCTCGATCACACGATCGGCGTGTGCCGCGACGGTCGCCTCGTGCGTTATCAGCACGATCGTCCGCCCCTCGTCGGAGAGGTGGTCGAACAGGCTCATTATCTCCGCCGTCGATGCCGTGTCCAGGTTTCCGGTCGGCTCGTCGGCGAGGATCAGCGCGGGATTGGTGACCAGGGCGCGGGCGATCGCCACCCGCTGCTGCTGGCCGCCGGACAGCTGCGATGGCACGTGGTGGCCCCGATCCCGCAGCCCGACGGCCTCGAGCGCCAGCGCCGCGCGGCGCCGCCGGTCGGCCCGGCGAAGCCCGGCGTAGGCGAGCGGGAGCTCCACGTTGGCCAGCGCGCGCGTGCGCGGGAGCAGGTTGAAGCTCTGGAACACGAAGCCGATCGCGCGGTTTCTCAGGTCGGCGAGGTCGTCCGCGTCTGCCGACGCGACATCCAGGCCGCCGAGGCGGTAGATGCCGGAGGTCGGTTGGTCCAGGCAGCCGAGGATGTGCATCAGGGTGCTCTTGCCGCTGCCCGACGCACCGATGATGGCCACGTACTCGCCGCGCCAGACGTTCGCCGTGATGCCGCGCAGCGCCTGAACCTCGATCTCTCCCACCCGATAGGTCTTGGTCACCTGCTCGAGCGAGATCACCGGAGGCTCGTTCATCCGCCCCCAAGCCCTCCACCAAGGGCGGCGCCCCCGCGTCGCAGGGCTCGCCCGATGCCGAGGCCGCCAAGCCCGCCGAACCCGCCCAGGCCGCCGCCAAGCGGCGACGCCGAGCTCGTCGGCGTGGCGCTCAGAGACGGCAGGGTCTCGGTCACGACCACCTGCTGGCCGGCGCGCAGCCCGCTCACGATCTGCGTGCGAGTGTCGCCCACGAGGCCGACGACGACGGGCGTGGACACCTCTCGGCTGCCGTCGAGCACCTCGACGTGCGCGACCGAGCCGCTGGTGGCGGACACGGCGGCCGAGGGGAGGTTCACGCCGCTTGCCTGCGCGGTGATTATCGACGCTGATGCGCTCATGCCCGGCCGCACCTGTGGGTCGGTGGCGGTCAGTGTGAGGGTGGCGTCATAGGTCACGACCCCGCTGGAGGACGTGCCCAGCGGCGAGATGGAGGTCAGGCGGGCTGGGAGCTCCACGCCGGTCAGCGCGTCGATGGTCACCGTGGCGTTGTCGCCGACGTGCACCTGGGAGATGTCCGCTTCGCTGAGGGACACAGTCATCACCAGGCTGCGGGTGCTGGCGATCTCCACCAGGCCGCTTGAGCCGGAGCCGGAGCTGGAGCTGCTTCCCGACGCGCCGCTGCCCGACGCGCCGCTGGCCGATCCGCTCGTGGCGCTCGACCTCGAGGTGGCCGAGGCGCCCGTGCCCGAGCCCGAGCCCGAACCCAGGCCCGAGGTGGCGGAGACCACCTGACCCGGGGCGATGTCCGCGAGCGACACCACGGTCCCGGAGACGGGGGCGAACAGGCGGGTCTCCGACAGCTCGTTCTCGGCGGTGCGGAGCGCTGCCTCGGCGCCGTCGACCGCGGCCTGTGCCGACGCGACCCCGGCCGCCAGAGAGTCCGCCGACTCTGCGGATCCCGACCCGGATGAGCCGCCTGCCGCGGACCCGCCTGCCGAGGACCCGCCTGCCGCGGACCCGCCTGCCGAAGAGCCGCCTGCCGCGGACCCGCCTGCCGAAGAGCCGCCGGCGGAGGAGCCCGAGCTCCGCGTCGAGGATCCCCGGGACGACGACCCCGCGCCACCCCCACTCCGGGGTGGGTCGGAGGCGGCGGCGCTCGCGGAGGTCGAGGCGGAGCTCGAGCTCGCCTGGCTCTGCAGGTTCTCGGCGTTGGCGAGCTGGTCCTCGGCCGCGGCAAGGTTCTCCTGCGCCTGGTCGACGGTCAGCTGGGCGGCGGTGGGGTCCAGCGTCGCCAGAAGCTGGCCGGCATCGACGTGCTGACCGAGCTTGACGTCGAGGGCCTGCAGCACGCCCGAGGTCTGAAAGCCCACCGTTACGTCCGTGGCGGGCTCGACGTTTCCGGTTGCGGTCACCGTCGACTGCACGATTCCGTCCTGCGCGGTGACGACCTCCCTGGCGGTGCGCGCCGACGCTGTCGGAGGGCCGACCTCCAGTGCCGCGGCCACAGCCAGCGCGGCCACCGCCAGTGCCAGGCCCAGTGCCGGCCAGGAGATGCGGATCGTCATGCGCGGTGCGTTTCGTTCGCTCGGTTCTCGACCTGGTCAGCGGAGCACTGTGGTGCCCGCGGGTAAGAGGCGGTGCTGAGTGGGCTGAGAGTTCGCTGAGAATCGTCGTCGCGGGGTGGCGCGCAGCTGAGCCGCGCGTCCGTCTGGGGCTCGGCCGTCGGGTCCCGTGGCGGCCTGCGTGGCGCGGCGGGCAGGAGCACCTCGAACAGCGCGCCGCCGCCGGGCGCGTCGATGGCACGGACCTCGCCGCCGTGGGCGATCGCCACCGCCCGGACGATCGCCAGCCCCAGGCCGGCGCCGCCTGGACCGCGGGCCCGTCCGCGCTCCGCGCGCCAGAAGCGCTCGAACACCCGCTCGCCCGCGCCCGGCGGCAGGCCCGGGCCATGGTCGCGCACGCTCAGGCGCACGCGGCCGTCGTCGGTCAGGCCGACGGACACCTCGACCGGCGTGCCGGGCGGCGTGTGCCCGAGCGCGTTTCGCAGCAGGTTGTCGACCATCTGGCGCAGTCGGAGCGGGTCGCCCAGGACGAACGCGGCGTCTGCGAGATCGGCTGCCATCTCCCGCTCGCCATCGAGCACGCGTGCGTCCTGCACCGCCTGATCGGCCAGTCGCGAGAGGTCGACCTCGCTGGCGGGTCGCCCGGGGGGTCGCTCGAGCTCCGCCAGCGCCAGCAGGTCGTCCACGAGCGTGCCCATGCGGGCCGCCTCGGACTCGATCCGCGCCATCGCGCGCTCGATCGTCTCCCGCTCGCCGGCGGCGCCCATCCGAAACAGCTCCGCGTAGCCGCGTATCACCTGCAGCGGCGTGCGCAGCTCGTGGGACGCGTCCGCGATGAATTGGCGCATCCGCTCCTCGCTCGCGCGCCGGTCCGCGAACGCTCGCTCGATCTGAGCCAGCATCTGGTTCAGCGACGCACCGAGGCGCCCCGCCTCGGTGCGTCCGTCGGCCGGCGCCACCCGGCGCGACAGGTCGCCCGCCGCGATCTCGCGGGCGACGCGGCCGATCCGGTCAAGCGGGCGCAGCCCCACGCGGATCACCAACCAGCCGAGCACGACCAGAGCCCCGATCACCCCCAGGCCCACCATCAGCTCCACGTGCACGAGCCGCGCGAGGGTCGTCTCGACCTCGGTGAGCGGTACGGCGGCGATCGCCGTGTCCGCGCCCAGCGTGAAGGCCACCGCCCGCCATGCGCTGCCGTTGGAGGCCCGGATCGTGAACAGGCGAAGCGGCGCCCCCGGCCGGCTAAGTGGAGGGTGAGCGGGCAGGCGCGGCTCGCCGAGCGCCTGGGTCCCGTATCCGAACACGCGCAGGCTGAGCACCGAGCCGGTGCGGGAGACCAGCGCGCCGAACGTGCCCGGCGGGAGCGCCGCGCGCGGGCGCGCGCCCGGGAGCGAGCGGAGCGCTCGGCGGGCGCTGCGGACGAGCAGGTCGGCCTGGGTGGCTTGGCTGGACGGGCGACCGCCGGTGGACGTCGAGCTGCCCGCGGCGCTGGGCGCCGACCCGCGTGAGGCCGCGGGCGCGAAGCGTCCGCTCAAGCGGCCCACGCGCAGGCCCAGGGCGGCGGCGCCGCCAAGGCGGAAGGCGACCGGAGCGATTGCGGCCTGCACCTGCTGGCTCACGCGGCCCATCAAGAACGACCGCTGCTCCTCGTAGGTGGAGACGGCGGCCACCACCAGCCCGGCGCAGACGAGCGCCACCATCCCAGTCAGCAGCCGCGCGCGGATCGACACCCTCAGCCTCGCGGAGGGCGCAGCACGTACCCGACGCCTCGCACCGTGTGCACGAGCGGCGGGCCGTGCGCGTTGAGCTTGCGGCGCAGGTAGCTGATGTAGGTCTCCAGCACCCGCGCGTCGCCGCCGAAGTCGTAGCGCCAGACGTGGTCGAGCAGCTGCGCGCGCGACAGCACCCGGCGGGGGTTGAGCATCAGGTAGCGCAGCAGCCGGTACTCGGTGGCGGTCAGATGGATCTCCCGGCCGCCGCGCGTGACCTCGCGCGTGTCCTCGTCGAGCTCCAGGTCGGCGAAGCGCAGCACGCGCGGCGCCTGCTGCAGGGCGCCGCTGCGGCGCAGTAGGTTGCGCACCCGGGCGACCAGCTCCTCCAGGCTGAACGGCTTGGTGACGTAGTCGTCGCCGCCGCTGGTCAGGCCCCGGACCTTGTCGGCGGTGGCGTCACGCGCGCTGAGGAACAGGATCGGGGGCTGGGCGCGCTCCGAAAGCAGCCGGCGCGCCACGTCGAATCCCTCCATGTCCGGCAGCATCACGTCGAGCACGATCGCGTGCGGCGTCCATGAGCGGGCGAGCTCGAGCGCCTGCTCGCCGCTCGCCGCCCCCGCCACGTCATAGCCGCTGTGGCGCAGGGCCATCGAGACGACGTCGACGATCGCCGGCTCGTCGTCGACCACCAGCACCCGCAGGCGGCCTGCCGGCCCGTGGGCCTCGCTTACGCGATCCTCCATGCGCTGCATCGTCGCCCCGCACGGCCGCCCGGCGATAAAGGAAGGCTGAGAGGTTTGTGAGAGGCGCGAGGTCGAGGGTCTGCGATAACGCCGCAGCGCGCGCCTGAGATACTGCCGGCGATGCCGGCTCCGTACACCTCGCAGCTCGCCGCCGACCTGGCCGGCGACGTGCTCGCGCGGCTGGACCGCTACGCCCGGATCGACACGCAGTCCTCGCGCTCGAGGACCAGCTCGCCGAGCACCCCCGGGCAGCTGGAGCTCGGCCGTCTGCTGGTGGCGGAGCTGCGCGAGGCCGGCTGCTCGGACGCGGAGCTGGATGCCAACGGCTACGTGACTGCGACGCTCGCGCCGAGCGCGGCCGGTGAGGACTCCGGCGCCCCGGGCGACAGCCCGCCGGCGATCGGCCTGATTGCGCATCTGGACACCAGCCCCGATGCGCCGGGCGCCGGCGTTGAGCCGATCGTCCACCGCGACTACGACGGCGGCACGATCCGCCTGCCCCGTGCAGGCACGCGCCTGGACCCCGCCTCGATGCCCGAGCTCTTGAGCAAGCGCGGCCACGACATCGTCACCTCGTCGGGCGACACGCTGCTGGGAGCCGACGACAAGGCGGGCGTGGCCGAGATCATGGCCGCGGTGGCGCATCTGGCCGCCAACCCGCAGCTGCCGCGCCCCCCGTTACGGATCGCCTTCACGCCCGATGAGGAGATCGGCGAGGGGGCGACCCTGTTCGACATCGAGCGCTTCGGGGCGCTGTGCGCCTACACGCTCGACGGCTCGGACCTGGGTGAGCTGCAGGACGAGACGTTCTCGGCGCTGGAGGCCGTGGTGACGGTCACGGGAGTCGACGTCCACCCGGGCCAGGCGACCGGCAAGCTCGTCAGCGCGCTCGTGCTCGCGGCAAGGATCGTGGCGGCGCTGCCGTCGGATCGCCTCACTCCTGCGACAACCGCCGGGCGGGAGGGGTTCATTCACCCCTACCGGCTGGAGGGGACCCCCGCGCAAGCCGAGATCCACGCGATCCTGCGCGACTTCGACGAGCGACTGCTCGACGAGCACCGCAAGCTGCTGGAGCGCACGGCGCGGGCGGTCGTGGATCAGGCCGCGGGCGCGGGGCTGACGCTCGAGGTGCGCCGGCAGTACCGGAACATGCGGCGCTATCTGGAGGCGGTCCCGTTCGTCGTCGACGCGGCCCGGGAGGCGATCCTCGCCGAGGGCATCCAGCCGCGGTCGGTTCCGATCAGGGGCGGCACCGACGGGTCGCGCTTGAGCGAGATGGGCCTGCCCACGCCGAACATCTTCACCGGCGGGCACGAGTTTCATTCCGTCCGGGAGTGGGCCTCGGTGCACGACATGGCCGCGGCGGCCGCGACGATCGTGCGCTTGGCCGAGGTCTGGACGCGTCCCCGGACGATCGCGGCGGCCGAAGGGCGTGCGGCGTGAGAGGCGAGGCGTGAGAGGCGAGGCGTGAGGAGCGAGGCGTGAGGGGCGAGGCGTGAGGGGCGAGGCGTGAGGAGCGCGGCGTGAGCCCCACGGGCGAGACCTCGCTGGCCTCCGTCGACGGGGAGATCATGCCCGCGTGGCGGGCGTCGATTCCCGCCACCGACGAGGGGTTGATCCGCGGCGACGGCGTGTTTGAGGTGGTGCGCGTCTACGACGGCGTGCCGTTCGCCCTGGAGGAGCACCTGGCGCGGATGAGTAGGTCGGCTGCCAACATCCGCCTGCCGCTGGACCTGGAGGCGCTGCGCGCGGACGCCCACCGCCTGCTGGCGCAGTGGCCCGGCGGCCCCGACAACGAGCTTCTGCGCCTGATCGTGACCAGGGGTGGGCGGCGGCTGCTGTTGACCGAGCCGATCCCGTTCGTGCCCGAGCGGGTGCGCCTGCGGTCGATCACCTACTCGCCGACGCTGGTGCTCGACCAGATCAAGTCGCTTTCTTATGCGGCGAACATGCTCGCCACCCGGCTGGCTCAGGAGCAGGGCTTCGACGAGGCGCTGCTGGTCAGCCCCGAGCGCCGGGTGCTGGAGGCGCCGACCAGCTCGATCTTCTGGGTGGCGCAGGGCCAGTTGTTCACGCCGCCGCTCAGCGAGCACATCCTCGCGTCGATCACGCGGGCGCTCGTGCTCGAGGTGGCCGGCGGCGCGGAGCGCAGCTGCACGCTCGAGGAGCTCTACGAGGCCGACGAGGTGTTCCTCGCATCCACCACGCGCGAGGTCCAGCCGGTCTGCGCGGTCGATGACCGCACCTTCGACGGGCCGACACCGGTCTCCGACGCGGCCGCCAGGGCCGCGGCCGAGGCGGTCTCGGCGCGGCTTGAGGCGGCGCGCCGCGCTTGAGCGCCTCGGCGCCGGAGGGCGGGCGATGCGGGTCCTGACCGTGATCGGGAACCGCCCGCAGTTCATCAAGGCCGCCGCCGTCTCGCCGCACCTGCGCATCGCGCACGAGGAGGTGCTGGTCCACACCGGCCAGCACTTCGATGACCGGCTGTCGGCCGTGTTCTTCGCCGAGCTCGGCCTGCCCGCGCCCGATCGGCAGCTGGGCGTGGCGCTCGGGTCGGCCAGCTCGCAGACCGCGCGGATGCTGACGGCGCTCGAGCCGGTGCTGACCGAGGTGGCGCCCGACTGCGTCCTGGTCTACGGAGACACCAACTCGACGCTCGCGGGTGCGCTCGCCGGCGCGCAGGCGGGGGTCCCGGTCGCGCACGTCGAGGCCGGGATGCGCTCGTTTGATCGCACGATGCCCGAGGAGCTCAACCGCGTGCTCTGCGACCATGCCGCCTCGCTGTTGCTGTGCCCCACGCAGACCGCCGTGGAGAACCTGCGCCGCGAGGGGGTCGCCGGCGAGGTGCGCATGGTCGGCGATGTCATGGTCGACGTCTCGCTGGCCGTGCTGCCCCGCGTGCGCGAGCGCGATGACCTGATCGCGGCCCGAGGCCTCGAGCGCGGCTGCTACGCGCTGGCGACCGCCCACCGCGCCGGCAACGTCGACGAGCCGTCGCGGCTGGCATCGCTCGTCGAGCTCCTCTCGGGCGTCGCGCGGGACCTGCCGCTGCTCATGCCGGTTCACCCGCGGACCGAGCGGCGGCTGCGGGACGCCGGGCTGTGGGACGTCCTGGCGCGGTCGCCCGGCGTGACGCTCGCCGAGCCGGTCGGCTACTTCGAGCTGGCGGCGCTGATGTGCGGCGCGCGCGTCGTGCTCACCGACTCCGGAGGGTTGCAGAAGGAGGCTTACCTGGCAGGCGTGCCGTGCGTGACGCTGCGCGACAGCACCGAGTGGGTCGAGACCGTGAACCTTGGCTGGAACACGCTCGTGGGGCTCGATCCGCGGGCCGCGCGGGCCGCGCTGGAGCGGCCCGCGCCCGACCCCGGCGAGCCGCGGCTGGCGTTCGGGGACGGGCAGGCAGGCGGCCGGGTCGTCGAAGAGCTGACCGCCTGGTGGCGCCGGACCGGGCGCTGACCGGCGTGTGGGTTGGGGCCCGCCGCCCGGTCCCGGGCGCCGGGGCGCTGGCCGACCGCCGGACCGGGCGCTGACCGGCGTGTGGCGCTGGCGCCGGCTGGCGTGTGGCGCTGGCGCCGGCCGGCGGGGCCGGGAGCGCTACGCGCGGCCTTCGCCGCCGGCCGCGACCCCCCGGCGTCTGCGCCCGACGAGGATCAGGCCGGAGATCAGCGACGCGTCGGCGACGATGTAGGCGGGGAACGCGGCGGTCGCGACCCCGAACGAGCGCGCTGGAATGCTCAGCAGCGTGATCGCCGAGCCGATCGCGCCGGCGATGAACGCGCTCGCGCTCTCGGTGTCCGGCTGCCGATGGGACTTGAGGATCGTCGGGACCGCGGCCAGGAAATCCGACGCGATGCTGAGGGCGATCGCCTCATCGCCGACCCCGGTGGCCGCCCAGGCGGCGAGGGCCAGCATCGAACCGATGCCGCAGGCCACGTCGAAGGGCGACAGCCTCAGGTAGGCGCCGGGGGCCGCGACCGAGGCCAGCAGCACCAGGACCGGGCCGAAGCCGACCGCGAACGTGAGCAGCGCCGCCAGCCCCGCATGCTGGGCGAGCTGCGCGGCGAAGCCGACCATCGGCGCAAGCGCCCACATCGTCCACGAGGCTCGGTTGGGGGTCGTGCGGCCTCGCACCGTGTCAAGCGCGTAGGCGCCGCTGCCCAGGAGCGTCACCAGCGCGCCCAGGATCGCGAAGCGCGGATCGATCATCGCCGGCTCGGCGCGGCGCCGGGCGGCCGTCAGCCGTGTGCGACGGCCAGCAGAGACAGCATCTCGAACGCGATCGCGGCCGCGTTGAGCGCCGTGACCTGGCCGGCGGTGTCGTAGGGGGGGGACACCTCCACCAGGTCAAACCCGGTGAAGCGGATGCCGGCCAGCGAGCGAAGCAGCGCCAGAGCCTCGGCGGGCGTGAGACCCGCCACCTCGGGGGTGCCGGTCCCGGGCGCAAAGGCCGGGTCCAGCGAGTCGATGTCAAACGACATGAACAGGGGCCCGTCGCCCGCTCGCGCAAGCACGCGCTCCCGGTAGCGCTCCGGCGTGGCCGCCAGCCGCCGGAGCTCGTCGCAGCCGATCACCTCAAACCCCAGCTGCAGCGGCTGCGTCGCGTCGCCGGCCCCATAGAGCGGGCCGCGCATGCCCGCCAGCAGCGACCGCGTCGGGTCCAGGATCCCCTCCTCGACAGCGCGGCGGAACGGCGTGCCGTGAAAGTAGCGCTCGCCGTAGTACTGATCCCACGTGTCGGCGTGGGCGTCGATCAGCACCAGCCCCACCGGTCCGTGCACCGCCGCCTGCGCGCGCAGCTCTCCGAGCACGATCGAGTGGTCGCCGCCCAGCACCAGCGGCACGATCCCGGCCTCGAGCACCGGCCGCAGCCCGGCGTCGATCTGCTCGGCGGTGCGGCGGGCGTTGCCGGGCGTGACCGCCAGGTCGCCGCCGTCGACCACCGACAGGGACTCGAACACGTCCACCCGGAGCGCCGGGTTGTACGGGCGAAGCAGCGTGGAGGCCGAGCGGATCGCCTCGGGCCCGAAGCGCGCGCCGGGCCGGAAGCTCGTGGCGGTGTCGAACGGAACGCCGAGCACGGCCGCGTCGATCCCCGGCTCGGGCAGCTCGACGTGCGGCAGCCGCGCGAACGTGCGCGGCCCGGTGTAGCGCGGCGCCAGGCTCGCGTCCGGTGGGCCGTAGTGCGGGGTCGTCGGGCTCACCGGACCGCCCCGCGCGGGTCCGGGAGCGCGGGCGCGAGGATCCACAGGATGCGCGCGCCACCGCCGATCGCCCGCCAGCTGTGCGGGACGGCGGCGCCGAAGGTGAGCGCGTCCCCGGCCGACAGCGAAAACGTCTGGTCCTCCACCTGGACCTCGATCTCCCCCTGCAGCACGTAGCAGACCTCGCACTCGCTCGGCAGGGTGTAGAGCGTGGAGCCGCCTGAGCCGCCCGGCGCCGCGATCGTCTCGAGCACCGTCACGTAGCGCTCGCCAGGTGGGGTGATCAGCGTGTCGACCACCTCCTCGGCCTTGGGCAGATCGGCGATCGTGGGGCGCTCGGCCCGCCGCACGAGGGTCGTCTGCGGCGTGCTGAAGAGGTCGGCGACCGACAGGCCGAGCGCCTGGCAGATGCCGATCAGGCTTGCCACCGAGGGGCTGGTGATGTCCCGCTCCACCCTGGAGAGGAAGCTCTTGGTGACGCCGCTGCGCGCGGCGACCTCTCCCAGCGACAGCCGGCTGGCCTCCCGCGCGTGGCGCAGCCGTGCTCCGAACCGCAGCGCGCCGCTACCGTCGATCGCCATGCTAGACAGCGGCTGGCAGCCGGCCGCCCGGCCGGCCGGTGAACGGCGGCCCGCAGTCGGGAGGGCTCTGGGTTGTGCTGCTGGTCAAGGTGGTCGGGCGGCTGGTCGATGCGATCTCAATCATAGGCTCGGCTCGCGCTCAGACGCTCGCGCCCAGCCGTGCGTTTGAGGCGGCCACCGCCCTCTGCTCCCCCTGCAGGTCCATCGAGCGCGAAAGCAGCCAGTAGACGACTCCGGTGACCAGCAGCCCGACGATCCACGAGATGTCCACGTCGGAGATCTGCTTGGCGACCGGCCCGGTGTAGGTGAAGCCGGCGAGGCTCGGCAGCACCATGAACGGGATCTCGGCCGCGAAGCCGACGAAGTAGGCGATCAAGCCGCGCGCCGCCCAGGAACGGTAGATGCCGTTGGGCTCGAACAGGTCCGTGATCGCATAGTGGCCATGGCGGACCAGGAAGAAGTCCACCAGGTTGGTGGCCGTCCAGGGCACCAGCAGGTAGAGCATCAGCGTGAGCGAGTTGGCCACCGTGGTCGCGGCGCTGGAGGAGATCGACTGTCCGACCGCGAACCACACGACGGTCAGCACCAGGATCGTGATCACGCGCGCCTGCCTGGTCGGGCGGATCTTGCGGAACGAGTCCACGGCGGTCAGCACGGTCAGCATCCCCCCGTAGGCGTTCATGCCCATCGTGACCGCCAGCCCGAGCGCGAGCAGGATCGCCGCCACCGATCCAAGCGGATGGAAGATGTTGTTGCCGGCGATCTTGGTCCCCAGCAGTCCGTCGGTCGCCCCCAGCCGAATCGCCAGCCAGGCGCCGAGCGCGATCAGCCAGATCGGCGAGCCCGCGGCGCCGAAGAACACCGATGCGATGACCCGCCGCGCGCCGGTGCCCGACGGCAGGTAGCGCGAGTAGTCAGAGACGTACGGCGCGTAGGTGATGTTGTAGGCGGCCGCGACCGAGAACTGCGCCATGAACGCGGCCAGGCTGAAGGACAGGTGCTGGCTGGGAGCGTGGCCGTGCGCCAGCCCGAGGATCACGCCGATCGACAGGATCGAGACCACCGGCAGGGCCATCGCCAGCACCGCCCGGAACACGCGGTGAACCCAGTCATGTCCCCAGATGGCGACCACCGCGGCCAGCACGGCGGACACGATTGCGACCAGCTGGGCGCTCCAGCCGAACGTGTTGTGGAACCCCTGCGACATCAGCACCTGGTCGGTCACGTTGAACGCCAGGTATGTGAACAGGGTCGCGAAGAGCGGCACGATCACCCCGCGGTAGCCGAACTGCGCGCGGGACTGGATCATCTGGGGCAGTCCGAGCCTCGGTCCCTGGGTCGCGTGGAAGGCCATGAACACCGTCCCGACCAGGATCCCGAGCGCGCCCGCCAGGATCGTCCAGCCCAGCGAGAGGCCCAGCGACGGCCCCACGAACCCGATCGGGATCGTGAAGTACTGGAAGTTGCCCAGAAACCAGAGCGGCGCCTGGTGCCAGAGGCGGCCGTGGCGCTCGTTCTCGGGAACCCAGTCGATCGAGCGCCGTTCGATCTCAAGCGGCGGGGGCGGCGGGGCCGGAGCTGTCGCCGTGTGACGCTGGCTCTCGGCACCGGTGGTGGTCGCCATCTGCTGTCCTCTCCTCTCCTGGTCCTTTGCGCCAAGGTACACGATGAGTGCGTAGAAGTCAACCAACGCGCGGTCTGTGCGCCCGCCCTAGACTCCGGGCCGCCGATGCGCCCGTCCCCCATCCGATGAGCGACCCGCGGAGTGTGAGCGTTGGGGTCGTCGGGCTCGGCTACTGGGGCCCGAACCTGGCGCGCAACCTGGCCGCAATCGACGGCTGCCGGGTGGCCTGGCTGTGCGACGGCGACAGCGAGGCGCTGTCGCGCGCCGCGGCGGCGCATCCGGGGGCGCGGACGGCGGCGCGGATCGACGACCTGCTCTCAGACGAGCAGCTGGACGCGGTGGTGCTCGCCACCCCGGTGGCCACGCATGCCCCGCTCGCCCTCCGCGCGCTCGAGGCCGGAAAGCATTGCCTGGTCGAAAAGCCGCTGGCGACCTCGGCCGCCGACGCGCAGCTTGCCCTCAGCGCGGCGCAGCGCGCGGGGCGCGTGCTCATGGTCGGCCATCTGCTCGAGTATCACCCCGCGGTCCGGGCGCTGCTGGGGCTGGTCGACTCAGGCGAGCTGGGCGATCGGATCTACTACGTCTACTCCAACCGGGTCAACCTGGGGCGCCTGCGCGCCGACGAGAACGCTCTCTGGAGCCTTGGCGCGCACGACCTCTCGGTGCTGCTGGCGCTGGCCGGCGAGGACCCCCTCGAGGCGGTGGCGCACGGCGCCTGCTGCGTTCGCCCGGATGTCCAGGACGTGGTCTTCTGCTTTTTGCGCTTCCCGTCCGGGCTGTGCGCGCACCTGCATCTGTCCTGGCTTGACCCGCACAAGGAGCGGCGCTTCACCGTCGTCGGCTCGCGTCGCATGGCCACCGTGGACGACATGGCGCTGGAGCGCAAGCTGACCGTCTACGACAAGGGCTTCGACGAGGACGCGCGCACCTACGGCGAGTACATCACCCGCTCGGGCGGCTCCTACTCGCCGCGCATCCCGAGCGTGGAGCCGCTTCGCCTGGAGTGCGAGGAGTTCATCGCCAGCATCCGTGAGCGGCGCGCGCCGCGCACAGACGGCGCCCGCGGCCTGCGCGTGGTGCGCGTGCTGGAGCGCCTGCAGGCGTCGCTTGAGCTGACGTCTCAGACCCGGGATGGGGTCGATGCGCGGGGCAGCGCGTGAACCTCGGTGCAGATCGGCGGGGCCGCCGGGTGCCCTCCATGGTCCGGCGGCAGATCGTGCCTGACGGCGGCTGGACGCAGGCCGGCGGTGCCTTCGTCGCGCAGGGCGCGCAGCTGGGCGACGGCGTGGTGCTCGCGCCCGGTGCGGTCGTGCACACCGGCGCCCGGTTGGGCGCCGGCTGCTCGGTCGGCTCGGGCGCCGTCATCCACGAGGGGGCTGAGCTTGGCGGCGGCTGCTCGGTCGGCTCGGGCGCCGTCATCCACCAGGGTGCTCGGCTTGGCGGCGGCTGCTCGGTCGGCTCGGGCGCCGTCATCCACCAGGAGACCGCGCTCGGCGAGGACTGCCTGGTGGAGGACGGGGCGCTGCTGGGCAAGCGTCCGCGGCTTCGGCCCGGCTCGAGCGCCGCCGGCGAGCTGGGGCCGCTGTCGGTCGCCGACGGCGTGACGATCTGCGCCGGCGCGATCGTCTACGCGGCCGCGACGATCGGCCCGCGCGCGATCATCGGCGATCAGGCCCACATCCGCGAACGGGCGCTCGTCGGCGAGCGGACCGTGGTCGGGCGCGGATCGACCGTCGACTTCGACGCCCGCCTCGGGGCGCGGGTCCTGATCCAGACGCTCGTGTACGTGACCGCTGCCACCGTCGTCGAGGACGACGTGTTCATCGGACCCGGCGTGGTGATGACCAACGACAACGCGATGGGTCGACACCCGGCCGGCGAGCCGCTGCGCGGGCCGGTCCTGCGTCGCGCGTGCAGGGTTGGCGGCGGAGTTGTGCTCGCGCCGGGGGTCGATGTGGGAGAGGAGGCGTTCATCGCTGCGGGCGCGGTGGTGGTGCGCGACGTCGCTGCGCGCGAGGTGGTGATGGGCGTGCCCGCCCGCGCGGTGCGCACCGTGCCAGACGCCGATCTGCTGGAGCGCTGGCCCCAGTAGCGGGGCGGCGTCACCGGTTCGGGCCCGGGGCCCGACGCTGCGGCTTCCATGAAGATCTGCGCGGTCGCGTCCTGTCCGAGCGTCACCCGGTTCGGGCCCGGGGCCCGACGCTGCGACGGCTCCTACGGAGCGCTACCGGCAGCGGGCGGGCCCCGGTAGCGGGGCTGGCCCCAGTACGGCGCGGCGTCGCCAGGGTGTCGGTCGGTCGGCCGCCGTCGCCGCAAGCGGGTCAGACCGGCGCGGCGCTCGCGCGGCTGGCCGCCATCCCCCGTCCGGTCTCGGTCCAGATGACCTGCTCGCGCCCGGGGCCAACGCCGATCAGCGCGATCGGAACGCCCACGAACTCCTCGATGAAGCGCAGGTAGTCGCGCGCGGGCCCGGGCAGCTCCTGCTCGGAGCGGCACTCGCTGATGTCCTCATCGAAGCCGGCCAGCTGCTCATAGCAGCCGGTCACGTGATGCAGAACGGTCTGGTGGTAGGGGAAATGGTCGAACTGCGCGCCCTCGCTGCCGCGATATCCGACGCACACCGAGATCGGGTCAAGTCCGCGCAGCACGTCGAGCTTGGTGATCGCCAGCGCGGTCATCGAGTTCAGGCGCGCGGCGTAGCGAAGCGCCACAAGGTCCAGCCAGCCAACCCGCCGTGGGCGCCCGGTGACGGTTCCGTACTCGCCGCCGGCCTCGCGGATTGCGTCGGCCAGCGGCCCTTCGAGCTCGGTTGGGAAGGGCCCTGCGCCGACCCGCGTCTGATAGGCCTTTGCGATCCCCCACACCTCGTCGATGTCCTTGGGGCCCACGCCGGCGCCGATGCAGGCCGAGCCGGCGACCGGGTTGGACGAGGTGACGAACGGGTAGGTGCCGTGGTCGATGTCCAGCAGGACGCCCTGCGCACCCTCGAACACGACCACCTCGTCACGGTCCAGGCGCTCGAGCACGAGCCTTGAGGTGTCGGCTATGTAGGGCTCGAGCACGTGGCCGTAGGTCAGGTACTCCTCGGTCATCGACTGCAGGTCCAGCCGCGGGTCGCGCGCATACGGGCGCAGCGACAGCCGCTTGGGGTCTAGGGCCGCGACGATCTTCTTCTTGAGGATCTTCTCGTCCAGCAGGTCCTGTACGCGGATTCCGAGCCTGGCGGCCTTGTCCGCGTAGCAGGGGCCGATGCCGCTGCGCGTGGTGCCGATCTGCAGCTTCCCGAGCTTGGCCTCGCCGGCGTGGTCGAGCATCATGTGGTAGGGCATGATCAGGTGGGCGTTGGCCGACACCCGCAGGGCGCGCGTGTCGATCCCGCGCCGGCGCAGCTCGTCCAGCTCGTCTGTCAGCACCTTCGGGTCGATCACGACCCCGTTGCCGATCACGCACAGCTTGCCCGGGTGCAGGATCCCGGACGGCATCAGCCGAAGCTTCCAGGTCTCGCCGTCGCGCACGATCGTGTGGCCGGCGTTGTTGCCGCCCTGAAAGCGCACGACCGCGTGCGCTCGCTCGGCGAGCATGTCGGTCACCTTGCCCTTGCCCTCGTCGCCCCACTGGGCGCCGACCACCACTATTCCTGGCACGACGGTGAGTGTAGGGGCGCGCTTGGCCTCTCACCCCTCGGGGGCGCGCCCGCTCCTCACCCCTCAGGGGCGCGCTGCGCCTCTCGCCCCTCGGGGGCGCGCCCCGCTCCTCACCCCCTCAGGGGCGCGCTGCGCCTCCCAACCCTGCGGGCCGCAGCGCCAGCAGACCCAGGCGCGGTATCCGTCGGCGACGGCGATCTCCCTGGCGCGCCAGCGGCCCGCCGCGCCGTTCGGCCAGCCGGCCGGGGCCTCCAGCCGCCGCGGGTCATGGCGAAGCGGCTCGCCGAGGGCCTTGGCCAGCGCCTCCTTTCCCGCCCACAGCGAGATCAGCCGGCCGGCGTCCTCCCACGGCCGCGAGGCCAGCTCCGAGGGGGTGCAGATCGAGCGCCCGAACGCCTCGTCGCATGGCCCGACGCGCTCGATGTCGACGCCCACGCGATCGTCGTGCCAGGCGATCAGCGCAAACGGGTGGCAGTAGGAACGTGAGACCGCGCGGGCGCGCCGCGTGGCCGCGACCGTCCGCGCAAGCTCGCGCAGCTGCTGCTCGTCCAGGCCATCGGGCCGGGCGTCGAGCACCATCAGCACGGGCACGCCCGCGTGCAGGCCCGCCTCGGCGCCGAGGGCCCCGCGCTCCGTCGCCGCGCGCAGGTCGGGGGCCGAGAGCCAGCCGGGCGCCGCCGCCGGTCGCCGGGCCACGGGCCGAGCGGGCTCGGCGTCGATCGCGGGCGAGCGGTCCGTTAGCGGGCGATCACGGGGGCGCCATGCCATCGCGTTCGAGCCGGGAGGCGCTCGCCGCGCATCACGATCGAGCGCGCGCCGACCGAGCACCCGTCGCCGAGCACCGTGTCCGGGAGCATCGTGCTGTAGGGCCCCAGGGTCGCGCCGGCCCCAAGCCTTCCCGGGCCTATCTGCAGGACCCGGTCGTGGAACAGGTGCGTCTCGATCACCGAGTGCCGGTTGGCGACCGCGCCGTCGCCGATGTGCACCATGTCGAACTCCGTCACCGTGAGCGTGTCGATCCACGCGTCGCGGCCGACGCGTGACCCCATCGCCCGCAGATACAGCGACATCAGGGGAGTGCCGAGCGCATCGTCGATCAGCATCGGCCCGGCGAGCTGCTCCTGGAGGCTGTTGATGATCTCGTCGCGCCAGACGAAGAACGACCAGAGCGGATGCTCGCCGCGCCGGTAGCGACCGATGATCGCCCACTTGGCCGCGACGGTGAACGCGGTCGCGGCGACGCCGATCGCCGCAAGCCCCAGCGGCGCGACCAGCGCCATCACCGCCACGCCGTCGGCGCCCGCCGCCTCGAGCAGGTAGAACAGTGCCAGGATCAGCGCCGCCGACACCGTCGCTGGCAGCAGGATCCGTACGGCCTCGGTGGCCGCGCGCGCCGTCAGGCGCGCGCGCGAGGGTTCGGTGGTCAGGCGCACGTCGGCCGCGACCCGCCGACGCGGGAGCTCGAGCGCAGGCGACCCCAGCCACGCCGTGTCATCGCCGCCGTCGCGCGGCGGCGTGGTCAGCAGCCCCACCAGGCTTCCGCCGCCGACCCGCGTGCCCGCCGGCAGGATCGCGCCGTTGCCGACGAAGCTTTCGGGCCCGATGCAGATCGGCTCCACGCGCAGCCATCCGTCCCGGGACAGCGCGTGCGCAAAGGCTACGTCGTCGGCCGCAAAGCTCGTGGGCTCAAAGCGCGAAAGGCGGCTGAGCCCGGTCGCCGTCGAGACCTCCGCGCGGCGCCCGACGTCGACTCCGGCCAGGCGCAGCCAGGGGCGCGTGTACACCGTCGCATACAGCGAGAACAGCGTCGTGCGGCTCGCTCCAAGCAGCTCCTCGCAGAACCACAGGGCCCAGGCGGTAGCTCCCCACGCGCCCTGCAGGCCCGGCTCGATCAGCCGGCCGGCGAGCCGCACGGGCGCTGCCACCAGGAGCGCCTCGCAGAGCACGAACGAGAGCGCCAGCACCGGCAGCCAGGCGGCGAGGCGGAGCGCCGCCGCCGTCGTGTCCCAGTGGGCGGGCTCGACCATGAGCACGATCGCGAGCGCCGGGATCGCCGACAGCAGCGACAGCAGATCGCACGCCAGCAGACCCCCGGCGTACATCGCAAGCCAGCGCAGCCGGCCGCGGGGCTCGGGCGCCGGATGCGACGGCCACTCGTCGCCCGCCCGTCCCACGCGCTGGGCGGGCGAGCCCGCCCAGCGCTCGCCGGCGCCGATCTCCTCGCAGACCACCGCCCCGGGCTCGACCTCCGCGCCCGCGCCGACGCGCGCGCCCGGCATCAGGACCGCTCGGGTGCCGATCCGGGCTCCGGGGCCGATCGTCACCTCGCCGATCACCAGCTCGGGCCCGTCGATCCACCAGCCGTACATGTCGACGCCCCCCTCGATCGTCGCACCCTCGCCGATCGACACCAGCCCGGTGACCGGTGGCAGCGTCCCCAGGCGCGCGCCTGGGCCGACGCGGTGGCCGCAGAGCCTCGCAAAGCGCCAGGACCACGGTGTGCCCGCCAGGCGGTCGTAGCGGAGCCCGTCGGCGACGCGCTGCACGAACCACAGCCGCAGCGACAGCCAGCCGTTGCGAGGATGGCGACCGGGCCTCAGGTCGGCCAGCAGCAGGCGCCTGCACGCCGCCACGACAAGGCCGCGCCCCGGCGCGCTGGCGAAGGCCAGCCAACCTGCGATCAGCCATCCCCAGCCCACCTGGGGGCCGATGTGGCCCGGCGCGAGCCGATCGATCGTCAGCACGGCCAGCACCCACGTCGGCGAGGCGAGAGCCAGCAGGGCGAGTACGCCCGCAAGCTGCACGGCGGCACGGCGGCCCGGGCTCCCGGCGCTCGGCGACCGCTCTTCGGCCTGCTCGCCGCCCAGCTGTTCCAGCCTGGTCGCCAGCGCGCGCAGCGTACGGTGGTTGTAGACATCGGCGACCGCGACCGACGGGTAGCGGGCGCGCAGCGATGACGCGAGGCGAGCGGCCGCCAGGGAGCTTCCGCCGAGCGCAAAGAAGTCGCTGTCGGGTGCGATCTGGACCGGCCCGAGCTGCTCGGCGAAGCGGTCGGCGAGCCATCGCTCGGCCTCGGTCAGCGGCCCGCCGGCGCTCGCCGGCGGGCCCTCCGGTGGCGGCGGCCAGGGCAGCGCGCGGCGGTCAAGCTTGCCGGAGGTGGTCACGGGCAGCTCCGCCATGGGCACGATCCGCGGCACGAGCTCCGCGGGCAGCCGCCGCAGGAGCGCTGACCGGATGTCCTCGGCGCGGGCCTCCCCGGAGACGTAGGCGACCAGCAGCCGGTTGCCGGCCGCGGTCTCGCGCACCACGGTGGCGGCCGCGCGCACGCCCGCGACGGCGCTCAGCTGGGCATCGATCTCCCCCAGCTCTATGCGCCGTCCGGCGATCTTGACCTGCCCATCGCGTCGGGCGACGAAGCGAAGCCCAGCCGGCGTATCGGCCACCAGGTCGCCGGTACGGTAGGCCCGCTGCCAGCCCAGAGCCGGCAGCGGCGCGTAGCGGCGCCGGTCAAGCTCGGGGTCCAGATAGCGCCCGAGGCCGACGCCCGCGATCACCAGCTCGCCGGTCTCACCGGCCTCGACGGGCTCGCCGCGCTCGTCGACCACCGCCACCTCCCAGCCCTCGAGCGGCCGGCCGATCGTGACGGGCTCGCCGGGTCGCACGCGCGCGGCCGTGGAGACGACCGTGGCCTCGGTCGGGCCGTAGGTGTTCCACACCTCGCGCTCCGAGGCAAGGCGCCACGCGAGCTGCTCGGGCAGCGCCTCCCCGCCGAGGATCAGCAACCTCACGCCGGCCAGCGACTCCCGCTCCCAGATCGCCGCCAGCGCCGGGACGGTCGACACCACCGTGACCCTTTGGCTTCTCAGCCACGGGCCGAGCTCGTGGCCCGCTCGCACCAGCTCGCGCGGGGCGGGCACGAGCGCGGCCCCGTTGGCCCATGCCAGCCACATCTCCTCGCAGCTTGCGTCGAACGCGACCGACAGCCCGGCCATCACGCGGTCGGTCTCATGCACGTCGAACAGCCGGCGCTCGGCGTTCACGAAGGCGGTGGCCGCGCGGTGGCTGACCGCGACGCCCTTGGGCTCGCCGGTGGAGCCGGAGGTGAAGATCACCCATGCGTCGTCATCCGGGGTCGGCTCCTGGTCGCCGCCGAGCTGCCCGGCCGTTGGTCCGAGCCAGTCGGGCCTGAGCCCCGGCCCGAGCACGGCGCAGACGGCGGCGTCGCGGAAGATCTGGCGTGCTCGCTGCGCGGGATCGTCGGCGTCGACGGGTACGTAGGCGGCGCCGGTCCGCAGGATGCCGAGGATCGCGACGTACAGCTCGGCCTTGCCGCTGGGCAGCCTGACTCCGACCCGGTCGCCGCGGCCGACCCCGGCCCGGCGCAGCCGCCGCGCGACGTCCTCGATCGCCTCGGCCAGCTGCGCGTAGGTGAGCGTTCGCTCGTCGGACTGCAGCGCCGGGCGCTCCGGCCAGGCCGCGACGCTCGCGTCCAGCACCTCCAGCAGCGTGGCCGGTGGCCCTCCGGCGCGCGCGGGCGATGCGACGGCGCTGCGCGCTCGCCGGTCGTCGATGGCGCCCGGCGAGCTGCGGTGGTCGATGGCGCCCGGCGAGCGCCGGTCGTCGGCTGTGGTCTCGTACATGCGTGACTCCATCTCGCGCGGACTGTCGATCGGGTCCATCAGCGGGTCGGCCAGCCCGGCCGCGGACGCAAGCACGTAAGGTAGGCGTAAGGGTTGGATGAGCTGTTGTCCGTTTGCGGGTATTTCGTTAGCGGTGCGCCGAGCGGCCGTTAGCGGTGCGCCGACCGGCCGTTAGCGCCGCGCCGCGCGGTGGGCGATGCCCCGCGCGTGTCGCCAGCGATCGCCCGCGCGGCCCTCGGCGGTGCGTAGCGCGTGGCAGTCGTGGCCCGGGCGGGCGCAGGCCGGCGTGGCGCTCAGACGATCCGGCGCTCGAGGCGCCGGTCGGGCCCCAGCAGCGGCAGCTCGTCGCACATCTCGGTCAGCCGGGAGACGGTGCGCTCGCTGATCTGCTCGCACAGCGCATCTCGGTCGAGGATGTTGGTGGTGATCACGATCGATCGCTGGTCCTCATAGCGGGCGTTGACGATCGAGTACAGCTCCTCCAGCACCCAGTCGGTCGTGCGCTCCGCGCCCACGTCGTCGATCTGCAGCAGGTCGACCGACGCGAGGCGGTCCAGCAGATCGATGTGGGATCGATCGGCGCGGTGGTTGTCGCGGATCTCGTTCAGCAGCCGGGGGAGCGAGTAGATCGCCACCGAGCGCCCGGCGTCGAGCGCCGCCCGCGCAACGAGCATCGCGAGCGTGGTCTTGCCCGTGCCCGGGGGCCCCATGAACCACAGGCCGCGGCCCCGCGCGAGCTGCTCGTCGATCGAGGTGGCGAACCGTCGCACCGCCGAGACGATCCGCGGCTCGATCTCGGTCACCGGCGGGCGATCGAACGAGACGTCGCGATAGCGCCGCGGGATCACCGCCGACAGGCTGCGCGCCCGCGCGCGCGCGACCACCTGCGGGCGACATCGGCAGTCGTAGGACGTATTGGTCGAAGCGTCGTAGCGAAGCCCCGACCCGTCGCAGAGGTCGTAGGGGCAGCGGTCGCTCACTCGCGGAACCGGTCGCCGGCGTAGTTGGCGAACTTCGGGACGTCGGCTCGGAAGGTCAGCACGACATCGCCGGTCGGGCCGTTACGGTGCTTGGCGATGATGATGTCCGCCTCGCCCTGGCGCTCGGAGGGATGGCTGGAGCCGGGCGGGTTGTAGTAGTCGTCTCGGTAGATGAACATCACCAGGTCGGCGTCCTGCTCGATCTGGCCCGAGTTGTGGCTGACCAACCCGTCCGCCAGCCAGCTGGCCGGCCCGGGGACGGTGAGATCGAACACCGGCTCCACGCCGCAGGGTTCCACCGCCACCACCGGATCCCAATGCAGCGCCGCGTCCATCGCCACGTGCGCGGACGCCTCCGGTCTGATCCGGGCGTCCGCGCCGACCCGGTCTCCGACCTCCGCCGCGGTCCGCTGCGAGGCCGGATCGAGGGCACGATCCGGCCTGTGCGTCAAGACCCGCTCCGCGAGCTCTGCCGCGCTGGGCTGCAAGGGCGCCGGCAGCGCTGCCGCGCTGCGCCGCGCGGGCGCCGGGAGCGCCGCTGCGCTGGGCTGTGCGGGCGCCGGGAGCGCCGCCGCGTTGCGCCGCGCGGGCGTCACGGCAGCAGCCGCAGCGTGCTCGGGCGGGGTCCCGAGCGTCGCCACGGCCCGGGCCAGGCGCGCGGCGATCCTTTCAAGGAATCGGGCCTGGCTCGCCGCGTCGGGCACATCGACGCACAGCGTCTTCTGCCCGCGCTCGCCGCGGGCGCTGATCCGGGCGACGATCCCCAGCCTCAGAAGCAGCGCCGCAAGATCCCGTGCGAGGTCCTCGCTGGGTGTCTCGCAGGCGATCCGGGTCTCGCCCGTGACCTCGATCCGGCCGCAGGTCTCCCAGATCCCACAAAGCAGGAGGGCGACCTGGCGGTCCTTCAGTCTGAATGCGGCGCGCGGGACCCGCGTCCTGCCGGGCCCTCCGAGCACGCCGCCGTCGCCCAGCAGCCGTCCCACGAGCGCAGCGCGCGCATCGGGCCAGCTCAGCGGCTGCGCGGGCTCCGGCAACCCCGCGGCGAGCGCCACGCGGTCGGCGCATCCCAACTCGCAGAGGCGCGTCCAGCCGCGATCGCTGAGGACGCGGTGTTCGGCCGTCGCGCGCAGCGTGCGGCCGGAGGCGAGCCGCAGCGTCAGCACCGGCCTCGGTCCGACCGCCCACACGGCGTCGCTGCGCGCCGGCGCGATCGATCCGTCGCCATGCAGCGCGAGGACCGTGGGGCTTGTCCCGACGAGCTCGGCGATCGGCATCCTGCGTCCGTCGGCGAGCCAGACGGGGGTGTCGCCGGTGACGCACTCCCGCAGGTCCGAGAGCACCGGTCGGCGGTCGCCGCCGCGCTGCTCGACCGCGCGGCTGAGCTGTGAGAGCGCGATCACCGGCACGTTGAGCTCGCGCGCCAGCTGCTTGAGTCCCCGGCTGATCTGCCCGACCTGCTCGACGCGACTGTCGACGCGTCCCTCGTGGCGCATCAGCTGCAGGTAGTCGACGATGATCAGTCCCAGCCCGTCGGGGATCTGCGCGTGCAGACGGCGCGACTTGGCGCGCACGTCAAGGACGCTGGTGTCCGAGGTGTCGTCGACGAACAGGGGGGCCCGTGAGAGCCGGTCGCAAGCCTCGAGGATCTCCGGCCACTTGCGCGCCGGAACGCGGCCCCGGCGCAGGTCCTCGCCCCTGAGCCTGGCCTGCGAGGCCACGAACCGCTGGGCCAGCTCGGACTCGGACATCTCCAGCGAGAACAGCGCCACCGCGTGGCCGGCCAGGGCCGCGTTCTCGGCGATGTTGGCGACCAGCGCGGACTTTCCCATCGACGGACGGGCGGCGATCACGATCAGGTTTCCGGGCTGGAATCCGCCGGTCTTCTCGTCGAGGTCCCGGAATCCCGACGGGATGCCGGTGAGCGGCGTCTTTGACACCGACAGGCGGTGCAGCTTGTCGGTCTCCTCGTGCAGGATGTCGGAGATCGACCGGATCCTCCGCTGGCGCTCGTCGGTCGCGATCTCCAGCACCGAGCGCTCGGCCTGCTCGACGAGATCACGCGCGGGAGCGTCGCGAGCGAGCACCCGTGCCTGGATGTCGTAGGAGGTTCTCAAAAGCGCCCGCAGGCGGGCGTTGTCGCGCACGATCCGCCCGTACTCTCGCGCGTGGCCGGCCGCCGGCACCCAGCCGGCGAGCTCCTCGATCGCGCCCGGCCCGCCGGCCTCCTCGAGCTTCCCCTTCTCACGCAGACGCTCGGCGACCGTGAGGTGGTCGATCCGCCCGTCGCCCTCGTAGAGCTCGAGCATCGCCTCGAACACCAGCCCGTGGCCGGGGTCGTAGAAGTGCTCGGGACGCAGCTGCTCCTCCACCACGAGTCCGTGCAGGTGGCGCTCGTCGAGCAGCACGGCGCCGAGGACGGACTTCTCGGCGTCCAGGTTGTGCGGGGGTACGGCGATCGTCTGAACCGCGCTCATCGGGGGATCGAGATTAGGTCGGCGTCCGGCGTCGGCGCAGGCGCCTTGCCGCTCTGTGCGTGGCTTTCCTGCAGCAGGGCGAGCGGCGCGCGGGGCAAGGTCGGGACGGTCAGGATGCGGGCGGGGAGGGCGGAGGCGGCGGCCCGGTCGCCCGCGCCCCGCTGTCCGGGCCCAGGCGGCTACGCGGCCGCCGGGCCCCTCAGGCGGCGGCGGGTCGCCTCAGGCTCGATGGGGCGGCCGGGCGCCTGCGCTGGGCCGAAGCGCTGGGCGTCTGCGCTGGGCCGAAGCGGCTGGGCGTCTGCGCTGGGCCGAAGCGGCTGGGCGCCTGCGCTGGACGCAAGCGAGGCGTCTCAGGCGGCGACGACCATCGTCTTGACGGTTGCAGTCACCCCGTCGGCCACCTCCACGACCACCATGTAGGTGCCGACGTTTCGGATCGGCTCCTCCAGGTGGATCCTGCGGCGGTCGACCTTGAGGCCGCGAGCATCGCGGATCGCGTCGGCGATGTCCTGGGTGGTGACCGAGCCGAACAGCCGGCCGTCGTCTCCGGCCTGCTGGGTGATCGTCAACACGGTGCGCCCGAGCACAGACGCGCTCTCCCTAAGCCGCTCCTCCGCCTCGCGACGGGCGCGCTCGGCCTCCTCCTGGCGCCGCCTCGCTGCCCTGATCGACGCCTCCGTCGCCGGCTCGGCGAGCCCGCGGGGACGCAGGTAGTTGCGCAGGTAGCCGGGCGACACGTCGACGACTGCGCCCCGCTCGCCCAGCGACTCCACGTCCTGAAGGAGGATCGCCCGAGGCATGCTCAGCCCAGATGGCCGGCCGGCGCGCGGCGCGCAACCGTGCTCGCCGTGGAGCGGACCGGCGTGAGCCTGCCGGAGAGCCTCATCGCTCGCCGCGTCCCCGGTGCTCGGCGCTGTCGGTCACGTAGGGGAGCAGCGCCAGCTCTCGTGCCCGCTTGATCGCCCGCGCCAGCTGGCTCTGGTGTCGCCGGCAGGCGCCGGTTATCCGGCGCGAGCGGATCTTGCCGCGATCGGAGATGAACCTGCGCAGGATCGAGACGTCCTTGTAATCGACCTGCTCGACCTTCTCACGGCAGTACGGGCACGACTTCCGCCGCGCGGATGCGGCGCCACCCCGGCGGTCGCGCCGCCGCACCGGTCGTCTGCGTTGCTTTGCCACTCGGAAACCAGCCTAGCGTCGATTTGGTCCGTGCTCAGAAGGGTATGTCATCCTCGCCCGCGGCCGCACCCACCGAAGCCGGCTCGAAGTCGGCCGTGTCGATCGGTACGTCGGACTGGGCTGCGCGCCCGCCGCCGGCCGCGTAGCCGCCGTTGGGCGCCTCGTCGCGGCCGCCGAGGAACTGCACGGTCTCGGCGATGATATCGACCGACTGTCGCCTGTTGCCCTGCTGGTCGGTCCACTCCCTCCACTGCAGGCGGCCGTCGATCGCCACGGCGCGACCCTTGCGCAGGAAGCGAGCGCAGTTGTCCGCCTGTGCGCCCCACACGGTCACGTCGAAGTAGTTGGGCTGGTCCTCCCACTGCCCCGTCTCGGCGTTCTTGCGCCGGCCGTTGCAGGCGACGCGCAGCGAGCACACCGACGTGCCGCTGGAGGCGACGGTGCGATGTTCGGGGTCGCGGGTCAGGTTGCCCGTGATGATCACGCGGTTGATGTTGCTGCCGGCCATGCTCCTGGCTCCTTTCCGGCTCTCTTGCTGGCTTTCACCGAGTCTATGGGCCCGGCCGACGGCAAGGCGATCGCTTCGCGCAAACTGGCACCGAATCGTCACATTGGCGCCATGCAGCGGGCGCTCGGCGGGCTGGCCGCCGGGATTCTGGGGGCACCCCGGTCCCGGGTGTGGGCCGCCCCGATGCGGAGGCGGGTCGCCTTGGAGTGGGCGCGGGCGGCCGCGACACGGGTGTGGGCCGCCCCGAAGCGGATGCGCGACGCCGCGACTTGAGTGCGGGCCGCGACGCGGGCGCGGGCGGCCGCGATCCAGGGTTCAGCGTTCGATGGCCGGCTGCTCGCCGGCCGCCTGCGGGGCGGCGGCCGCCGCGAGCACCGGCGGCGGCTCCGGCGGCGGCGGTGTGCCCGGAAGGACCCTGATGATCCGAAAGCGAAGCACCGCGTCGTCGATCCGCAGGCTGTGCGAGAGAGACTCCAGCAGCGGCGTCGGGCCGGTGAACTGCAGCAGGTGATATTCGCCCTCGTCCTGATGCGCGATCTGGTAGGCCAGCGGCCGCGCGTGCCAGTCGGCGTCCAGTCGCACGGACCCGCCCGCGCCCGTGATCTGCGCCTGCACGTCGGCGATGAGGCGGGCGCGGCGCTCCTCGTCCACCCCCGTTGAGAGGACGATCATCAGGTCGTAGAGGCGTTCTTGCTCGGTCATCTTCGAGCCCGGGCGGGCCCCGGGCGGCGGCCGACTATAGCGGGTGGCGCTGGGGCCGGCCGCGGCGTCGCCCTAGCGAGCCTTGACCGCGCGCTCCTTGGCGCGTATGTCGCTCAGCTGCTCGTCGATCCAGTCCCCCGGATCGCGCGCGGTGATGATCGAGACCAGCCCCTGGTGGCGCCGGCGCCGCTCCTGGGGCGACATCGTCAGCGCCGCGTGCAGCGAGTCCGCCAGCGCCTGGATGTCGAACGGGTTGACCGACAGCGCGAACTCGCCGAGCTCCTCGTGCGCCCCCGTGTTCTCCGAGAGCACCGAGACGCCGGCGCGCTCGTTGACGATCGGCCCCTCCTTGGCCACGAGGTTCATGCCGTCGAACATCGCGTTGACCATCAGCACGTCGTAGTGCTTGTAGGCGGCGACCGCCTCCTCCTGGTCGTCGCGCAGCTTGAGCTGGATCGGCATCCAGTCCGGCGAGCCGTGGCGGTGGTTGACGACCGCCACGACCGCCTCGATCCGCTCCAGGTACTCGGCGTACTCGGGCACATCGGTCCGCGAGGGCATGAGCTGGGCGATGAAGGTGACGCGCTCGCGGAACTCCGGGTGCTGCTCCAGGAAGGTGTCAAAGGCGCTGAACCCGCGCAGGACGTTCTTGCTCAGGTCGGCGCGGTCCACCCTCAGGATCAGATGGTCGCGACGGCGGCGCAGCAGCTCCGCTTCAAGCTCGGCGACCCGCGGGCGCGCCGCCACCGCGCGGATCGCCTGCGCGTCGATCGGCAGGGGGTAGGCGCGGACCCAGACCTCCCGGTCGTCCAGGAACACCACGCCACGCTCGTGATCGACCTCCAGCTCCAGCAGGTCCTCGCAGCACTGCAGGAAGTTGCGCCGGTAGGAGCGTGTGTGGAAGCCGATGATGTCGTTGGACAGGATCCCGGAGTAGATCTCGCGGCGGATCATCGTCGGCAGCACGCGCCAGGAGTCCGACTGGCTCCAGGGGATGTGGACGAAGTGGTGCAGGAACGCGTCCGGGCGGGCGCGGCGGATCAGCGCCGGCAGCGTGTAGAGGTGGTAGTCGTGCACCATGATCACAGGGCGTTCGACGCCGGCCACCTCCTCCAGGACGGCCCTGGCCAGGTCCTCGTTGACGACGTTGTAGCCGAACTCGAACGCCTCCGTCTCGTTTCGCCTGATGTCCGGGGCGTTTGAGAGATCCCACAGGTAATGCTGTATGAACCACAGCAGCGGGTTGGCGATGATGTTGTAGAAGCGGTCGTACGCCGCCGGGTCCGACGCGACAAGCTTGACGCGGTACTCGTCGCCGTCGGGTCCGCGGACCGGGAACGGGCGGCCGTCGGCGAGCTGCGCGGCCGCGGCGTCCTCCTCGGTCATCGCGGAGGCCACCCACGTCACGGGTCGATGCGAGGCCAGTCCGATCAGCGCGGTCACAAGCCCGCCGGTGCCCCGTCTGATCTCGCCGCCGGGCCCGAACGTGACCGGGCCGCGGTTGGATACGAGCACGAGGGGCGTCTGCGACGACATCGGACCGCCCACAGACGATAACCGGAGCGCCCGGCGGCCCCGCGGCCCGCGCGGCGCCGCGGCCCATGGCGCGCAGGCCCGGTGGCCTGCGTGGGGCTCGGGCCCGCGCGGCGCTGCGGCCCGTGGGTCGCGCAGGCCAGGCGGCCTGCTGGGCGCTTGGGCCCGCGCGGCGCTGCGGCCCGGTGGGCCGATACCCTGCGCGCATGCTCGAGCACGGCAGACCGAGCCGATGAGCGCGATCGACGGGCTCCTGGCCGCCAATCGCCGCTGGGCCGCCTCCCGCGCCGGCGACGCGGCGCCGGCCGCCCCGGCTCTGCGCGTGGCCGTCGTCGCCTGCATGGACGCGCGCTTGGACGTGCACGCGGCGCTGGGCCTGCGTGCCGGGGACGCGCACGTGATCCGCAACGCCGGCGGCGCGGTCACCGATGACGTGATCCGGTCCCTGGCGATCTCTCAGCGGCGGCTGGGGACCCGTGAGGTGGCGCTCATCCACCACACCGACTGCGGGATGATGTCGATCACCGACGAGGGCTTGCGCGCCGAGATCGAGCGGGAGACCGGGATCCGGCCGCCGTGGGCCGTGGAGGCCTTCGACGACCTGGACGCGGACGTGCGGCAGTCGATCGCCCGCGTGCTCGCCTCGCCGTTCATCCCCCACCGGGACGCCGTGCGCGGGTTCGTGTACGACGTCCACACCGGGCTGCTGCGCGAGGTCGCAAGCGAACGCGGGTGACCGGGCTCGCCCGGCGTGGTGGGGCCGGGCGGCCCGTCGAGCGCGACCGGCCCAGCGGCTCAGGCGGGTATCTCCAGCGTGAACGTGGTCGCGCCGGCGTCGGAGGTGACCGTCAGCCGGCCGCTCATGCGCTCGGCCAGCTCGGAGGCGATCGCCAGCCCCAGCCCCGATCCCTGGGCGTCGTTGGCGGTGTAGAACGGCTCGAAGATGCGCCGCTGCAGCGCCGGGTCGATGCCCTCGCCGTCGTCGCGGACCGCGAGCGTGAGCAGGCCGTTGCGGCGTTGCGCGCTGACGACGATGTGCGTGCCGCGCGGGGTGTGGGTGAGCGCGTTGTCGATCAGGATTCGCAGGATCTGAGCGATTCGCACGGGGTCGCACTGGGCGAGGATCGCCCGGCCGCCGGGCAGCCTCAGCTCCAGGCGCGAGTCGTGCGCAGCCAGCGCCGGCTCAAACTCGCCTGACACCGAGCGGGTCAGCTCGCCGAGGTCGACCTCCTCCGGGCGCAGCTCCAGCGACCCGGACTCAAGTCGGCTCAGGTCCAGCAGGTCCACCGACAGCTTGTGCAGCCGCTGCACCTGTTGGCGAACCTGCTCCAGGAAGCGGCGACGGGTGTCGCTGTCCAGCTCCTCGTCCTCCAGCAGCTCGACGAAGCCGCCCAGCGAGAACACCGGGGTTCTCAGCTCGTGCGAGGCGGTGGCGATGAACTTCTTGCGCGCCTGGTCCATCTGCTGCAGCTGGTGGGCCATCTCGTTGAACGCGACCGCCAGCCGTCCCAGCTCGTCGCCGGAGTCGACGCCGATGCGCCGGCTGAAGTCGCCTTCGGCGACCTGCCGTACCGCCGCCTCCAGCCGCGTCACCCGCCGCGCGAGCGCCCGGGCCACGAAGTAGCCGGCCACGAGCGCGATCGCGAGCGCGATCAGCCCGGCCACCAGCACCTCGCGCCGGACGGTGCCGACCGTGCGCATCACGTCCGCAAGCGGCGCCGACAGCACGATCACCCAGTCGATCGATCCGTGGTCGGCGACCGGCACGGCGGCCTGCGCGGTCTCCCCCGCGCGGCTCTGCTGCGCGCCGACGCTGAGCGTGGCGCGCGACAGAGCGCGGCGTGCCACGCCCAGGCCGATCGGCGGTCCAGGCTGTGGCCCCTCCGAGTCCAGCGCCACCGACAGCTGCGGCATGCCGAGCGCCCGGTTGACCGCCAGCACCGTGACGCGGTCGCCGGACGCGCTGGCGGTCAGATCCGCCAGCCGCCGCAGCTCCCGCGCAGGAGCCGGGCCGCCCAGCGCCCGGCGCAGCGCGCCGGTGTGCGTCCGCGCGGCGTAGGCCAGCGCGGCGAGCTTCTGATCCATGAGGCGGCTCTGAAGCCCGGGCGCCACGTACACGTACAGCGCACCGACCGCCAGCAGCGTGACCCCCAGGAACATCAGCGCCAGGCGGTTTGAGAGCGAGAGCCGCAGCCGGCTTGTGAGCGTCAGTCGGGGCCTCGCCGAGCGTGAGCGCCGCGGATGTCCGGCGCGCCACCGGCTCGGCCGCTGGCCCCGCGGCGCGGCCGGCTCCTCAAAGATCGGCTGGATCAGCCGGTAGGGCGCTTGCTGGCGCATCCGCGCACCGCTGCGCTCACTCCGGGTCCGAGTCCCGGAAGCGGTAGCCCACCCCTCGCACGGTGAACAGGTACTGCGGATCCTTAGGGTCGCGCTCCACCTTCTCGCGCAGGTGGCGGATGTGGACGTCGATCGTGCGCGGGTCCCGGTAGGCCGAGTCGCCCCAGATGCGCGACAGCAGCATGTCGCGGGTGAACACGCGCCCGGGGGAGCGCGCGAGCGCCGAGAGGATCTCGAACTCGACGTAGGTGAGCGCGACCTCGCGCCCGCGCACGCGGACCGTTCGCTTGGGGAAGTCGATCCGAAGATCCAGCACCTCCAGCGGCGCCTCGTCGGGATCGGTCCGGTCCGGACGGCTCATCTCTGCCCTGCGCAGCGCCGCCTTGATTCGGCTTGAGAACTCGCGCAGCGAGAACGGCTTGGTGATGTAGTCGTCCGCACCCAGCTCGAGCCCGACGACCTTGTCGATCTCCTCGGACTTCGCCGTCAGCATGATGATCGGCACGGAGCTGCGGCTGCGCAGCCGCCGGCAGACCTCCAGCCCGTCGACCCGCGGCAGCATCAGGTCAAGCACGACGAGGTCGAACCGCTGTTCCTCGAAGCGCTCGAGCGCCTGCCGGCCGTCCGTGGCCTGGACGACCTCGTAGCCCTCCTTGCGCAGCGGGTAGGACAGCAGCGTCTGGATCGACTGCTCGTCGTCGACGAGCAGGATCCTGGCGCAGCGCTCTGGGGCGGTTGCCTCGACCAATCCACCTTCTAGGTTAAAAGGCAGCGGGCGAAAGGCCCGTCGCGGCGCCACTCCCGGTGGTGGCCTGGGGGATAACCTCTGCGCGATGCTCGATCCGCGGATCTACCGGGCGGGCCTGGTCGTCGCGGCTCTGGCGCTGGCGGTGCTCGCCTTCTCGCTGCCCGGCCAGCAGGGTGCTCTCAGCACGCCGCTGGCCCCAGCGGCCTTCGCCGGCGCGCGGGTGAGCGCGGCCATGAGATCGATCCAGGGGGGCGATCCGATCCGCTTGCCGGGATCAAGTGGCGACGACGCGCTTGCCGCGCAGGTCGCCTCCACCCTGCGGGCCGACGGCTTTCAGACCACGGTCGACACCTTCCGGGCCGACGCTGCCGGCAAGCCGGCGACGCTCGAGAACGTCGTCGGAGTGCTGCCCGGGATGCAGGCCGGAAGCGTCGCGATCGTGGCGCCGCGAGATCTGCCCGGCCTTGCGGGAGCCTCGCCGACCGCGATGCTGCTCGAGCTGGCGCGCGACCTCGGCGGCGAGACGCTTCACAGGACGGTCGTGCTGGCGTCGGTCAGCGGCTCGGCCGGTGCGCTCGGCGAGCGACGCCTGGTGGGCGAGCTGCCCGGCCCCGTCGACGCGGCGATCGTGCTCGGCGACGTCGCCGCCGCGAACCCCGGGCCGCAGGTGGTGATGCCGTGGTCGTCCAGCCGCGTGCTGGCTCCGACGATGCTTCGCAACACGCTGGCGGCCCAGCTCGGCTCGCAGGCCTCGCTGTCGGCGGGCGCTCCCGGGCTGGGAGCGCAGTTCGCGCACCTCGCGTTCCCGCTCACGCCCGGCCTGCAGGGCCCGCTGAACGCGGCTGGCATCCCCGCCGTCGAGCTGTCGCTCTCCGGCGAGGACGGGCCGGCAGCGGCCGAGCCGGTGGCGGGCCCCGGCCAGGTGACCGACGTCGGCCACGCGGTTCTGTCCGCCATCTCGGCGCTGGATGCGGGGCCCGCGGTGCCCCCGCCGGCCTCCTACCTGATCCTGGACGGCCGGGTCATTCCCGGTGGCGGGCTCGCGGCTCTGTCGATCGCGCTGCTGGTGCCGCTGATCCTGGTCGCGATCGACGCGGCGGCGCGAGCGCAGCGGCGTGGGGGACGGGTTCTGCCCTCGACGGGACTGGTGCTCGCCGCCGCGGTGCCGTTCGCGGCCGCCGGGGCGGTCGTGCTGGTCGCCGCGCTGGCAGGCGTGCTCCCATCGCCTCCGGGCCCGCTGGCGCCGGGCGTGCTGCGCGCGGGCGCCGGCGCGCGGATCACGCTCGGGCTGGCGGCGCTGGTGGCCGCGACAGGGCTCCTGGGCGTCGGGCGCCTGTGGCAGCTGGCTCAGCGCGGGAGCGCAGCGGGCCGCCGCGCATCGGGGCGCGCCAGGGGCGCCCGGGCCGGGCGCGCGTTGGCTTCGGCCCGCGGCGGCTCGGTTCAGGCCGCAGGCAGCTCGGCTCGTGCTGCGAGGGTGGTGGCGCAGACCGGGTCCGCCTCGGATCGGACCGGGCGCGCGCCCAGAGGGCAGCTGCCGGGTGCCGCCACCGGCGTTCAGCCGCCCGCCGCCCGGCCGTGGTCCACGCAAGCTGTCCGACCGCGGCCAGCGCCCGCCGCCCGGCCGTGGTCCACGCCAGCGCGGGAGGGGCCGCCGGCCCTCCAGCCGGCCACCGCGGGCGTGCTCGCCGCCACTCTGCTGGTCCTGTGTGCGGCCGCGTTGGCGATCTGGCTTGAGAACCCGTTCGCCGCGCTCGCGCTGATGCCGGCGCTGCACCTGTGGCTGTGGGCGGTCAACCCCGACCTGCGCCTGCCGGCGGTGCTTCGCCTTGCGCTGGTCGCCGCCGGGCTGGTCCCGCCGGCGCTGATCGCGGTCTACTACGCCGGCCATCTGGGCTACGGCCCCGGGGGGCTCGTCTGGCAGCTTGCGCTGCTGCTGGCCGGCCATGGGATCGGGCTCGGCGCGCTGGCCGCGTGGAGCGTGCTGCTGGGAGCGCTCGCCTGGGTCCTCGTGCTCTGTGTCACGGTGGCGCGATCTGCCCGGGCGGCGCAAGTTGCGGTGACCGTGCGCGGGCCGTTGAGCTATGCGGGGCCCGGCTCGCTTGGCGGGACCGGGTCCGCGCTTCGCCACTGAGCCGATGCTGCGACGAATCGTTCGGGACATCTCGTCGGTGCTGATCCTCGCGGGGGTGTTGCTGGCGCTGGATGCGGGGATCACGCTGGTCTGGCAGGAGCCGGTCACAGCCGCGATCGGGCTGATCATGCGCTCGCACGTGGACCGTCGCTACCTCAGCTACCGCTCGGCGCCTCTGGATCGAGGCAGCCGCCGGGCGCTTGACTCGCTGCGCGCCACCCGTGAGCGGATCGCCTACCTGGCGCGCCGAGAGCTGGCCCAGGTCTCGGACGGCGACGCGATCGGACAGATCCAGATCCCGAGGCTCGGCAACACCTACAACATCGTGCAGGGCACGAGCACCCGGGACCTGGAGGAGGGCCCCGGCCACTATCCGCAGACCGCGCTTCCGGGCATGGGCGAGACAGTCGCGATCGCCGGCCATCGGACGACCTACCTGGCCCCGTTCCGCTTCCTCAATGAGCTGCATCACGGCGACCGGATCGTGATCACGATGCCCTACGGGCGCTTCACCTACGTGGTGCAGTACCTGCGGATCGTCCTGCCGACGGACATCTCGGTGATCGACAACGTGGGCTACGAGCGCCTGGTGCTGTCGGCCTGCAACCCGATCTACAGCGCGGCGCAGCGGATCATCGTGTTCGCCCGCCTGAGGTCCGTGCAGCCGCTGGGTCCAGCCCGGGTCCCGTCGGGCTGATCTGCCGGATCCGCCGGCGCGGCAGCGACAGCGCCGCGCGGCCGGGCCCGATCCGACCGGATCGCGCCGGCCCGATCGCCCGGCCGGGCCCGATCCGCCTGGATCGCTCCGGCCCGATCCGGACCGATCCGCCCGGATCGCGCCCGCTGGTGGGGAACGGCCCGGGCGCCTGCGGCGCCGGCTGTCCGTGTCGCCGGCGCAGCCGACGCTCGAGCGCGAGGAGCGTCCGGCCAGCCACTCGGGGGCTCTGGCAAAGCGTCCAGCGCCCGCGCCGGCCCGTGCAGGCGTGGTCCGGCGATGCCGAGACAATGCCCTGAGTTGATTGGTCTACGACAGCCGATATCGGAGGCGAATCGCGGCATGCGCATAACCGAGATCCAGCAGCGGATCGGCCGCGGCGAGTACCGCGTGGACGCGATCCAGGTCGCGGACGCGATCGTCCGCCGTCTGCTCGGCGCGATCGAGCCGCCCGTCCGCCGCCCGGACGGTCCCTGTCCGGCGCCCTAGCGTTGGCGCTGCGGTTCTTGAACATCTCGGCCGGGTACGCCCGGCAGCCACCTTCGCTACCGTGCTCCGGTGCCGATCATCGGGTTGGACCACGTACAGGTCGCCGCGCCGGTCAGAGGCGAGAGCGACGCCCGCAGGTTCTACCGTGACCTGCTCGGCCTTCCGGAGCTGGAAAAGCCCAGCGCCCTTCGTCGCCGCGGCGGGGTGTGGTTTGCCTGCGGCGGCCAACAGCTCCACGTTGGCGTGACAGACGACTTCTCGCCGGCGACCAAGGCCCATCCGGCCATCCTCGTCGACCACTTCGACCTTGACCTGATCGCCGCGCGCCTGACCGCGGCCGGCATCACGGTGCAATGGGACGGCGCCATTCCCCGCACCCGCAGGTTCTACGCCGCTGACTCGTGGGGCAACCGGATCGAGCTGCTCGCCGCCGCCGACTGAACGCGCGCCAAGGCGTGCGCGAGCCTCCGGTAGATCGCCTGGCCTCAGCCGGCTTCTCCGAGGCGCGCCGCCGAAGACCGCTCAGGTGCCACCGAAGGCCGCTCAGGCGCGCCGCCGAAGACCGCTCAGGTGGCCCGCCGAAGGCCGCTCAGGTGCGGTGCTCAAAGCCGCTCAGGGGCCGATCGGCGCCGAGCAGCACAAGCTCCCCATCGCCGGCGAGCACGCGGCCTACCCAGGTCAGCGGCGGGCGCTGGTCTGCCGAGGCCCCGGCGCGTGTGAGCTCGCGCTCCCAGCGGCGCTCCACGAGCGCACGCGCCGCCGCCGGGACGCAGGCGCACAGCTCGAAGTCCTCGCCGGCGGTGGCGGCGAACGCCGCCGCCCGCTTGCCCAGCGCGGTGGCGACCTCATCCACCCCTGACTGAAGCGGCAGCGCATCGAGATCGATCTCCAGCGTCACCCCGCCGGCCCGCGCCAGGTGGCCGGCGTCGGTCGCCAGGCCATCTGAGAGGTCGATCATCGCGGTCGCCCCCAGCTCGGCCAGCGCGTGCCCGGCGGCCAGGCGGGGCGAGGGCCGGGCATAGCGCTCGCGCAGCGCGCGTCTAGCCTGCTCGGCCACCACCGCGGCGTCCACCTTCCCCTCGATCAGCGCGAGTCCCGCGCCCGCCCCCCCGAGCGCGCCCGTGACCGCGACCAGGTCGCCCGGACGCGCCCCGTCGCGCCCGACCAGCTCGCCCGGGTCAGAAGCCCAGCCGACGACCGTGACGGTGACGCTAAGAACCGAGGACGAGCTGACATCCCCGCCGGCGATCGTTGCGCCGCAGCGATCGGCCAGCTCCCGCGCCCCCCCGATCAGCTCAAGCGCGTAGCGAAGCTCGGTGCCGGGCTCCAGAGCCAGCGTGAGATAGGCCTCACCGGGGCTGGCCGCCATCGCCGCCAGGTCAGACAGCGCACAGCCCATCGCGCGCGCCCCGATCTCGGCCGCCGACAGGTCCCGGGCCCTGAAGTGCACGCCCTCGACGAGCGTGTCGACGGATGTCACGGCGCAGCCCGAGGCGGCCACGACCGACGCGTCGTCACCGATCCAGCGCAGGATGCGTCCGCCGTGCCCGCCGCGATGGCCGGCCGCGCGGCTGTGCTCGAGGCCGACCGCCGTGCCCTGCTCCCGGCGCTCGGCCGCAGCGGCGCCGCCGCCGGCGAGCGCCTCTCGCAGGGCCTGGATCAGCTCGAGCTCGCGAACGGGGCCCGGCCTCCGCGCTAGCGGTGGCGGTAGACGATCCGCGCGCGGTCGAGGTCGTAGGGCGACAGCTCCACGCGGACCCGGTCGCCGGGCAGGATCCGGATCCGGAAGCGGCGCATCTTGCCCGCCACATGGCCGAGCACCACGCGGTCCATGCCGTCGAGCTTGACGCGGAACATCGCGTTGGGCAGGGCCTCGACCACCTCGCCCTCGAGCTCGACCTTCTCTTCCTTTGGCATCCGCTGTCTACCGTTCGATTCGTGCCGCGAGCCCGCGGCGGTGCGACAACGCTACCAGCAGTTAGACGGCACGGAGGGTCGCCGCGCGGCCCGCGGTGGCCGCCGATGCCCGCCCTGGCCGGCGCTCGGTCCCCGGACCCGCTCGCCCAGCCAGCTGCAGCGCTCGCCCGTCGGAGCCCGGTCGCGCGGGCGCCTTGCCCCGCGCCGACTCGAGCCAGCCGCGGTCTCGCTCAGCCGCCGGCGCCGGCCGCGGCCCCCGTCGCGCCAGTGCCCGACGCGGCTCCGGCGCCTCCGGCCGGGGGCGGACTTGCGCCGGCCCCGGGAGGTGCCGGACCGGTGCCGCCCGCGCCCGTGCCGCCCGCGCCCGTGCCGCCCGCGCCCGGTGACGTGGTGCCGCCGGCTCCGCTCCCGGCGCCCGTGCCTGCGGGCCCACCCTGGCCCTGGCCGGCCCCCGCGGGGGTGCCGCCAAGCGTGGCGCCCCCGTTGCCCGCACCCGAGGCCGACCGCTGATGGCGGCCGGCGGACGGCGGGGGCGTCGGCGCGGCCGCCACCGCGTAGTGGTAGACGTCGCCGAGGAACTGGGTACCCACGAACGGAACGGCCGGGGCCGGCCAGTCGCCGCAGTAGCCGCCTGAGGCCGCCTGCATGTAGTCGTGCCAGATGGGCGCGGCCAGCGACGCGCCGAAGCCGTCGACCATCGGGATGTTGCCCTGCGGATAGCCCACCCAGACGGCCGTCGACATCCGCGGCGTGTAGCCCACGAACCAGGCGTTGTCGCCGTTCTCGGCGGTTCCGGTCTTGCCCGCGGCGGGGCAGCCGTAGTTGGCGGGCGTGCCGGTGCCGGAGGTGATCACCTGCTTGAGCACGCTGGTGCCCTCGTACGCCTGGTTGTAGGGGAACACCCGGGTCCGGGGCGGGTTGCCGAAGTAGCGGACGCTGCCGTCGGGGAACACGATCCTGTTGATGATCGTGGGCGGGATGTGGACCCCGCCGTTGGCCAGCGTCGCGTAGGCGTCGGCCATCTCAAGGGGTGTCACGCCGTAGCTCAGACCCCCGATCACCTCGGCCGGGTTGCCGTCAAGCGGCGAGGTCACGCCCATCGCGTGCGCGGTGGCATCCAGCCGGCTCCAGCCCAGATCGGCGGCGAGCTGGGCGTACACCGTGTTGTCCGAGACGATCGTCGCCTCCGTGACGTTGATCGTCCCCAGGTAGGTGAGCTCCGCCGTGTGCACCGACCAGGTTGGGTCGACGGGCAGCCAGCCGGCGGGTAGGAACTTCGACACGTACAGGGTCGTGTTCGGGTTGCCGTCGAAGTCGTGAATCAGCGTCATCAGCGCGAATACCTTGAACGACGACCCCGGCTGGCGATGGGCTTGCGTGGCGTAGTCGAAGGTCGTCTGGCTGTAGCTGGAGGAGTTGGCCAGCGCGAGAATGTGACCGTTTGACACGTCGATCGACGCCAGGCCGGCCGCGGCGGAGCCGTGACCGGGCGCCTGCACCGCCAGCAGCGCCTCGTGGTTTCGGATCGCCTGCTCGGCGATCGCCTCCTTGCGCAGGTCGATCGTCGAGTAGATCTTCAGGCCGTCGCTGAGCACCGGGCAGTTGCCGGGGTGGCTGGGGCACAGGTCCTGTGCGGCCTGCTGCTCGATGAAGTCGAACACGTACGGATCCCGCCGCACAAGGAAGCTGTCGTCCGGCCTGACCTGCAGCGGCTCGCGCTCGGCCCGTGCCGCCTGCGCCTGGGTGATGTAGTGGGCCGTCGCCATCGCCTGCAGCACCTCCTGGCGGCGGGCGCGAGCGGCGGCGGGGTCGATGAACGGGTTGTAGAGCGACGGCGCCTGCGGCAGGCCGGCCAGCAGCGCGGCCTGCGCGAGGTCGAGCCGCCAGACGGGCTTGTCGAAGAACAGGTACGACGCCGCCTGGACCCCGTAGGCCGTCTGCCCGCCCACTGTTCCGTAGGGCACGTTGTTGAGGTAGCCGGTGAGGATCCAGGACTTGGTGTGCGCGGCGTACAGCTCCATCGCGAGCTTTGCCTGGATGATCTTGTAGCGGATGTCACGCGTGCGGCGAAGGCTCTGCAGGTACAGGTTGTCGATCAGCTGCATCGTCAGCGTCGATGCGCCCTGCAGCTGCGACCCCCCGCTGAGCGCGTCCTTGATCGCCGCGCGCAGGATCCCGACGTAGTCCAGCGCGCCATGCTGGTAGAAGCGGCGGTCCTCGATCGCGATCGTCGCCTGCTTGACGACCTCCGGGATCTGGCCCGATGAGACGGCGTAGTGGACGTCCGGCGAGTAGATGTAGCCCAGCGGCGTGCCATCGGCCGCGAACACCTCCGAGGGCGAGCCGGGCTGGAACATCTTCAGCGAGGCCAGCGGCGGAGCGGAGTCGGCCACGTTGATCACCCAGCCGGCCAACGCGATCAGCCCCACGGCGCTCGCGCCGGCGACCAGCACCACCGTGAGCGCGAAGAACCGCTTCAGCGAGGAGCCGCGGTTACGCCGGCGGCGGCGCTGTCGTTCACGTCGGCTCATGGCGGTCGGGTGCTCTTCGGTCGGCGGGCCGGTGTGCCGCGCCGGCGGGCTCGCCGCAGGCCCTGCTCGCCCGCTGGCGGCTGCGCTGTGGCGGCGAGTTTAGCCATCCGGGATCTTCGGCCCGCGCGGGCTCGATCCTGCCGCCCGCCGCGCGGCGCAGACGATCTGGGAGCATCGCCGCCGATGCCGCGCGCTCGTCCCGTCGTCATCTGCGGTGGCCGCCGTGCGGCGACGGCCGGCCGCAGCCGCCGGGGCTGGGCATCGCGCGCGCTGCTGATCGATGCGCTGGGCACGCTGGTGGCGCTTCGCCCGCCGGCCCCGGCGCTGGTGCGCGAGCTCGGCGAGCGCTTCGGCTGCGAGATCTCCGAGCAGCAGGCCAGCGCCGCGCTTGCGGCCGAGATCCGCTTCTACCGGTCGCACATGCAGATGGGGCGTGACGATGCAGGACTGCGCGAGCTGAGGCGTCGGTGCGCGGCGGCGATGCGCGACGCGCTGCCCGGTGAGGTCCGCGCGGGGCTCGGCGACCTCGGCGAGCTCGCCGACGCGCTCATGGCCTCGCTGTCGTTTGAGGCATTCGAGGACGCGCGCCCTGCGCTGGTCGGCGCGCGTGAGGCCGGGCTTGCGGCGGTGGCGGTGTCCAACTGGGACGTCTCGCTTGAGGGCGTGCTCGAGCATGCGGGCCTGGCCCCGCTGCTGGACGCCGTGGTCACCTCGGCGGCGGTCGGCGCCGCCAAGCCAGATGGTGCGATCTTCCGCTTCGCGCTCGAGCTGGCGGGCGCCCAGCCGCGGCGAGCGGTGCACATCGGCGACAGCCTGCGCGAGGACGTCGAGGGGGCGCTTCGCTGCGGCATCCGGGCGGTGCTGCTCAACCGAGCCGGCGCTCGGGAGGGCGTCGCGCCCCCGCCCGCGCTGACGATCTCGACCCTCACGGAGCTCGCGCCGCTGCTGGACCGCCTGTGGACGTAAGCCCAGCGGCGGCGCTGCGCCTAACCTGGCCCAGGATGCCCCCCGGTGCGCAGGCAGTCGATGCCCTCCGCTGATGCCGGCGATCGCGCCTCCTGGCCGGTGTGGACGGCGCCGATCGCTCTGCTCGTCGGCCTGGTGCTGGGATCCGTGGCGACGATCGTGGTCGATCTGGTCGCCCACGCGTTCGGCTCCAGCCTCTCGCACCCCAGCCCGGCGGCCAACATCGCGGCCGACATCGCGTTCGACGCCTGCTTTGTGGCGACTGCGCTGGCCCTCGCCGCCGTCCGGGGGCGTCCGCGGGCGTCGCAGTTCGGCTACCGCCGCGTGGCGCTCGGTCGTGGCGCGGCTGCGCTGGCGATCGCGGCCATCGTCTACTACGGCGCGAGCGCCGTCTACAGCGACGCGCTCGACCTGCATCAGACCGACCGGCTGCCCAGCGACCTCGGGGTCACGCACAGCACCGCGGCGCTGGTCGCGGCGGCCGTGTTCGTGTGCGTGCTGGCGCCGATCGCCGAGGAGCTGTTCTTCCGCGGCTTCCTGTTCGGGACGCTGCGCGAGCTGCCGGCCAGGATCGGACGGGTGGATCTGGCTCCTTGGATCGCGGCGCTCGTGACCGGGGCGCTCTTCGGGGCGGCCCACCTGGGCTCGGCGCCAGCGGTGTTCCTGGCACCACTGGCCCTTCTGGGCTTCGTGCTGTGCCTGCTGCGCTGGCGAACCGGCTCGCTGTATCCGTGCATGGCGCTTCACGCGGCCAACAATGCGCTGGCGCTCGGCGTCAACCAGCTGCGGTGGCCGGCGCTGCCGATCCTGGGGCTGATCGCCGCCTCCTGGCTGGTCGTGGGCGCCGCCACCTTGCCGCTGTCGGCACCCAGGGCCGGCGGGCGCTCCGTGGCCTGAGGCGCTCCGCGCGGTTAGCGTTGTCTTCCGATGCGGCTGCGTCCGGTTAGGGTTCTCCCGATGCCGAGACGCTCCATCGCCCCCGTGACCGTGCTGCGAAGCCTGCTCCTGCTGTGCGGCGTGCTTGGGGCCGGGCCGATCGTCCTGCCCGCAGCCGCGCAAGCGGCTCGCGCGAGGATTCGCTCCGCGCACGTCCGGGCGGCTCCGTCCCCCGCCGCGCCGTCCGCCGCCGCGCCGTCCGCCTCCACGCCGTCCGCCGCTGCGCCGGTCGCCGCCGCGCCGGTCGCCCCGGTGCGTGCGCGCGTTCACCTGAGCGACGTCTTCCGCGTCGGCTCCTCGCTGGTGACGGTCCCCGGTCGCGCGGTGGGCGTGCGCGGCTTCGTTTGGCCCTATGCCTCCGGTCAGACGGTCGAGCTTGAGGCGACGCTCGACCATCGGATCATCGCTGAGCGCGTCGTCCGCGTCAGGCCGTGGCGCGGCGGTGCGCTGGGGACATTCTCCGCCTCCTTCTCGGCCCGCGCGCCGGGCACGCTCAGGATCAAATGCGCTCACGCCGAGGACGCGGCGATGGGCGCGTTCGTGGTCGAGCGCGGGATCGCCGTGCTCGCCGAGCGCCTCCACCCCGGGTCGGAGGGGCGTCTGGTCGTGCTGATGCAACGACGACTGCGGATGCTTCACATCTACCTGCGCCAGACCGGCGTCCTGGACGCGGGGATGCGCCTGGCGCTGGACGCATACCACCGGCTGCTGGGCTGGGGGGAGGGCGACACGTCCGCGGATGCCCGCACGATCACGGCGCTGCTGGACGGGCGCGGGCGCTTTGCCGTTCGCTACCCGGGTCAGGGGCGCCACGCGGAGGGCGACCTGACCCACCAGCTTCTGGCGCTCGTACAGGGCGGCCGGGTGCAGGCGATCTATCCGATCAGCTCCGGCAAGCCGTCTACGCCGACGATCCTCGGGAGCTTTCGCATCTACGATCGCGTGCCCGGCTACCTCCCGGACGGCATGTACTACTCGGACTTCTTCATCCGCGGCTATGCGATCCACGGCTACGATCCGGCGCCCGACTACCCCGCCAGCCACGGTTGCATGCGGCTTGCGATCGCCGACGCGGTATCCGTCTACAACTGGCTGGCGATCGGTGACTGGGTCGACACCTACTACCGCTGACCGACGGCGACCGCAGGTGACGTGGACGCGCGCACGCGGCTGATCTGCGAGCTTCGCGAGCACGCCCTGGTGATCGGGGAGGTGACGCTCACCAGCGGCCAGGTCGCCCAGTACCTCGTGGACGCCAAGCGCGCGATCCTGCGTCCAGCGGGCTTTGCGGCGCTGGCCGAGCTGGTGGCGGCCCAGGCGAGGGAATGGGGCGCCACCGCGGTGGGAGGAATGACGATGGGCGCCGACCCGATCGCCTGCGCCGCGCTCGCCGGCGGCGCCGACGTGAAGGGCTTCTTCGTTCGCAAGGAGCGCAAGTCCCATGGCCTGGCGCGCCGGATCGAGGGCCCGCCCCTTGCCGCGGGCGAGCTGTGCATGCTGGTCGAGGACGTGGTGACCACCGGCGGCTCCACGCTCCGGGCGCTCGAGGCGCTCCGCGAGGAGGGGCACGCCGTCTGCGGGGTGCTCGCGATCTGCGACCGGCTCGCCGGCGGGGCCGCGGCGATCGAACGGGCGGCGGGCGCCCCCTACCTGGCGCTGACGACGATCGACGACATCTATCCCGAGCGCCCCGATCGCCGCTGACGGCAGCTGCCCCGCGGCCGTCGCCAGCTCGGCGCCCGCCCCCTGCCGCCCAGCGCGCCGAGCACCCGGCCGCCCGCCCAGCGCGCCGAGCACCCGGCCGCCCGCCCAGCGCGTCCCGGCCGGCCACCGCTGAGGCCGCCTGCCGCCGATGCCCCCGGCAGGAATCGAACCTGCATCCCGCGCTTAGGAGGCGCGTGCTCTGTCCATTGAGCTACGAGGGCGGCGGGCAGTGAGCCTAGCCGGGACCGTGCTCGTGTGAGCGGGCCACGGCCGGCCGCGGGGGCATGCCCGCGGCGCGCTCGGCCGCCGGCCCGCGGGCGGTTTGGGCTTTGCGCGCGCGGCCGCGGCGCGCTAGATTGAGGGCACGAGGGGAGGAATCTGGGAGAATCACATCGAAGGCGACGGTGTTGGCCTTCAAAACGTTGCGTGCTGAGGTGCATGCCCTTCTACGGAGGTACATGGATATGAGTTCCGGCAGGCCCCGCGTATGGGGCGCGGCCGTTCTGGGGAGAGCGGCCCATTTCGGCCGTCGCAGGCTCGCGACGGCGGCACTGGTGGCGGGAGCCTCGCTGGCGATCGCCGCGTGCGGCTCGAGCGGCAGCTCGAGCAGCGCATCGAGCTCGGCCAAGAGCACGACCAGCGCGAGCGCCAACAACGCAAACCAGACGGAGGCCGCGCTGGGCACCGTGCTTTACGGCCAGCTTCCTCCGCAGGGCACGCCGCAGTCCGGCGGCACGATCACCCAGGGGCAGCTGACCGGCCAGACCCCCACCTACATCATGCCGATCGCGCCGGGCGCCAACACGTCGACCGGCACGGTGTCGCTTCTGTCCGAGATCTACATGCCGCTGTACGCGGGCCCGACCGGGGCGCGTCCGGTCGTCGACTACGCCCTGTCGGCGGCGGCCGGGCCGCCGGTGCCAAGCGACGGCGACAAGACCTACACGGTGACGCTGAAGTCCGGCCTGAAGTGGGGCAACGGCACCCCGGTCACCTCCAAGGACCTGCTGTTCTGGTACTACATCCTCCGCGCGGCGGTGACGGAGTCCCCGGCGAACTGGGGCCAGTACGTGCCCGGCGAGTTCCCGCTCAACGTCGTCAAGGCGACGGCGCCCACGCCGACGACCGTGGTCTTCCACCTGAACAAGGCCTACAACCCGGGCTTCTTCCTAAACAACCAGCTGGCGGACACCAACAACACCTACCTGATGCCCTCCACGCTGTGGAACATCGACAAGACCGGCGGTCCGCACCTCAACGACTGGACCAACCCGGCGGTGGCAAAGAAGATCTACGACTACCTCAACAAGCAGGGCTCGACGGTCGCCACCTTCGGCACCAACCCGCTGTGGAAGGACGGCAACGGGCCGTTCACGATCAAGAGCTTCAACCCCACCAACAGCTCCTACGTGCTGGTCCCCAATCCCAACTACGGCGGCAGCCCCAAGCCCGTCTTCTCGCAGCTTGACGTGAACACCTACACCGGCTTCACCTCAGAGCTCAATGCGCTGCGCGCCGGGAGCCTGGACATCATGGTGGGCCTCGATCCCTCGCAGCTCGCCGAGGCGCCCGCGCTCAAGCAGCAGGGGATCTACGTCTTCGGCGGCCCCGGCTGGGGCTGGTTTGGCGGCATCATCAACTTCAAGGACAAGACCAACGACTTTGACAACGTGATCGCCCAGCAGTACGTGCGAGCCGCGATCGATCACCTGATCGATCAGCCGGCGATCATCAAGGGCGTCTACAAGGGGGCGGCGGTCACCGCCTACGGGCCCGTGCCCTCGGCGCCGCTGTCCCCGTACGCGCCGCCTGACGCCACCAACCCGCCATACCCGTTTGACCCGGCGGCGGCGGTGGCGCTGCTGAAGTCGCACGGCTGGAAGGTCGTGCCCGGCGGGCAGACCACCTGCCAGAAGCCCGGCACGGGGCCGGGCGAGTGCGGCGCCGGCATCCCGGCCGGCACCCCGATCTCGTTCGTCTGGGCAAACCAGCCGGAGTCGGTCTCGACGACCGGCGCGCTCGAGTCCGAGGCCGTCGCCTCGGAGGCCAAGCAGGCGGCTGGGATCACGATCACCCTGCAGACCAAGACGTTCAACTTCCTGACGTCGAACTACAACGACCAGAACCCGGCCGCGGCCAAGTACACCAACGACTGGGGCGTGAACAACTACGGCGGCCTGTTCATGGACTACTACCCCACGATGGACGGTGTTTTCAACCCCGGTGGCGGGTTCAACCTCGGCGACTACAACGACCCGATCGCCAACAAGCTGATCGACACCTCGGTGTTCGGCGGCGACCCCAAGGCGGTCATCGCCGAGGCCTCCTACCTGACCAAGTCCCTGCCGGTGTTCTTTATGCCCGACGGCGACTACCTGCTGGCGGTCTCAAACAAGGTCGGCGGCCCGCCCGAGGGCTGGACCGCGATGACCCAGCAGCAGTGGTTCCCGCAGTACTGGTGGCTCAACAAGCAGGGCTAGGGGGCCACGAGGACCGCGAGTGACGACGGCCGGCCAGCGCACGAGCGGGGTTCGGTGAGCGTCGCGAGCGATCTGATGCGGCGGGCCGGCGGATGATCGGTTACATCGTCCGTCGGCTCGCGGTGGCCGTCGTCGTGATGTTCGGCATCTCGCTGGTCACCTTCCTGCTGCTTCACCTGCTGTCGCCAAGCCCCGTCTACTCGGTCCTGGGCGCCAAGGCGCAGCCGGCGGCCGTGCGCGCCTGGAACCGCCAGCACGGCTATGACCGGCCCGAGCTGGCGCAGTTCATCACCTACCTGGGGAACCTGATCCACGGCAACTTCGGCTACTCCTACAAGCTGGATCAGTCCGTCACGGCCCTGTTCAAGGAGAACGCGCCGCGCAGCGCGTATCTGTCGGGCGCGGCGCTCGTGCTCTCGCTGCTGATCGCGATGCCGCTGGGGATCGCGCAGGCGGTGAAGCGCAACTCGATCGGCGACTACACCGTCACGACGATGAACTTCGTCCTGTACTCGATGCCGTCGTTCTTTCTGGGGCTGATCCTGATCCAGTTTTTGGCGCTGGACTGGGGCATCTTCCCGCCGGTGGTCTCAGATCAGGTCACGACCCTGTGGGGCGCGATCACCCACCCGCTGCAGATGACGCTGCCGATCGTGACGCTCGCGGCGATCAACGTCGCCTCCTTCAGCCGCTACATGCGCTCCTCGGCGCTGGATGCCCTGGCGCAGGACTACATCCGCCTGGCACGGGCCAAGGGGCTGTCGGAGCGCGCCGTGCTGATGCGCCACCTGCTGCGAAACGCGTCGCTGCCGATGATCACGCTGGTCGGCCTGTCGATCCCCAACCTCGTGGCCGGCAACCTGCTGACCGAGTACCTGTTCAACTACCCCGGCATCGGGATGCTGTTCTTCACGGCGCTGGGCAACCTGGACTACAACATCCTGTTGGCGTACACGATCGCGACGGGGATCCTGACCGTGCTCGGCAACCTGCTCGCGGATGTGGCTGTCGCGGCCGCCGACCCGAGGATCCGCCTTGGCTGAGACGGTCCCGCTTCCCGGCGGCCTGCTCGGAGCGCCCCCGCCGGGCGGCCCCGGCATGCCCGAGGGCGGCGAGGTGCAGGTCATCGCCTCCGGGTGGAAGCTCGCGCTGCGCGAGTTCTTGGACAACCGCCTGGCGGTGGTCGGCGTGCTGGTGCTGGTCTTCTTCGTCCTGTTCTGCTTCGTCGGCCCGCTCGTCTACCACACCAATCAGGTTCTGACCAACCCGCTGATCACCGACCTGCCTCCGGGCGGGGCGCATCCGCTGGGCACCGACGAGAACGGCTTCGACGAGCTGGGGCGGATCATGCTCGGCGGGCAGTCGGCGCTCGAGGTCGGCTTTCTGGCCGCGTTCATCGCGATCGCGTTCGGGACCGTCTACGGCGCGGTGTCGGGCCTCGCGGGCGGGATCGTCGACAACATCATGATGCGCTTCGTCGACGTGCTGCTGTCGATCCCGTTCCTTTTGATCGTGCTGGTGCTCGCGACCAAGTACAGCGCCACGGTGCTGGAGGAGGCGCTGGTGCTCAGCTCCTTCTCCTGGCTTGTGCCGGCCAGGCTGGTGCGCGGCGAGGTGCTCACGCTGCGCGAGCGCGACTTCGTCTACGCGGCGCGCGTGATGGGCTCCAAGCGCTCGCGACTGGTGCTGCGCCACCTGATCCCCAACGCGCTCTCGGTCGTGATCGTCAACGCCACCTTTCAGATCGCCGACGCGATCCTGGCGCTCGCCTATCTTGGCTTTCTGGGCTTCGGTCTGCAGTATCCGGCCGTCTCGTGGGGCGACATGCTCGGCAATGCGCAGAACTACGTCTCGGAGGGGTACTGGTGGCTGGTGTACCCGGTTGGGGCGTGCCTTGTGCTGGTGGTGCTGTCGTGCAACCTGATCGGGGACGCGCTGCGTGACGCGTTCGATGTCCGTCTGCGCCGCCGCTGAGGCCTGAGCTGGGAATGCCACCGGCGCTAGAGGTCACCGATCTCTCCACGCACATCCGCCTGTCACGATCGGTCGTGCAGGCGGTCGGCAACGTCGACCTGGCGATCGACGAGGGGGAGACGCTCGGGTTGGTGGGTGAGTCCGGCTGCGGCAAGTCGATGCTCGGGCTGTCGATCCTGGGGCTGCTGCCCCCGGGGGGCCGGATCGTCGGCGGCTCGATCCGCGCCGCGGGCCGCGAGCTGGTGGGGCTGCCCGAGAGGGAGCTTCGCAAGGTCCGCGGCAACGACGTCGCGATGATCTTCCAGGACAGCCTGTCGTCGCTGAACCCCACCAAGACGATCGGCGAGCAGGTCGCCGAGCCGGTGCGGCTTCACCGAGGCGTCGGCCGCCGGGAGGCGATGGCGCGCGCGCTCGAGGTGCTGGAGATGGTCGGGCTGCCGCAGCCCAAGGAGCGCCTGGACGACTACCCCCACCAGCTCTCCGGCGGGCTGCGCCAGCGCGTGATGATCGCGATCGCCCTCTCCTGCGAGCCGCGGGTCCTGATCGCCGACGAGCCCACCACCGCCCTGGATGTCACGATCCAGGCGCAGATCCTGTCGCTGCTCGACGGGCTTCGCGAACGCCTTGGGATGGCGACGCTGCTCGTGACACATGACATGGGGGTCGTCGCGGGCCGCACGAGCCGCATCAACGTGATGTACGCCGGCCGCCTGGTGGAGACGGCCCCCACCGAGCGGCTGTTCAACGCGATGCGCCACCCCTACACGCAGGCGCTGCTCGCCTCGATCCCGCGACTTGAGTCCGACAACACCAAGGCGCTCGTGTCGATCCCCGGCATCCCGCCCGACCTCACCAACCCGCCCCCGGGATGCCGCTTTGCCCCCCGCTGTCCCCGGGCCACGCAGCAGTGCATCGAGCATGAGCCGCCGCTGAGCGGCGATGATCCCACGCACCGGTTCGCATGCTGGCACCCGGTCGACGGTCCGATCGTGCACACGCCGCAGATCGTCGTCAGCGAGCGCAGCAGGCGCCCGCAGCCCCAGGTCTCCGAGAACGGCCACCATCTTCTGGAGGTGGTCGACGTGGTGCGCGAGTACCCGGTGACCTCCGGGTCGCTGCTCAAGCGCAGAGTCAACACGGTCAAGGCCGTATCCGGCGTCTCGATCCACCTCGACGTCGGCGAGACGCTGGGCCTGGTGGGCGAGTCGGGCTGCGGCAAGACGACGCTCGGCAAGCTGATCGTCGGCGTCGAGAAGCCGGACGCCGGCACGATCGCGCTCGAGGGCCGCGAGATCTTCAAGCTGCACGGCCGCGCCCTTCGCCGCGCGCGCCGGGACCTGCAGATGATGTTCCAGGACCCGTACGCGTCGCTGGATCCGCGCATGCGCGTGCAGGCGATCCTGCGCGAGCCGCTGGTCGTCCAAGGGGTGGGGTCGGCCAGCGAACAGGACCGGCGGGTCCGGGGGCTCCTGGATGAGGTGGGGCTTCCGGCCAACGCGCTCGAGCGCTACCCGCACGAGTTCTCCGGCGGGCAGCGCCAGCGGATCGCGCTCGCGCGGGCCGTGATCCTCGAGCCCAAGGTGATCGTCGCCGATGAGCCCGTATCGGCGCTCGATGTCTCGATCCGCTCGCAGGTGCTCAATTTGATGAAGCGCCTGCAGGCCGAGCACGGCATGGCCTCGATCGTGATCTCCCACGACCTGGCAGTGGTCAAGTACCTCTCCGACCGGATCGGCGTGATGTACCTGGGCAAGCTGGTGGAGCTCGGGACCGGGGATCAGATCTACCGCTCGCCCGCGCATCCCTATACCGACGCTCTGATCAAGACGATCCCGCTGCCGGACCCGGTGGCCGAGCGCTCCAAGTCAGACGTCGGGATCAAGGGTGAGCTGCCCAGCCCGGTCAACCCGCCGTCCGGCTGTCGCTTCCGCACCCGCTGCCCGCGCGCGCAGGAGCTGTGCGCCGCCCAGGAGCCGCCGCTGCGATCGTTCGGCAACGGCCATCTCGCCGCCTGCCACTTCCCGCTGCAGGCTCCCGCCGAGCAGAACGGCGCCGGCCTGGCGGTCGCCAGGGAGCCGGCCGCCGACCCGGCCTCTGGCTGAGCGCCCCGTCTCCGGCTGAGCGCCCCGTCGCCGGCTGAGCGCCCCGTCTCCGGCTGAGCGCCCCTCCTGGCTGAGCGCCACGCCGCGGGACCCTACTCCCGGCCGCCCCCCTGGCCGGTGACCGCCTCCTCGTCGTCCTCGTCGTCCTCGTCCACGTACAGCGACTCCCGCGCCAGCTCCCGCCCGGAGCGATCCCACAGGCGCACCTCCAGGTAGTCGCCGCGGTAGTTGTCCGGCGCCAGGAGCGTGAAGCGCTCGCTGACGAGCGCGCACTGGTCGACGGCCAGCCCCGCAAGCTCGGCGGTGACGATCGCCCCGCCCGGCAGCAGCGGCACGCCCCAGACGAGCGTCATGTCGGCGACATTGCCCTGCTCGCCGCGCCATTGTCCGACCACGTCGTCGTTGAGATCAAGCTTCCAATCGGGATTGACCTCCGCCGTCTCGGCGGTGAACTCGGCGCGCGCCTCAAGCTCTCGCGGCCCGTCGGCCGCCGGCTCAAAAGACACGAAGCCGAACAGCTCAAACCCGGTCGTCGTCCGCGCCACCGCCGGGACGTAGGTGCGCCCGTTCCACGTGCGGTCCGGAAACCAGGCGATCTCGCCCGCCTCGCCGAGATCCTCGCCGCCGGCGTCGATCGCGCGGCAGGCGCTCAAAAACGCCTCCTCCAAAAGCTGTGCCCAGCGGCCGTAGGCGAGCGGCTCCTGCGGGGGCTCGGCGGCGAAGCTGATCACGAACCGGTCGGTGGGCGGCATGTCGGGAGTCGGAGCCCGCCGGCCCTCAGTAGGCCCCGCGGCGGCTCAGCACCGCCGGGATCGTCTTGAGCAGGATCGTGAGATCCAGCAGGATCGACCAGCGCTCCAGGTACAGGAAGTCCAGCCGCACGAGGTCGTCGAAGTCCAGCTCCGCGCGGCCCGACACCTGCCACAGCCCGGTGATCCCGGGAAGCACCAGATAGCGCTTCTTGTGCCACTCCTCGAGGCGCTCGTAGTCGCGCATCGGCAGAGGCCGCGGGCCCACCAGCGACATCTCGCCGCGCACCACGTTGACCAGCTGCGGCAGCTCGTCCAGCGAGAACCTTCGCAGCAGTCGCCCCACCGGCGTCAGCCGGGGGTCGTCGCGGATCTTGAACAGCGCGCCCGACAGCTCGTTGTATGGCTCGAGCGCCTCCTGGCTTCGCTCCGCGTGCTCGCGCATCGTGCGGAACTTGAAGCAGTGAAACGGGCGGCCGCCGATCCCGGGGCGCACCGAGCGGTAGATCACTGGCCCGGGCGAGCTCAGGCGCACGGCCAAGGCGATCACGGCCAGAACCGGGGAGAGCAGCACCAGCCCGGCGATCGAGAGCACCAGGTCAAACGAGCGCTTGACCAGGTACTGAACGCCCTCGAAGACGGGCGGGCGCAGCGTGAACAGGGGCACCGAGGAGCCGGCAGCGAACACGGCCCGGTCAAACAGCACCTCGATCGTGGTCGGTGCGACATGGACCGTCACCCCGCGGCGGTGGCAGCGGTCCACCAGCTCCACCGCCTGGTCGGGCGGGAACTCGGGGTCGGCGACGATCACCTCGTCGATCCGCTCGCGCTCGAGCACTCTCTCCAGGTGCTCGACGCCCCCAAGCGCCCGCAGCCCGTCCTGCGGCTTTCGCTCGCTGGACAGGTATCCCACCACGTCCACCTGGGTGCGCGAGCGGCCGCCGATCGCCTGGGCGACGGCGGCGACGTGGCCGCCTGATCCGATCAGGACCACGCGCCTGCGGTATCCGGCCTGGTCGAGCAGCCATCCCGTGACGCGCGTGTAGAGCTCGCGCGCCACCACCAGGTAGAGCGTGCCGAAGAACAGCGAGCCGATGAAGAACCCGTAGCTGTGGAAATGCCCGCCGGTGGCAAGGGCGAACACCAGCCCGACGACCGTGGCCTGAAACAGGGCCGAGAAGATCCTCGGGAGTCCGGGCCGCCGCGGCCGATCGCCGTAGAGGTCCACGCGCGCGAACATCAGCACCACCACCAGGTAGGCGAAGGCGAGCGACTTGCGCGTGTCGCTGAAGGCCACGCCGGCGCGCAGCCCCCCGTTGAGCGCGAGCTTGATCGAAAGCGTCGTGAACAGCGCCGCCGCCACCCCGACGAAGTCGATCGCCAAAAGCACTGCCACGCGCAGGATCCGCCGCAGCGTCACGCGCCGCAGCAGGAACAGCAGCGGCGCCCTGGCGCGCACGTCGCGCAGCGCGACCGGCGGCTGCTCGCGCTGAGCGATGGGCCGCTCGGCCGCCCCCGCCAGCTCGTCGGCCGGCGCCGGGGCGCGAGCGGCCGCGATCACGGATGCCGCCGACGCACGCCGCGGCGCTTCGTCCAGCTGCTCGATCAGCTCCTGATCCTCGATCGTCACGACGGTTTCCCGTTTCCCGCTCGTGCTAACGGTATCCCGCGCCCGAAGTTCCGTGTGAGGGCGCGCGCGTCGGGCATCGCGAGCGCGGCTCGCCTCGGCGCACTTCGCCGCAGCGGGAGTCGCCTCAGCCGGAGTCGCCACAGGGGGAGTCGCCGCAGCGGGAGTCGCCTCAGCGGGAGTCGCCTCAGCGGGAGTCGCCGATCAGCCGCTCGCGGCCGGCGAGCTCGATCGTTCGGCGCAGGCCCTCGCGCAGGTCGACCTCAGGCTCCCAGCCCAGCAGCTCGCGGGCGAGCGTGATGTCCGGCTGGCGGACCTGCGGGTCGTCGGTCGGCAGCGCCTCATACACGATCTCCGAGCTTGAGCCCGTCACCTCCAGGACCGTCTCGGCCAGCTCCAGGAGCGTGAACTCGTTGGGGTTGCCGACGTTGACGGGCTCGTGGTGCCCGGACTCGGCCAGCGCGATCATCCCGCGGATGAGGTCGTCCACGTAGCAGAACGAGCGCGTCTGCGAGCCGTCGCCGAACACGGTGATCGGCCGGTTCTGAAGCGCCTGGCGCAGGAAGGTGGGGATCGCCCGACCATCATGGGGCCGCATGCGCGGCCCGTAGGTGTTGAAGATGCGGATGATCGCCGTGTCGACCCCCTGCTGGCGGTGGTAGGCCATCGTCAGCGCCTCCGCGTAGCGCTTGGCCTCGTCGTAGACGCCGCGCGGCCCGATCGGGTTGACATGGCCCCAGTAGCTCTCGGGCTGCGGATGGACCTGGGGGTCGCCGTAGACCTCGCTGGTCGACGCCGTGAGGAACCGGGCCCGGTGGCGCTTGGCCAGGCCGAGCGTGTGGTGGGTCCCGTAGGAGCCGACCTTCAGCGTGTGCAGCGGCAGCCTCAGGTAGTCGATCGGAGACGCCGGGGAGGCGAGGTGGTAGACGAAGTCGATCTGCTCGTCCACGTAGTAGGGCTCGATGATGTCCACGTTGAGGTGCAGGAAGTCAGGCGTGCGGATGTGCTCGATGTTGGCCAGCGACCCGGTCTCCAGGTTGTCGACGCAGATCACGCGGTGCCCTCGGCGCAGCAGCTCGTCGCACAGGTGCGAGCCCAGAAAGCCGGCGCCGCCGGTGACGAGGCTTGTCGGCATGGCGCGCAAGCCTACCGGCAGCCCGCCGGGCGGGCCCGCGCGCCCTACGGCGACTGCGGAAGCGTGCCGGCCACCCACTCACCCCGCTCGCGCTTCCAGATCGGCACCCTTGCCTTGAGCTCGTCGATGATCTCCCGCGCGCCGGCAAACGCCTGCTGGCGGTGCGGCGCCGAGGCCGCGATCGCCACCGATGCCTCCGACAGCGCGACCGTGCCCACCCGGTGCTCGGCGGCGGCCGCGCAAAGCCCGTGCCTGTCCGCGGCGGCGCGCACGATCCGATGCATCTCCCGCTGGGCCATCGGCGCGTAGGCCTCGTAGAGCAACTCATCGACCTCGCGCGTCACGCCCAGGAACGTCACGATCGCGCCGGCGCGCGGATCGCGCACCAGCGCCAGCAGCCGATCCAGGGAGAGCGGCCCGTCGATGATCGCCACGTGAACCCGTGGGGAGCCGCGGTCTGCGCCGTGCTCCTGGGCTGGGAGGCCGTTGGCGCAGGCGGGGGTTTCGTGCTCCGGGCGGGCGTTGGCGCAGGCGCCGGTGCCCTGCTCCGGGGCCGGGGCGCCGTCGGCGGGGGAGGCGGCGCCGGGGGCGGCGGCCTCCCGGCTTGGCTGGCGGGGCGCGCCGCCTGACACCGGCGGGATCAGCGCCAGCTCGTCGCCGGCGCTCAGCCGATCCTCGCCGCGCGCGTACTGTTGGTTTACGGCTGTCACGAGGGGCCCGTCGCCGACGACCTCGTGCAGGTGCGCCAGCGCGTCGGACACGCGCGCTCCCTCGGGCAGCTCCAGCCGCAGGCGCTCGGTCCCGGCGCGCTCGCGCAGGCCGGCGAACAGGCGAACCTCCACATGCACATCTCAAAGCTTAGGTGTCCGGCCGCGCGCGCCGCCGCGCGCTCGCGCCGGCGCTGTGGACCGCGGAGGCCTGGCGGCGGCGGCCGGCGGGGTGCGGTCGTGGGCGCTCGCGCGCGCGAGCGAGCGCGGCGCGCGCCAGCGCCGCATCGCAGACCAGCGTCTTGACCAGCCCCGCGCGGGCGGCGCCGACGACCGCCGCCGCCTTGTGCGCGCCGACCGCGACGCCGATCGTGTTGGGGATCCGGCGCAGCGCCTCGGCGTCGATCGCCAGCACCCGGTCGGTGATCCCCGGCAGCTCGGCCATCCGCCCCTCCAGGTCGTAGTAGCGGCCGCAGACGTCCCCGACCACCCCGGCCTCCCGAACGCGGTCGCGCTCGCTGGCGTCGGGGACCAACAGGCCCAGCAGCGCGGCGGAGGAGCCCTGGGAGGGGTTGCCGATCCCCACCAGCGCCACGTCGGCGCGACGGGCGAGCTCGAGCGTGTCCCTCACCGAGCTCTCGGCCTGCATCGTTCGAAGCGCGTCGGGCGAATCGAACACCGCTGGGCAGTTCAGGTACAGATAGCGGGCGTCGAGCCTGCCGGCCAGCTCCTGGACGAGATCGTGGGCGCTGACGCGCGAGTCAAACGAGGTCAGCCCGCCGACCAGCTGCACGACCTGCAGCTGCGGGTAGTGCATCGGCGGCAGCGCGGCGATCACGGCCTGGATCGTGGAGCCCCACGAGATCGCGACGGTCCGCGCGCCGGAGAGCCCCTGGGCGAGCACGCCAGCCGCCAGGCGCGCGGGCGAGCCCAGGTCGATGCTCTCGGAATCCGACACGATCGCGCGGGCGAGCCCTAGAGCCTGCGCGAGGTCCTCCTCGAGCTCCTGCTCGCGCGCGAAGGCCTCGTTTATGCGGAACTCGATCACCCCGGCCTCGCGCGCGGCCTTGAGCACGCGTGAGAAGTTCGAGCGCGTCATGCCCATGCGTCTGGCGGCCGCGGCCTGGTCCAGGCCCTCCAGGTAGTACAGGCGCGCGGCCTCGACGAGCACGCTGCGATGTCTAGGCGTCGACACAGATCTCCTCCAAAATCACAAATGTGAGAACAAATGTGCGCACAGGCGTGATAATCTCGTGAACACAGCAGCTTTGTGAGGGAGCTGAGAGAACCGTGAGAAGTGATTTCACGAATGTGATCATGATGACGGCAACGGCCCGGCTCGGCAAGCGGCGTCGAGGAGCCGCGGCCGGCGAGGCGGTGGTCGCGGCATGTTGACGCCGCTCGTCCAGCTGCTCTCCGACGCGCGCTCCAACGGGTACGCGGTCGGCTACTTCGAGGCCTTCGATCTATACAGCCTGGAGGCGATCATCGACGCGGCCGAGGAGGCGGGCGCTCCGGTGATCACGGGGGTCGGCGGGCTCAGCTGCGACCCGGCGTGGCTCGGGGCGCGGGGCATGCCGGCCTTTGGAGCCTCGGGCGCCGCGCTGGCGGCACGGGCCGCCGTGCCGGTCTCGCTGCTGTTCAACGAGGCTCCGGATCTCGGCCAGGCGATCCGCGCGCTCGGGGCCGGATACAACGCCGTGATGCTCGTCGCCGGCGGGCGCGACGACGACGGGGCCGAGCAGGTCCGCGCGCTGTGCCAGATCGCCCACGACGCGCAGGTGGCGGTGGAGGGCGAGATCGGCCGCCTGGCCGAGATGCGCGACGGCACCGTCGACGAGCGCGAGGCACGGCTCACGTCGGTGGCGCGGGCCCGCGAGTTCGTCGCCGCCACGGGCGTCGACTGCCTGGGCGTCTCGGTCGGCAACGTGCACTTCGTCACCGGCGGCTACAGGCCGCGAATCGATTTCGAGCGGATCGCCGAGCTCGCGAGCGCGGTCGACGTTCCGCTGGCGCTGCATGGCGGCTCGGGGCTCAGCGACGACCAGCTGCGCCGGGCGGTCGCCGCCGGGATCGCCAAGGTGAACTTCGCCACGCGCCTCAAGCAGGTCTTCGGCCAGGAGCTCCGCGCGGCGCTCGCGCAGCGCGATGGGGATCCGAACGCGCTGTTTGGCTCGCACCTGGACGGCGACGTGCTAGCCGCCGCCGCCCGCGCGCTGAAGGCGCAGGTGGCCGGCCTGATCGACGTGCTCGGCGGCTCGGGGAGGGCGCGGTGAGCGCGGGCAGGGGGGCGATGGAGATGCGCGGCGGCGCCTCCGCGGCGGAGGTGCTCACCCCGGATCTGGCGATCGGGCTGCTTGAGCGCATGCTGCTGATCCGCGACTTCGAGCAGGCCGCGTACCTGCGCTTCCTGCAGGGGGAGATCCCCGGCACCCTGCATCAATGCCAGGGCCAGGAGGCCGTGGCGGTCGGCGTGTGCGCCGCCCTGGGGCCAGAGGACTGGATCACCTCAACGCATCGCCCGCACGGCCACGCGCTGGCCAAGGGGATCGATCCCAGGCGGGCGATGGCCGAGATCTACGGTAAAGCCACCGGATGCTTCGGCGGGCGGGGAGGATCGATGCACCTCGGCGACCCATCGGTCGGGATGCTTCCCTCCACGGCGATCGTCGGCGGGGGGATCACGCTCGCGCCCGGCCTCGCTCTGGCGCTCAAGCGCCGCTCTCCGGGCGCCGTGGTGGCCTGCTTCTTCGGCGACGGGGCCGTCAACGAGGGGGCCTTCCACGAGGGGCTCAACTTCGCGGCCGTGCTGGACCTGCCGGTCGTGTTCGTCTGCGAGAACAACCTGTACGGCGCCTCCACGCCGTTTGACCGCACCACGCGCAACCCGGAGGTCGCCGCTCGCGGCGCGGCCTACGGCGTGCCAGCCGAGCGCGTCGACGGGATGGACGTGGTCGCCGTGCTGCAGGCCGCTCGGATGGCCGTGGATCGGGCCCGGGCGGGCGAGGGCCCGACCCTGCTTGAGTGCATGTGCTACCGGTACCTGGGCCACAGCCGCAACGACGCGCGCGGCTACCGCGACCGCCAGGAGGAGGAGGCCTGGCGGGCACGCGATCCAATCGACACGTTCGCCAAGCGGCTGATCGACGAGGGGCTGGCCGGCGAGCAGGAGGTGGCCGCGGCGCGCGCCCGCTCCAAGCAGGCGATCGACGAGGCGGTCAGCTTCGCGCGCTCCTCAGAGCCCCCCGACCCGCGTCGCGCGGCCGATCCCGCGCTCGTCTACGCCTCGCCGGCGCGCCCGCAGCCGATCGCCGGCCCGCTTCCCTCAGGCGACGATCAGCCGCGCCTTTTGTCGATCGCCGAGGCGCTGCGCGAAGGGATCGCCGAGGAGCTCGAGGCCGACGCGAACCTGGTGCTGCTGGGCGAGGACATCGGCGTCTCGGGCGGGTGGGGCGGCGCCTTCGGCGTCTACCAGGGCCTGGCGGAGCGCTTCGGGCGCGATCGGGTGATCGACACGCCGATCAGCGAGAAGGTCCTCATCGGAGCGTCAGTCGGCGCGGCGGTGGGCGGCCTTCGCACGCTTCCCGACCTCCAGTACAGCGACTTCGTGTTCGAGGCGATGGACGAGATCGTCAACGAGGCCGCCAAGCTGCGGGCGATGTCCAACGGGGCGCTCTCGGTGCCGATGGTGCTCCGCTGCCCGGTGGGGGCCTGCCACCGCGGGGCCCAGCACACCCAGTGCCCGGAGAGCCTGTTCATGCACGTCCCCGGCCTGAAGGTCCTGTGCATCTCCGACGCCTACACGGCGAAGGGCGCGATCCGCGCGGCGCTGCGCGATCCCGATCCGGTGCTGGTCTTCGAGCACAAGCTCCTGTACGGGTCAAAGCGCCGTCAGGAGTCAGGTCAGGTGGATGCGCGCAGCCATGTGCCCGCCGATCCGTACGTCCTGCCGGTCGGCCAGGCGCGGATCCGCCGCCATGGCGAGCACGTGACGGTGCTGGCGACCTTCCTGCAGCTCTACATGGCGCTCGACGTCGCCGAGCAGCTGGCCGCCGACGGCGTCGAATGCGAGGTGATCGATCCGGTCTGGCTGTCGCCGTTTGACTGGGCGGGCCTGTATGCGAGCGTCGCGCGGACCGGCCGGCTCGTGATCGCCCACGAGGCTCCGCTGACGGGCGGCTGGTCTGCTGAGGTCGCGGCCCGCGTCTCCGAGCACTGCCACGGCGAGCTGCGCGCCCCGGTGATGCGCCTCGGGACGCGCGAGGTCCCGATCCCATTCGCGCCGCAGCTCGAGGCGGCCGTGCTGCCCGGGCGCGACCAGATCCGAGCCGCGGTCCTGCGAACCCTGGAAGACCACGACCACAGGTGAGGTGAGCCGGATGGAGCCGATCACGATGCCCGCGCTGTCGGAGAGCTCCGAGGAGCTGACGGTGGAGCGCTGGCTGGTGGGCGTGGGCGAGCGGGTGCAGCTCGGCCAGCCTCTGTTGACGGTCGAGACCGACAAGGCGCTCATGGACGTGGAGAGCGTCGCCGAGGGCGTGCTGTTGAGAGTCGACGTCCAGGAGGGCCAGACGGTGGAGGTCGGGACGGTCCTGGCCTGGGTCGGGGAGCCCGGTGAGACGCCCCCGACGCCGGAGGCGGGCGACGGGGAGGCGGGTTCGGCATGAGCGGACCTGCGTCCGAGGCCACCGGCCGCACGGCCGGCGCGACCGCGACCGCAACGGCCGCCGCGGCGGTGACCGCCGCGGCCCAGCTGGCGGCGGAGGGTCCGGTGCGCGCGCTTCGCCGCAGCGCCATCGAGCGCCGCGCGGCGGAGAACCTTGCGCGCACCTGGGCGACGGTCCCACAGGTCACCCACTTCGAGCACGCCGACGTGACCGAGCTCGAAGCGCTGCGCGCACGGCTGGCGACCGAGCGCCCCGGCGGGCGGACCACGATCCTGCCGTGGATCGTGTGGTGCTGCGCGCGCGCGCTGGCGGAGCATCCCCGGGCGAACGCCGTGCTCGACGGCGAGCAGCTGCTCCTCCCCGGCTTTTGCAACATCGGCGTGGCGGTGCGCACCGACCTCGGCCTGGTCGTGCCGGTCGTGCGCCGGGCCGAGCGGCTGAGCGTGCCCCAGCTGGCCGCCGAGCTTGCCCGGCTGATCGAGCGCGCTCGCGCTCGGCGCCTTGCGCCCGCGGAGATGCGCGGGGGCACCTTCACGGTGTCCAGCCTCGGCGGCTTCGGCGGTGCGGCGTTCACCCCCATCGTGCACAGCCCGCAGGTCGCGATCCTCGGCGCCACCAGAGTGCGCACGGAGCCGCGGTGGCGCTCGGGGCGCTTCGAGCCCCGGGCGATCCTGCCGCTGTCTGTGACCTACGACCACCGCGCGCTGGATGGGGCCGACGCGGCTCTGTTCGCCCGCGGGGTCGCCGACCTGCTTGAGCGTGTCGGCCAGGAGCCGCAGCTGGCGCTCGAGCAGCCGGCCTGGCCGGCCGGCGAAGCGGGGCCGACCGGCGGCGGCGCAGGCGCTTGACGGTTGAAAGTCGCTCGTGACGGTTGAAAGCAAGACGAGGTGAGGAGGAATCACATGACCAACGATCGAGCCGCAGTCCACTCCCGGGAGCGCGAGCCGCAGCCGCCGCAGGCGCGCGGCCTTGACCGACGCGCGTTCCTGCGCTGGGCGGGAGCGGCGTGCGCGGGCGCCGTGGGCAGCAGCGCGCTGGCGGCCTGCGGTGGCTCGAGCGCGGCCAGCGGCGCCACCGCGAGCGCCAACCGAGTTGTGCTGGCGTCGGTGCCCTCGTATGCCAACGCGTACTTCACGATGTGGCGGCAGGGTGGCCAGGAGGCGGCGCAGGCCCTCGGGCTGCAGTACGTGATGCAGAGCTACGAGGGGTCGGCCACCGAGCAGCTGGCGCAGCTTCAGGCCGCCAAGGCCGCGGGCGCCGCTCAGGTCACCGCCTTCCCGATCGACAACGGCGACACGGCCCAGATGGCAAAGACGCTCGCCTCACAGGGGATCTACCTGGCGACCGCGTTTGACGCGCAGCCGTGGGAGGTGCCTTCCGACCCCGCCTACAAGGGCTACTACTCGGTCAACTTCCTCATGAGCGAGGTCGAGGGGATGCGCAAGCTCAGCCTCGCCGTGTTCCGCCAGATCGGCAACAGCGGCAAGGTGATCTACATCCAGGGCGCCCCCACCGACCTGACCTCCGTCCTGCGCGAGCGCGGCTTCGACGAGGCGGTGCAGATGACGCCCGGCATCCAGGTGGTCGCAAAGCAGTACGGCTACGAGGCGGAGGCGACCACGGCGCCGGTGATCGGCGCGCTGCTCAGCCAGCACCCGGATGTCGCAGCCGTCGTCTGCCACAACTCCAGCGAGGCGCTCGCGGTCGACGCGGCCCTGGCGCAGCGGGGGATGAGCCATGTCAAGGTTGGCTCCTCCGACGAGGAGGTGGACATCCTCGACCAGATGATCAACGGGCCAAACCAGGTCGTCGTGCGCGCGATCTTCGGCGTCTGGACCGGCGGCTACATGGTCGTCCGCAACTTCGATGCGGCCAACGGCGTTCCGATCACGCCCGTGGAGCGGCTGCTCAACGGCGACTCGCTGGTGCTCGACACCAAGGAGTCGGCGCAGCTGTTCAAGCAGATCATCTTCGAGCGCTCGACCAGCGGCTACGACTGGCGCAAGATGTCACGCCACCTGCATCCCAACGACTGGGATGCGCAGACCGGCATGGCGCCGCTTGACCCCAACGTGCTCTTCACCCAGTACCTCGGCAAGCCGCGCCCGGCCGGCTACCAGTATCCGCCGGAGCTCGAGAAGCAGCTGCAGGAGGGCGCGATCGCGCACTACACGAGCCTGTATGCGCAGCACGTCCGTTCCTCGCCGGTCGCCCCGGCGATCCGTGCCACCACCAGCGGCGAGACGGTGCTGGGCTTCAAGGTCTGATGGTGGTGGCCGTGGGAGAGACCTCCGCCACCGACAGGTCATCGGCTCCGCGGGCGGTCGCGCGCGCCGGCGAGGAGGTGCTGGGCCTGCAGCGCGTGACCGTCCGCTTCGGACAGCTGACGGCTCTGGACGAGGTCTCGCTGTCGGTCGCACGGGGCTGCCTGCTGGGGCTCGCCGGCCAGAACGGCGCGGGCAAGACGACCCTGTTCAACGTCGTCTGCGGCAACGTGCGCCCGTCCTGTGGAGAGGTCCTCTTGGCCGGCCGGGCATTTCGCCCCCGCTCATACGCGGACGCGCGCCGCGCCGGCGTGTTCCGCGTCACCCAGGAGCTGGCGCTGTTCCCAAACCTGACCGTGGCGGAGAACGTCGTGCTGGGAGCGGGCGGCAGGTTCTCGCGCGCCGGCGTGCTGCGTGCCGGCGAGCTGGTCGCGGCGGTGCGCAGCTTCATGGAGGAGGTGGGCCTTGACGGGATCGACCCGCGGCGGCGTCTGGACGAGCTGCCGAACGCCACCCGCCAGGTGGTCGAGATCGTCAGGGCTCTCTTCGAGTGCCGTGAGAGCGGGCTGGAGGCGCCCCTGATCCTGCTGGACGAGCCGACCTCGGGCCTGAGCTTCGCACAGGTCGATCTGCTGCGCTCTCAGCTTGAGCCGCTGCGCGCCCGGGCGGCGATCGTGATGACCTCTCACCGCGGCCAGGAGCTGCTGGACTTCAGCGACCGCATCGCCGTGCTGCGGGGCGGACGGCTGGTGGCCGAGGGCGTGCGCGGCGACTTCGACGCAGCCCTGCTCGGCGAGCTCATAGCCGGGCCCGAGCACGCGCACCTGCTCGCCGCCGGCCGGCCGGTCGGCGCCGCGCAGGAGCGCTCGCCCGCGCGCCGGTCGCGCCCGGATGCGCAGGGCGCCGAAGGCGGCGATCATCCCGCGGCGACGCCGTCGCTGCGGCTGGCCGCGCTGCGCGTCGGGGCGGCCGAGGTCTCGCTCTGCGTCATGCCCGGCGAGCGGGTGGGGCTGATATCCGACGGCGATCTCGCCGGGCGCGTGCTGCGGACGGTTGCGGGCATCGAGCCGCGCCGTCACGGCGAGGTGTGGATCGCCGGGCGCCGGGTGTCGCCCGGCACGCGTGCCTTCGTGCGCGCCGGCGCGGCGTTTGTGAGCGGCGAGCGCGGCGACGCTCTCATGCTGATGCAGCCGATCGCCTGGAACGCGACGCTCCCGCAGGTGGCCGCGGGCCACGGAGCCGAATTGGTGGCCTCGCCCGGCCGCGAGCGTGCCTGGACGCGGGAGCTGATCGACTCCCACCGCATGCGCGCGCCCGACCCACGCGACCCGGTTGGCGCGCTCAGCGGCGGCACCCAGCAGCGCCTGCTGATCGCGCGCGCCCTGGCGCTCCAGCCAAGCCTGGTGCTGCTTGACCGACCGACCCGCGGCGTGGACATAGCCGCGAAGGCGGCGATCTACGCCGCGGTCGCGCGCGCCGCCGGCCGCGACGGCGTCGCCTTCCTGCTGTTCAGCGACGAGCTCGAGGAGTACACGGAGCTGTGCGATCGCATCGTGCTGCTGGATGGCGCTTCGGGAGCCGTGCTGCGCAGCTGGAGCCAGCCTGATCAGGAGGCCTCGGCCGCCTCGCTCGAGGCGGCGCTCCGGTCGATGGAAGTCGCTGAACCGAGGAGGGGATAGACCATGACCGACACCGGTGGAGCTCTGCTTGAGTCCGGGCGCCCGCCGTCCGCGCTGGGTGCCGGTGAGCCGCTGGCGCGCGCCAGGCGCCTGCTGCGCGAGCACGCGCGCACGTTGACCGCCTGGCTGGCGGCGATCGTGCTGCCCGTGCTGTTCACCTCGCTTGACGGCAACTACCTGAGCTCGGGCAACCTGCAGAGCATCGGCCGCCAGGCGGCGGTTCTGCTGCTGATCGCGCTCGCCGGGACCGCGCCGATCCTGATGGGCTCGATCGATCTCTCGGTGGGCGCTCTGGTGTCGCTCACCTCTGTGATCGCGGCCTGGGGCGCTGAGCGCTTCGGCCAGGGCGCCGTGTTCCTGGCGCTGCCCTGCGGCCTTGCGGCCGGCATCCTCAACGGCCTGATCGTCGCCTACCTGCGCCTGCCGTCGTTCTTGACCACGCTCGCGAGCTCGTTCGCGTTCGCCGGTGTCGCCCTGGCGATATCCGGCGGCTTTCCGATCACGCTCCAGGCGACGGCCACCACGCAGGCGCACGTGCTGGACGGCAACCTCAGCAGCGCGCTGCCGGTGTCGGTTCTGTGGGCGGTCGGCATCTGGCTGGTGACGATCGGCCTGCTGCGCCGAACGGTGTTCGGGCGCGTGGTGTACGCGATCGGCGGCAACGAGCGGGCAGCCCAGACGGTCGGGGTGTGGGTGAACCGCGCCAAGGTCGGCGCGTTCGCGCTCAGCGGGCTTTTGTGCGGCTTTGCGGGGATCATCGTCCTGTATGAGACGACCGCCGCCACCGCGGACGTTGGAAGCACCTACCTGTTGACTTCGATCGCCGCCGTGGTGATCGGCGGCACGCCCCTGTCGGGCGGCGAGGGCGGTGCCGGCCGCTGCCTGATCGGCACGCTGGTTCTCACCGAGCTGGTCAACGGGATGCTCCTGCTGGGGCTGGGCGCCTCCACCCAGCAGATCGTCGAGGGTGCGGTGGTGATCGCGGCCGCGATGCTCACGCTGGACCGCCGGCGCATCGGAATCGTCAAGTAGCGCGGGGTAGCGATGGGCGACGCGATCCTGATCGGCGGCGACTTCGGCACCGGCGGCGCGAAGGTCTGCTTCATGGAAAGCAGCGGCCGGGTCCTGCACGAGGGCTACGAGGAGTATCCGCTCTACAACGAGCGCCCAGGCTTCAGCGAGCACGACGCCGAGCGCTACTGGGAGGCGTTTGCGAGGCTGGTCCGCCAGGGCGTGACCGTGCTCGGCGCAAGGGCGGCGGACGTGTGTGCGATCGCGCTCTCAAGCGCGCTGCCATCGCTGGTGCTCATCGACGCACGCGGTGAGCCCGTGGCGCGCGCGGTCAACCTCATGGATCGTCGCGCGCTCGCGCAGGTCGATCGGATCCTCGCGCTGCTCGGGCAGGAGCGCATCTGCGCGCTGACGGGCAATCGCATCGAGGATCACCCGGCGCTCGTGAACGTGCTGTGGTTCAAGGACCACCGGCCAGAGATCTACGCGCGCGCGCGCTGGGCACTGACCGCCGACGGCTTCGTCGCGCACCGCCTCACCGGGAGGGCGACCCTGAACCGAAGCTGCGCCACCTTCTTCGGCGTCGCCTACGACATCCACCGCCTGTGCTTCGAGGAGGATGTGCTCGAGCTGGTCGGCTTGCGCAGCGACCTTCTGCCTGAGCTGGTCGAGTGCAGTGAGCAGATCGGACGGCTGACACCGGGCGCGGCGGCCGCGCTCGGGCTGGACGAGCAGGTGGTCGTCGTCGGCGGGCAGGTGGACTGCAACGCCGCCTGGCTCGCGGGCGGCGCCGTGGCGCCGGGCGCGTTTCAGATCAACCTCGGCACCTGCGGCGTGATCGGGGTCGTGCACGACCAGCCGCAGTTCCTGCACACCGACGCCGGGAGGCTCGTCGTCAACATCCCCTACACGACCGACGTGCGCAGGCACTACTCGGCGGTCGCGGTCACGATGACGGGGGGCCAGGTTCTGCGCTACCTGCGTGACGAGATCGGCGCGCTGGAGCGGCTCACCGCGCACACGCTGGCCTGCAGCCCCTACGACCTGCTCACCTTGCAGGCCCAGCGGGTGCCCGCGGGCAGCGACGGGCTGATCGCGCTCCCCTATTTCATGGGCGAGCGCACGCCTCTGTGGGACAGCTCCGCGCGCGCCGCGTATGTCGGCCTTTCGCTGCACCACGGACGAGGTCACCTGATCCGCGCGATGCTCGAGGGGGTCGCCTACGCTCTGCGATGGTCGCTTGAGACCCTGCGCTCGGGAGGTATCCCGATCAAGGAGCCGCTGGTGTTCAACGAGGGCGGCGCGCGCAGCTCGCTGTGGCGGCGGATCGTCACCGACGTGCTGGAGGTGCGCACCGCGCTGCTGACCCGCGGCGGCGGCGCTGCGCTCGGCGACGCGATCCTGGCGGGCGTGGGAGCCGGGGTTCTGCCCGGACTGGACGTGGCGGCGCGTCTGTGCGAGCTCGGCGAGCCGCTTGAGCCAGATCCGGCCGTGGCCGGCGTCTACCGGCGCGGGTTTGAGGCCTTCAGGGAGACCTACGCGGCACTGTCGGGACCGTTGCGAGCCGCGGGCCACAGCGCGCAGGCGGCGGCCAGCGCCCCTGGCGCGGGTCTTTTGCCGAGCGGGACCGTCGCGTGTCTGCCGGCGGGCGCGCCAGCCGCGGATCTTTCGCCGGGTGCGCCGGACGCGGATCCGCGCTCCGGTGCGCCGGCGGCGGATCGCTCCGGTGCGCCGGCCGCGGATCGCTCCGGTGCGCCGGCCGCGGTGCGCGTCTCGCCCGCGTGACGCTCGGTCCGGGGCCAGGCCTCCTCGCAGCGGCGCCGGCGAGAGGGGGGCGTCGATCGTGCCCAGACGCTCGGCGCCAGCGGGCCGTCGTCGGGCGTGAGGTCCGCTCGAGGGCGCGCCCGCGCCCACGTCGTCGCTGTCGGGCAGCGGCCCGATCCATCGCTCGGGGCGCGCTCGCGTCGAACGCATCCCCGCCCCGGGAGCCACGTGATGGGCGCACAGCGACCCGGCGCGCACAGGCGCCGAGCGCGATCCGCGCGGCCGCTTGCGCGTATGCTGAGCGGCCGGACGGTTCTGGGTGATCTCGAACACTGGGAGGAGCGCCATGCTTTCACGGAGAGGTTGGCTGTCGGCGGCGTTGCCTGCGCTGTGCGCGGTGGCGGTCGTGGGGTGCGGGTCCAGCAGCTCGTCGTCCTCATCCTCGGCCGCGAGCTCCTCGGCCGCGACGTCCAGCTCCTCATCGGCCGTCGCGTCGTCGATGAGCTCCTCGGGCACGGGCGCGAGCTCTGCCCCCGGCGCTGTCGCCGCCGTCGAGAAGCTGGTCCCGCCGTCGATCAGGGCCAAGGGCACGCTCACCGTTGCCGCCGACGCCAGCTACGCGCCCGACGAGTTCATCGCCCCGGACGGCCACACGGTGATCGGCATGGACGCGGACCTGAGCAAGGCGCTGGGCGCGGTCATGGGACTCAAGGTCAATGTCGTGAACGTCACGTTCGACGAGATCATCCCCGGGCTTGCGGCCGGCAAGTACGACATGGGCGCCTCGTCGTTCAGCGACACCCCCGCGCGCGAGAAGGTCGTCAACTTCGTCGACTATGCGCACGTGGGCGAGTCCTTCTACACCAAGGCCAACGGCGGGAAGACGATCGGCAGCATCGCCGACATCTGCGGCCTGACGGTCTCGGTTGAGAGCACCACCACCGAGCAGGCCGACGCCACGACGCAGAGCAAGAAGTGCACCCAGGAGGGCAAGCCCCCGGTCAAGGTGCTCGTGTTCCCCAATCAGAACCTCGCCAACCTCGCTGTCGCCGACGGCCGCGCTCAGCTCGGCTTCGCCGACACGCCGGTTGCCTCCTATCAGGTCCAAAAGACGCACGGGCTGTTCAAGCTCACCGGCGCGCCTTACGCGACCGGGCCCTACGGCCTGGCGCTGCCCAAGAAGCCTGACCTGGCTCCGGCCGTGCAGGCGGCGCTGAAGGTTCTGGCCGCCAACGGCACCTACGCGCGGATCCTGGCCAAGTGGGGCCTTCAGGGAATAGCGATCCCGGCCTCGCAGATGAAGATCAACGGGGCTGGCTGACAGAGCGCACAGTTCGGCGCCGCGGTGAGCGCCTCGGAGACAAGCAGCACGAGGGCCGACCGCCCTGAGGAGATCAGGGCGGTGCCCGTCCGCCGGCCCGGACGGTGGGTCGCCGCCGCGATCGTGCTGGTGATAGCGGCGTCGATCGTGCGCTCGATCGTCGCCAACCCGCACTTTCAGTGGGGCGTCGTCGGCCACTACATGCTGGACTCGCGCATCCTGCATGGCGTGGTGGCCACGATCTATCTGACGTTCCTGGCGATGGCGATCGGGATCGTCCTCGGCGTGGTGCTCGCCGTGATGCGGATGTCTCCCAACCCGATCCTCTCAAGTGCCAGCTGGCTTTACATCTACTTCTTCCGGGGCACGCCGGTGCTGGTGCAGATCATCTTCTGGTACAACATCGCGGCGCTGTTTCCGCGGATCAACCTCGGGATCCCGTTCGGCCCATCGTTCGTGCATGCGAACGGCAACTCGCTGATCACGGTGTTCGTGGCTGCGATGCTTGCGCTGGGGCTCAACGAGGGTGCCTACATGGCCGAGATCGTGCGGGCCGGGATCATCTCCGTCGGCGAGGGCCAGACCGAGGCAGCCGCGTCTTTGGGCATGAGGCGCCTTGCGATCATGCGCCACATCGTCCTGCCCCAGGCCATGCGAGTGATCCTCCCGCCCACCGGCAACGAGACGATCTCGATGCTGAAGACCACCTCGCTGGTTTACACGATCGGGTTCGCCGAGCTGTTCTACGAGGCTTCGCAGATCTACGGCGCCACCTACCAGACGATCCCGCTTTTGATCGTCGCGAGCATCTGGTATCTGATCCTCACGAGCATCGCCTACGTCGGCCAGCACTTCATCGAGCGCCGCTACGGAAGAGGGTTCACGCGGGCGCAGCGCGTCACGATGCGCGAGCGGTGGCTCGGGATCGGACGCGGAGACGGCGAGCGGGCGGCTGCGAGATGAGCGGCGCTGCGATATGGGTGATCGTCTGACTTCGGTGGTGGCAGGGGATGGGACCCCCGCCGCCAGATGAGCGGCGCCCTGGGATGAGCGACAGCATGGTCAAAGCCGAGGGCGTGCACAAGCGCTTCGGCCGCCTGGAGGTGCTGAGGGGTATCGACCTGGAGGTCGGCCGGGGCGAGGTGATGTGCCTGCTTGGACCGTCCGGGTCCGGGAAGTCCACCTTCCTTCGCTGCATCAACCATCTGGAGCGGATCAACTCCGGCCGCCTCTGGGTCGACGGCGAGCTGGTCGGCTACCGGGAGGCGGGAGGCAAGCTCCACGAGCTGCACGAGAACGAGATCGCGCGCAAGCGCGCCGAGATCGGGATGGTCTTTCAGAGCTTCAACCTGTTCCCCCACATGACGGCGCTTGAGAACGTGACGCTTGCTCCGATCAAGGTGCTGGGCGTCGGGCGCGATGAAGCACGGCGGCGGGCGCGGGAGCTGCTGGCCAGGGTCGGACTCTCCGACAAGGTCGACAGCTACCCGGTCGCGCTCTCCGGCGGCCAGCAGCAGCGCGTGGCGATCGCGCGCGCCCTGGCGATGCGTCCAAAGCTGATGCTGTTCGACGAGCCGACCTCAGCCCTTGACCCCGAACTGGTGGGTGAGGTGCTGGACGTGATGCGCGGCCTGGCGCACGACGGGATGACGATGATCGTGGTCACGCACGAGATCGGCTTCGCGCGCGAGGTCGCCGACACCGTCGTGTTCATGGACGCCGGCGTGGTCGTCGAGGCGGGCGCTCCGGCGCAGGTGCTCGGCCGGCCCCGCAACGAGCGCACCCGCGCGTTCCTTGAGAAGGTCCTCTGACGGGGCGGGCCCCGCTTCGCCGGTAACCTCCCTGAGGCGATGGAGACCGCGGACGAGCACCGCACGATCGCGCCGGTCGTCGGCCCGGACGATCCGCGCCGGTTCACCGACTCGGGCATCGAGATCGCGACGGTCTACGACGAGCGCGACCTGCCGCCGAACCTGCCCGAGCGACTCGGGCGCCCCGGGGAGTACCCGTTCACGCGCGGCATCCATCCGGACATGTACCGAAGCCGGCTGTGGACGATGCGCCAGTACGCCGGCTACGCGACCGCGCGGGAGTCCAACGAGCGCTACCGCTACCTGCTCGCCCACGGCTCCACCGGCCTGAGCATGGCGTTTGACCTGCCCACCCAGCTGGGGCTCGACTCCGATGACCCGCGCTGCCTGGGCGAGGTGGGCCGCACCGGCGTGGCGATCGACACCATCGAGGACATGCGGACCGCGTTTGAGGGGATCCCGCTCGACCGCGTGTCGACCTCGATGACGATCAACGCGCCCGCGGCGGTGCTGCTGGCCCTGTATGAGCTGGTCGCAGAGGAGCAGGGGGTGCCGGCCGAGCAGCTGCGCGGCACCACCCAGAACGACATCCTCAAGGAGTACATCGCGCGCGGGAACTTCATCTACCCGCCGGAGGGCGCGCTGCGGCTGACCACCGACCTGTTCGCCTACTGCAACGAGCGCATCCCCAAGTGGAACACGGTCTCGATCAGCGGCTACCACTTCAGGGAGAAGGGCGCCTCGGCGGTCCAGGAGGTCGCCTTCACGCTCGCAAACGGCATCGCCTACGTGCAGGCGGCGCTCGACGCCGGCCTTGAGATCGACACGTTCGGCCCGCGGCTGGCGTTCTTCTTCAACTGCCACAACAACGTCTTCCAGGAGGTGGCGAAGTTCCGGGCCGCCAGGCGGATGTGGGCGCAGATCATGCGCGAGCGGTTCGGCGCCCGCGACGAGCGCTCGTGGCGGCTTCGCTTCCACACCCAGACCGGCGGGGTGACGCTGACCGCCCAGCAGCCGGAGAACAACATCGTCCGCGTCGCCCTGCAGGGCTTTGCGGCGGTCTGCGGGGGCACCCAGTCGCTGCACACCAACGGCTTTGACGAGGCGCTGGCGCTGCCCAGCGAGCGGGCTGCGCGGATCGCGCTGCGCACCCAGCAGATAATCGGCTACGAGTCGGGAGCGGCGGACACGGTCGACCCGTTCGCCGGCTCCTACTTCGTGGAGGCGCTGACCGACGAGATCGAGCAGCGCGCCCGCGAGCTGATCGCCAAGGTCGACGAGCTCGGCGGCTCGGTGCGCGCGATCGAGTTCATCAAACGGGAGATCGAGGAGTCCGCCTTCGGCTACCACGAGCGCTACCGCACAGGTCAGGACGTGGTCGTGGGCGTCAACCGATTCGTGACCGACACGGCCGAGGTCCCGGATCTGCTGCGCGTGGACCCGGAGTCCGAGCGCGAGCAGGTGCAGCGCCTGCGAGCCTTCAAGGCCAACCGCGACCAGGAGCTCGTGCAGCGGCGCCTTGAGGAGGTGCGCGCGTGCGCCCGCTCGGACGCGAACCTCCTTGTGCCGATCCGTGAGGCGCTGCGCGACCGCTGCTCGCTGGGCGAGGTTTGCGCTGCGATGCGCGACGTGTTCGGCTCCTACCGGCCGAGCGAGTAGCCGCGCGCGCCGGACGCCGCCGTCAGCGCTCGCTGTCGAGGTCCGCCATCTGCTGGGGGCCGTAGCGGGCGCCGCGCACCGCGTGGGCCGGCGCGGCCTTCTCGATCGCCTCGAGCTCCTGCGCGGAGAGGCCGAGGTTCAGCCCGGCGAGCGCCTCGGTGAGCTGATCGCGCCGGCGGGCGCCGATCAGCGGGACGATGTCGGGACCGCGGGAGGCCACCCACGCGATCGCGAGCTGCGCGACGGTGACCCCCCGCTCGCGCGCGATCTGGCGCAGGGCCTCGACCAGGCGGGCGTTGGCCCGTGCGTTGCTTGCCTCAAAGCGCGGCATCCGCCGGCGGATGTCGCCGGGCGCCATCGCCCGCCCCGGTCTGAAGGCGTCCGAGAGCAGCCCGCGGGAGAGCACGCCGTAGGCGGTCACCCGGATCCCCAGCTGGCGGCAGACGGGAAGGATCTCGGCCTCGATGCCCCGGCTGAGGAGCGAGTACTCGATCTGCAGGTCGGAGATCGGGTGCACCGCGGCCGCGCGACGGATCATCGTGGCCGACACCTCCGAGAGCCCGATCGCGCGCACATAGCCGGCCTGGACGAGCTCCGAGATCGCGCCGACCGTCTCCTCGATGGGGACCTTCGGGTCAAGCCGCGCTGGGCGATGGATGTCGATGTGGTCGCGCCCGAGCCGGCGCAGCGAGTACGCGGCCGCCGTCTTGACCGCCGCGGGGCTGGCGTCGTAGCCCAGCCAGCTGCCGTCGGGCCCGCGCTGAGCGCCGAACTTGACGCTCACAAGCGCCCGCTCGCCGCGCCCGCCGGCGAGCGCGCGGCCGATCAGCAGCTCGTTGTGGCCCATCCCGTAGAAGTCGCCGGTGTCCAGCAGGGTGATCCCCGCGTCAAGCGCGGCATGGATCGTCGCGATCGCCTCGTCCTCGTCGGCCGGTCCGTAGACGCCTGACATGCCCATGCACCCCAGGCCGGCGACGCCGTATTCGAGCCTCATCGAGGCGAGCTTACGCGGCATGGCGGCCCGCTTCACGGCAGGGCTGCAGCGATGCGATGGCCGCGCCCCCGTGCGCCGGCGGTCATCGGACGCGGTAGGGTGCCGCCCATGAGCTACACGATCTGCAACCTGCGTGACGTCGACGACGTCGCTCCACAGGCTGGCCTTCAAGAGGTCCAGGAGGCGCGCTTTGCCCGTGAGAAGCTCGCAGCCGAGCGCACCGGGCTCGCGTACCACGTGATCCGGCCGGGGCGCCGGCAGCGGTTCGGGCACCGCCACCGCGAGGCGGAGGAGATCTTCGTCGTGATCTCGGGCTCAGGGCGCGTCGCGCTCGACGGCGAGGTTCGCGAGATCGGCCCGCTTGACGCGATCAGGGTCGCGCCGGCGGTCCTCAGGGCGTTCGAGGCGGGTCCCGACGGCCTGGAGCTGATCGCCTTCGGTCCCCATCACGAGCGCGACGGCGAGATGGTGCACGAGGGCTTCTGGCCTGAGGGAGGCTGAGCGCCGCCGTCCTTGCACGCGCAGCTTCCGGGAAGGATAGGCCGGCTGCAGGGCGAAGCTCCCCACCATGACCGAGCACCGATCCTGTCGCACGCTCGTCAAGTCCGCCCCGGAGCTGTGGGCCGAGTGCAGCGATCCCGCTTCGCTCGCGCGGCATCTCGGCGGCCTTGGGGAGATCCGGATCACGAGGCTTGAGCCTGAGACCACCGTGGCCTGGGAGGGCACCGCCGCGTGCGGCACGGTGGAGCTGGCCCCGGCTGGCTGGGGTACGCGCGTCACGATGACGATCCGGCCGCTGACCGGCGCCGACCGCGGCGGCGCCGGAGCGGCCGTCGCCGGTGTAGACGGCGCAGCCGCGGCCGTCGCCGGGTTAGACGACGGAGCCGCGGCCGTCGCCGGGTTAGACGACGCAGCCGAGGTCGTCGCCGCAACCGGGCGTTGCGCCCCGGCTGTGCCGGCGCCCGAGTGCTCACGCCCGGCCGTGCGCGCGCCCGATCGCGCCGGCGCCGGCGCGATCGCGCGGCTGCTCGCGCGGCTGCGCGGTCCCCGGGCGGCCGGGGCGCCCGGGCCAGCCGAGGCGCCCGCAGAAGCGGTCGGGGCTGGCGGACCGGCGCCTGGGCCGAGCGCCGCCACCATGCCGGACGAGCGAGTCCTCGCCGCCGCGCTTGACAGCCTTGGGCGCGCTCATCACCGGCCGTTCTCACGCGCCTGAGGCAGGCCGGTCCGCGGCCTGAGCTGCGCATGCCGGGCCCGGGTGAGGGGGCGCCCTGCGGGCGCCGGTGGTGGCGCGCGCGGCGGGCGCGTCCGGTGGTGGCGCTGCCCGCGCGCGGTGGCCGGGCCCGGTCGTGGCGGCGCCGCGCGCGCCGGGCGCATAGACTCGCGCGGCGATGATGCGCGATCGCGCCCCCGAGACGTTCGCCGAGAAGCTGGACGAGCTGCGGCGCCTGCGCGATGAGGTGATCCACCACGCCACCAGCGCGGCGGTCGACAAGCAGCATGAGAAGGGCAAGCTCACCGCCCGCGAGCGGATCGACCTGCTGCTCGACCCCGGCTCCTTCCAGGAGCTGGACACGTTCGTGCGCCATCGCACGGTCGAGTTCGACATGCAGCGCAACCGTCCCTGGGGCGACGCGGTGGTCACAGGGCACGGCACGATCGATGGACGGCGCGTGTGCGTGTTCAGCCAGGACTTCACCGTGTTCGGCGGCTCGCTGGGCGAGGTGATGTCGGAGAAGATGTGCAAGATCATGGATCTGGCGGCCAAGATCGGCTGCCCCGTGATCGGGATCAACGACTCCGGTGGTGCGCGCATCCAGGAGGGCGTGGTGTCGCTCGGGGCCTACGGCGACGTGTTCCTGCGCAACGTGCGCTGCAGCGGCGTGATCCCGCAGATCAGCCTGGTGATGGGGCCGTGCGCCGGAGGGGCGGTGTACTCGCCGGCGATCACCGACTTCATCTTCATGGTCAAGGAGACCTCGCACATGTTCATCACCGGCCCCGAGGTGATCAGGACGGTCACCGGCGAGGAGGTCGGCTTCGAGGAGCTTGGCGGAGCGATGGCCCACTCCACCAAGTCGGGCGTGGCCCACTTCGCGGCCGACGACGAGCGCGCGTGCCTGGAGGACGCGCGCTACCTGCTTTCCTTCCTGCCGCAGAACAACCTTGAGCTGCCGCCGCGGGTCGCGCCCACCGACGACCCGCTTCGCGAGGAGCCGGGACTGGACGAGATCGTCCCCGACAGCCCCAACAGGCCCTATGACATGCGCGAGGTCATCCGGATGGTCGTCGACGACGGCGAGTTCCTGGAGGTCCACGAGCACTTCGCGCGCAACATCGTGTGCGGGTTCGCGCGGCTGGACGGCTACTCGGTGGGTGTCGTGGGCAACCAGCCGTCGCAGCTTGCGGGCGTGCTGGACATCGACTCCTCCGAGAAGGCCGCGCGCTTCATCCGCACCTGCGACGCGTTCAACATCCCGATCGTGACCTTCTGCGACGTGCCCGGCTTTCTGCCCGGCACCACGCAGGAATGGGGCGGGATCATCCGCCACGGCGCGAAGCTGCTGTACGCCTATGCGGAGGCGACCGTGCCGAAGGTCACGATCATCACGCGCAAGGCCTACGGCGGCGCCTACGACGTGATGGGCTCAAAGCACCTTGCGGCTGACTTCAACTTCGCCTGGCCGACCGCCGAGGTCGCGGTGATGGGGCCGGAGGGGGCGGTGAACATCATCTACCGGCGTGACATCGCCGGCTCGCCGACGCCGGAGGAGCGCCGTCGCAAGCTGATCGACGACTACAAGGCGCACTTCGCCAACCCCTACGTGGCGGCCGAGCGCGGGTACATCGACGACGTGATCGTGCCCCACGAGACCCGCCCGCGGGTGATCACCGCGCTGCGCACGCTGCAGACCAAGCGCGAGCCCGGCCCGCGGCGCAAGCACGGCAACATCCCGCTGTAGGCGGCGGGCGCGCTCCCGGCGTCGCAGTGGAGTGGCGGGACCGGACGGGAGCGAAAATGGCACCGGTCCAGCGTGATGATGGTGGTCGTGGCACCGATCCGCTCGGCGAGCGCGATGGCGTACCCTGAACCTCAGCCTGAGCCTGATGGTCGCCGACCACGAGCCGCGCGCGCGAGTCGCCCGCAGGCCAACATCGGCGCCCCTGCCGGTCGGCCCCCACGATCCGCGCGCGCGCAGTCGCCCTCCAGCCAGCCGCGCCGCCTCACAGCCTGACCGTCTGCGCTTCGACGGCTCCCGCCCGCCACGCTTCGCGCACGGCAGATGCGACCGCCAGGTCCTGGATCGCCAGCCCGGTGGAGTCAAACAGGGTGACCGCTTCGGGGCCTGGGCGCCCCGGGATCTCTCCCGCCAGCACCGCGCCCAGCTCGCCCACCTGCGCGCGGCTGACTGCGCCGGCCGCCACCGCGCCCGCGAGCTCGCCGCCGTGGGACGCCTGCTCCCACTCGTCGCAGAACAGGGCGCACGCGCCGACCGCGGCGATCGTCGCCTCGGCCTTGCCGGGGCCGTCGGCGCCAAGCATGTTCAGGTGCATGCCCGCGCGCAGGTCCCCGGAGTCGATCACCACCTCCGACCCCGGCGTGACGCAGCAGACGATGTCGCACCGGGTCGCGTCCTCGCGCCCGCCGGCCCGCCAGCCGAGCTCCGCGGCGAGCGCCGCGGCCGCATCGTGCCGGGGGTCGAAGCAGATCCCGGGGCCGTAGCCGGCGGCCTTCAGGCAGCGGGCCGTCCAGGCGCCGTGCAGTCCACAGCCGACGATCCCGACGCTTCTGGCGTCGTCGCGGGCCAGGGCCCGGGTCGCGACCGCTGCGACCGCGCCCGTGCGCAGCGCGGTCACCGCGCGCGCGTCCAGCAGCATCAGCGGCTCGCCCGTGTGCGCGTCAGACAGGCAGATGATCCCCATGACCGTCGGCAGTCCGCGGGCCGGGTTGGCGGGGAATGAGGTGATCCACTTCAGAAGCGCAAGCTCGCCGCCGAGCGCGGGCATTGCGCGAAAGTCGCCGTGGGGCGCGCTCTGCAGGTAGACCTTGGACGGCATCGACCACTCGCCCGCGTGAAAGCGCAGGAAGCCGTCACGGACGCGCTCGATCGCCTCCGCGGGCGAGACCGCGGCCAGGACCGCATCGTGGTCGACGACCGGCAGCTCCATCGCGCTGCCGCCAAGATAGCCTCGTGGGGCCGTGTACCTCAGCGCCAGCGGCCATCTGATCGCGTCTCTCCCAGCGTCGGCGACCGACGGCCGGCCGTGAACGGTCCCCAAAGGCCGTCCGTCCCCGTGACGCCCGCATCCGCCGAGGAGGCTGCCGCGGTGGTCGCCGCGCTGGAGCAGTTCCGCCGCGCGACCGCGCCGCCGCCGGCGCCCGCGCCTGATCAGCGCCTCAGCGCCTGGAGCGCTGAGGCGCTGCGCGAGGGCGTCGACCGCTGGCCCCTCGCGCCGGGGCCGTGGCTCTGGAGCCGCTAATACATTCGTCCAAACGTGACAATTCAGCTAAAGGCGCTGGCGCTCCCCCTTCAGGTGCAGTAGGCTCACCGCCGTCATCCAACTGGCTCGGGCAGGAGGCTCGGGTCGCGGCGGCAGTCGAGCGGGAGTCCGGCGGGCGCCGCAAGGGTCACGTTTGAGGACACTCCTTCAAAGTCGAGCTCCGGCCTATGCGGGGCACAACGGTTCCGGGACGCTCGGCGCACCGGGGCTGAGCCATCTCGGAACCCGGCGCCAGCGCTATGCGGCAGCCGTCGTGGGCCTTGTGGCGCTCGCGACCCCTTACGCGGGCGCCGCCGTGCAGACGGTGCAGCGCGGCCTCGATGGCTACGCGCCCGCGCCGGCGCTCCCGGCTCTCACGCTGCCGGCGGTGCAGTTCCCCCGCCTCTCCCCGCCGGCGCTCGTGCGCCCCCGCCCGCTGCCCAGGGCTCTCGCCCCAGGCCGCACGGTCGGGGCGGCGCCCCAGACGGTCGCCACCCGCCGCGTCGTGCGCGTGGTGCGGCGGATCGTCGTGGTACGTCGCAGGCTCCCGGTGGTCACAAACTCGTACACGCTCGTGCCGACGTCGCCGAAGCGCGGCGCGCGCGGTCGCCTCACGCCCGCGCAACGCCAGGCCCAGGAGCTGTCCAGGGCGCCGGTGGTGTCCAATCCGGGCCCACCAGCTCCCGTGCTGCCGGCGACGCCGGCGGCCCCGCCGGTGCCCGCCCCGCCGGCGCCCACGGTGCTCGCCACGCCGGCCCCGTCGCCGTCGCCGGCGGCCACCGTCGAGCACACCGCGGTCCTGACGTCAGCCTCAACCTCAAGCACAGGCTCAGGGTCGGGCGCCTCCGGCGCCTCCACCGCCACGGTCGCGCCCGGCGCCGCGGCCTCGGATGCCGCGGGCTCCGCCGGCGCCGCCGATGCCTCGGGCGCCAGCGGCAACGCCTCCACGACCGGCACCTCGGGTACCACCGACGCCTCGGGCAGCTCCGACCCCTTGGGTACGACCGACGCCTCGGGTACCTCCGGCACTTCGGGCGCCAACGGCTCGGACACCTCCGACTCGTCGGGCACCACCGCCACCTCGGGTGCGGCCGCCGTCTCAGGCGCCGCCGACGCCTCGGGCACGGCCGCCGTCTCAGGCGCCGCCGACGCCTCGGGCACGGATGCCGCGCCGGCCTCCCCGGGGTCCCCCTCTGCCGCCGCGGCCGATCCGGCCGCGGCCACGCCAGGCTCGGCCCCAGCCACGGGCGGCTCGTCCTCGGCCGACGCGGTGCCGACCGGCGGCGGCCAGCCCGGCGGCCCGCAGTCGCCCGGCGGCGCGGCGGGGGCCGGCGGGTCGCAGTCGCCCGGCGGCTCACAGGCGGCCGCCGACAGCGCCCAGACCGGGCTCTCCGGCGGACAGGCGGCGCCCGGCGGGCAGTCCGCCTCCGGCTCGCAGCAGAGCGAGATCTCCTCGCCGGCGACCGGCCAGACGACCTCCACCACCCAGCTTGTGGCCGTCTCGCAGGTCCAGCAGACGAGCACCGCGGGCGAGCAGGCGGTGCTGGTCCCCACCGAGACCGTGCTGTCGCAGCCGGCCGGCACGCCGGTCACCTCGTCGGTGGTCGTCGGCTCAAGCGAGACCACGGCGCCCCAGGTCGCCGGGGAGGTCGCCGAGCCCCAGTCGACCGCGGCCGTGCTCGGCGGCTCGCAGGGCGCCGGCGCGCCGACGATCTCAGGCTCCTCGCAGACCCAGGCCGGCAGCGCGGCGGCGCTCGGCGCCCCGGCGGCCCCGACCGGCCAGAGCGACCCCACCGCGGGAGGCTCGTCGGCGGTCGGAGGCGCGGGCGCCGGCGGTGGGCAGGGTGGCCAGCCGGCGCTAGCGCCGGCTGCGGGCGCCGCTGCGAGCGCCGACTCAACCGCGCCCATTCAGGCCGCTGCGCAGAGCGCGGCGTCGACCGATGCCGGCGGCGCGAGCGCGCGCGGGCCCCCGGCCACCTACGGACCCGTGCTGATCGACGCCGCGACGGGCGGGTCGATCCAGGCCGGCGCGGCGACGCTGACCTTCGCCCCCGGGAGCCTCCCCGCGGACGCGTACGTGTCGGTCACCGCCGAGCGGGCCACCGGCCTTCAGGGCCTCACCGCGGACTCCCTCGCCTACGACCTGCAGGCGGTCGACGTAAAGACCGGGGCGCTGATCGAGCACTTCAACAGCCCGCCGGTCCTCACGATCGCAGGCGCCGCGCCGGGCCAGATCTACTACCTGAGCCCGACCGCGGGCCCGCAGCCGATCGCCTCGACGATCGACGCGGCTGCCGGCACGGTCACGGCGGATCTGCCCCACTTCTCCACCTACGTGGTGGCCTCCCCCGGCAGCGACCCGCAGACGATCGACGTCTCGACGCCGTGCGCGAGCGCGCCGCCCCTCGGCTCGGCATGCCAGATCGAGGTCAACTTCCAGAGCGCGACGGTCACGATCGACACGGTGGTCGCGGTGATCCCGATCAACAGCGGCATCACGAGCCTGACGATCGACGGCGGCAGCGAGAACGACGCGCTCACGGTCGACTTCGGCGCCGGCGGCCCCACCGTGCCGGTGTTCTTCTACGGTGGCGGCGGGTCGGACACGGTCAACGTGATCGGCACCAACGGCGGCGACCAGATCCACATCTACGACGCCGGGACCAGCAGCTCGGGCCAGGCCCAGACGGCGATCCACTCCGACAACGGCACCTTCCCCGACGTCACGTTCACCAACGCGGGGATCGCCGCCATCCAGGTCGATCCCGGCACGGGCGACGCGTCGCTCGCCGTCGACCCGCTCGCGAGCGGCTTCGCCCCCTCGATCACCGTCGACTCGTCCGACACGCTGACGCTTGAGAGCATCAGCGCCCCGGGCGGCCTTGACGTCAACGCGACCAACCTGATCACCGCGGGGCCGGCGATCGGCAACGACACCCAGGCGCCGGTCGCCGACTGGACGCCCAACCAGGCCTACACGGACGTGGCCGCCGCCTCGACGACCGGCAGCGGCACCGGCATGACGGTCGACATCTCGGTCGACTCAAGCGGCGTCCCGGTCGCGACGCTCGCGAGCTTCGGCCAGGGCTACCAGGTCGGCGACGTGGTCGTCTTCGACGCGCCCAACGGCGTGGGGACGCCCGTGCGGGTGCGGGTCACGCACACACCGGAGCTCGACCAGGCCAACGTGCCCGTCAACTTCGTGCCCTGGACCAACACGACCGGAGCGCCGCTCGTCTACAGCGGCCAGACGCCCGTCGCGACCAGCGTGTCGGGCTGCGTCGTCTCGTCGAGCACCCCCAGCTGCACGAGCCCCGGCACCGGCATGACGGCCACCATCACCGTCGACCCGTGGGGCCATCCGACGGTCGCGATCGACAACCCCGGCAGCGGCTACCGGCTCGGCGACGAGATGTACTTCGACCCGCCTGACGGCGTCGGGACGCCGGTGGCGGTCCAGCTGCAGCCCGTGCTGGTCCAGGCCCAGGCGCCCCAGGGGTTTGAGCCCTGGACGCCGAACCAGACCTACAGCGACGTCCAGCAGTCGACGACCTCCGGCGCGGGCACCGGCATGACCGCGCAGATCGTCGTGGACGCCAACGGGAACCCGACCCTCAGCCTCGGCACGGTGCAGGGCTCCGGCTACGCCGTCGGCGACACGGTGACGTTCGACCCGCCCGACGGGATCGGCGACCCGATCACCGCCACGATCACCGCCGCCCAGCTCGTTCAGCTGGTCAACGTCGACTGGCTGCCCAACCAGAGCTGGACCGGTGTCTCGCCGACGTCCACGCCGGGCGTGAGCACCGGCTCGGGCACCGGGCTGACGGTCGACATCTCCACGGCCAGCGACGGGGTCCCGGTGCTGGCGCTGGTGGACCCCGGCAGCGGCTATCAGGCCGGCGACACGCTGGTGTTCGACTCGCTCGCGGCGGTCGGCGTGCCCGGCGACCACGGCAACACCGCCGACCCGCTCATCGCCACCTACACGTTCGTCGGCGCCATCCAGCAGCTGGCCGGCGCGCCGTGGACGCCCAGCCAGACCTACGACGGCGTGGGCGCCGCCTCGACGAGCGGATCGGGCACCGGCATGACGGTCGACATCACCACCGACTCAAGCGGCGATCCGACCGCGACGCTGCTGGACGCCGGCACCGGCTACGCGCTCGGCGACACCGTCACCTTCGACGATCCCGCCGGGTTCGGCGCGCCGCTTACGATCACCGTCACCGACGCGCAGTCCTCGGCGCTGACCGCGCCGGTCATCTCCACGCGCGCGATCGCGCCCGGCGGCAGCCCGCAGAGCTCCCCGTCGATCGGCAACTCGGGCGCGATCAGCCTGACCGCCCCGGAGATCGCGCTCGGCGAGGGCACCGAGCTTTTGGCCGGCGTGATCCAGTCGGGCGGCTCAAGCTACACCGCCGGCGACGTGACGCTCAACGCCGTCGGGGCGCTCGCCTACAACTTCAGCCTCGCCGACCTGCTGCCGTGGCAGGTCCATCATGCCAGCGCCACCGCGCTGCTTGACGGCACGACGATCGAGGGCGCCACCGTCGACATCACGGCCAGCTCCACCACGACGAGCTTCGCCGGCTACGACGTGTTCAGCGCCGGCTGGGAGAGCGTGATCGCGGGCCAGAACGTCGGCAACGAGTCAAATCCCACCGGCACGACGCTCACCTTCACCGACGGGCCAAATGGCAACGGCTCGACGATCACGCGCGACAGCGGAGACTGGATCGCCGACCACTTCCAGGTGGGCCAGCAGATCGCGATCATCGGCACCCAGTACAACGACGCGACCGACTACACGATCGCCGGCGTGACCCCGACGCAGATCACGCTCGCGGCCAACGAGAGCCTCGTCAACGAGGTCGACGACGGGACCGCCGTCGTCAAGCAGGTGCTGTCGTCGATCCTCCCGGGCAGCACGCCGGTGATGACGACCAACCCGGACGGCAGCTACAACACCACCGGTGCCAGCTCCCAGCAGCAGTCAAGCGGCTTCAGCGCCTCGACGATCGGCCTGGGCCTGACGCAGCTGCTGGCCAACGGAAGCCTGCTGGAGGACATCCTTGTGCCGCCGCTCAACGCCTTCTTCGGCGTCACCTCCGTGGCCGACAGCACGATCCAGACGCTCGGCGTCACCCAGATCGCCGCCACCGGGGACGTCTCGATCGAGGCCTCGGCCACCTCCAGCGCGATCGCCAAGACGCCAGGGCCCTTCGATGCGTTCGACCTCGGCGGTACGTACGCGTCGTCCACCGGCACCGCCACCGTGCACATCGGCGGCCAAACCCAGATCTCGGCCGGCGGCGCGCTCACGCTCCTGGCGCAGGTCTCAAACACGATGAACTCGATCGTGTCGGTGGAGTCCGGGGTCCTCGCGCCCGGGCTGACCGCCCTGGGCAACGGCGCCGCCGGCGCCGGCGCCGGCCTGGCGGGCCTGGAGCTCCCCGCCCAGCTCGCGATCAAGATCCCCGGGCCGGCGATCTCGGTCTCCTACGGCAGCGCCGCATCGACCTCGAGCGTCCTGGTCGACGCGGGCGCGAGCATCACCGCCGGCGGCGACGTGTCGATCTCCTCCTCTAACACCAACGACTTCGAGGTGGAGGCCGACAGCAGCTCGGTCGCGCCCGGAACGCTTGACCCGCAGCAGGCGATCGATGGCGCGCCGGACCTCAACGCCGCCGCGAGCAAGAGCGGCACCAACCAGGGCCAGGGGATCGGCGTGGCGATCGGCCAGTACAGCTCGACGGCCACCACGCAGGTAAACGGCGACCTGACCGCCGGCGGCTCCGCGAGCGTCACCGCCCTGTCCAACGACAGCACCGACAACACGATCGCCGAGACCGTGATCCGCAACACAGCGGTGTGGGAGAAGGGCAAGGTCAACCTCAACGCCTTCCGCTCCAAGGCGGGCCAGTTCGGCCTGGCCGCCGGTGTCACCTACGTCACCTCCACAAACGACGCCGAGTCCCACATCGGCCAGGCCTCCGCCGTCAGCGTGCACGGCAACCTGACGGTCAGCTCGGACTCCGAGGACCCGATCCGCGCCGCGGCGATCGGAGCCGGCCTGCAGGAGACCCAGATCGCGATCGGCGGCGCGGTCTCGATCGCCAACGAGACCAACACCTCAAACGCCTCGGTGGACAGCACCGCCGGCGTCAACGTCGGCGGCGACCTCTCCGTTCAGGGCCAGTCGAACATCCCGCTGGCGGTGCTGCCCATACAGCAGTACCAGCAGCTCGTGCAGTTCATCACCAACGAGACGGCGCCCGGCTCGGCCCTGTTCACCTCCGGCGACTTCATCGACGCTCCCAGCCTGGTCTCGGACCTGACCTCGCCCACGCCGGACCCGCTGTCCCAGTACCTGTTCAGCCAGTTCACGCAGGCGCAGCGAAACCTGCTCGCCGAGTCAGAGGCCCAGGCGCCGCACCTGACGCTGACCGAGTCGGCGAGCCGCTTCTACCAGCAGGCCGGCGACCAGATCGACTACTCGCTGGTGGTCGCAAACGACGGCAACGTCCCGCTCACGGGCGTGACGATCTCAGACCCGTCGCTCGGTCCGCTCAGCTGCGGTCAGGCAGGGCAGCCGCAGGCGCTCGACGCGGGGCAGACGATGACCTGCACCGGCTCGCACACCGTCACCGCCGCGGATGTGACCGCCGGCAGCTTCACCGACCAGGCGACCGCGACGGGCGCCACCGCCGCAGGCCAGCAGGTCAGCGCGGACTCGTCGCTGACCGTGCCGCTGGCCACGCCGGATGCCTCAAGCGCGCTCGGCGTCGACTACACCCCGGTCTCCGAGCTGACGCTCACCAAGAACGCCGGCGTGGAGTCGTTCGCCAACGTCGGCGACGTGATCGACTACACGCTGACGGCGCTGGACGCCGGCACCACCACGCTGACCGGCGTGACGATCTCAGACCCGTCGCTGAGCAACTTCAGCTGCGGCTCATCGACCCCCGCGACGCTGGTGCCCGGGCAGACGCTCGTCTGCACCGGCCAGTACACCGTCACACAGGCCGACGTCAACGCGGGCGAGCTGATCCATGCCGCCACGGCCAGCGCCACGACGCCGTCCAACGCGACCGTCGGCGCCACCGCCGACGGCTTCCTCCCGGTCGCGATCCCGACCGTGGCCGAGCTTCAGAGCACGCTCGCGAACGCGATCGACGCCGTGATCGGCAACGGCTCGATGCTCTACCAGCCGTCGCTGTTTGAGGGCGTCACCTTCTCGCCGGCGACCGACGCCTACCTGGCCAAGTTCGACGCGATCACGCTCAACGCCACCAACCTGGCCACCGGCGACGAGGTCCGCTACGACGTCGGCGCCGGCGGGGCGCCGATCCCGCAGCTGACCAGCGGCGGCACCTACTACGTGATCAAGATCGACAACGGCGCGATCCGCCTGGCCTCAAGCCTCGCCGGCGCCCAGGCGGGCGACGCGCTGCACCTTGGCACCGGCGCCAGCGGCGCCCAGAGCCTCACCGAGCTCGACGGCGCAAACTTGCAGGCATTCGACGCCTCGCAGGTCACGATCGTCGGCGGCGACGAGCTGCGCTTCGCCGCCCCCGACGGATTGGTCAACGGCGAGACCGTGATCTACGACGCCGGGGGCGGCACCCCCATCGGGGGGCTTGCGACCGGGACCGTCTACACGGTCACCGTGCTTGACCCGAGCACGATCATCCTGATCGCATCGGGCCAGACGCTCCCCGTGGCGCTGAGCGGCCCGGGCAGCGGGACCCAGAGCTTCACCCAGATCGCGCAGTTCTCCGCCTCCGACGTTCAGACCACGCCGCCCACGGGAGGCGACCTTGTGCAGTTCAACCGCGACGTGCTCCAGGACTACTACGGACCGTCGCTGATCAACCCGTCCGGAGACGAGCTGGGCCTGAGCTTCTCCGGCTTCTTCAACACGCTCGGAGCGGTCGTCGGGCAGGTGCTGGGCGGCGACATCAACGGCCAGCAGGCCGACCTGCTGCAGCAGTACCTGGCGCGCGAGGAGCTCGCGCTCGGCATCCTCGGCGACCCCACCACCTACCTGTCGGCCGAGCTGGGCGCGCCCCAGAACATCACCACCACCTACGTCGGCGCCGCTTCGACCGCGGGCAGCCACGACGAGGGCACGCAGAACCCCAACAGCAAGCTCGCGGTCTCCGGCACGGTCGACCTGCTCACGATCACCAACGCCTCCAAGGCGTGGATCGGCGCCGGCGCCCAGATCGACCAGACGGCCGCCGACGCCCCGCCGACCGAGGACATGTCGGCCGCCAACGTGTTCTACCCGGCGACCCTCGCCGGGGAGCTGGCGGCCCAGAACGGGAAGGCATCCGATCCCTCAGACCCGGTGTCGTTCTACCTCTGGAGCCTGCTCACGCCCGCCCAGCAGAGCATCCTGACAAGCCCCGCCTCCACCGCGGCCGAGATCGTCGACACGCTCGTGACGGCGCTCAACGAGGCGATCGACCAGGGCCAGCCGCTGACCAGCCTCGTCGACTTCTCCAACATCAAGCTCTCGGCCGCCACGCAGGCGCTTGCGTCGGTCTCCAGCCCGACCGCCGACCAGCTCAAGACGCTCAACCACCTGCTGCTGATCGACGCCTACCCGCAGCTGCTCGGCGACCAGTCGGTGCACGTCTCCTCCGAGGCGTCGATCTACGCGATCAACGCCGGCGGGATCACCGCGCTGCCGTTCGGGATCTTCGGCGCGATCGCGTCGCTGTACGGTGGCACGTCGGGCACCCTCGGCGGCGCCAACCAGCACTCCACCTCGGCCGGGGTCGGCGCGACCGTGGTCGATCTCGAGCTGAGCAACTCCTCGGACGCCTACATCGCCGACGGCGCGGCGGTCAGCTCCGCCACCGACATCGGCGTGGACTCCAGCACGACCGGCTTCATCGTCGACTTCGCCTTCCAGGGCGCCGAGGCGCACTCGTTCGGGATCGAGGGCGGGGCCGCCTACTCGGACTTCTCAAACCACAGCTACGCCTACATCGCCGCCTCGGCGACGATCAGCGCCGGACGCGATCTGAGCGTCACCTCCGAGTACTCGCTGATCGCGGTCACGATGACGCGCGCGCAGATCGTCTCCGGGTCGCTGGGCGTCGGCGCGTCGCTTGGGTGGAACGTGTTCTCCAACGACACCGAGGCGTTCATCGCCACCCCGCCCGGGGACACGGCCGCGCCGCCCGCGGGCACGATCACCGCCGGCGGCGACGCGACCGTGCAGGCGACCACCGACGAGATCGTCGCCAGCTTCACGAGCGCCGGCGCGACGGTCACCGGCGGAAGCCACGAGCAACCCGAGGGCACGAGCGGCGAGACCCAGGCCGATCAGAACAGCGGCGACGGGTCGGGCCTTGAGTCCGGCGACCTGGGCGGCGGCTCCTCCTCGGACTCGGGCGCGTTCTCAAGCGTCGATCAGACCGGCAACGGAAACGACGTCACGGGCGGCACCTCGATCGCCGGCCAGCTGACCGACGAGTCGGGCGGCAGCCCACAGGCCCCCAGCGGCGGCGAGGGAGCCGACGCCGAGGAGGTCCAAAAGGAGGGCGGGATCGGGATCTCCGGCGCGGTCACGATCAACGACCTGCACAACGACAGGACGCTGGCGTTCGTCGCCGACGGCGTCACGCTCAGCGCCGGCGGCACGCTGGCGCTGGCCGCCAAGGCGACGCTGCTGCAGATCACGATCTCCGGCGTCAGCGCCAACGCAACCGCCAACCCCAAGCAGCAGTCCTCCGGTGACGGCTCGGCGCTGGCGGGCGCCTTCGCATGGGATCAGCTTGGCGCCTCCGGCCCCACCTGCACCAGCGGCGGCGCGGACCCGGGCTGCACCGAGCGCCAGGTCGAGGCCTACGCCGACGCCGTCACGCTGCACGCCGGCGACGTGTCGGTCACCGCCACCAACGGCTTTGAGCCGTTCACCTTCGCGCTGGGCGGCGCGATCGCCGGGTCCAGCGGCAACGTCGCGCTGATCGGCTCGGTCGCGCTGGACCAGCTGGACGCCTACACGCTCGCGGGCCTGCTGGACGGCACATCGCTGACGCCAAGCGGCGCGATCGTCCCCGACACCCTGACGATCACCTCCACCGGGACGCTGCTCTTGGTCTCAGACGCCGGCGGCGCCGCATACACCGGCGCATACGGGATCGGCGCGGGCGCCGACGTGGGGATCATCCACGACACGGTGTTGGCCGAGCTCGGCTCCGCGGACGACATCCAGGCCACCGGCAACATCAAGCTGGTCGCCTCCGGGACCGAGACGGTGGTCGCGGCCGCCGCGCAGCTGGCGATCGCGCGCAAGAACATGGGCCTCGTCGGGGCCGCCGCGGTGCTGTTCCTGGACCCGACCGTGCAGGCGTCGATCGGCTCCGGCGCGACCGTCACCACCGACGCCAACCTGCTGATCGACGCCACCGACTCCAGCAGGCTGATCGCGATCGGCGGGATCGGCGCGTTTGGCAAGAACCTCGGCCTGGGCGCCAGCGCCGGCTACGGGCAGATCGACGCCACCGTGCACTCGAGCATCGGCTCCGGCGCGACCGTCGTCGCGCTCGGCCAGGGCGCGCAGATCTCAAACGCGAGCGCCACCGTCACCGGCAACGGGCTGCTGGTCAACGCGGACCTTGAGCAGTCGCTGTACGTGTTCGGCGCCGGCGGCGTGGGCTCCGAGCGCACCGCGTTCGCCGGGTCGGGCTCGGCGAGCGTGCTCAACAACGATGTCCAGGCCTACATCGCGCCGGGCGCCACCGTCAACCGCGGCGTCACCGGCGCCGCGCCCGACCAGGCAGTGCAGCTGCGCGCAAACGCCGGCATCAGCGTGCTGAGCGTCGCCGGTGCGATCGCGGTCGCGATCGCACCGGGCCCGTCGACCCCGACCGAGGGCGAGGGGGAGACGCAGACCGCCCCATCCACGGCGACCAACGCGACGACCGTGGGCGTCGCGGCCGCCGTGGTGCTGATCACCAACCGCGTGCACTCCTACGCCGGCTACTTCGACGACGGCACGACGGCGACCGCCCTGCCCACCGATCCCACGCCGACGACCGTCGATGCCGCCGACGGGATCTCGCTGAGCTCCTCGGCCAACGCCTCGATCCTGAGCTTCTCGATCGGCGGCGCGATCTCGGGCGCCGGCGGCGGCTCCGGCGGCCGCGGCATCGGTCTCGCCGGCGCGGGCTCCGGCGACACGATCACCAACTCCGTGGAGTCCTACCTGCGCGGCGCGGTGAGCGCCGACGCCGGGTCGGGCCCGCTGACGCTGTCAGCCACCGACGCCTCCAGCGTGACCGCCAACGCCGGCGGGGTCGGGGTCGGCGTGATCCTGGGCAGCGACGGCTCGACGACCGGCGTCTCGCTCGGGGTCGCGCTCGCCTACAACTCGATCGCCAACACCGTGCTGGCGTTCATCGAGGACTCGGGCGCAAGCGCGGCGTCGGCCGAGCTTCAGGCGACCGAGGCCGCGCACATCTGGGCGCTGACGATCGGCGGCTCGGTGGCGGTCTCCTCGGGCAGCGGCGGGGGCTCCACCAGCGTCGCGCTCGCCGGCGCCGACTCCGAGAACACGGTCACGAACACCGTCAAGGCCTACGTCCTTGACAGCAGCGCGAGCGGCGGGGCCGCCAACGGCCTTGCGACCGCCAACGGCGCGATCCAGCTGACCGCCTCCGACGGCTCCTCCATCCAGGCCAACGGCGGCGGGCTCGGGATCGCGGTCGCCGATTCGACCGGCGGCACCGGCGTGGGCGTGACGCTCGGCGAGTCGATCGCGCTCAACACGATCACCGACACGGTCCTGGCGACGATCGACGGCTCGACCGTCGGCGCCACCGGCGGCGGCGTGGCGCTCAGCGCCACCGGCAAGGCGAGCACCGAGGCGGTGACGATCGGCGGCGCGCTCGCCGTCGGCGCCAGCAGCCAGAGCGCCGGCGCGGGCGCCGGAGCGGGCGCGGGCTCGGGCAACACCGTCACCGACGACATCGAGTCCCAGATCCAGAACGGGTCGGACGTGTCGAGCACCGGCAAAGGCGACGTGACCCTGTCCGCGGGCGACAGCGCCACGATCGCCGCCTACGCGGGCGGCCTGGCGGTGGGCGTCGCGGGTGCCACGGGCGGATCCGCCGGGGCGGCGTCGATCGGCGTGGCGGCGGCGACCAACACGGTCAAGAGCACCGTCAAGGCGTTCATCGCCGGCTCGCAGGTCACCTCCGCGGGCGCCGTGACGCTGGCCGCCTCGGAGGACGCGACGATCGTCACCCTCACGATCGGCGGCGCGGTGACCGTGTCGGGCTCAAGCTCGAACTCGGGCGCGTTCGCCGGCGCCGGCGCGGGCTCCTCCAACGCGATCACCGACGACGTCGAGGCCTACATCGACGGCGCGAGCCCAACCGGCGTCCAGGCTCAGGACGGGCCGGTGACGCTCGGCGCCACCGACGCCTCCCAGATCACCGCCAACGGCGGGGGCGCGGGCGTCGCGGTCGCCGGCGCCTCCAGCAACGCGGCGGGCGTGACGGTCGGCATCTCCGCGTCGCAAAACACGATCGACAACACGATCGAGGCCTGGATCTCCGGCTCCGAGGTCTCCGCACAGGGGCCCGCCACCGTCAGCCACGAGGTCGACCTGAGCGCGATCGAGGCCGCGACGGTCAGCTCGCTGACGATCGGCGGCGCCGTCGGCGTGGGCGGCGGCGGCGGGACCGGGGTGGGCGTCGGCGCCGCCGGCGCCGGCTCGGGCAACTCGCTCACCAACCACGTGGAGGCGTTCATCGACTCGGCCAGCACCGTCTCCACCCAGCAGACCGGCGGCGGCACGGTGACCCTGGCGGCGCCGCCGGCCCAGAGCACGGCGTGCGGCTCGACCTCTGCCCGCGGCCCTCCGGGGCTCGACGGAGACGTCAACCTCAGCGCCACCGATTGCGCAACGGTCGTCGCCAACGCGGGCGGCCTGGGGATCGCGGTCGGAGGCGGCGGCTCCAACGGGGTGGGCGCGTCGCTCGGCGTCGCCGCGGCGGTCAACTCGATCACCGACACCACCGAGTCGTACATCGACAGCTCGGGCGTCAGCGCCGCGGGCAACGTCACCCTCTCGGCCCTTCAGGCGGCCACCATCAGGACCATCACGATCGGCGGCGCGGTCGCCGCCGGCGGCGGCGGCGGCACCGGCGTCGCGGGCGCCGCGGCCGGGTCGGGCTCTTCGAACACGATCGACGACACCGTCGAGGCCTATGCGAACAACGCGGCGCAGCTTGCCGCCCTCGACGGCCAGCTGACGCTCGGTGCCCTCTCAAACGCGCAGGTCAGCACCGACGCGGGCGGACTGGCGCTCGCCGGTGCGGGCGGCGGCAACGGCGGCGGCGCCGGCGCTGTCGGGATCTCGGTGGCCACCAACTCGATCACCGACACGATCAAGGCCTACGTCGCCGGCTCGGCCGGCGTGCAGAGCGCCGCCGGCCTGGGACTGTCGGCGAGCGACACCTCGACCATCTCGGTGCTCGCGATCGGCGGCGCGATCGCGGGCTCGGGCGGCGGGACCGGTGGCGCCGCCCTGGCGATCGGCGTCTCGGCGGCCGAGAACACCGTCAACGACACGATCGACGCGTACGTGACCGGCGTCGACACGCACCTGCAGCCGCTCGGCGGCGCGGTGTCGATCGCCGCCAGCCAGAGCGCGACGATCGCCGCCACCGTGGTGGCCGCGTCGGTCTCGGTCTCGGGAGGGGGCACCGCGGGGGTGGCGGTCTCCGGGGGCGGCGCCCAGGCCTCGAACGTGATCCTCGGCCAGACCGAGGCCTACGTCGACGACAGCGTGCTTTGGGCTTCGGCGGCGATGACCCTGAGCGCGAGCGACAGCTCCGACATATCCGCGACCGTCGCGGCCGTGTCGGCGTCGGGCTCCGGTGGCGGCACGGGCGGCGTCGCGGCGGCGATCGGCGCCTCGCTGGCCGAGAACCTGATCGGCGAGCGCACCGACGGCTCGGTTCCGCGCGACGAGGTGCTCGCCTACGTCTCCCAGTCCTCGGTCAACGCCGGCGGCACGCTCTCGCTGCAGGCGACCTCAGGCCAGACGATCTCCGCCACGGTGGCGGCCGGATCGGCGGCGATCAGCGGCGGGGGCACCGCCGGGGTGGGACTGGCGGGCTCGGGCGTGCAGACGACCAACACGACGGCGGTCGACGTCAGCGCCTACATCGACGGTGACAGCACCACGAGCTTCACCACCGCCGGGCTGTCCGCGGGCGCGATCTCCCTGACGGCGACCGACAGCTCTCAGATCTCCGTGAACGCCGGCGCGGCCTCGATCGCCGCCTCGCTGGGCGGGACCGCCGGCGTGGCGCTGTCGATCGGGCTGGCGCTCGCCGACAACCGGATCCTGGACCAGGTGAACGCCTACATCGCCGACATCGCCAACTCGGCCGGCGCGTCCAACACGCGCGCCACGATCATGATCCAGGCCCAGGAGGCCGCGTCCATCTCCGCCACGGCTGCCGCCGCCTCGCTCGCGGCCGGGCTCGGCGGCACCGCCGGGGTCTCGGTCTCCGGCGCCGGGGCGCTGGCGAGCAACGTGATCCTCACCGGCGCCCGGGCATACGTGCTCGGCTCGGACCTGATCGCCGGCGGCGGGGTGTCGCTTGAGGCGACCAGCAGCGCGGCGATCGCCGCCACGATCGCCGCCGCGTCGGCGTCCGTCGGCGGCGGCGGGGCCGCGGGCGTCGGAGCGTCGCTGGGGGTGGCGCTGGCGCAGAACCTGATCGGCTCCGATCCGACCCAGCTCAGCCCCGACTACACCTCCGAGCAGACCGTCCCGGGCGGCCTGGCCGACGGCCAGACGGTGCAGATCGCCTCCGGCGTCGACGCCGGCCAAGTGTACGAGTACGTGGGCGCGCCGCTTTACGGACCCGTGGACCTCTCCACCCAGGACTACGCCGACACCTCCAGCTGGCAGCAGGTCCAGCCGCCCTCTGACCCCGCGCAGGTGCTCGCCTACATCCAGGGCTCGATCGTCAGCTCGGGCGGCCAGCTGTCGCTCAGCGCGTCGAGCAGCGGATCGGTGCAGGCGACCGTGGCCGCCGGCTCGGTCGCGATCGCCGGCGGCGGCGGCGCCGGCATCGGCGGGGCCGGCGCGGGCGCCCAGGCGGTCAACTCGATCGCCCAGACCATCGGCGCCTACATCCAGGGCGCCAGCCCCGCGGGGATCTCCGCCACCTCGGTGTCGCTGAGCGCGGCCGACTCGTCGGCGATCGGCTCGCTCACCGGCGCGGCGTCGGTCGCGGGAGGCTTCGGGGGCACGGCCGGGGTGGCGCTGTCGATCGGCGTTGCCCTGGCCTCCAACACGGTCGATGACGCCGTCTCCGCCTACATCTCCGGCGCCGCGCCCGTCGTCGCCGACCCGGGCGGCGTGTCGCTGAGCGCCACCGAGGCGGGCCGGCCGGTGCTCGACCCAGCCACCAACGACCAGCTCGACCTCGCCCGCTACGGGGTCAGCGGCGCGCAGCTCGACGCGCTCGCCACCCAGACCGGCAGCTCCACCCAGCTCAGCGGCGACCTCGCCGCGCTGAGCGCGGCGCTGCAGGGCGCCGGCGTGATCTCCTCCTCGCAGCCGCCGCAGCTGACCGTCCAGGGGATCGACGGCTCCGGCTCGGGCGTGACGCCGGCGGTGCCCGGCAGCGCCTGGGAGATCGTCGTCTCAGGCGGGCCCACGTACCTGGTCCAGGGCTCCGGCGGGGGGCTGCTCGTGTCCATGGCCACGATCGAGGCGACCGCGGCCGCCGCGTCGCTCTCGGCGGCGGTGGCGGGCACGGCCGGCGTGTCGGTCGCCGGGGCGGGCGCCGAGGCGACCAACGTGATCCTCGGCTCGGTCAAGTCCTACATCGAGGCCTCGACCGTCGACAGCGTCGGCGGGGTGTCGCTGAGCGCCGCCGACGGCTCGCAGATCACGGCCACGATCGCCGCCGTCGCGGCCTCGGTGGGTGGGGGCGGCGTCGCGGGCGTCGGCGTGTCGCTCGGCGCCTCCGTCGCTGAGAACTACATCGGCCAGACCGCGAGCGCGACCAGCCAGCCGCTTGAGGTGCAGTCCTACGTGAGCGGCTCGACCATCGACACCGGCGGCGCGCTGGCGCTGACGGCCACCGACTCCGCCGCGGTCGACGCCACCGTCGTCGCCGGCTCGGTCGCCGTCACCGGCGGGGGCGCGGCGGGCGTGGGCGTGGCCGGGGCCGGGTCCACCGCGCTCAACGCGATCGCCGCCGACGTGCAGGCGCTCGTGGAGGGCGGGGCGGTCGTGCACGCCCAGTCGGCGTCGCTGGACGCGGCCGACTCCTCGACGGTCTCCGTGCTGGCCGGCTCCGCCTCGCTGGCGGCCTCGTTCGGGACCGCCGGCGTGTCGGTCGCGATCGGCGTCGGCACGGCGCACAACACGATCTCAAACCAGATCACGGCCGCCGTCAGCGGCGCCGGCACGGTGCTCGACACGACCGCGGGCCTCTCGAGCTCGGACGGCCCGTCGGCGCTGGTCCCCGGCGAGCTGGTCACGCTCGGCGCCGACTGGCCGGCGGCCGCCTTCACGGCCGTCGGCGGCCGCCAGCTTCAGACCGTCTCGCCCGGGCAGATCGTGGCCGTGGGCTCCGCGTACCTGACTCCCACGTACAACAGCGCCGACGCCGGCGACCAGACGCTCAAGGTCGGCCAGACCGTGCTGGCCCCCGACGGCAACGTGTACGCCTGGGAGGGAGCGGCCGGGGCCTCGGTCGACCTGACGACCGCCGACTACACCGGCCCCGACTGGGTGCAGATCGGCGGCACGGCGGGCGCCGCCTACGTGTTCGAAGGCACCGCCGCGCAGGGCCAGGGGATCGATCTCGGAGCCCAGGACTACGCGAGCTCCCCGCTGTGGTCGGCGATCGGCGGCAGCGCCGGGGCCACGTACGTCTACACGGGCCCGGCGCAGACGCTTGACCTGACCACCGCCAACTACGCCGACGCCGGCCTGTGGACGCCGGTGACGCTCGGAGGCGTTGCGCTCGACGCGAGCGAGCAGGCGACGATCAGCGCCACGGCGACCGCCGCCAGCGCCGCGATCGGCGGCGGGCTCGTCGGCGTGGCGATCTCCGGCGGCGGCGCTGACGCGCGCAACGTGATCCTCACAGCCACCGACGCCTACGTGCTGGGCGCCGACGTGGCAAGCGGCGCGGGCGTGTCCGTCTCGGCCACCGGCGGCGGGACGATCACCGCCACGATCGCCGCCCTGTCGGCCGCGCTGGGCGGCGGCGCGGTCGGCGTCGCGGCCGCGATCGGCTCGGCCACGGCCGAGAACCTGATCGGCTACACGCCCGGCGCGCTGCCCGCCGACGTGCCGAGCCGTACGCCCAACCAGGTGGAGGCTTACATCTCCGGCGCGGGCGTCTCCGGCGCGACCACGGTCGGCGTCGACGCCACCTCGAGCGCGACGATCACCGCCACCGTCGCGTCCGCGTCGGCCGCCCTCGCCGGCGGCGGCGTCGCCGTCGCGGCCGCCGGGGCCGGCACCGGCGTCGCCAACGACATCGCGACGCTCGTCTACGCCTACGTCGGCGCCAGCGGCACCACGACCACCGTCCACGCCGGCTCGGACGTGAGCCTCCAGGCCAAGGACACCTCCACGATCACCTCCAGCGGCTACGCCGCCGCGATCGCCGCCGCGTTCGGGGTCTACGGCGGCGCCGGCTCGATCGGGGTCGCGCTCGGGACCGCCGACGTCTCCAACGACGTCGAGGCCTACGTCGCCGACGCGAGCATCACCACCACCGGCGCCGGCTCGCTGTCGGTCAAGGCGACGGAGGCCGCGAACGTGAGCTCGAGCTCCTCGGCCGCGGCGGTGTCGGCCAACTTCAGCCTCGGCCTCACGCTCTCCGGCGGCGGCGCGAGCGACACCGCCACCGTCGACCCGACCATCAAGGCCTACGTCTCGAGCGCGACGCTGACGCTCGGCGGCGGACTGACCGTGAGCGCGACCGACAGCTCGTCGGCCACCGCGGAGGTGGTCACCACCTCGGCCTCGATCGGCGTGCTGTCGTTCGCCGCCGCCGGCTCGACCTCCACCGCCACCACCTCGCCGACGGTGTCCGCGACCGTCGACGGCTCGACCATCACCGCCGGCGGCAACATCGGCATCACCGCCTCGGAGAGCGGCTACGCGGACGCGCCGGCGCAGGGCAACTCCTTCTCCACCGGGGTCAGCGCGGCCGGCTCGACCGCGACCGCGACCACCGCGCCGACCGTCGAGGCCCACATCGCCGGAGGCAGCACGACCAGCACGGGCGGCGGGATCTCGGTCACCGCCCTGTACGACTCCAACCCCGACGGCTCCAGCGCCGCCACCGCCGCCAACCCGCTCGGCGCCAGCGCCGACGCGCAGGCCTCCTCCGGCGGGCTGATCGCCGGCAGCGGCGCGACCGCGACCGCCACCGACGGCGCCACGGTCCAAAGCTGGGTCGGCTCTTCGTCGCTGCCCGCCTCCGGCACGACGACGCTGTCGAGCGCGGGCGCCCTGACCGTCTCGGCCTACTCCAACGTCGACCCCAGCGCCACCACCACGGGCCTCGCCGGCGGGCTGGTGGGCGTCGGCTCGACCAGCTCCACCGCCACCGCCGACGGCCTCACCGGCGCCGAGCTGATCGGCGATGTGACCGGCTCGGGCAGCGTCGCGATCACCTCCGGCGCCGTCGTCTCGCCGAGCGCCAAGGCGGACGCGCTGTCCGGCGGGATCCTCGCCGGGGACGGCGCCACGGCGACCGCCACCGTCTCGGGCGACGCGTCCGGGGACCCGGTGTCGCACGCCGAGCTGTCGGGCCCGATCGACTCGGCGGGAGCGGTGACGGTGACCGCCGACTACACGCCCGCCGCCTCCTCGACGGCCTCCGGCGGCGCGTTCGGGGCGGTCTCGGTCGGGGCCTCGGTGGCGAGCACGCAGGTCGGCGGCGACGTCACCGCGACGCTGGACGACGGCTCAGACGTGGTCGCCGGCTCGCTGTCGGTCCTGGCGGCGCGCGAGCTGCCGGCCGGCGGGGCCGACAGCGCGGCGGCGAGCGCGGACGCGAGCTCCGGCTCGATCCTGATCGGCGTCGACGCGACCGTCGCCACCGCGGCAGCCACGGGCGACGTGACCGCGACCATCGCAGACCAGGTGACGCTCCCCAACGGCGACGTGGGCGTCAGCGCGCAGGACGCGAGCCTCCAGGACGCCAGCTCCTCCGGCGAGGCCTTCGGTGTGGTGGGAGTCGGGGCGAGCACCGCCTCGGCCACCTCGGACATCGCCACGACGGCCAACCTCGGCTATGACCCGCAGATGTCCGACCCGCGGCTTGGCTCGCTGGCGGTGCAGTCCCAGGCGACCGACACCAACCTGGCAACCACGACCGCCGGGTCCGGCGGCGTGGTCGCGGGCAACGCGTCGACCGCTACCACCGACGACCGCGGGTCGGCCACCACCAACCTGATCGCCCCTCCCAGCGGCAGCCCGGCCGAGGAGCTGGTCGCCGGCGGGGTCACGATCGACGCCTCGCACACCAGCCGCTACTTCGCCTCGGCCGACTCCACCAACGCGGCCGTCGTCGGCGCCAGCGGCGCCAGCGCCACCGCCACCAGCGAAGCCAACGCGCAGACCAACGTCCCGGGGATCACGATCATCTCCGCGGGCCCGCTGTCGATCACCGCCGAGGACAACTTCTTCCAGGCCCAGACCGGGACGGCCGTCTCCGCCGGGGGCGGCGGCGGGATCACCGCCACCGCGGCGCTGTCGAGCACCAGCTTCACCGGCAGCGGCGACGTGGTCGTCGGCGACGGCTTCAACTTCTCGGTGGACAGCGTGCCCCTGTCGTCGCTGTCTGGCACCGGCGTCGACAGCCTCACGATCGCCGCCTCCACCACCGTCCAGGCCGCCGACCAGGTGACGCTGTCCACCGGCGGCGCGATCCAGGGGGCGGGAGTCCAGTCCAGCTTCACCGCGCAGATGAGCAACTCGGTCACGCTCGGCGACAACGGCACGCTGTACAGCACCGGCAACCTGGGGGTCGGCACCTGGGAGAGCGCGTATGACTCAGAGAGCGCCGACGTGACCACGTGGGGCGTGGCGGCGGTCGGCGTGGCCAACGCGAGCTCGAGCCTGAACGGCACCCAGAGCGTGACCGTCGGAGCCGGCGACCAGCTGACGGCGATCGGCAACGTGGCGCTCACCGCCGGAGACGACCCCAACGGCTTCAACCACACCCAGCTCAACGCGGACGCCTCCGCACAGGGCTACGTGCGCGGGCTGGTCGCGGTCCCGACCACCGACGCGACCTCCAACGTCGTGGAGACCTCCACGCTGGACGTGCAGGGCGCGTCGAGCGGTCAGGGCGGGCGGGCGGCGTTCGAGCACGCGGGCGAGAACGTGACGCTCGAGGCCTCGATCGGCGAGCTCTCATCAAATGCCGACGGCACCGGCCACGGCTATGAGGTCGGCTTCATCCCGGTCACCGAGCACGGCACCCACTCAAACGCCCCTCAGGGCACCGGCACGGTGACGATGGACGGCACCGCGGTCGCCGGCTACTTCAACCAGCTCTCGCTGACGATCCCCAACTGCGCCAACGACTCAAGCGCCAGCGCCGGCGACCCGGCCAAGTACTGCTCGACGATCCCCACCGACCCAAGCTCGGCCTACCCGGCGCTGATCCAGTACGTGGGGCCAAACGCCACGTTCACCAACCCGGACGGGACGACCACCACCGGCTTCATCGCGGGCCAGTACGCCGAGGGGTCCTATCCCGCCAGCCTGATCTCGCAGATCGACGCCGCCAGCTCCACGACCGGCGTGGGCGCGATGCTCTTCTCCTCGCTGTTTGCCTCCGGCGGGGACGTGCTGATCGACGCAACCTCGCTGAGCGGCGCCGGCTCGGCGACCGCGCAGGGCGCCCCGAGCATCACGATCGACAACCTCAGCCCCGACTACCTCGTGCTGGGCGGCGTGCTGATCCCCAACCTCCCGGGCGGCAACGTCCTGTTCACCGGCGCGGTCCAGTCCTGGTCCGGCGCGCACGAGGTCGACGCCGGCGGCGTCGGCTCGATCTCCGTCGACTCCTCCTACAGCTGCGCCGACTACGTCGGCTCTGTGTGCGTCGGCAACTCCGACTACGGCCCCGCGATCCTGGTGGCGGGCAACGTCGAGAACGACGGCGGCGTGATCAGCATCGCCGACGCCTCCGGCTCGTTCTTCCAGAACGGGTCGGTCAACGGCCAGCAGGTCAACGTCAATGTGCCCAACGGCGCGGCGGTGATCAGCCTCCCGTCCACCGACCCGCAGATCGCCGGCTCGCCCAACCCGTTCTCCGAGTGGGAGAACTACATGATCTGGCCGGGCGGTGACCCGGGCGCCGGCACCGTCTGCGACCAGAGCGGATGCCATCAGACCAACGCCGGCAGCCAGCCCAACGCCGACCAGGCGCTCGTGTGGGCGATCAACGCGCAGTACTCGGGCTCCAACGGGACCGACTCCGGGCTCAACCTGGCGATCTACAACTGGGGGCCCAACGGCACCTCCAACCCCAACGACCCCTACGGCTACCCCTACAGCGTCATCTACTACGGCAACTGCTTCCCGTATGAGGGCGGCGACTGCAGCAGCACCACCGCCTCGAGCCTGAGCCCGATCGGTGAGACGACCACCGTCTCGGACAACTCCAACAACATCTCAAACCCGCAGTCCTACGTGCCCGAGATCCCGTCGACGGGCCAGCACAGCGGCGCGCTCGCGTCAGGCCAGGCGACCGGGTACGCCCTGGGCGAGGCGATCGCCAGCTACCCCCAGTCGATCTCCGACAACGGCAGCTCGGCGATCTTCGGAAACAGGGTCACGATCCAGGGTCAGTGGATCAACCTGGACACCCGCCTCACGGCCGGGCAGCCCACCTCCTGGTCGCTTGAGCTGCCCAGCTCGCTTGACTTCTACATCTCGGTGGACAACTTCCTGTACTCGCTCGGGCTCGGGACGACGTTCGCCCTGCCGCTCGACGCGCTCGCCGGCACGGCGCAGATCACCGCCAGCTACGACGCCGCCTCCCAGCAGATCACCGTCAACAACGTCGGCGCCGCCTCCGGCGGGGCGTTCGTCTCGCTCAGCGGCGGGATCGTCAACACCAACACGATCGGCTCGATCGACGTCAACGGCGGGTACGGCTCGGTCCAGATCGACAACCAGACCGGCTACACGCTGGTGGTCAACCGGATCTTCACCGGCTCTGCCAACGGCAACGGCAACGTGACTAACCAGGTCGACATCCAGGACACGCTCGCCAACGGCGGCGCCGGCCTGCAGACGCTGTACGTCGAATCGCCCGGCGGGCCGGTCGCCCAGTACACCGGGCCGATCGCGGACGACATCGGCTGTCTCACCGGCCAGGAGACCAAGAACCAGAACGGCACCCCCTGCGGGCAGGTGACCAGCGGGGCGCCATCCGCGGTGAGCGGCTGCGCGACCGCCGTCTGCTATCAGCCCGCCAGCGGCTGGCGCTGGGACTGGGAGCTCCAGGCCTCCCTCTCGCGCACCGTGACCCAGGTGTCGAGCTTCGGCTTCACCGCGTCTGACTGGGGCTGGACGAGCGAGGCGGCGCCCAACGAGCCCTGGTCCTACTACTCGCAGCAGGGGGTCGACGAGGGCACGACGCCGACCGGCTGGCTGTCTAAGGACAACACGCCCGGGGACCCGGCCTTCACCCAGAGCATCACCGGGTCGGCCGACCCGTTCGGTCCGGCCTACGGCAACGGCGGCGCGGTCGGCGGCGTCGGCTATCTCGGCTGCTCGGACCAGAGCTCGTCCAGCGTCGAGTACAACAACCAGTGCCACTACGGCTTCCGCGAGAACGACTGCACCGCTTCAGACGGGACGCAGCGCGCCTGCTGGGACTACTTCTACCCGGGCGCCGCGACGCTGACCATGCGCATGTCGGTCCGGGCCGACAACCCGATCGGCGTCGACTTCTCCGGCAGCTCGGCGGGCTCGATCGTGATCGCCTCCGACGCGCCGGTGGTGATCGGCGATCAGATCATCAACCCGGAGGGCTCCCTGACGATCGACGCCCAAGGGTCGATCAGCGCGTTGTCCGGCGGCTCGATCGAGTCAGGCGGCGTGACCCTGTCGACCGGCGGCAGCGGCGCGATCGGCTCGATCTCCTCGCCGCTGCCGATCACGATCACAAACGACGGCGAGCTGTCGGCCGCGGCGGGCTCCGGTGGCGTGTGGCTTGCGCTCGCGGGCGACACCACGCTCGGCGCCGTCAGCGCGCAGGACGCCGGCGGCGGGGCCTACGGGGACGTCGAGCTACTCGTGTCAAGCGGCTCGCTGACGCCGGCCGCGGGCGTGGCCGTCAACGTCACCGGCGCCAACATCACGATCCAGGCCAGCGGCGAGGTGGGAAGCCAGGCGGCGCCGCTGACGATCGCCGCAAACAGCTCGACGCTGCCCAACGGCGCGCCCGCCAACGGGATCGTCAACGTGGTCGCCGGCGGCACCGTGGGGCTGGTGCAGACCGGCGGCGATCTGCTCGTCGGCCGGACCGTCTGCGGCGCGCAGCTGTGCGAGAGCGCCCAGCAGGCCGACCAGAGCGCCTGCGACACCGCCGTCGTCTCGGGGCAGTGCTTCGGGATCGTCTCCACCGCTGACGCGAGCGTGTTCGTCGAGGCGCTCGGCGGCTCGATCGTCGACGCGGCCGGTCAGACCGCCGTCTCGGCGCTGTCTGACTCGCAGCTGAACGCGCTGTGGACGCAGCTGGGCCTGCTGGCCCCCAGCGACCCGCAGGCCGCCCAGGATGCGCAGATCAGCGCGTTCGCGGCCGAGGTGGCCCGCTACTACCAGCAGTACTGGCGGCTTGTGCTCAACGGCTCGGTCAGCGCCGACGGCACCCAGTATGCGCTGGACGCCGGCTCCGTTGCGCTGATCGAGCCGCTGGCGGCCGCGGCGCTGGGCGGCCAGACGCCCTCGGCCGCGCAGGTCCAGGACTACGCGCAGTACCTCTGGACGCAGACGATCGACTTCTTCGCCAACGTGCCCACGCCGGCGGACCCGGAGTTCGGCACGCCGCTGCTGCCCGCGCCGCTGCAGTACACGACCACCGACGCGTCGGGCAACCCCACGGTGGTCAACCTCGGCCCGATCTTCGGCGCCGACTGGCAGTCCAGCGGTCCGTTCACCGGCACGGCGCCGACTGCGGGCTTCTCGTTCTCGGCCACCACCGCGCCCAACTACGCCGCCGACGTCGGGGCGCTCGTGCAGAACCAGTACTGGACCCCCGACGAGCTGCGCTACGCGGTCGCCGCGGCCGCGCTGGGCGCCCCCACGGTCGGCACCGTCGCCACGCCCGACATCTCCGGCGGCGCGGTCACGCTGGTGGCAGGCGGCGACATCGGACGCCAGATCGCGCCGACGCCGATCTCGATCGCCGAGCTTTCCGCGGGCCTGATCTGCTCTCAGAGCCTGACCACCGGCTGCGTGACCTCCGACCAGCTGGCGGCGCTTGCGCTCGGCACAGCCCCCGGCGATGTGACCGTCAGCGGGACCGTCAACGGCGCCGCGTTCACCGGCCTGCCGCTGGCGTCCGTGCCGGCCGGCGCGACGCTGACCGACCTGCTGGTGGCGCAGACCGCGCCCCTGTTCGTGGCGGCCCTGGGGAGCTTCAACGCCTCCGCGGACGGCATGGCGCTCGTGCAGAGCACGCTGCCGACGCTGTCGGTCGACACGGTCAGCGCGACCGACGTCAACCTCTCCTCGCCCGGATCGATCCTCGGCGCCGCCGCGGGCGCCCAGGTCGACGCGACCGGCACGCTCCTGCTGACGGCGGTGGGCAGCATCGCCCAGTCGATCGACGCCGGCACGGGCGCGATCACGCCGCTTGCGATCGACGCCGGCACGCTCGCCTCCGCGCGCGCCGGCGGGCAGCTCGGCCTGGACCAGACGGCCGGCGACCTGGTGCTCGACACCGGCTCGGTGTTCGCCGGCGGCACCGCGCTGCTTGAGTCGACCAGCGGCTCGATCCTGCAGCAGCTCGCCGGCTGTGACCCCAGCCAGGGCGCCTGCGACGCGCTGCAGGCGAGCGTGATCGACCTGCAGGCGCCCGCGGGCCAGATCGGCTCGGCGACCGTGCCCCTCGGCCTCAGGCTCGACTCGGGAGCGCTGACCGCCACCGCCCCCAACGGAATCTACGTCCACCTGGACGGCTCCTCGACGATCGACTCGCTGAGCGCGATCGCCGGGCCGGTGACCGCGATCGTGACCGCCAACGACTCAAGCGCCGGCGATCTGGCGCTTGAGAAGATCACCTCCGGCGGCCTGGTATCGCTGTTCGTCGACGGGCTCTTGACGTCGCTGCCGGACACGCTGCAAAGCGACGACTCGGGCTGCGAGACGCCGCCGGCAGCCGGCGCCGTGACCCCGTGCGCCAGCTCGGCGGTCGACGCGCCGCAGGCCGTGATCAAGGCCGGCGCGGGGATCGGCAGCTCCGGCTCGCCGCTTCCGACGCACGTCGCGCAGCTTGAGGTCAACTCGTTCGCCGACATGTGGATCCTCAACTACGGCGACCTGCTCGTGGTGCCGATCGACCCCGCCTTCACCGGCCTGACGGCGAAGGGCACGCTGCATCTGGCCGTGGGCTCGAACCTGACCGTCAGCGCGCCGGTCAACGCAGCCGCGCAGGCGTTCGTGGCGGACGGGTCGGTCACGATCGAGGCGCCCGTCGACATCACCGGGGAGACCGAGATCGTCGCCGGCAGCAACATCGCGTTTGAGCCCGGCGGGGCGATCAGCGCCGGCGGCGACGCGTTGCTGTGCGCCGGCTGCTCGGACAGCGGCACCTTCCCCAACGACACGATCGACCCGACCGCCTCGCCTCCGGGCTCGATCCTCAACCTCGACAGCCCCGGCGCGGTCAACCTGACCGCCGCCCAGATCGAGATGACCGCCGACGGCGGCTCGATCGGCGCCACCGGCGCCGACCCCGCGCTCGGTGGGCCCGTGACGATCGACCAGGCCGCGTCCGGCGAGCTGACCGCCACCGCCGCCACCGGGATCTACATCGAGCAGAGCGGCGGGCCGCTGCTCATCGCCAGCGCCTCGAGCGCCACCGGGGACGTCCAGCTGACGGTCCTGAGCACCGGCGCGGCCAACGAGGACCTCGCGCTCAACCAGCCGACGAGCGCCGTCAGCGCCCCGCAGGGGTCGGTCACGCTCACCGCCGCCGACGGCCTGTCGGTCTCGCCCGGCGCGGGCGTGAGCGCGGGCGATGCGATCACGCTCGCCGCGGGCCAGGCGGGCGCCGCCGCCACGCTGGCCCTGCTGGGCTCCTTCTCCGCGCCGCTGATCGAGGTCGCCGGCGGCAACGGCGGCGACGCGATCGAGTACGAGCCGGTGTCGGTGACCGGCTACACGCAGATCACCGGCGGCGCCGGCAACGACACGATCACGCTGCTCCTGCCCTCGATCGACGTCGCGCATCTCACCGACTCGGCGCTCGGCTCGGGTCCGGCCTCGCTGGTCAACGGGACCGCCGCGCAGGGGACCGGTCGCACGGTCGACGGGGTGGCGCTGCCGCTGCGCGACATGGTGGACGTCAACGGCGGCGGCGGCGACAACACCTACGACATCATCATGTCGGGGGTCACCGCCGCCGCTCCGCAGGGAACCAGCTACGTCGTCAACGTCGACTCCACCGGGCCCGCGGCCGACAACACGCTCAACATCGAGCTGCCGCAGACGCAGAGCAACGAGCTGCTCGTGCGCTCCGGATTTGTGGCGCTGCTGCATCCCGTCGCGGGCGCCGGCGCCGCGGGGCCCTACACGCCCTACTACGAGCGCGTCAACTACGGCGCCTCGGTCGCGCTCGACCTGTACGGGGGCCAGGCCGGCGACAGCTACGTGTTCATCGACAACGGCGCGGACACGACCGTGCACGCCGGCAACGGCAACGACACGTTCCAGTTCGGCGGCCTGTTCGGCTCCCCGCAGACCGCTGCCGCCGGCAACGTCGCCCTCGGCGACGACGTGTCCACCGTGCAGACGGCCGCCGGCTACCTCAGCCCGGGGATCAGCGCTCCGACCACCGTCTACGGCGGCGACGGGTCCGACACGTGGGCGCTGTACTCCTGGTCGGCGCCGCTTGACCTGATCGCCGGCACGGGCGACAACGCGTTCCAGGCGCGCGCGTTCGCGCTCGCCGGGGCCACGCCGGCCGACCGGATCGACGCGGCGCTGCAGATCGCCGGCAACGGCGGCCACGACAGCCTGCTGGCCGTCGGCACCTCGCTGGACGAGCAGTTCGCCGTGACCTCCACCCAGGTTCTCGGCGCCGGCCTGAACATCGCCTACAGCGGGCTGGACTGGGTGAAGCTCGACGGCGGCGGGGGCAACGACACCTTCACCGTGCTCGGCACCGCGCCGGGCGCGATCACCCAGCTGGACGGGGGGATCTCCGGCTCTGACACCTTCCAGGTGGCCGGCGACGCGCTCGCCCCGATCATCGCCCAGACCGCCGCCGGCGACCCGGTGCTGACCACGCCGGCCGCCGGACCGCATCAGACCGGCGTGCTCGCCGGCGAGCTTGTGATCGACGGCGGCGCCGTGCCGGCCCCCGCGCTGGCGGCGGGCGTGCGGCTGCCCACCGAGCTCGACGCGCAGCTGCCGGCGACCGGCGCCCAGCAGGGCGATCCCAACCGGGTCGCGACGCTCGACGTGTTCGACGACCTGGCGGCGACGGGTCAGACCGGCACCCTGGGGCAGGTCTCCGGCGGGCAGTACGCGGCGCTCGGCGCGCTGCTTGCGGGCGCGCCGGCCGCGTCCGAGCCGATCGGGGCCTTCGGCGCGATCGGCGGGCTGTCGATGAGCGGGCCCGGGTCGCTCTCGCTCGGCGCGTCGGTCTCGCCCTCCGCGCTGACGCTCGACGGCGGGATCGTGTTCGGCTCGGTCGACATCGTCGACGTGATGCTCGGGCCGGGCAACGACAGGTTCACGGTCAGCGCGACGACGCCCCAGACCGTGACCGTCATCCAGGGTGGCGGCGGCAGCAACGATCTGGTGGCCACCGGCGGCGGCGGGCCCACCTCGCCGCTGGTCCTGCTTGCATCGACCAGCCAGGACGGGTCCTTCTACAGCTCCACCGCGACCGAGCTCAACGGCTGGGCGCGCCAGTTCGCCTACTCGCCGACCTCCGCCAGCGTGCTGGACACTTCCGGCGACCCCAACTCCGTGATCCTCTACGGCGGCCGTGGCAACGCCACGATCATCGGGGGCGGCGGCGGCGACCAGATCGCCGGCGGGTCCGGGTCCGACGTGATCTACGCCGGGTCGGGCAACGACATCATCCATGCCAACGACGGCTTCAACCTCGACCTCTCGCACACGCTGGCCCAGGACCTGGAGCTGGGGACCGGGCTGTCGGTCGCCAACGACCCGTCGCTGACCGACAACCCGCAGACCGGCGATCCGCTGGCATCGGGGTCCGATCTGATCTACGGCGGGTCCGGTAACGACATCGTGCTGATGGGGCACGGCGTCGTCGTGCAGGACTCAAACCCCCTGACCGGCACCGCCTACGTCAGCTCGGCCTACACCACCGATCCTCAGGACGCGGGCTCAAGCTCGTTCTTGGGCGCGGTGGGCGGGAGCGCGGTCGTGCTCGCGGGCTCCGGGGACCAGACGATCGACGCAGGGCACACGTCGCGCGCCAACGTGGTGATCAAGAACGGCTACGTCGACTTCAGGGTCGACGACGGCTGGATCTCGCAGCTGTCGGCGGTCGGCTCCACCGATCCCGGCGCCACCGGCCGCGACCGGATCACGCTGGGCGACGGCAACGACATCGTGATCGCCGGCCCGGGCAACGATCAGATCACCGGCGGCAACGGCGACAAGATCGTCCTCGGCGACGACGGGACGATCAAATGGTCCGGCGGCGTGCTGGCGTCGATCGTCTCCACCGACCCGGGCGTGTCGTCGCTGAGCTCCGCGGCGGGCAACCTGATCACGCTCGGCGACGGCAACGACATCGTCTTCGGCGGGTCCGGCTACAACACGATCACGCTGGGCTCCGGCGCGGACATCGTCGCGGGAGCGGACGCGCAGCTGCTGTTCAACGGCCAGGGCGACCCGCAGTCGCTCACAAGCCTTTACCCAACCTACGGCGGCGCCGACCAGATCACCGTCACCGGCAGCGGCGGCGTGATCATCGGCGGCCCCGGGCAGAGCACCGTTTCCGCGCCCGCCGCAGATGCGGTGCTGACCGGGACCGGCTCGGCGTCGTATGTGGGGGCCACGCCGGCGGCGGCCGGCCAGCCGGCGTGCCCGGCGCACTGGGCGATCGTCCAGGGCCCCGGCAGCTCCCCCGGCTGCCCGGCCGCCTCGGGCCCGCAGAGCCCCGCACCCGGCTCGTCGCCGGGCGGCTCCTCGGGGTCGTCCTCGGGCGGCGGGTCGTCCTCGGGCGGCGGGTCGTCCTCGGGGTCCGGGCACCACCGGCCCTCCCGCGGGCACCACAGGCCGACCCGGCGCCACCACAGGCACTCGCACCGGCGCCACCGGCGGCCCCGGGGACGCCGCGGCGGATCCCGGGGGCGCGTCGTGCGGACCAGGGGGCGCGTTGTGCGGACCAGGGCGCGCGTTGTGCGCTCCAGGGGGCGCGTTGTGCGCTCCAGGGCGCGCGTTGTGCGGTCCAGGGCGCGCGTTGTGCGCTCCGCGGCGCGCGTTGTGCGGTCCGTGCGCCGCCAGGGGCCGGGCCGGGGGCAGCGCGGATCGGCCCGGGGGCGCCGCGGGCTGTCCCGGGGGCAGTCCGGGCGGGCCCGGCGCCAGCGGGAGCCTCGGGAAGGTGTCGGGCACGATCCGACGGCGGATTCAGGCAGGAAGTCGGCGCGGCCGGCTGAGTTGAGCAAACCATCGACAGGCGGGCGCGCGCTGCTCGCCGCCACGGAGGCTGTATGAAGATCAATCGCATCGTTCGGGTCCTCGCGCTCGGCGTGCTGCTGGTCGGGGCCAGCGCGCTGTCGGGACTGTCGTTCTCATCGGCGAAGACGCCCGCCCGCTCGGCAAGGGCCCCGGTTGCGGCGCGGGGCGCCGCCGCAGGCGACACGGGCCGGCCGCTGATCAAGTGCATCAGGTTCGACGTCGACGACATGCGGGTCTGCGGCCTGCGCGGACAGCGGGGCGCGCGCGGCCCGCGCGGGCTCCGCGGCTTTCGCGGCTTCACGGGGGCGCAGGGCCCGGCTGGTCCCGCCGGTCCGCAGGGCCCGCAGGGCCCGCAGGGCATCCCCGGCTCGCCGAATCCGACCGTGATCGTGGAGGGCAACGTGCAGACCTACTCGTACTCGGGCACCGGCCCCTCGCCGATAGGGCACGTGATCCCGCCGTCGGTCGCGGTCTGCCAGGCCGGGTCAAACCAGCCATACGTCTACGGCGGCGGCGCGGTGATCAACCCCAGCGACACGAACGGCGCCGACATAGTCACGCTGCAGTCGAGCTTCCCGGGCAACTACAACGGCTCGAGCGTCACGCCGGTGACCTCGACCGCGCCCGGCAACGCCTACGAGGCCCAGGCGGTCGTGACCAACCTCGCCAGCGGCGACAGCGTCACGGTCCAGGCCTACGCCATCTGCGGGCCTTAGGGGGCCGACGGGGGCGCAAGCGCGGACGGCCGCCACGGGCCGGCGGCCGTCCGCGGCGGACGCGCTAACCTCGCCCCATGTGGCAGAGGGTTCGCCGCCACGGCTTGGCGGCGACGGCGGTGGGGGCACTGGCGGTGGCGCTTGCGCTCGGCGTGCGGGCGGCCGACGCGACGCCCGCGCCCGGGACGATCTCGTGGTCGGGCCCGATCGCGGCCGACGAGGCCGGCTCCGGGCCGGCCCTGACGGCGCTCGCGTGCGCCTCGCCGACCGCCTGCGCCGGCCTGACCGCCTCCGGTGGGGAGGTCACCTTCGATCCCGCGGCGCCGATAGCCTCGGTCCCGATCGCGATCGACCCGTCGCTGCCCACCGCGGCGGCGTGCGCGTCGGCGTTCGAGTGCGTGGCGGTCGACGCCGGCGGCGGCGAGGTGAGCTTCGATCCCGCCGCCCCCGCAGGCGCGACCCGCACCGTGATCGACCCTGGCCAGCTGCTGACCTCGGTCGCCTGCCCGGCCGCCGCCAGCTGCGTGGCGGTCGACGCCGGCGGCGGCGAGGTGACGTTTGACCCGGAGTCGGCCGCCGGCGCGAGGGTCGTCGCGATCGACCCCGTCTCGCCGACGACCGGCAGCCCGCCCCAGCCGCTGACCTCCGTGGCCTGCTTCGCGGCGCCGAGCGCCTCGGCCCCCGACTGCGTGGCGGTTGACACCGCGGGCAACGAGGTCACCTTCAACAGCGAGGATGGGAGCGTCGCCAACTCGGGCGGCATCAGCTATTCCACCAGCCGGGGGCTGACAGCGGTGACCTGCGACTCGGCCACCCAGTGCGTGGCGTTCGACGGCCTCGGGCAGCAGGCCGACTTCGTCCCCCAGGGGGGTTCGATCTCGACCAGCGAGCTTGACGCCGGCAGGACGATCGTCGCCGCCGTGTGCACCGCCTCGGACAGCTGCACGGCCGTGGACACGGCCGGCGACGAGCTGACCTTCGCACCCGAATCGAGGACCTCGCCCGTCCCCATCGACCCCGGTCGGGCGGTGGGCGCCCTCGCCTGCCCGCAGGCGTCCCTGTGCGTGGTGGTCGACTCTGCCGGGCGGACGGTCAGCTTCGACCCGGCCACCGGCGCGGCCTCGGCGTCGGTGCTGGTCGACGCGGTCGGCTCCTACACGGCCGTCTCCTGCCCGCTTGCGACGCAGTGCACCGCCGCCGATCGCGCCGGCGAGGAGGTCACGTTTGACCCGGGCACCGGCGCCGAATCGGCGACGGGCGCCGTCGATAGCGGCGGCGGCACCGTGTACGGCATCGCCTGCCCCTCGGCGAGCCTGTGCGCGCTGGTCGACCAGGGCGGCAACGAGGTCTCGTTCGATCCCCTGGCGCCGTCCGGCGCGTCGGCGCGCCAGCTCGTGCGCGGCCATCCGCTGCTCGCCGTCGCCTGCCCGTCGAGCGCCCAGTGCACCGCGGTCGACGACGACCGCGACGAGATCACCTTCGACCCCGCCGATCCATCGGCGGCCACCTATGCGCTGCTGCCGACGCCGGCGCAGACGGAGCTGACGGGCGTCTCGTGCCCCTCCACCGTCCAGTGCACCGTGGTTGACGGCGTCGGCGAGGAGGTCACCTTCGACCCGCAGGCGCCCGGCCGGCCGTCTGCGGTGCCGGTGCTCGACGAGGCGGCGGTGGCGGTCGACTGTCCGCAGGTGAGCGAGTGCGTGGCGATCGGCGCCGGCGGGCGGCGGGCGACGTTTGACCCGCGGGCGCCCGGATCGCTGACCGAGGCGAGGATCGACTCAAGCCAGCCGCTGGCGCTCGCCTGCATGACCGCCACCTGGTGCGCGGAGCTTGACCTCGCCGGGCGCGCGGTGCAGTTTGACCCCAACGGTCCGGCGGCGTCGGTGGCGCTTGCGCTGCCGGCCACCGGCACACCGACCGGGCTTGCCTGCGCGGGCGCGCTGGTGTGCGCGGCGGTCGACACCAGCGGCCATGCCTTCACGGGCAGCATCGGCCCGCTGCCCGCCCCGCCGCTCACAGCGGGTCGACTGAGGATCCTCGGGCGGGCGGCCGAGGGCGTCCGGCTGTCGGCATCTCAGGGCGGCTGGACGGCGGCGGCGACCGGCTACATCTTCCAGTGGCAGCGGTGCACGCGGGACCGCTGCGCTGCGATCGCCGGCGCCGTGCAGCGCACCTACCTGCCGGTGGCGGCGGACGTCGGCCACGAACTGCGGCTGCTGGAGTGGGCGTCTGACCCGGGCGGCGTCGGCGGACCGCTGGTCTCGGCGCGGACGCCCGCGGTCAGGACCAGGCCGCAGCCGCCCACGCTCGCGCGGCCGCGGCTGACCCTGCTGCGCTCAGGCCGAGCCCGCCTGTCGGTGACGATCGCGGCCGCGCGCTACGGTCCGAGCCTCCGGCTGCTGGAGGTTCGCCCGCCCTCGGGCGTGGCGCTGAGCCTGCGAGGCCCGCGCGCGGGGAATCGGCGAAGCGAACCGGCCGGGCTGGCGCTCAGCTGGCGCGGCCGCCCCCTCGCGTTCACCGCTCGCGTCAGCGGCGGCCGCCTGCAGATCGCGCTTGCCCACGCCGCTGCGGGCGTGGTCCTGTCGCTCGGCTGGCCGGCGCTGTCCGTGCGGGGGGAGCTTGCGCGGCGCCTGCGCGCCGCCGCGCGGGCGCCGGTCAGGCTGGCGCTGACGGTGGCGGTGAGGCGTGCGCACGCCCCGCCGCTGATCGCCACATCGCGCTGGGAGCAGCGGTGATGGCCGCGGCCCGCCGGTGGTGGCGGCGACGGCCCCGGCCTGCCGGTGGCGGCAACGACGGCCGGCTCAGCACTGGCGACGGCGGCGACGGCCGGCTCAGCGCCGGCAGCGGCGGCGACGGCCGGCTCAGCGCCGGTGGTGGCGGCGGCGGCCGGGGGCTGGCGGTGCGCTACGCTCGTGCGGTCTTGGTCTTGCTCCGGACGCTGACGGCGGGGGCGCTTGCGCTGCTTGGCGCGCTCTCGGTAGCCACCGGCGCGGGGGCGGCCGACGCCTGGCTGCCGCACCCGGCTGGCGCGCAGTGGCAGTACCGCTGGACCGACTCGGTCTACAACCCCTCGGGGACGGTCGAGAACGTGGTCGTCCAGCAGCAGCAGGGCGCGGCGTTCTCGCTTGCCTGGGCCGACCCAGCCGACTCGCCGCCCGCGGCCGGCGCGACCTCGCTGGTCTGCCCGCCCGGCTCCGACATCGGCGAGATGTCGTTTCAGGACAGCAACGCGGGCCTGATCAACACCAACTGGAACAGCTGTCCGCCGCCGCCGCAGGAGCCGATCCTGTGCCCCACCACCACCTGTGCCAACAGCCTCTCCAGCGTGCTCTACGACGTCATCTGGGGCAGCCGCGCGCCGGTGCTCTCCGAGCCGCTGCTGCAGGGGGTCACCTGGACCTCGACCGGTGGGGCGGCAAACGACGTCACGAGCGTCTCCCAGTACTTAGGGATGGAGCTGGTGAAGGTGCCTGCGTTCCCCGACGGGGTCCTCGCCGCGGTCGTTCGCACCCAGGTCGTCCAGGCCGGCGCGCTCGGCGACCCCTACGGCAGCGGGATCCGGACGGTGTGGTGGGTGAGGGGCGTGGGCCCCGTGCGCGTCGTGTTCGACCACAGCGGCGGCAGCTCAGCCCCGGTGACCGATGGCGAGCTTCTGTCGACCAACCTCAGGCCGGCGCCCAACCTGCCAGACCAGAACTGGTTCCCGCTCGAGCTCGGCCTGCGGGGCACCTACAGCTGGACCAACAGCCGCTGGATGCGAACGCCCGAGATCGAGCGCATGACCGTCGCGGCGGTCGTCAACCGCTCGGCGCGAATCACGGTCAGAAGCGTCTCGGGCCCGATGCGCGTGGTGGGCCAGTACGGGTTCACCGCCCGGCTGGACGGGATCACCAACCTCTGGGGGTCAAGCTCCGCCGCATCGCTGGTCCGCTTTCCGCCGCTGGCGCACGGCCGCCACTTCTTCACGCCCCTGGACCTGCTGGTCTACGGCTTCAACCCGGTCCTGCCCGCCTACGCCCAGGCCGGCGATCGCTGGGGGTCCGGCAACCCGACCGACCTGCGCGTGTACGGCGTGCGCGGCTACACGCGGATCGTGGGCGTGCGCTCGGTGCGGGTGCCGGCCGGCCGCTTCAGGGCGCTTGAGCTGCGCAGCGTGCTGACCCAGGCGGGCTCTCGCTTCGGCAGCGGTGTGCGGACGGTGTGGCTGGCGCCGGGACGCGGTCTGGTCAAGCTCGTCTTCCGCCACCGTGACGGCAGCGTCTCGGTCGTGCAGCTGATCCGCTGATCGCAACGGCGGTGCGCGCGGCCGCTTGCAGACGGGACGTTGTGCGCACCAGCGCCCGCGGCCGGGCGGCCGGGGCGCGGGCGGCCACCGAGCGGCGTCGCGGCGCCCGCCGCAAGGGCCGGTGAGCCCGCTGCTCGCCGGGGTGCGCTCGCACCGGCTCGCGCTGGCCGGATGCCTGCTTGTGGCGGCCGGCGCGGCGCTTGGAGGCTGCGGCGGTCAGAGCGGCTCGGACGCCGCGCGCTCCGCGGCAGGCGCCGACATTCGCTACCTGAAAGGCGTGGATGCCGTCGAGGCGGCCCTGGCGCTGCCGCTGGGCTCCGTGACCCGTGTCACGAAGCAGCTCGGGGCCCGCGGAGCGCGACCGGAGCTCGCTGAGCAGCGCGCCCTGCAAGCCGCGCTGGCGCAGATCCAGGCGCTCCAGGTGCGGCTTGCCAGGTTGCGCGCGCCCGCGGCGGCCGCCCACCTGCGGAACGCGCTGCTTGCGCTGGTCGGCGGCGAGGCCGACCTGACCCGCCAGACCGAGATGCTGGTCGCGTTCCTGCCGGCCTACGGCGCGGTTCTTTCCGCACTCGCCCCGGCGACCTCCCGGTTGGCGCGCGTGCTCGCTGCAAACCGCGCAACCACGGCCGCCGCCGTCAGGGCGCTCTACGCGCGCAAGGCGCGCGCGCTGCTGGCCTTCAGGGCGACGATCGCCGGCGTGCTCGCCGCGCTGGCGCGGCTGCGGCCGCCCCCCGTGTCGCTCGCCGGCTGGCGCGCGCAGATCGGCTCGCTGCGCGGGATGGCGGGCGCGGCGCGGGCGCTGGCCGCGGCGCTGCGCTCAGGGGCGGCGCGGAAGATCCCCTCGCTCGTGCGCCAGCTGGATGCCGCCGCGATCGCCGGCCGCACGCTCGCGGTGCAGCGCGCCCAACGGGCGGCGATCCGCGCCTACGACGCGCGCCTGGTGGCGCTCCAGCAGCTCTCGGCCGCCGCGCAGCAGGCGCGGGACCAGCTCGCCGCCAAGCTTGGCTGAAGCCCTGGCGGCCCCAGGCGTTCGCATCCGGCTTGGCTGAGAGCCTGGCCGTGGCGGCCGCAGGCGTTGGGGCTCTGAGACGCGGGGCGGCTCCCGGATCGCGTTCAGTTGCGGGGGTTCCGACCGCGGCCCAGTAAATAGACATATCCGGATCGAGATTTGATAGTTTGTCGGGGCCGGTCACGGCAGCCCGCGAACCGCGACCCGGAAAGGACCCTCAGATGGAGCCAGCATCGATCCAGGCACAGACCGAGCGCCGCAGCCCGGCGGGATCGCCCCATGACCGCGCGGCGACCGAGAGCGAGCCCCGGGCCCGCACGGGATCGCTGGACAACCCCGAGGTGATCGAGAACGTCCCCGGGCACGTGATCCCGATCCTGGAACGCGAGTTCGACGACTTCGACACCGAGTCCACGCGCTTCCTCGCCGGCCAGCTGGACGAGGAGGAGTTCATCCGCTTTCGCCTCAAGCAGGGCGTCTACGGCCAGCGCCAGCCCAACGTGCAGATGGTGCGCGTCAAGCTGCCGCTCGGCGGCGTCACGCCGGACCAGCTTGAGGCGTTCGCGGCCGGCATCGAGCGCTGGGTGCCGCTGCGCAAGGGGCACATCACCACCCGCCAGAACATCCAGATGCACCACGTCCCGCTGGCGGACGCGGCCAAGCTGATCCGCGAGCTCGGCCGCGCCGGGCTCTCCTCCCGGGAGGGGTGCGGCAACACGATGCGCAACGTGACCGGGGACCCGCGCGCCGGTGTGCTCGTGGGCGAGGAGTTCGACATCACGCCCTACGCCGGCGCGTACGTCCGCTACTTCGTGCGCCACCCCACCACCCAGGCGATGCCGCGCAAGTTCAAGACGGCGTTTGCCTCCACCGCGGCCGACAACACGATCGCCCAGATCCACGACCTGGCGTTCCTGCCGCGCGTCCGCGACGGGGTGCGCGGCGCCGCCGTGCTGGTGGGCGGCGGCACCTCGATCATGCCGCGCCTGGCGCAGACGCTGTACGAGTTCGTGACGCTCGACGACGGCGAGTACCTGAAGGTCGCCGAGGCGGTCGTCCGGATCTTCGACCGGACCGACTGGCTGCGCCCAAACCGGGCCCGGGCGCGCATCAAGGTCCTGATCGACCGCGTCGGGATCGACGCCTTCCGGGAGATGGTCGACGAGGAGCTGCGCGGCGACTGGGTTTCGCAGCGAGACTTCTCGCTTGAGCGCCTGCTGTACCTGGATGCCGCCGACGAACAGGCCACCGCGCCGCCGTTGCGAGACTCCTACGCAAGCCCCAACGGCGACGCCCGAGCGTTCGACCGCTTCGTTGCCTCCAATGTCGCACCCCAGCGCCAGAGCGGGTTCTGCACCGTCGAGGTCGTCGTGCGCCGCGGCGACCTCACCGTCGAGCAGCTGCGCGGGCTTGCCGCGATCATGCGCGCCCACTGCGGCGGCCATGCGCGCACAACCGTGCACCAGAACATCGTCCTGCGCTGGGTGCGCGAGCAGGCCGTCTACGAGGTCTGGCGCGAGCTCTGCGCGCTGGGGCTCGGCGACGCCGGGGCCCAGGAGATCGCCGACGTGGTCAGCTGCCCGGGCACGGACTCCTGCAAGCTGGGGATCACCAGCTCGATGGGCCTCAACCAGGCCGTGCACGAGCGGCTTTTGCAGATGGGCATCGACGATCCGCTCACGCGCCGCATCCACATCAAGATGAGCGGCTGCCCCAACGGCTGCGGCCAGCACCACATCGCCGACATCGGGTTCTACGGCGCCTCGATCAAAGTCGGCGAGCACACGATCCCCGCCTACATCCCGCACGTGGGCGGCGCATATGAGTCTGGCGAGGTCCGCTATGGTCAGCGGCTGAAGGCCCGCCTGCCGGCCAAGCGGGTGCCAGAGGCGGTCGCCCGCTGGGTAGGCTTCTACCAGTCCGAGCGTCTTGAAGGCGAGGCGTTCGGGGCGTTCGTGGACCGGGTGGGCGCGGCCGAGTTCGAGGCCCGCGTGCAGGATCTGACGATGCCGATCGAGTTCAGCCTCGAGAACATGAGCCACTTCATCGACTGGAACCGAAGCTCGCCGTTTCGCGTGATCCGCGGGGAGGGCGAATGCGCGGTCTGACCGGCGCCGGCGGGGCCGGCGGGCGGCTCGGCGCGACCGGCGCGACCGGCGCCGACCGAGCCGGCGGGCGCCGCGCTGCGACCGGGGCCGACGGCGGGCGGCTCGCTGCGACCGGTGCGACCGGCGCCGATGCGGCCGGCCCGCGCGGCGCGATGATCGAGGCCGCCGAGCTTGAGTCCGCGAGCGCGATCGACGTGCTCGCCTGGGCGCTTGCGCGCTTTCACCCCCGCCTGGTGCTCGCCTGCTCCTTCCAAAAGGAGGAGTCGGTCCTGTTTCACATGCTCTCAGAGCTCGCGGGCGGCGGCGTGGCCGCGGAGACGCCGCCGCGCGCGTTCACGATCGACACTGGCGTCCTGTTCCCGGAGACGCTCGAGACCTGGCGGCGGTTCGAGGAGCGATTCCCGGTGGCGATCGAGGTCTACGACGCCTCAAGCCCCGGCGAGCCCTGGAGCGCGCAGCGCTGCTGCGGCGAGGCCAAGGTGGCGGCGCTTGAGGCCGCGCTGGACGGAGTGGATGCGTGGATCACCGGGATCCGCCGCGAGCAGGCCCCGACGCGCGCCGGCGCGCGCAAGGTGGACCGTGACGAGCGACGCGGCATCGTCAAGATCAATCCGCTCGCCGACTGGAGCGAACGGGATGTCTGGCGCTACGTGATGGAGCACGAGCTCCCCTACAACCCGCTGCACGATCGCGGCTACGCCTCGATCGGCTGCGCGCCGTGCACGGCGCCCGGGGAGGGGCGCGAGGGCCGCTGGGCGGGTCAGGACAAGACCGAGTGCGGGCTGCATGTCTAGCCGCAGGCCGTTTGATCGGCGGGTGGCGCTTGAGCATGAGCCGACGGGCGCCGGGGGCGCCCAGCTGCCGTGACCGGCGCGGCCCAGCACTACGAGCTGACCCACCTGGAGACGCTCGAGGCGGAGTCGGTTCACATCTTTCGTGAGGTGGCGGCCGAGTTTGAGCGTCCGGTGCTGCTG
>DATGLC010000029.1:0-35263 GCA_035294345.1 Solirubrobacteraceae bacterium
GGCGTGAGTTTGTGGCGACGGCGTCGCATGAGTTGCGCACGCCGTTGGCGTCGCTTGAGGGGATGCTTGAGCTGTTGCGTGATGATCTGGGGGATGAGCGTCCGGATCTTGAGGATGCGCGGGCGTTGGTGGAGCGGGCGCATGCTCAGGCGCGTCGGTTGGGGCGGTTGGCGTCTGATCTTTTGGATTTGTCGCGGATTGATGCGCAGGTGCGGTTGCGTTCTGAGCCGGTTGAGCTTGGGGAGTTGTGTCGGGCGGTGTTGGCGGAGTTTGAGTTGCGGGGCGAGCAGCGGGGGGTTGTGGTGGTGTTGCGGGAGGCTGGGGTGGCGGTGTGGGCGTTGGGGGATCCGGGGTCGGTGGCGCAGATTGTGCGGATTTTGTTGGATAACGCGTTGCGGGTGAGTCCTGTGGGGGGGCGGGTGGAGGTTGTGCTTGGGTGTGGTGGGGTTGCGAGTTTGAGTGTGTGTGATTGGGGGCCGGGGGTGGCTGTGGATGAGCGTGAGGTGATTTTTGAGCGGTTTCATCGGGGGCGTGATACGGGGGGTGAGGCTGGGTTTGGGTTGGGGTTGGCGATTGGGCGTGAGCTTGCGCGGCGGATGGGTGGGGAGTTGGTGTTGGAGGATGGGCCGCCTGAGGGTGCGGTTTCGGGTGCGGTGTTCACGTTGCGGTTGCCGTTGGCGCCGGCGGCCGATCACGAGACGCTCGCGGCCGCCTGAAGCGCAGCGGCGAGCTGCCGCCGCGCCGCGGCTGCTCCCCGGCCCGCTGCCCGCCGCCGTCTAGCATCGCCCGTAATGGACCAGGAGCTGATGCGGGCCACGCTCGCCGTGGACGACACCCACTGGTGGTATCGAGGGCGACGGCGCGTGCTGGCGGCCGAGCTCGCTCGCCTTGACCTGCCCTCGCCGGCGCGGATCCTGGATGCCGGCTGCGGCTCCGGCCGCACGATGCAGGAGCTCGCCGCCCTGGGAACGGTCAGCGGGATAGAGCTCTCCGAGGAGGCGGCGGCGTTCGCGCGCGCCCGGGGCCACGGCGAGGTTCGCGTCGGCTCGCTCGAGCAGCTGCCGTGGGACGACGAGGAGTTTCACCTGATCACCTGCCTTGACGTGATCGAGCACATCGACGACGACGTCGGTGCGCTCGCCGAGCTGCGCCGCGTGTGCGCGCCCGGCGGCTGGCTGGTCGTCACGGTCCCCGCATACCGTGCGCTGTGGTCGGCGCACGACGAGGCAAACCACCACCGGCGGCGCTATTCGCGGCCGATGCTGCGCGGCTGTGCCCTGGCGGCGGGCTGGCGGATCCAGCGCATCACCTCGTTCAACACCCTGCTCCTGGCCCCCGCGGCCGTGGTGCGCCTCGCCCGCCGGCGGATGGGCGCCTCAAACGGCTATGCCGGCGACCTGTCCGTCGGGCCCGAGTGGCTCGGTGGCGGGCTCGAGCGGCCGCTCGCCTGGGAGGCCGCATGGCTTGCCCGCGGGAGGACGCTGCCCTTCGGCCTCTCGCTGCTGGCGGTCCTGCGGCGTCCGGCGGCGGGCCCGTGATGCTCGCCCTGGCGGCGATCATCTCGGTCTCAAGCAGCCTCGGCTACGCGCTGCCGGCGATCATCGGCCTTGAGTCGATGGGGGTGCCGTCGCCCGGGGAGACCGCGCTGATCCTCGCCGCGGTGCTCGCCAGCCAGGGCAAGCTGCAGATCTGGCTTGTGATCCTGATCGGCGTCTGCTCGGCGATCGTCGGCGACAACTGCGGCTATCTGCTGGGACGCAGGCTCGGCCGCGAGGTGCTCGAGGCGCCCGGCCCGTTGCACCGCCGCCGCGTGCGGCTGATCCGCGCCGGCGACCGGTTCTTCGAGCGCCACGGCCCCAAGGCGGTGTTCCTCGCCCGCTGGATCGCGCTCGTGCGCTTCGCCGCCGCCTGGCTTGCGGGCATCAACCACATGCGCTTTCGCGAGTTCTTCTTCTGGAACGCGCTGGGTGGGATCAGCTGGGGGATCACCTACGGCCTCGTCGGCTACTACGGGGGCGCCGCCGCGGCCGACGTGATCACCCGCTTCGGCGTCTACGCGCTCGTGGGGCTGGGCGTGCTGGTGGTCGCCTACTTCGCCTTCTCCCGCTGGCGAGAGCGCCGCCAGGCGCGCGCCCTGGGCGCAGACGAGGAGCCCCTGGCGCCCGAGCCGGGGGCTCGCTCTGTCAAGCCGGGGGCTCGCTCCGTCGAGCCCGGGGCTGGGGCTGGCGACCCGGGGGCTGGGAGCGGCGACAGGGGGGCTCGCGCCGGCGAGCCGCGCGCGGAGCGCGCGCAGGCCGGCGGACCGCCACATCCCGGCGAGCCGCGCGCAGGGCGCGCGCAGGCCGGCGGACCGCCACATCCCGGCGCGCCGCCGGCGAGCTCCGCTCAGTCGCCCGACGGGTCGGGTTCGAGCTCCAGCGCGCAGGAGTTGATGCAGTAGCGCAGGCCTGTCGGCCTGGGCCCGTCGTCGAACACGTGTCCCAGGTGGCCGCCGCAGCGCCGGCAGCGGACCTCGGTGCGCACCATCCCGTGGCTTCGGTCCTCGCGCAGCTCGACCGCCTCGCTGTCGGCGGGCTCCCAGAAGCTCGGCCAGCCCGTGCCCGAATCGAACTTCGCCTGCGATGAGAACAGCACCGCGCCGCAGCCCGCGCAGCGGTAGGTGCCGTCCTGCTTGGCGTGTACGTACCTGCCGGTGAACGGGCGCTCGGTCGCCTGGCGGCGCAGCACCTCGTACTGCTCCGGCGTCAGGCGCTCGCGCCACTGCTCGTCGGTCAGCGTCACCTCGCGCTCTGTCTCCATGCGCCTGACAGTAGCGCGCCCGCCGAGGCGGTCGCGCCGGGGCCAGCGTCCGCGTCCGCCGCGCGCGCCGGCGGCGCGGGATCGGCCATCTCCAGCGCCAGCGCCGACCAGGCGAATCCTTCGGCTCCCATCCCGGCGCGCGTGTGCGGGTGGTAGTACTCGCGCAGGCCGGACGCGGCGATCGCGGCGACGGCGCGCCGCGCGAGCTCGGCGGCCGGCTGCTCGTAGCCGAGGCGCACAAGCCCCAGCCAGCACAGCCATGCGAGGTTGATCCACGCCGGCCCGCGCCAGTAGCGTCTGAGGCCACACGGCGCGCGCTCGCGGGCCGAGAACCCCGGCTCCTGCAGCGAAACGGATGCCGGCGCAGCCGCGGTCCAGAACCGGTGCGGGCACAGCAGCTGCTCCTCCACCAGTCGGCGTCCGATCGCGGCGGGCAGGTCGGGCAGGGCCAGCGGCGACAGCGCCGCGACCGTCGCGGGGATGGGAGCCTTCGCCGCGGGCCGCGCATCGGGCACAAACAGCCCGCGTCGCTCATCCCAGCAGCGCTCGATCAGCGCCGGGGTGATCGAGGGCAGCCCGAGCGCCAGACGGGACAGCCCGTACGCCACGTTCGTGGTGACCTCGCAGCACACCGTGCCCCCCGCCGCGGCCACGCGCCGCGCGTCGAAGCCGAGCCGCCGGTTGGCGTGCACGAGCCGCAGGTAGCCCGGCAGGCCGTGGGCCCGTGCCCCCCAGACCGGGTCAAACTGCGGCGAGGCGTCCAGGCCGGACTCGTCGGGGGAGATGATCCACAGCAGCCCGTCGCCCTCCAGGTCGCGGTTGTCGGCCAGCCAGCGGTGATGGCGGAGGATCGCCGGCTGCGCGCGCGGGTCGCCGATCGCGATCGACCAGGCCCAGGCGAGCATCGGAGGCTGGATCGTCGCGGTCATCTCGTCTGCCGGCGAGCACACGTTGTAGGTGTGCCGACGCAGGCCGCGAAGCGGCGTGTCCCAGAAGATCGTGTGGCCGATGAACCCGTCCTCGCGCTGGGCGCGCAGCAGCGAGCACAGCTCACGGCGGGCGCGCTCGCGGTCCAGCCGCCGCCAGACGATGGCGTGCAGGCACGAGTCCCAGAACCACTGCCATGGATAGTGGCCGGGGCTGGGGCACGTGTAGGCAAACGCGGCGCCGTCCGAGCGGCGCACCCCCTCGCGCCAGTTGCGCTCGAGCACCCTCAGGCAGCGCTCGCGGACCAGCTCAAGGTCGGTCTGCGGCGCCATCCGTCCTCATCCTGCCACGCTGCTGGCCTCAGGCGGGCGTGAGCCCGCCGGCCCACGGTGTCCACGCGCCCGAGCCGGCGCCCGGGCGCGCAGACCTGCTAGCAAACGGTGCATGTCGGTCGCCGTCGCCCGCCGTCGCCTCGCCGCCATGCACCCGCGCGGCGTGCGCGGCCACGATCGTGCGGTCGCGCTCGCCGGCGCACTGACGATCTCGTTCTCCAGCATCCTGGTGCGCGTCTCCGGCGCGTCGCCGTCGACGGCGGCGATCTTTCGCTGCCTCTACGCGCTGCCGGTGCTCGCGTGGATCGGATGGCGCGAGGAGCGGCGGCTGGGCTCCCGCAGCCGCCGCGAGCGCGTGGCGGCGCTGATCGGCGGCGTGTTCTTCGGCGTCGACAACCTGCTGTGGAACCGATCGATCGCCGATGTCGGGGCGGGGCTCGCGACGGTGCTGGGCAACATCCAGGTGGTCGTGCTGCCGCTGGTGGCCTGGGTCGTGCTGCGCGAGCGGCCCGACCGGCGCATCGCCGCCGCGCTGCCGCTGACCGCGGCCGGGGTGCTGATGATCTCAGGCGTGCTGGAGCGCGGCGCCTACGGCCGCGCGCCGGGCGCCGGCACGGTGCTGGCGCTGGCCGCCGGGCTCACGTACGTGGGATTTCTCTTGGCGCTTCGCTTCGGGGGCGGCGACGGTGGCAGGGCGGCGGGCCCGCTGGCCGACGCGACGCTCAGCGCGACCATCACCTGCGTGGTGGGCGGGCTGGCGCTCGGCGACGCTCACCTGGTCCCGGCCTGGCCGAGCGCGGGCTGGCTCGTGCTTTTGGCGCTCGGGCCGCAGGTGCTGGGCTGGCTGCTGCTCTCCTCGTCGCTGCCGCGGCTGCCGGCGGCGATCGGGGCGCTGCTGCTCACCGCGCAGCCGATCGCGTCAGTCGTGCTGGGGGTCGTGCTGCTGGGCGAGGCGCCGAGCGCCCTGCAGTACGTCGGGGTTGCGCTCGTGCTCGCCGCGCTCGTGATGACGACCGTTGCCGGCGCGGGCTCTGTGGCCCGCGGGCGCGTGCCCGGCGACGATGGGCGCTCCCCGATCGAGCCTCACGCCCCGGTGAGTCGCGCCCCGGGGCCGCCCGCCCCGGGGCCACCCGCCCCGGCGCGCTGCGCCCGCGAGCGCTGCGCGGCCTCGTAGGCGCTCGCCAGCGCGGCGGCGACCGTGTCCGGCGAGGTCAGCCTTCGCGCTCGCTCAAGCGCGGTGGCGCGTGCGCCCGGGTCGGCGAGGATCCGCCGGATCGCGGCCGCCAGCGCGGGCGCGTCGCCCGGCGGGGCAAGCCACGGCTCGGGCACGAGCTCCGGCAGCGCGCCGATCCGCGAGGCGGCCACCGGCACCCCGGCCGCCATCGCCTCGGCCGCGGCGAGTCCGAACGTCTCCGCGAACAGCGACGGGACCACGGCGACCGACGCGCTCTCGCGCAGCGCGCGCAGCTCGGCCTCCGGCAGCCGACCGACGAACGAGACCTCCGGACAGCGGGGCTCCAGGCGCTGACGCTCGGGGCCCTCGCCAGCGATCACCAGGCGCACCCCCGCCCGCCGGCAGGCGTCGATCGCCACCTCCACGCCCTTCTCCGGCACCAGCCGCGCCGCCAGCAGCGCGTGGCCGCCGGAGCTTGGCGGCGCAGGGCGGCCCGTGGCCGCCCTGCGCCCGCCGCTCGCCAGCCCGCGGCTGACGTGCGGCACGAGGGCCACGGGGCCCAGCGGCGCGTGCAGCTCGCGCAGGCGCCTGACGGCATGGGCCGACGGTGCGATGAACACATCCACCTGCGCCGCCAGGCGCCGCTGCCAGCGCGCGAGCGCGATTGCATAGGCGGCCGCCTCTGCGCGGGAGCCGCGGCAGTTGTGGAGCACGCCCGGGAGGGTGTTCGCGCCACGGCAGCTCGTGCACTCGCGCCCGTCGCGGAAGCAGACGCCGGTGGCGCACACCAGCCGGTACTGGTGCAGGTGAAGCACGACGGCCGCGCCCGCGTCCCGTGCGGCCGCGAGCGCGCGCCAGCCGAGCGTGGGGTGGACGTTGTGGGCGTGAAGCACCCGCGCGCGCGTGCGCCGCACGGCGCGCGCCACCTCGTCGGCGTGAAGTCCCCCGCCCACGAGCCCGGCGGCCGCGCGCGCCCGCGAAAGCCCGGCGGAGTCGCGCGTCAGCAGCTGGGCATCCTCGCCCAGCCGCTCTGAAACCAGCCACATGAGGTCCTCCACGGCTCGCTCCTCGCCTCCCGGCACGCGGTAGCGGTGGTGCAAGAAGAGGATCACCGCACCTCCTCGTCGGCCACCCGGGCCGCGCCGCCCGGCATCGGCCCGGATTCAGCGGCTCGGCGCAAAGCGGCTGACCAGGCGCGTCCGGCGCGCCGGGCCGCGCCCGCCGTCCTCCACCCGATCGGCGCTTGCCAGCACCGCCGTGATCAGGCGCTGCGCCACGGCGCGAGCGGGCTCGATCTCCCAGCTGCCCGACCGGTGCCCGACCCACGGCATCGAGGTCAGCTCGCTGTCGCGCCCGAGGATCAGGTCCGCGAGCGTGCGCCCGCAGATGCTGGAGGCGACCAGCCCGTGGCCGGCCAGCCCACCGGCGGTCGCGATCCCACGAGGGCGGTCGAACATGATCGACATGCTCCAGTCGCGCGGCACCGCGAACACCCCTCCCCAGCGATGCGTGATCCGAGCGCCGGCCGCTGCCGGAAACCACGCGCGCAGCGCTCGCTCCAGCGCTTCGTGAGCTCTCGGACGCCGCTCGTCATCCTCGCGGATCAGGCTCCCCGGCCGGTAGAACGCGCCCCGGCCGCCGATCGCGATCCGGCCATCCACGGTGCGCTGGCAGTAGGTGAACAGATGCCGCTGGTCGGCGATCGTCTCGCAGCGCTCCCAGCCGATCTCAGACCAGGCGGACTGCGGCAGCGGCTCGGTCGCCACCATGTGGGAGAAGACCGGCAGGTAGCAGCGGTGCAGCCCCTCGAGGTTCACCGTGAACGCCTCGGTTGCGCGCACCACGATCCCGGCGCGGACCGCCACGGCCTCGCCGCGGTCGTTGGTGGCGCTGACGACTCCGGGCTGGATGCGCGTCGCGCGCGTGCGCTCGTGGATCCGCACGCCGCGGCGCTCGCACGCCCGCGCCAGCCCGCGCACCAGGCGCCCGGGGTGCACCCGGGCGCAGTGCGGCGTGTAGGCACCTCCCTGGACGCCGGCGATCCTCACCCGCCGCGCGACCTCCTCGGCACTGAGCAGCTGCACGTCGGATTCATCCAGCCCGCGGCGGCGTCGCTCCTGGATGCCGGCGCGGACCCGTGCAAGCTGGGCGGCGCTGGTCGCGATTCGCAGCGAGCCCCCCTTGGTGAAGCCGCAGTCGATCCCCTCGGCCGCCACGACCTGGCCGATGAAGTCGATGCCGTCGATCATCGCGCGCTCGGCGCGCCTGACGCCCTCCCAGCCGCCGCGCGGCAGATACGCCTCGGGCCGCCCCGCGATGCCGGCCGAGACAAACCCGGCGTTGCGCCCGGCTGCGCCAAAGCCCGCGATCTCCGCCTCCAGCACGACGATCCGCAGCGACGGCTGCGCCCGCGCCAGGCAGTAGGCGGTCCAGATGCCGATGAAGCCGGCGCCGACGATCGCCACGTCGGCATCGACATCCCGCTCCAGCGGCTCTCTGACGGCGATCGGCTCGCCGAGCGTGTCAAGCCACAGGCTCCGGCTGCGGTAGTCACGGTCGCGATGCCCTGATGCCGGGGAGGCCACGCGGCCAATCGTAGGCGCCCCCGGCCGGTCAACGCGGCCGATCGTAGGCGCCCCCGGCCGGTCAACGCGGCCGATCGTGGGCGCCCCCGGCCGGTCAACGCGGCCGATCGCCGGCCCGCCGATCCGTCCACGCCGCCGGCGCGCGGCTGGCGCGCGTCGTGGGGTCTCACGAGCCACGGCGCGTCCATCTCAGCTGAGCCGCGCAAGCGTGGGGTGCCTGCGCCAGTGCCCGGTTGCGCGCTCGAACGCGTGCGCCAGCGACAGCACCGAGCGCTCGTCGCGGGCGCGGCCGATGACCTGCAGGCCGACCGGCAGGCCGTCAGGCGTGAACCCTCCCGGGACCGAGATCGCCGGCAGCCCCACGACGCTCACAAACCAGCAGGAGGCCATCCAGTCGATGTAGGTCTGCATCCGCACGCCGTCGATCTCCTCCGGGTGGTCGACCGACACCGGGAACGGCGCGACCTGCGCGACCGGCGCCAGCAGCAGCTCGAAGCGCTCCATGAAGGCGGTGATCCGCTCGTGCACCGCGGCGCGCGCCCGCGCCGCGCGCGCCAGGTCGCGGCCGGTCAGAGACCGCCCCTGCTCGACGTTCCAGGTTACGTTGGCGCCCACGAGCTCGGGGCTGCGCTGCACGAGGGCGCCCAGCTGCGCGGCGAAGGACCATGCGCGCCAGGTCATGAACGCCTCGCGCGCGCCGGTGAAGTCGGGCTCGGCGTCGACCACCTCGAGCCCCAGCTCGACGAGCGCATCCCGCGCGCCCTCGAGCGCCGCGGACACCTCGGGCGCCACCGGCAGCCCGCCCAGCGTGCGGCTGAACGCGACCCGCACGCCGCGCCAGTCGCGCTCGGGGATCTCGGCGAACTGCTCGCCCGTCGCCTCCAGGCTGATGGGGCTGCGCGCGTCCGGCCCGGCGATCGCGCCGAGCATCAGCGCCACGTCGGCAACCGTGCGACCCATGGGGCCGTACACCGACAGCGTGTCCCACGGCAGCTGGGAAGGCCACGCCGGCACCCGGCCCGGGGTCGGCCGAAGGCCGACCACGTTGCAGAAGCTCGCGGGGTTTCGCAGCGAGCCGCCCATGTCGCTGCCGTCGGCGAGCGCCACCATCCCGCACGCGAGCGCCGCGGCCGCCCCGCCGCTCGAGCCTCCGGGGGTGCGCTCGGGGTCGAAGGGGTTGCGCGTGGCGCCGAACACCGGGTTCACGCAGTTGCAGCCGGCGGCCCACTCGGGCACGTTGGTCTTGCCGATCAGGATCGCGCCGGCGCGCGCCATCCGCTCGACGATGATCGCGCTGCGCTTGGGCACGTGCTCGGCGAACGCGGGGGAGCCGAACGTGGTGCGGACCCCGGCGGTCTCGGTGGAGTCCTTGTTGGCGACGACCAGTCCGTGCAGCGGCCCGACCGGCTCGCCGGCCGAGAGCGCGGCGTCGGCGGCCTCGGCGGCAGCCATCGCCTGCTCGGCGCACAGCGTGACGATCGCGTTGACGGTCGGGTTCAGGCGCTCGATCGCGTCAAGGTGAGCGGCCACCAGCTCGGTCGCCGACACCTCACGTGAGCGCAGCCGGCGGCGCAGCTCGACCGCCGGCTGCAGGCACAGCTCGCGCAGCGAGGCGTCCATCAGCGGGTAGCTTCGCAGAGCGCATCGACGAGCGAGTCGAGCATCGCGACCGCCGCGACCAGCTCGCCGACCTCGATGTACTCGTCGGGACGGTGCGCGCGGCCCATGTCGCCCGGACCGCATACCGCGACCGGCGCCCGCAGGCGCCGCGCATACAGGCCGGCCTCGGTCCCGAAGTCCACCGCGATCCGCTCCCCGGCGCCCTCGAGCGCCGGCAGCTCGCCGGCCGCCTCGAGCCCGGGGTAGCTCGCCAGCTCGTCGAGCTCGATCTCGGCCTCCGGCGCGATCGCGCGCATCTCGCGCTCCAGCGCGGCGGCGAGCGCCCGCGCCCGCGACAGCGGCCGCGCGGCGTCCTGTCCGGGCAGCAGCCGCAGCTCGAACTCAAAGCGGCAGTGCTCCGGGACGATGTTCGTGCTCACGCCGCCCGCGATCGGGCCGAGGCTCAGGGTGGCGTGGGGCACCGCGAACGACTCGTCCCGCTGCGCGGCGGCGAGCTCGCGGCCCAGCTCGTCGAGCCCGACCGCCAGGCGGGCGGCGTAGGCGACGGCGTTTACGCCACTCGGGGCGGCCGCCGAGTGCACCGCGCGTCCTCGCACCCGCGCGCACATCCGCACCTTGCCCTTGTGGCGGTCGGCGACCCGCAGGCCCGTCGGCTCGCCGACCAGGCACAGCGCGGGCGAGCAGCGCTCGGCGGCCAGCGCGTCCAATAGCGTCCCGACGCCCACGCACCCGAGCTCCTCGTCGCTTGAGAGCGCGATCGTCAGCGGATGGCGCAGCGGCATCGCGGCGGCCCGCTCGGCGGCGCAGACCGCGGCCGCGATGAAGCCTTTCATGTCCGTCGTTCCGCGTCCATGGAGCGCGTCGCCGACGCGCGTGAGCCTGAACGGGTCGGTCGACCACGCCTGGCCCTCGACGTCGACCACGTCGGTGTGGGCGGCGAGCAGCAGCCCACCCGGCTCGTCGGGCCCGAGCCGGGCCCGCAGGTTCAGCCCGTCTGAGCGGGTCGCCGATGCGACCGTCCGGCAGCGTGCGCCGATCCCTGCCAGCCGGCGCGATAGGAGCTCCACCAGCTCGCCGTTGGGACGGCCGGCGACCGTCGGGATCGAGACCAGCTCGGCCAGCAGCCCGAGCATGCCGTCGAGGCGCTCGCCCGCGACCGCCGTGGCGCCGGGCGGCCGGTCCGCGGCCGCGTGCATCCGAGCGCTCGCGCTCAGTCGCCCGTCCTGTCGGCCGGGATCACGGCGGTGGCATCGATCTCCACCACCCACTCCGGCCTGGCAAGGCCGCTCACAACCACGCCGGTCGAGCAGGGGAAGACCCCCTTCAGCCAGCGCCCGATCACGTTGTAGACGGCCTCCCGGTGGCGGACGTCGGTCAGGTAGACGACGATCTTGCAGATGTCCTGCAGGCGCGCGCCCGCCTCGCGCAGCAGCAGCTCGATGTTGGCCATCGCCTGCTCGGCCTGCGCGGCCGGGTCACCGATCCCGACCGATTCGCGCGTCTCCAGGTCCTGGCCGACCTGGCCTCTGAGGAACACGATGTTGCCGGCCACGACAGCCTGGCAGAGGTCGTTGTCCAGCCGCTGCTCCGGGTAGGTGTCGCGCGTGTTGAACGGCCTGATCCGCGTGTGGCTCATGTCTCCCTTTCGATGTTGCCCTGACCGGCACCGCCGGGCGAGTTGCTCTGACCGGCGCCGCCGGGCGCGTTGCCATGACCGGCGCCGCCGGGTGCGTTTCCCTGACCGGCGCGGCCGAGCTGTGGCTCGCCGGCGATCACCACCTGCTCGACGATCCCCTGGCCGACGCTCATGCACAGCTCGTCCGGGTGCGGCGCGGCGAGGATCGTCAGGTCGCCGCGCTTGCCGACGTCGATCGAGCCGCGGTCGCCGGCCACGCGCAGGGCGTAGGCGGCGTTGAGGGTCGCGCCGACGATCGCCTGCGCAGGCGTGAGTCGAAACCACGGCGCGGCGATGCCGATCGTGCTCGCAAGCGAGGAGGCGTGGATCGAGGAGCAGTAGTCGGTGGCGATCGCCACCGGCACCTGCTGGTCGATCAGCAACCGGGCGTTGGCCCTGCGGTCGGTCATGTAGATCAGCTCGGCCTGGGGCAGGAGCACCGCGACCGTGTCTGTCGCGCCGACCTCGAGGATCTCCTCGTCCGGGGTGTAGGTGAGGTGCTCGGCGGACACGGCCCCGCCGGCGACGGAGGTCCGCCAGCCCTCAGACGGCTGCCAGGCGTCGGCGTGCGCCCGCGTCGGGATGCCGAGCTCGCGTGAGCGCTGGAACATCGCGCTTGCCTGCGCCGGCGTGAACAGGCCCCGTTCGCAGGTGATGTCGTGAAAGCTCGCGATCCCCTGCTCGATCACCCGCGGCAGCATCGCGAGCACCTGCTCGGTGTATGTCGCGGCGTCCGTGTCGGCCGGGACGACGTGGGCGCCCAGGAAGGACACCACCAGTGACATCGGCGTCAGCGCGCGGCTGTCGTCCAGGAGCTGCAGCTGGTGAAGCTCGGTCTCCTCTGTCAGCCCGTAGCCGGACTTGACCTCGAGCGTGGTGACGCCGCCCGAGACGATCCGCCGGTAGGCGACCCGCAGGCCCTCGAGCAGCTCCTCGTCCGACGCCTCCCGCGTTGAGAGCACCGTCGCCCAGATGCCGCCGCCCTCGGCGGCGATCTGCGCCAGCGTGGCGCCTGCGAGCCGCCGCGCGTACTCGCCGTGGCGGCGGAAGGCGAACAGCGGGTGCGAGTGGCACTCGATCAGCCCCGGCAGCACGGTCGCGCCCGAGGCGTCGATCGTCGGCACGCGCTCGTCGCCCCACTCGCGCAGGATCTCGTCGCTGGTCCCGACTGCGACGATGCGCCCGGCCCGGATCGCGACCGCCCCGTCGGCGATCAGCCCCAGCTCGCCCTGCTCGCGCCCGCGCCGTGCGGCGCCCGTGTCCGGGACGCGCGCGAGCGAAGCGGCGTGCACGACGTTGAGGTCGCCCCCCGTCCGGTCCGCCCCGCGCACCACCTCGCCGCTGGCCTGGCGGAAGCTCGGCGTCGCCTCGTCCCCTTCGCTTGGGTGGAAGCTCGTCACGGCCTCGCGCTGGCTCACGGCGCGGCGGGCCGGGTGCCCTCGGCGGCCGCCACGCGGCCGCTGTCGCGCTCGGTGCTCGCTACCGCGACCTCGGCTCCGCCCGCGACCTGGGTGCCGGTCGCCGTGGCCCGGGCGCCGCTGGCCGCGACCTGGGTGCCGGTCGCCGTGGCCCGGGCTCCGCTGGCCGCGACCTGGGTGCCGGTCGCTGTGGCCCGGGCGCCGCTGGCCGCGACCTGGGTGCCGGTCGCTGTGGCCCGGGCGCCGCTGGCCGCGACCTGGGTGCCGGTCGCCGTGGCCCGGGGGCCGGCTCCCGGGACCTGGCCGTCGGCTACGCCCAGGCCAGGCAGGGCGCGCTCGCTCATCCCCGCATAGCGGCGCACCAGCTCGGCGGGGCCGCTGAAGTCGTAGTTGTTGTAGACAGCCAGCAGATGGGAGAAGGCCGGCGACTGGGCGAACAGCTGGAAGGTCAGACGGTGCCCGGCGTAGTCTGAGTTGAGCAGGTCGCGCGCGAAGGCGAACAGCCGCCGACGGTCCTCGGCTTCGATCTCGGAGATCGCAAGGTACTTGCCCAGCCACCGGCCGGGCCCCTCCGCCGCGAAGCTCGCGTGGCTGGGGGTCACGCACAGCTGACCCCCGCACAGGTCGCGCGCCAGGTGCATCATCGCCGGCAGCTGTGAGCAGGCGAGCACGCGCCCGGTGTAAAGCAGCGCCTGGTTGGGCATCAGCAGCCCCCCCGGGCTGACCTCGCCCAGCTCGATCGCGGCGGTCAGGTGGGCGTTGATCCCCTCCCGGTAGACGACCAGCTCGGCCAGCTTCTCCCGCACCCCCTGGTGCATCTTGACGCCCGTCTGCAGCGCGTTGGCGTAGGCGACTCCGACCAGCAGGTCCGCGAAGCGGAGGTGGCGCTGCACGAACGGGAAGGCGCTGTAGCGGTGAAGCGTCGCCCGGATGAACGCCGCCGCGCGCGTGTGACGGTAGAAGAAGACGTTCTCCCACGGGATCTCCACGTCGTCGAAGACGATCATCGTGTCGATCTCATCGAAGCGGCTGGAGAGCGGATAGTCCTCGGCCGGTCCGCGGTTTGCAAACGAGGAGCGGCAGATGTGGCGGATTCCCGGCGCTCCCATGTCGGCCAGGAAGCCGACCGCGTAGTCCGAGAGCTTCGCGTCGCCCCAGTCCCCGATCGTCGGCTTGACGAACGCCTGGTTGGCGTAGGCCGCCGCCGTCTCGAACTTCGCGCCGCGCACGATGATGCCGCGATCGGTCTCGCCCACCACGTGCAGCAGCACGTCCGGGTCCTGCTCCTGCGGGCGCCGCGAGCGGTCCCCCTTGGGGTCGGTGTTGGCCGACACGTGGAACGGGTCCGCGATCGCCGCATGGCGCACGTGGTGGCGGATGTGCTCGGAGAAGCTCGGGTCGATCTCGTTGAGCACCGACTGGCCGTCATACAGGGACCACATCTCGCCGACGGTCTCATCGCCGACGCGGGTCACGATCCCGCCGACGTCGTCGAGCACCGCGTCCACTGCGGCGCGCTTGGCGCGCCAGTCGGCCTTGGTGAGCGGCAGCTTGGCCCCGATCGGACAGCGCTCCCCGGACTCCGGATCGATGTAGGACATCACATCCTGAGTGGCGCGCTCGTGCGCCATGTCGTAGATCCGCGCGCGCACGTCGATGATCGGCTTGAACGCCGGGTGCTCGGTCACGTCCTTGACCCGCTCGCCGTCGATCCAGACCTCACGCCCGTCGCGCAGCGATTCGCGGTACTCATCGCCAGTTCTGATCATCTCTTCCCGTTTCCCGAAAGCCGGTAAAGTTTTCCTATCATGAACATACCAGGTGACTACTGCCGGTGCAAGGGGTCCCTTCAGCTTGATGGCCGGGCTCTGGGCCACCGCCGGCACCGTGACCGCGGTGGGCACCCTCAGGGCTACCGGGCGCCTTTGGCGCCACCGAGCGCCGCCGGGCTCACCGGACGCCGCGGAGGTCACCGGACGCCGCCGGGCACACCGGACGCCGCGGGGTCACCGAGTGGCGCCGGGTCGACGCGATCGCCCGGGCCCCGGGGATCCCGCCTGGGAGAATGTCGCTCAAATGACCGCCTGTCCAGACCGTCGCCCCAACCTGCGGGTGAGACCGAAACCCACGACCCAGCCCAGTTTCCTCGCTGCGAGGATCTCCCAGGCGCTGGTGGTGCCCTAGGTGCCGCGGCCCCGTACCGAGGTCGAGCCGGAGGGCCCGAAGGTGCTGGACAAGGCCCTGCGCGTCCTCGAGTCCTTCTCCGACCAGACGCCGGTCTGGTCGGAGGCGGCGCTGCGCCGCCACCTGGAGATCCCGTCGACGACGCTCAACCGGATCCTGCGCAGCCTCGAGCGTGCCGGATACCTCGTGCGACACGAGGACGGGCGCTACCAGCTCGGCGCCGCGGCGATCCGACTTGGCAACCGCGCGAGTCGGACGCTGAGCCTGCCGGCGCTTCTGGACTCGCGTCTGAGGGCGCTCGCGCGGGAGACCGGTGAGCTCGCGATGCTGGCGGTCCCCGAGTTTCCGGCCGGCCTGGCGCGCTACGTCGCGACGGCGGACTCGGCCAGCCGGCTTCGCGTGACCGCTGAGGTCGGCACCGCGGTGCCGATCACCGCCGGAGGGACCGCCAAGGCGATGTTCGCCTTCCAGACCGACGAGCGCATCGAGCTGGTGCTCTCCCGCGAGCTTCGGCCCCTCGCCGCGGGGACGATCACAGACCCCGAGGTGCTGCGCGCTCAGGTCCGCGAGATCCGCGAGCGTGGCTGGGCGTTCAGCTGGGAGGAGACCTACAACGGCGCGTGGGCGATCGGTGCGCCGCTGCGCGACGCCGACAAGGGGATCGCGTTCGCCTCGATCGGCGTGGCGGTGCCGACCGCCCGGCACAGCCCGGAGACCGAGGCGTCGGTCCGTGAGGCGGTGCTGCGAACGGCCGCCATCGCGACCCGGATGCTCGGCTGAGCGGCCGCCCCGGGCGGTCCGGCGCCCGTGGCCAAAGGGGGGCGGGCGGTGCTCAGGGGGGCCAGAAGGCTCGTGGTCAACCGCACGGGCTCCGCTCCTTGTAATCGATCGCTTCGAGCCCTACGTTCGTGCAGCGATCGACGGCGGCGTGCGGACAGGCGAGGGTGACTGGGAGTGAGCTTATGCCTCGTAGTTCTCGCCGACCGCCGGGATCGCGCAATTCGAGCAGCCGCCCTCGCGGCTCATCGCCGCAGCCAGCGCGATCGCCGTGAGCACAGTTCGCCCACCCGCGCGGGGGGTTTGGGCTCGCACCCGCGGACAGCATCGCGACCTCCAAGTTCGCCCACCCGCGCGGGGGGTTTGGCTTGCGGCTCGGCTTGCGTCGGCGCGCCCCATGCGATAACTTGTGCCTAAGTTGGGAACGTTTTCCGATATTCGGGAATAGAGGAGGAGATCGGTGTCCGCCACGACCGACACGCTCGAGGCTGAGCTCATCTCGGCCGACCGCGAGTGCGTGCTGCACCCGCTGCTGCCCGCCGAGACCGCAGACCGGGTCGTGATGGTCTCAGGGGATGGATGCCGGCTGACCGACGCGGCGGGCCGGGAGTACCTGGACGCCACCGGAGGGCTTTGGCTTGCGCAGGTCGGTCACGGGCGTGCCGAGCTGGCGGAGGTCGCGGCAGCTCAGATGCGCCGGATCGAGTACTTCACGAGCTTCTGGGAGTTCACCAACGAGCCTGAGATCAGGCTGGCGCAGAAGCTGCTTGAGATCTCTCCTGACAGCGTTGGGCGCGTCTTTTACACCAGCGGAGGGTCGGAGGGCGACGACGCGGCGATCAAGATGGCGCGCCTGTTCTTTCACCGCCGCGGCGAGAGCGAGCGCACCTGGATCCTGTCGCGCCGGCACGCCTACCACGGGATCGCCTACGGGGGCGGCAGCGCCACCGGGGTCGACGTCTACCGGGACGGATTCGGCCCGCTCGTGCCCGATTTTCACCATCTGACGCCGCCGTGGCCCTACCGCGCGGAGCTCTTCGACGGTCGCGATCCCACGGACTTCTTGATCGAGGAGCTGGAGGGCGCGATCGAGCGGATCGGGCCGCGGCGGGTCGCGGCGTTCATCGGCGAGCCGGTGATGGGCGTCGCGGGGATGCTGGTGCCGCCGCAGGATTACTGGCCGCGGGTACAGGAGGTCCTGCGCCGCCACGGGATCCTGTTGATCCTCGACGAGGTGGTGACCGCCTACGGCCGGGTGGGGGAGTGGTTTGCCGCCACCCACTTCGGGCTTGAGCCGGACATCATCGTGACGGCCAAGGGGATCTCGAGCGGCTACATCCCTCTGGGCGCCAACCTGGTGTCCGATGAGATCGCCGACACGCTCGCCTCGCAGGGCGGCTTCCCGCTCGGCTACACCTACAACGGCCACCCGACCGCGTGTGCGGTTGGGCTTGCCAACCTGGAGATCATCGAGCGGGAGAACCTGCTGGCGGCGGCGCGCGAAACCGGCGGCTACCTGCTCGGGAGGCTGCGCGAGCTTGAGGACATCGAGCTTGTCGGCGAGGTCCGCGGCGTGGGGATGATGTTCGGCGTGGAGCTGGTCAGCGACCGGTCCACCCGGGAGCCGCTGCCCACCCCGCCTGTGCCTCTGCCGGATGTGATCCGGCGTGAGACGGGCGTGATCGTGCGCAACTGCGGCCACTCGCTCGTGCTCTCGCCGCCGCTTGTGCTCACGCGCGAGGAGGCCGACCGGATCGTCGAGGCGATGCGCTCGGTGCTTGATCGGCTGCGGCCGGACGGAACCGTTGCCGGAGCCTGATTAACGAGCCTGAGGCTTACCCGTGTACCCGCGCAGACAGCTCGCCGTGCTGGGCCTGCCTGGAACGATCTGGGTCGGGCTGTTCGTCGCCACGGCGCTGTACGCGCTCATCGCGATCGCCGTCGGCGGGATCGACCCCATCCTGCTCTCGCCGGTCCCCACCTGGAACCCGCTGCACTGGAGCTTCGCCAACCTGCAGGCGGTCGGTGCCGCGCTCAAGCCGTTCTCCGGGACCGATTGGACCGTGTTCGAGCGCACGTGCATCTACATCGCGATCTCGATGGCCGGCTGCATCCTCATCGGCTACCCGGTCGCCTACTTCGTGGCGGTGCGGGCGCGGCGCACCAAGGGGATCGTGCTGGCCCTGTTCGTGGCGCCGTTTCTGGTCAGCTACATGCTGCGGATGCTCGCCTGGGTGGGCCTTTTGTCGCCCGGCGGCTGGGTCGACGCGGTGCTCGCCGACCTGGGGCTGGCCAGCTCGCAGTTCAACTGGCTGTCGGGGCGGCCGTTCGTGGTCGTGGCGGCGCTCATCTACGGCTGGGTGCCGTACTTCATCCTCCCGCTCTACGCGGCGCTCGCGCGCTTTGACCAGCGCTACCTGGAGGCCGCCAAGGACCTGGGAGCCGGGCCGGTGCAGACGTTCCTGCGCGTCACGCTGCCGCTGTCCAAGCAGGGCATCTACGCCGGGATGGTCGTGGTGGCGCTTCCCATGTTCGGCGACTTCTTCACCAACCAGCTGATGTCCGGGACCTCCTCGACCGCGATGGTCGGCACGCTGATCAACACCTACGCCCAGAGCCAGACCGACCAGACGCTGGCGGCCGCCTGCGCGGTGTGGCTGGTCGCCTTCCTGGCGCTGCTGCTGGCGCCCTACCTGCGCAGCTCCGCGCGCGCGACCGAGGAGGTCGCCGGATGAGCGCGGCCGCCGGCGCCACCATCGCCGCCGCAGGGGTTGCCCTGTGAGCGCCGCGGGCAGCGGCATGACCGTGGCCGAGCCGATGGCGGCGCCGTCGCAGACGCGCTCGCCGTCGCCCAACGTCGGGCGCGCGTGGCTGCGTCGGAGGCCGTGGGGCAGCTGGGCGCTTGGGGGCTTCGTCGTCCTTTACCTGGTCTGGTCGCTGGCGCCGGTCCTGATCGCGTTCCTGTTCTCCTTCAACGCCGGCCACTCGCGCAGCATCTGGCAGGGGTTCTCGACCCAGTGGTGGACCGGTCCGCAGTCGGTGTTCAACGACCCGATCTACCGCGATGCGATCCTGCACAGCCTGCTGCTGGCGGGGCTGGCGGTTGCGGTGTCGGTGCCGATCGGCGTCTCGCTGGCGATCTTTTTGGGGCGCTGGCGCGGGATCGCCAGCCGGCCGGCGAGCATGCTCGCCACGCTGCCGCTGGTCGTGCCGGAGCTCGTGCTCTCGCTGGCGCTGTTCTTTTTGATCACCAAGCTGCTGAACTTCATCTCGCTCGGCACCCCCGCGCAGGTCGTCGGTCAGGTGACCTACATCCTGCCGCTGGTGATCGTGGTCACCCGCGGGCGCCTTGCGTCGATTCCGTCGGGCTTTGAGGAGGCCGCGCTGGACCTCGGGGCCACTCCGCTGGGGGCCTTCCGGCTCGTGCTGGTACCGCTGCTTGCGCCGGCGATCCTCGCCAGCGCGATCGTCGCCTTCGCGGTCTCGATCGACGACTTCGTGATCACCCAGTACATGTCGTCGACCTCGGCGACGCAGTCGGTGCCGATGGTGATCTACAACTCGACTCGCGGCTCCGCCACGCCGGCGCTCAACGCGTCTGCGATCGTGATGGCGGCGGCCACGATCATCCTGTGCGGGGCGGGGTACGCCGTCTACCGCGCTCTGAACCGTCGCGAGGAGATCTCGCTTCCGCAGGCGTCGACCGAGGTGGCGCTGGGCGCCCCTCTCACAGAAGGGGTGTGGTGAGCCGCATGGCCGGAGGACAGGTGGAGATCGTGCAGCTGACCAAGCGCTTCGGCGAGGTCGTGGCGGTCGACGGCATCGACCTGCACATCCCCTCGGGCGAGTTCTTCTCGATCGTGGGACCGTCCGGTTGCGGCAAGACGACGACGCTGCGGATGGTCGCCGGCTTCGAGGAGCCCGACGAGGGCCGGATCGTGCTCGACGGGGTCGACATGCAGCACACGCCGCCCTACCGGCGAAACGTCAACACGGTCTTCCAGGCCTACATGATCTTCCCGCACCTCAACGTCTACGACAACGTCGCGTTCGGGCTGCGCCGCCGCCGCCTGGGCAGGGAGGAGATCCGTCGCCGGGTGGCGGAGATCCTGGAGCTGGTCCAGCTGAGCCACCTCGCGGCTCGGAAGCCCTCGCAGCTGTCGGGCGGCCAGCAGCAGCGCGTCGCGCTGGCCCGGGCGCTTGTGCTCAACCCCGCGGTTCTGCTGCTGGACGAGCCGCTCGGGGCGCTGGACGCCAAGCTTCGAAAGCAGCTTCAGGTGGAGCTCAAGGCGCTGCAGCAGCAGGTCGGGATCACGTTCATCTACGTGACCCACGACCAGGAGGAGGCGCTGACGATGTCGGACCGGATCGCGGTCATGAACGAGGGGCGCGTCGAGCAGGTGGCGCCTCCGCGCGAGGTCTACGACGAGCCCGCCACTCGGTTCGTGGCCGACTTCCTCGGCGTCTCAAACCTACTGCGAGCGCACGCGGAGGGCCCCGACGGCGCGGGCGTGCGCCTGCGCCTGGGCGACGACTTCCACCTGGCCGCCGCGGCGGGCGACATTGGCGCGCGCGGCCCCGTCACCTGCCTGATGCGCCCCGAACGGGTGCGCCTTGAGCCCTACGACGCCCCCGGCGCCAACCGTGTGCCGGGGATCGTCGAGCGGGTCGTGTTCCTCGGCCACTCGGTGCAGGTGCTCGTGCGCCTGGCGACCGGCGAGCCGGTCGCGGCGCTGATCCCCAACAGCGGCCAGACGGTGCCCTGGGCGCAGGGCAGCGCCGTCCAGGTGCACCTGCCGGCGGAGGCGCTGCGGGTGCTCGGCGGCTCGGGCGCCTCCGACAAAGCGCCCGCTGGCGGCCATGCAGCGGCGGCGGTGGCAGAGCAAAACCACATCACGGCCCGTGCGCCGGCGCGGGCCATCGAGACACGCATTGGAGAGCAGACATGAACCGGACAGCAACCCACCGCAACGCGCAACCGCGCCCCGACGAGGAGGCAGAGCCGCTGCCGCCCTGCTTGACGCGCCGTGCGATGCTGCGGCGCGCCGGCGGCGGGCTGGCGGCGCTCGGGGGGACGTGGCTGCTGGCCGCGTGCGGCGGCTCGAGCTCGAGCTCCAGCTCGTCGGCGAGCGCCGCCGCCTCGGCCTCGTCCTCCTCATCGCCGGCGACCAGCTCGTTCGACATGCCGATCGCCTCCAAGGGCAACCCGATCACGCTTCCGATCTCCAGCGACAACCGCCCGATCCCGTCGGGCCGCTCTCCGGAGAAGGGCCCCCTGCAGATCTACGACTGGGCGTACTACCTGTCGCCGGCGGTGGTCAAGAGCTTTGAGGAGCGCTACGGGGTGCAGGCCCAGGTGACCACCTTCGCCTCGATCGACGAGGCGATCAACAAGATCCACTCAGGCGCGGTCCAGGCCGACGTCTGGGTGCCGGACGCCAACCACCTGGTGGAGCTGGTGCGCGCGAAGCTGATCCAGCCGATCAACCACAGCTACATCCCCAACCTGGACAACGTTATCCCCGCCGCCGGCGATCCGTGGTATGACCGTGGCGCTCGCTACACGTCGCCCAACTTCATCAACCTGTTCGGCGTGCAGTGGCGAAACGACCTGATCAACATCGACCCGGGCGCGCTGTCTAACCCCTGGGACGTCTTCTGGAAGGTGCCGTCGGGAACGCCGATGGGGATGGTCAACGCGGCCGCGTTCGACGCGCTGTCGATGGCGATCCTGCGAAACGGCGCGCGCACGCTGGACACGATCTCCCAGTCGCAGATCGCCGACGCGGCGGCGGCGCTGCGAGAGCTGAGCGGCGTCAAGTGGCAGTACACCGCCTTCCAGCCGCTGGCAAGCGGCGTCGAGAAGCTCTCGTTCGGCTACAACGGCGACATGGAGGCGATCTACCACTACCTGCCCAAGAACGTCCCGCTGAGCGCGTGCAGCTTCTACTTCCCCGCCGACGGCTACGGCCTGATCCTCAACGACATGTGGGTTATCCCGCGCAACGCTCGCAACCCCGTGCTGGCGCACCTGTGGATGAACCACTTCCTGGAGGAGCAGTCGGCGATCGACAACTTCCGTGACGAGGGCTACCAGACGATGCTCAAGACGCTGACGCTGGAGAAGCTCAAGGCGGCCAAGGTCGCGCCCGACCACGCGATCGAGATGGCCTTCGCGACCGCCGAGCAGCAGGCCAACGGGATTCCCGATCCGATCTTCAACCCCCAGCAGCTTGTGGCATTCGAGCAGGCGTTCGCCCAGCTGACGGCGTGAGCGCGCCGCGCGCGGCTCGCACCGGCTGGCTGTGCGAGGAGCTGTACCTGTGGCATGACACCGGCACCGCCGCGGGGCTTGTGGCCAGCGGCGGCTGGCTTGAGCCGCTGGCGCACGTCGAGAGCCCGGCGACCAAGCGGCGGTTTCGCAACCTGCTTGAGGTCAGCGGGCTGCTGGACGACCTGGTCGTGCTGCGCGCGCGAGAGGCCACCGCCGAGGAGCTTCAGGCGGTGCACGGCCGCGAGTATGTCGAGCGGATCGAGCGCCTCAGCGAGGGCTCCGGCGGGGATGCCGGCGACGGCACGACCCCGTTCGGCCGCGGTGGAGCTCGGATCGCGCGCCTGTCGGCCGGCGGCGCGATCGTCGCGGTGCAGGCGGTCGCCTCCGGCGAGGTCGATCGCGCCTACGCGCTCGTCCGGCCACCCGGCCATCACGCGCTGCCCGACCGGGGGATGGGGTTCTGCATCTTCAACAACGTCGCGGTCGCGATCCGCGCGGTGCGTCGCAGCCACGGCGTGCGGCGGATCGCCGTCGTCGATTGGGACGTTCACCACGGCAACGGAACCCAGGCGATCTTCTACGAGGACCCGGACACGCTGGTGGTCTCCGTGCACCAGGACCGCTGCTTCCCGGTGGACTCGGGCGCCGTGGACGAGCGCGGCGCGGGCGCGGGCGTCGGGGCCAACCTCAACGTTGCGCTCCCGGCAGGCAGCGGCCACGGCGCCTACGTGGCCGCGTTCGAGCGCGTCGTCGTGCCGGCGCTGCGGCGCTTTGAGCCTGAGCTCGTGATCGTCTCAAGCGGCTTTGACGCCAGCGCCTATGACCCCATGGGGCGCATGCAGCTTCACTCAGACAGCTACCGGAGGCTGACCGAGCTCGTGCTCGATGCGTCGGGCGGCCGGCTCGCGCTCGTCCACGAGGGGGGCTACAGCGAGTTCTACGTCCCGTTCTGTGGCCTGGCCGTGATCGAGACGCTCGTGGGTCGGCGCACCGAGGTCGTGGATCCGTACCTGGAGGAGACCAGGCTGATGGGCGGCCAGGAGCTGACCGACGAGCAGCGCCGCCTGATCGACGCGATCGCGGCGGACTCCGGGCTGGCATAGAGGCGCGCCGGCGAACCGATGGCATTTGGGAATCTCTGCCCACTGATCGCGGCGGACTCCGGGCTGGCATAGAGGCGCGCCGCGCGCATCGCCGCGCGCGTGGCGCTTGACTTCCTGGCGCAGGCCGGGGAGGGTGACCCTGTGGGACCGGGAACCACGCGGTGATCGCCGGCTCGCCGGGCTCAAATCAGGTCTGCGGCGTGGCGACCCCCGTCAGCCCTCCCACCCCCTGCTACGGGCTGGGCGGCGTCGACGGGCTCGGAAACCCGGCGGCGCCCAACGGCGCAGACGGGGCGGGCGCGGGCCCGGGCGTGGCGCAGGACCCCAACGTCTTCAACCTCTACTGAGCTCCGGGCGGCGTCGCCGCGGCCCGAAGGCGCCGCGGCGGGGGTTGCCGCCTGCTCGCTGAGGATGCGGTGAACCGCGCGATCCCGATCGGTCGTGGATCCCCGTCGGTCGTGGATCCCCGTCGGTCGTGGATCCCGATCGGCGCCGACCTGGGGGCCGCGCTCTGGAGGCCGCGCAGCTTGATACTAACTGACGGATCAGTTAGTATCTCGGCGGACCGGACCAGCGCAACGCAGGGAGGGAGATCGGAGATGGTCAGCACAGCGTTATCGCCGGCGGAGGCGCTCCCCGGCGAAGCGGGGTTGTCGCTCGAGCGCACCTTCAGGCGCTTCGACGTGACGTTCTTTGCGGTCTGCACCGTCATCGGGCTGGACACGATCGGAGCCGTCGCCTCCGACGGCGGACAGGCGTTCACCTGGATGCTCTTCCTGGCCGCGGTGTTCTTCCTGCCCTACGCCCTGCTGACCGCCGAGCTCGGCGCAGCCTTCCCGGTCGAGGGCGGGCCGTACGTTTGGATCCGGCTGGCCTTCGGGCGCATCGTGGGCGCTGTGGCGTCGGTCTTCTACTGGATCTCCAACCCGATCTGGCTCGGTGGGACGCTCGCTGTCACGAGCATGGCCGCGATCGGCCAGCTCATCACCCCGCTGAGCGGGGCGGGGCAGTACATATTCGGCCTGCTGTTCATCTGGGTGTCGACCGCCGGAGTGATCGTCTCCGCGCGCTACGGCAAGTGGCTGCCGACGCTCGGCGCGTTCCTGCGCGCCACGCTGCTGTCCTTCTTCACGCTGACGGTGATCATCTACGCGGCCGAGCACGGCGTCCACGGCCTGGGCGGCAGCTCGTTCTCTCCGACCTGGGCGGTGTTCATCGCCGCGGTGCCGGTGCTCGCGTTCAACTACGTCGGGCTGGAGGTCCCGTCTGCGGCGTCAGGCGAGATCCGTGACCCGCAGCGGGCGATCCCGTTCGCCGTCGCTCGCTCGGGGGCGATGGTCGTGCTCCTGTACGGCATCCCGATCCTCGCGATCATCCTGCTGCTGCCCGCGCGGCAGATCACGAATCTGTCCGGCTTCCTGGACGCGATCAAGCTCGTGCTGACCATCTACGGCGGGCACGTCGCGGCCGGTGGGGCCGTCACGCTGACCGGTGCCGGTAAGGTGATCGGCGTGCTGGTGACGATCGGCTTCGTGCTCGCGCTGATGTTCGGCGCCGTGGCGTGGCTGATGGGCGCGGACCGCGCGCAGGCGATCGCCGCACGCGATGGCGCCGCGCCCGCCTGGATGGGCCGGTTCTCCGAGCGCTTCGGCACGCCGATCGCCGTCAACCTGATGTCCGGCGCGATGGCCACGGTCTTCCTCGTGCTTGCCCTGACGCTCACCAGCGGCAACGCTGCCAAGTACTTCAGCGCGGTGCTCGGCCTGGTGATCTCCACTACGCTGATCTCCTATGTGGCGATCTGCCCCGCGGTGATCCGGCTGCGCTACACGCACGGTGACGCGCGCAGGCCCTATCGGCTGCCGTTCGGCAACGCCGGCGCCTGGATCTGCGGGCTTCTCGGCACGCTGTGGTCGCTTTTGGCGACGGTCGTGCTGCTGTGGCCGGGGCTTGGCACCGCGGATCCCGGGGCGTCGCTGCCGTCAGGGTTTGCGGGCCAGAGGCTGCAGTACGAGCTGACGCAGCTTGTGCCCGTGGCGCTGCTGTTGGCGCTGGGGCTGCTGTTTGGAGCAGTCGGCTCACGTCGCATCGCCAGATCGGCCGCGGGCCCGTGACCGGGAGGCCGCGGGCCCGCCACTGGGCACCACCGCGGACGGGGCTGCCGCCGGTGGCCGGGGCGCCGCCTGTGCCCGTGGCGCCGGCCGGGCCGGTGGCGCTGCCGGTGCCCGTGGCGCCGGCCGGGCCGGTGGCGCTGCCGGTGACCGGGGCGCAGGCCGGGACTCGCGCATGAGCCCCGCACGCCCCAAGGACAGGCCGGATCAGATCCTGGCGGCGGCCCGGGCGGCGATCCTCCAGCACGGGGTGGCCGACGTGCGCGTCGCCGACATCGCGCGTGAGGCGAACGTCTCGACCGCCGCCGTGCACTACCACTTCGATGCCAAGCAGGACGTGATCGTCGCGGCCTTCAGGTGGTCGTCGGAGCGACTGTTTGAGGAGATCGAGGCGCGGCTGGCGGCCTGCTCGACGGTCGCGCACCGGCTCGCCTGCCTGCTTGAGATCAGCGTCCCCCAATCGGGCCTGCTGCGCGATGAGTACGTGATCTGGATCCAGTTCTGGGCCAGGGTGCTCTCCGACCCGGGTCTGCTGCCCGAGTGCGAGGCGGTCTCGGCGCGCTGGCGCGGCTACTTTGAGGCGGTGGTGGCCGACGGCTGCGCGAGCGGGGAGTTCACCCCGGTCGCGCCGGCGCAGGAGGTCGCCGACCGGCTTCTGGCGCTGATCGACGGCATGGGGTTTGAGACCGTGATCGGCTACCGCTGGGCCACGGTGGAGCGGATGCGCGAGCGCCTGTGGCGCTTTGCCGGCGAGCAGCTGGGCGCACAGCTGCCGAGGTGGGACGCCTGATGGCGCTCCTCGCCCGGTTCTGCCCCGCGCTCGCGGTTCCCGAGCCTCTCATGCCGGTCGCATGAGCGGGCTCGGGACGCGCCTTGACGATCTCGTGCGCCGCTCGGTGATCGGCGTGGGACCGTACGTGCCGGGCGCCGGCGCCCGCGAGCTCAAGGCTCGGACCGGTCGCACGGACCTGATCCGCCTCAACTGGAACGAGAACCTGGAGGGGCCGCTGGACGGCGTGCTCGAGGCGGTGGCCGCCGACCTGCCGGGATCGGTATGGGCCTACCCGGAGGAGGCCTACGAGGATTTTCGCCGCGCGGTGGCGGAGTGGACGGGTGCCTGCGCAAAGCAGGTGATCCCCGGCCACGGGATCCAGGCGCTCACGCTCTCGCTGGTGGCGGCGACCGTGGAGCCGGGAGATCGGGTCGTCGTCCCCAGGCCCACCTACGGCCTGTACGCGTCGGCGTGCGGCGTCGCCGGCGCGGAGGTGATCCGCGTCGACGCCGATCCCGACACCCTTGCGCTTGACCTGGAGTCGCTGGCAAGCACGGCCGCGCGCACGTCGGCGAAGCTCGTGTTCGTCTGCGATCCGAACAACCCCACCGGGCTGCGCATCTCAGCGCCGGAGTGGGAGGCGTTCCTCGAGGCGCTGCCCGATCGGTGCCTGGCGGTCGTCGACGAGGCCTATGCCGACTACATGGAGCCGCACGAGCGGCTTGACCGGCTGGCGGCGATCGACTCCGGCCGGCCGGTCGTGGTCCTGCGAACGTTCTCCAAGATCTTTGGGCTCGCCGGGCTTCGCCTGGGGTACATGCTCGTGCACGAGTCCCTGGCGCCGCTGCTGCACGCCGTCCAGGAGCCGTTCAACGTCAACTGCGCCGCGCTGGCCGCGGGCCAGGCGAGCCTGGAGCGCGTGGATCGCCTTCCCGCCCGCCGCCGCCGGGCGCAGCTGGCGCGCGCCCGCCTCACGGCGCCGCTCGCGGCGGCGGGGATCACGACGTTCGAGTCGCATGCCAGCTTCGTCCTGGCGCGCGTCGGAGGTGACGACGTGGCGATCTGCGAGGCGCTCGCGCACGAGGGGCTGCTCCTGCGAGCCGGCAGCGAGTTCGCCCTGCCGGGCCACGTTCGGATCACGCTGGGCGATGTGGAGCTGATGGATCGGGTGGGCGCGGCGCTTGCGCGCGTCGCCGCGGCCCACCGTGATCGTCAGCACTGAACGAAGCCACGGGACCGCAGCGGACGCGCAACGTCCGGCTCGCCATCCGCCGGGTTCCGCGCTCTGCGGGGGGCTGGACTCGGCTGGCAGCGGGCGTCGCCGGCCATGCGTTCGCGCGCCGGGGCGAAGGAGAAGTCCCACGGTCCATCCCCCGATGCAGAGCCGGAGACCCGCTGGGTTCGCGCCGGGGCGGAAGTACCAGCCAGGCCGAGCGTCGCAAGCTCCCGCGGCGGCACGCCGGACCGCAGCTCGACCGCTTACGACAAGCGGTGTGCGGGTGGGCGATGGCGTGCTTGTGTGTGCGGGTGGGCCATGGCCTGCTCGTGCAGCGCCACGATCGGCGGCGCATAGCACTTGACGCAGCCGTGGAGTCAGCTCCCCGTGAGCGAACGCGCCCATGATCGCAAGGCCCTCACGCTTGCCGACTGTCCGGGATGACTCGGCCGTAGGTGGTCCCCGCAGCAGCATAGGTAACCCTATAATGGTCGAACCCATGCTATGAATCAGTATCGGTGGCCACCCCGCGACCAGTTCATCAACCGGCTGGATGACCTCGCGCACCTGGAGTCCTGGTGGAAGCACGCCACGCGGGACGCGCTGGCGATCGTGGGCCGGCGGCGCGTGGGCAAGTCCTGGCTCTTGCGGCGGTTTGCGCACGGCAAGCCGGCGCTCATCCTGGTGGCCGACCGGCGACTCTTGACGACGCAGATGGCGCGCTTCGCCACTGCCTTGGAGCCCGAGCTCGGCGCTCGGCCGGCGATACCGAGCGTGGCGGAGCTCATCCGGCTGCTCTACGCGCTCGGCCGCGAACGGAAGGTTCTCGCAGTCATCGACGAATTCCCGTTCCTTTTGCCCGAGGGCCGCGCCCGCGAAGAGGTCCTGACCGAGGTTCAGGCTGTGATGGAGGAGCACCGTGATACGTCCCAGACCAAGCTCGTGCTCTGCGGCTCTCTGGTGAGCCAGATGGAGGCGCTGCTCCCCGCTGAGGGTCCTTTGCATGGACGACTGCGGCGGCTCGACGTGTGGCCGCTCACATTCGCCGAGAGCAGGGGGATGACGAGCCCGTCTGATTCCTCGGAGGAGCGCATCACCCGGTTCGCCGTCGCCGGCGGTATGGCTCGCTATCTGGCAGATCTGGGGCACGGCCCGCTGCGGGACGCCGTGTGCGAAAACGTGCTTGACCGCCGTTCGCAGCTGTTCGACGACCCCCGCGCCGTGCTGGAGCAGGAGCTGCGCAGTCCAGCCACGTACTTCTCCATCCTGGAAGCGCTCGCGGACCGGCCGGCAAGCACCGAGCACCTGACCGACAGGCTTAGGGTGAGAAGCTCGCAGCTCACGTTCTATCTCGACACGCTGCGCGAGATGCGGCTGCTGTCTTCCTCACGGCCGGTGGGGGCGCCCGCCGGCTCCCGGTCCTACAGGCACCGCGTCAGCGACGGCTTTATCCGCTTCTGGTTTCGCTTCGTGTTCGGCAACCAGGAGGGCCTGCAGGAGGGCCTCTCGCCCCAGGACGTGTGGGACGGCGGCATCGAGCCGTACCTCGCCGACTTCGTCGCGCCGACATTCGAGGAGCTGTGTGTCCGCTATGCGCGCCGCATCTATGGGGCCCGCGCGCAGACGGTCGGCGGCTGGTGGGGACCCGCGCTGAACAAGCACCGACAGGCGCGGACGCGGCTTACCGAGGAGATCGACGTCGTGGGCGCGCACCGCCGCAACGTCGTCCTTGTCGGCGAGTGCAAGTGGACCACCGAGCCGATGCCCAAGCGCGTGCTCGATGACCTGCGCGACTACAAGCTCCCCGCCCTTGAGCAGGAGCGTCGCCTGAAGGTGCCCAAGCACGGTCCGCAGGTACTCCTCTTCAGCCGGGCCGGCTTCTCCGACGAGCTGGTAGCGGCCGCCGACGACGATGACACGGTGAGCCTGGTCACCCTCGACCAGCTCGTATCCGAGCTTGACCGCGAGGTCGCTCAATGACACGGCAGCTCGCTCGCCAGCAGCACCGTGGCTGTACAGACGGCTTTCGGGACCCGTGTGGTCGAGTACGCTCTTGTCAGTTGCGAACGAAAGCGGACACGGCAGCGCGAGCGAAACCACAGGCTTCGCCATCCAGCCATATTCGAGCCTTCCGGGTTCAGCCGGACGAAACCAAAGCTGCAGCGGTTCCGCTTCAGCACTGCGAACCTCCTGCTTCATCGGCGCGAAAGCGGCATTTCAGTGCCAGCGAAAGTTGGTCCAGCGGAGCCGGAGTGCTCATGGCTGGGCTTCTGTCCCTGGAGGCTGTTCGTCGGAGGACGCACTTGGCCGCGGGCTTGGCTGCCATCGAGGCGCGCGGCGCCCGTGCTCGATGATTTCAAGCCTCGGCCAGATTTCCGGGAAGACGTTTCGGGCGCGCTCGACCGTGGTCGCTTCCCACTGCTGGGAGGTGATGAGGAGGACGCCACGGGCCGACAGCTCCTCGGCGGCCGCCCGTAGCCGACCGAGTCGCTAGAGCTCTTTCGTGTTGGTCCCTTCGAGCCGGCTCTTCGTCGTCGCCTCGCCCACCCAAACGTCCGTGCCGTCGGTGATAACGATGTCGAGCTCCCAGTCGGTGCCCTCCGCGTTGACGATGGCGAGCTCGCCCGTGAACTGGATGGTGTGGGCCGACTCCCGCGGTCGGGCGCGGGCCAGCATGAAGTCGTTGGCGCTGAGCAGGGGAAGGTCGCCGTTGTGCTCAAGCAGGTGGTAGAGGACCTCGGCGAGCGCGTAGCGCCAGGGCGGTTCGGGCCCGACCATCCAGCTTGTGCTGGTGAGCGGCTGCTCAAGCCAGCAGCGCGTGCAGCGGAATGTCTGGCCGAGTTCTTCGAGGCGGTAGAAGCGAGCTCCACGGCAGCGTGCGCACTTGAGCACGAGCCCGCGGATGAGGACGCCGATGCCTTCGAGTTCCATGACGAGCTCATCCGTCTGCTCCGCATCAACACCGAGGTCGCGTAGCTCAGGGAGGACGAGGTAGCGGCGCTGGTCGGTGAGTCTCCATCCCGGAGCGTCCTTGCCCTTTGCAAGGAACGCGGTGAGTAGCGGGCCGCGCTCGTCGCTGAGGGCCTCGATGAGTTCCGCGGTTCCTCCGAACAGAGTGGCGGATTGCTGGAGGTAAACGCCTTTGTCCGAGGGCTCGGCCTCCCAGCCAGCGTCGTTGAGCACGCTCTTGACCTGCTCGAAGAAGCTGAGAGGTGCGAGCTTGGGACGCACGGTCTGGGTCTCTAGGCTCCGGCTGGTCCAGGTCATCGGGCCGGGACAGAAGTAGGAGACGGTGTCGCGTCCGCAGCGCGTGTATTCGGCGGTGACAGGGAGCGAGAAGACGTGGCCGCTCAGGGCGGGATGTCTTATCGCCGACCAGCCCTCTACGTCCACATCGGTCATCCAGCGGATTTCATTCCCGGACGAGGCATCGACGTTCTGCGGAATCGGGGTCGGGAGGCCTGGGCTCATCCCGTTGTGGATGACGACCGACTGATAGAAGCCGACTTGCTCGCGCTCGTAGAGCCTGCTGAGAACGGCGGTCTGAGTTGGCCCCAGTGTGGCGGCTTGATCTGGCCCCACCTTCCGTCTGACCGGTGACCGAGCGTGCGCGTGTCAACACGTGCACGGGAGGTCGGCAGAAGGGATGGGATCCAGGGTGGAGCTGTTTGAGCAGATCCGCAGAGACCGCGAGCGCGAGGGGCTCTGGACGCGTGCGCTGGCGGCGAAGTACGGGGTTCATAGGCGGGCGGTGCGCCAGGCGCTGGAGTCGCCGGTGCCGCCGCCGCGCAAGCGGCCGGAGCGCAGGCCGGCGCCGGCGTTGGGCGAGCATCGTGGGTGGATCGATGAGATCCTGATTGCTGATCGGCGGGCGCCGCGCAAGCAGCGGGACACGGCCCGGTGGATCTGGCGGCGGCTGGTCGATGAGCGCGGTGCCGTCGTGGCGGAGCGCACGGTGCGCGAGTACGTCGCTGCTCGTCGGCGTGAGTTGGGTGAGGTGGGCGAGGTGTTCGTGCTGCAGATCCATCAGGCGGGGATGGAGGCCGAGGTGGACTGGGGTGAGGCCGAGGTCGTGCTCGCCGGCCGGCCAACGACGGTGCAGCTGTTCTACCTGCGTCCGTGCTTCTCGGGCGCCGGGTTCTGCATGGCGTTCTGTCGCTGCACCCAGCAGGCGTTGCTGGAGGGTCACGTCGAGGCGCTCGCCTGGCTGGGCGGCGTGTTCGGCCTGGTCTGATACGACAACCTGAGCTCGGCGGTGAAGGTCGTGCTCCGCGGCCGCCGTCGCGAGGAGACCGACCGGTTCATCGCGCTGCGCTGGCATTACCTGTTCGACTCAGCGTTCACGCTGGCGGGTCTTCAAGGGGCGCACGAGAAGGGCGGCGTCGAGGGAGAAGTGGGCCGCTTTCGCCGCAACCACCTCGTCCCGGTGCCGAAGGTCGCCGACCTGGCCGAGCTCAACCGGCTGATCCACGCCGGCTGCGAGGCCGACCTCGGCCGGACGATCACCGGGCGCCTGGAGACGGTCGGCGAGGCGCTGGCCCGCGAGCGGCCGCTGCTGCGGGCGCTGCCCGCCGAGCCGTTTGACACCAGCGAGCCGTCGTCAGTCCGCGTGGACAGCAAGGCGCTGGTCACGGTCAGGCAGAACCGCTACTCGGTGCCAGTGTCGTTCACCGGGCGTCGGGTGCTCGCGCGGGTCGGCGCCCGGGAGATCACCGTGATCGTCGACGGGCAGGAGGTCGCACGCCACGAACGGCTCGCCGAGCGCCATGCGGTCAGCGCGCGGCTTGATCACTATCTCGAGCTGCTGTCCCGCAAGCCTGGCGCGCTCGCCGGTTCGCTGGCGCTGCACCAAGAGCGCGAACGCGGCGCCTGGCCAGACTGCTTCGATGAGCTCTGGCAGCAGATCACCGGCAAGGTCGGCGCCTCAGAGGCCGCGCGGCAGATGGTTGACGTGCTAATGCTCGTGCGCGACCACGGACCCGAGCGGATCGAGCTTGCCGTCCGCGGCGCGCTGGCCGCCGGCGCGCACGACGGTCGAGCCGTCGCTGTGCTGGCCAGCCGCGCCGACGTCAGGGCGCCCGCCGCGCCGCTGACCGACCTAGACCCGCGCCTGGCGGCCACCGACCGGCCCGCTCCGGACCTGACCGACTACGACCGTCTGCTCGGGCGGGAGGCCGCACGATGACTCCGTCACCGAAGACGCAGGCGCTGGAGGCGCTGATCGAGGCGCACGCCACCGAGCTCAAGCTCCCGACCGTCAAGCGCCGGTTCCGGGCGCTCGCCGCCGAGGCGACCCGCGAGCAGCAGACCCCGGTCGCCTACCTCGCTGCGCTGCTCGAGGCCGAGCACCAGGAACGCGCCGAGCGCAGGGAGAAGCGCCGGCTGATCGACGCGCGCTTGCCGATCATCAAGCGGCTGGAGGAGTTCCGCTTCGACGAGAACCCGACTGTGCCGCAAGCCACGATCGCCGCGCTCGCTGACGGCTCCTGGATCGATGACCGCGAGTCGATCGTGTTCATCGGCGAGAGCGGCAGCGGCAAGACCCACCTCGCCACCACGCTCGCGGTGTGCGCCTGCCAGCAAGGCCGCCGCGTCCGCTTCACCACCCTCGCCGCCCTAGCAAACGAGCTGCAAGAGGCCGAATCGCGCCGCGAGCTCGGCCGCGTGATCGGCCGCTACGCCCGCACCGAGGCCGTGGCGCTCGACGAGCTGGGCTACCTAAACCTGCCCGAAGGCGCCGCCGAGCTGGTCTTCCAGGTCATCAGCGAGCGCAACGAACGCGGATCGCTAATCGTGACCACGAACCTGCCGTTCGGCGACTGGACCAAGGTGTTCCCCGACCCGAGGCTCGCGAAGGCCGTCGTTGACCGGATCACCCACAAGGCACACATCATCTCCACGATCGGAACGCAGGCGCACATCGCTTGGCAGGGGCTGACCCGGTCCGGGTGCCGGTCGGGGGTCCGCGTGTGTCGGGGTCGTCGTCGGGCCCGCTGTCGGGTCTGGTGTCGGGTGGTGGTTCGTCGGCGAGGGGGATCTTGAGGTGGATCTCGACCCGCCAGCCGGTGACGCGCACTTTCTCGATGACGAGGCGCATCAGTCGTTGGCGGGCGTCGAAGTCGAGCTCGTCCAGTGACGCGGCGACGCGTTCGGCGAATCCGGCGAGTCGTTGGCGCAGCCGGTTCTCGGTGGCCAGCTCGGCGCTGCGCGTGGTGAGCGTGTCCTGCTCGGCAATCAGCCGGTCGCGGTGGGCGGTGAGCGTCGCGGTCCGTCGGGTGAGCTCGTCAAGCTCGATCAGTCCTGCTTGGTAGGCGTCAAGCAGCCGGGTCCGCTCCCGCTGTTTCGCGTTGATCGCGGCGTCCAAGCGCTTGAGCTGGGTGGCGACGAGCTGGTTCTCGTCGGGGGCGCCGGCGATCACCGCGCGCTCGCCGGCGAGCAGCTGTCGGGGGTCGAGCAGTGCGTGGCGGACCTGCTCGAAGACGTACTGGTCAAGCTCGTTGGCGCGGATGTTGCGCTCCGGGCAGCGGCGCTCGTCCGAGCCGGCGCGGAGCACGTCGTGGTTGGGGCAATGGTAGTAACGATGAAAGGTGCCGTTGCGACCCCGCATCCGCTGAGCGTGACAGGTGACATGACAGTGGCCGCACCGGACCAGTCCGCGCAACAGCCAAGCGCCCGGCTCGGCGCCGCGCGGGCTCCATTGTGAGTTGTCACGGCTGACATGCTTGACACGCTCAAATGTGTCTGGGTCGATGATCGCCGGGACCGGGATCGCGATCCACTCCTCGCGCGGACGCTCGCGCTGACGAGTCTTGCGGTTGCGCGCCCCGCGCGGACCGTCGCCGTCCAGTGACTCATAGCGGTTGTAGTACATGGTGCCGATGTATGCCTCGTTGCGCAGCAGTCGGTCGATCGTAGAGGTTCCCCAGATCGGCTTGCCGCTCGGCGACGGGATCCCGCGCTCCCGCAGCCACAACGCGATCTGGCGGACCGACAGGCCTCGCTGGACGTACGCGTGGAAGATCTCGCGCACGACCTGCGCCTCGGGCTCGAAGATCGCGACCCGCGCCGGCGCTCCATCAGCGGGCGTCACGCGCCGGTACCCGTAGGAGATCCGCCAGAACAGGATCTCCCCGGCGCGGGCGCGATACAGCTTCCCGCGCCGGTAACGCTCGGCGATCTTGGCCTTCTCGTACTCCGCGATGACCCCCTGCATCTGCACCAGCAGCCTGGCCTGCGGATCATCGTCGTGCGCGGGGCCTTCGAGGAACCGCACACCGACCCCGAAGCGCTCAAGCTCCTCGAGGATCAGCACCTGGTAGGCGTACGCGCGCGCGAGCCGGTCGGCGCTGAGGCACAGCACCTTGTCCAGCATGCCGGCCTCGGCAGCGTCGCGCATCCGATCCAGCGCCGGGCGATCCAACCGCGCCCCCGAGTAGCCATCATCGATGAACTCCTCGATCACCTCGTGCCCGTCTGTGCTCGCGGCCGCGCGCAGCGCTTCCAGCTGCGAGCTGATCGTGCCGCGCTCCTGCTGGCGCTCGGTCGACACCCGCGCGTACAGGCCGACTTTCACGCTTCTCATCCCACCGCCCGTAATGGACACGTCTCACCATCGGCGAGCAGAAACCCGTAGGCATCACGTAACCGCTGCTCACGCGGGTCCTCAGAACCACACCAGGCCGGACGAGCGGCGCCCACCAGCGACCCCAGATACTCGGGCTCGGCCGCAGGCCAGCTGATCAACCCCGCGAGCCCGCGGCGCTCAAACCGTCGCGCGATCAGTGACTCCTCGCCCGGGTCTCCCGCCAGCGCCAGCGCACGCAGCCGCTCATAGTCAGCCTGCGCAGGCTCGCCGACGGGCCACAATCGCGAGCTCACGCGCGAGCCCCCAGCGCCTTCTCCACGGTGCGTCTGTGCAGCCGCACACCGAGCGCCGCCTCGAGCTCGCGCGCCAGCTGCGCGCCCGACGCCTCCGGCGTCTCGCACCGACGCGCCTGCAAGAACCCGAGCACCTCGGGCGAGAGCCGCAGCGGACCGCGCCGTCCCGGCCGCTCGTCCAGCAGCCCGACCATCCCGGAGCGCTCGAACGCCGCCTGGACCAGATAGAACGCCGCCCGCGAGTACCCGTGTGCACTCGCCGCAGCGCTCGCCGTCTGAGCAATTGTCAAGAGTTGTGGATCGACCGCGTGAGCGATTTCAGGCGGCGACCTTCTCGTCCTGCGTCGTGGCCTCGTCGTCCGTGACCTTCACACCGTCCTTGAACGTGGCTCCGTCGAGCACGTCGGCGATCAGCTCG
>DATGLC010000030.1:0-31382 GCA_035294345.1 Solirubrobacteraceae bacterium
GGCCCGGGACTTCGGCCGCCTGTGCGATCAGCGCGCGCAGATACGGCTGGGTTGCGCCCCCGAGCAGCGTGAGGCGAACGGCGGGCAGGCCGGCGGTACGGATCGCATCGATCGCCACGTGCGCGCCCTTGTGATGGGCGACCATGCCGACGATCGCCAGTCGCAGCGGCGGCAGCGGCGGGCGCCGGGACGTGAGCGGGCGGCCGACGTCCACCCCTGGACCCGCGACGATCGGGCGGGGTTGCAGCCCGAAGCTGCGCTCAAACCAGTCGGCCACGAACCGTGACGGTGCGATGGTCGCATCCGCACGCTCGAGCGCTCGGCGGAAGAGGTGGGTCCGCAGCGCCCAGCGCGCCGTCGCGTCCGGCTGCGCCGCGAAGCAGTGGCGCGCGCAGGCGCCTCCGCCCTCCGGGCCGTCGCACAGCTCTCCGGAGACGCGCTCCAGGTGCGCTCGCTCGCATGCGACGTAGAAGTCGTGGAGCTCTAAGACCACGGGCACGCCCAGGCGCTGCGCGATCTCCACATACAGCGGCGAGTGCCCGAGCAGGTGCGATACGAGCACCACGTCGGGGCGGGCATCGAGGAGGGTGCGCTCGAACAGCAGCTCGAGCCGCTCGCGATGGGCGTCGGCCGGCGTCTGCGGGGAGCATCCGCCCGCGATCGAGATCACCGGCACGCCGTCGCGCTCCATCGCCTGCGCGGTGGGCAGCGCCGGAGCCGCGGAGCGCCGGCGCGTGAGCACCGTCACCGGGTGGCCGGCGGCGATCAGCAGGCGCGCGGTCTGCTCGGACAGCCGTTCCACCCCGCTCAGGCCGAACGGGGGGAAGCGATGCGTCACCAGCAGGACGCGCACGGCTAAAGCGACGGCCACGGCGCCGCGGGCAGCGGCGCCCCCGGATCGAATGACCCGGCGTCGGCGCGGGCGCGGGCGACTGCGGAGAACTGCGCGGCGGTCCCCGGCGCCAGCCGGTCGCAGTTGACGCCAAGCCACTGGCCGACCGCCTGCGCGGCCCTGCGCAGCACCGCCTGGATCTGGAGGCGGTCAAGCTCCTCGCCCTGCGCGTCCGTGCCAGCTCTGATGCGCTCCCAGTCGTCGAGCGCGAGCGCCGTGATCTGCTCGGCCAGCTGGTCTGAGCGAAGTTCGCGGCCGCTGATGTCGTGCACGGCGACGCCGTCGTCGACGTTGCGCGCAAGCAGCTCGGCCAGGGAGTAGTCGTGCGAGTGCAGCACGCGCGAGCCCGGCTCGTGGACGAGCGCCCACCCGTCCTCGAGCACCTCGCGCGCCCACAGCAGGTCCTCGCCGATCGTGCGCACCGAGCGAAACGGCGTGCGCCTCCAGGCTTCGGCGCGGATCGCGGCGCTCACCGTGTGGAAGTTCAAAAACGCCCGGCGCGCGTCGTCGGTCAGCGCCGCATACGCGGGCCAGTCGGTGATCTGAGCCCGGCGACGCGCCGGCGACGAGCTCAGTTCACGCTCCGCGTCCAGCCGCGTCAGCAGGTCGGCATCCTGGCGCGGAAGCACGCGGCTGCAGGCGCCGACGACCTCCGGGTCGGCGTCCAGAGCGCCGACCAGCGGCGCCAGCCAGCGGTCGTCAGCCGGCAGCGCGCGCTGCGTGAGCAGGACGAGCACGTCGCCGCCGGCGTGGCTGGCGGCGAGGTTGCGCGTCAGCCCGTGATCGAAGCGGGAGGGCGGTATCGAAAGCACGGTCGCGCCGTGGCGCCGAAGCACCTGCACCGAGTCGTCCTGAGAGCCGGAGTCGACGGCGACGATCTCGATCCGCGCCGAGATCGACTGCGACAGGACGCGCGGCAGCAGGGCGCGCAGCTCGCTCGCGCCGTTCTTGACGGGCAGGAGCACTGAGATCAGCCGGCCGCCGCGGCCCAGCGCACGGGGTCGTCCGCGGGCGATCAGCGCCGGCTCGGCCTCGCCGGCCGGCGAAAGCGCCGACGCCAGGGTCTGCACCGACGCGCGCGCTCGCAGGCTCCGCCTGGTCTCGCGCGCCAGCAGCGACATCACCTGCTCGGAGCGCGCGGCCAGCGCACGATCAAGCTCGCAGAAGCCGGCCGAGCCCTCGGCGCGCACCGCCAGCTCCGGCGAGACGGCGATCCTCAGCGGGTAGTGGGAGCCGTAGTCGAGCGAGATCAGGCCGTCGCGCAGGTAGTGCTCCAAGTCGTCGGCTTGCAGCCGCTCTCGCCAGCGCTCGTCAAACGCCCTGCTGGCCTGCTCGACGCCCACCGGGGTTCCGTCCGGCCAGCGCGTCACGGACTCCAGGTGGTAGACGACGCTGGCGGGGCAGTAGCGGACCGTAAGGCCGCGCTCGCGCATGCGCAGGCACAGGTCGACGTCCTCAAAGCCGTTGTGAAACGCCGGGTCAAAGCCGCCGAGCGCCTCGAACACCGTCCGCGGCACGAGCATGCAGGCGGCGGTGACGGCGGCCACCTCGCGCGGGCGCAACACCGCCGCGTGCGACGCGGGGAACCCCGCGTACAGGTTGTGGGGCCTGAGATCCTGGCCGATCGCGATGCCGGCGTGCTGAACCTGGCCGTTTGGGAACAGGAGCCTCGCGCCCACGGCCCCGGTGCGCGGATCGCTCTGGGCGTCCTGGGCCAGCGCGTCCAGCCAGCCACGCGTCGGCAGCGTGTCGTTGTTGAGGAACACCAGATGCTCGCAGTCGCCGGCGGCGGCGGCGCCGGCGTTGCAGGCGCCGGCGAAGCCGCGATTGGCCGCCAGCCGCACCAGCTGCACGCGCTCGCCGAAGCGCGCCAGCGACGCGTCCAGCGGCTCGTCGGATCCGTCGTCGACGACGACGATCCGCTGGGTGGCGCGCTCGGGCTCGAGCCTCAGCAGGCCGTCGACGCAGGCTGTGGTGAGCGCCGCGCCGTTGTGGGTCGGGATGATCACCGCGCATCCCGGACGCGGGCCCGCGGCTCCGGTCACTGCGGCGGCCGCTCCGCGCGCGCCCGGCGCAGCGCCCGCGCGTAGGCCGACGTGCGGGCATCCCGCAGTCCGCGCAGCGCCGGCAGCGCGACGAGCGCGGAATAGGCCCGCCCGGGCAGGCTGTCGGTGATCCGCTCCAATCGCACCCTCAGCCGCGTCAGCTCCTCGTTGGCCTCCGCAAGCGCGCTCTGCAGGCGGTCGATCTCGCTGTCGCGGCGCATCAGCTGATCGTGGGCGGCCACCACGGCGTCTCGCAGCGCCGTCTCGTGCGCGTCGCGCTGGTCGGCGCGCTCGCGCAGCCTCGCGTTCTCGTGAGCCAGTTCGCGCAGTCGCCGCTGGATCTCCCGCAGGCCCGGCGTGCCCAGAGCGACCGCCTTGATGACGAACTGGTAGGTGCGCGCGTCGGGATCGGAGGCGAGCGCGGCGAGCAGATCGGCGGGCACCCGGTGTGGATCGAATGCCACCTCCGAGGCCTCGAGGTCCAGCGGCTGGTGGAAGATCTCGACCGCCGCAAGCTCCGCCTCGTCCAGCAGCCTGCCGATGCTCTCACGGGTGAAGAAGCGCAGGTGCGTCGCGTCCAGAAGGCCGGTGGGACGGTAGTCGAAGTGTCCCTGAAGCAGCGCCAGACGAACGCTTCCGTGCGCGACATTGGGCACCGAGATCACGAAGTGACCGCCCTCCCGCAGGAAGGGCCGGAGCCTTCGCAGCGCCCCGCCCGGGTCCCTGAGGTGCTCCAGCACGTCCGCGGCGACGATCGCGTCGAAGCTGTCGTCCGCCAGCTCCGCCTCGAGGTCCAGCTCGTCGATGTCGCCGACGATCATGCGCTCGCACAGCGGCTCGGCCTCGCGGGCCATGTCCGCGTCGTGCTCGATCCCGACCACGGTGCAGCCGCGCTCGCGCAGCACGCGCGTCATGTGGCCGGTGGCGGTCCCGAGCTCCAGCACCCTGCGCGCCCCGCCGACCATCGCCACCACGCGGGCGTGGGTGCTCGTGGAGTCAAGCTCGATCGGGCGCTCGTATCGGTGGACGGCGTCGGCCTCGTCGTGGCCTGGCACGGCCGTCGCCGGGTCGGCGGTTGCCGTGCCTGGGTCGGCGGTTGCCCTGCCTGGCGCGGCGGCTGTCGCCGGGTCGGCGGTTGCCGCCCCTGCGTCGGTGGCTGCCGAGTCGGGGGCGCGCGTCGGGCTCTCGTGGGGCATGGTGTTCTCGATCGCCGCAGTTCGCAGCGCAGACGGGAGCGCAGCGGGCCGCTGCGGTGCTGATGGTAGGGCAGGCTGACGGCCGGCGAGCCCCCGGCGAACGGGATGCGCGGCTCTCCCCGGGCGCGCGGCTCTCCCCGGGGGCGCGCCTCTCCCTGGGGGTGCGGCTCTCCCTGGGCGCGCGGCGCTCCCTGGGCGCGCGGCGCTCTCTAGGCGCGCCGGCGCAGCCACAGCGAGCCCGGAGCGACCCCGGGTCCGAACGACGGGATCACGGCGGCCAGTCGCGCCGGGTGCTCGCGCGCCAGCGCATGCGCAGGGACGAGCACCTCGAACTCGTCGTTGAACGCCAGGAAGGCCTGCAGCAGGTACTGCTCGGCCCAGTAGCGCCGCAGCTCTGCCACCCAGGCGCGGGGGTACTCCCACGGCAGGAAGATGTCGTGGAAGTGGACGATCACCCCCGGCGAGAGCGCGGGCAGCACGTCGAGCACGATGCGGTTCACGTCGCCCGCCAGCTTCACGGTGTGGGTTGTGTCCACGAACAGGATGTCCCCCGCCTGAAGGCTCGTGAACACCTCCTGGGGGACGTCCGTCGCCGACACCGGCGCCAGACGGGTCGGCGACGGCGGCGGTCGCCCGAGGATGTGCGGCCGCGGGTACGGGTCGTAGGCCTCGTGCAAGGTCTCGACGCCCTCCTCGGCGTTGCGCCGGCACGCCATCGAGATCACCAGCGTCGAGTAGCCGGAGCCCAGCTCCACGACCCGGCCGGGCCGTGCGAAGCGGACCATCGCATACAGCAGCTCCGCATCGACGGACTCAAACCCCCCGTTGGCGAGGAAGAACTCGCCCGGGACGCCAGGATCCTCGACGCGCATCGCGCTCTCGGCGATGAACGGCGAGAGCTCGCGCTCCACCAGCTCGATGGCGGCGTCCACGCGCAGATCCAGCCCCGTCAGCGCCGAGCGCCGCGTCCACGTCTCCGGGGGGACCTGCGCGAGGTCGGGGACCGGGCTGTAGTAGTCGTGGGGGACCAGGTCGAACGCCCCGCGGCGCACGAGCTCGAATCCGGCCGCGGCGGCCGCCGATCGCGCCAGCCGTCCGGCGATCCGCCTGCTGATGGCCGTCGCGCGCGACACACCCCAATCATCGCCCACCAGGGTCTTGGTGCGGACGCTGATACCGTCCGCGCCGGTGTGAGTGAGTCCTGCGACCGGCGCCCGTCGAAGGCGTCGCCCCCGTGCTGCACGAGCGCACGGCGCTGAGCGCCGCCGAGGGCGCCTCCGCCGGGGATCCGTCGCCGGGCGGAGGCACGAGGCGTGTCCTTGCGGCCCAGCGCGTCGCACCGCTCGCGCTCGCGGCGATCGTCGCGGCGTCCTTTGCCGCGGCGGCGATCTGGGTGCGCCGCATCCACGACTTCTCGATCATGCCCGACGAGCTGGGCTACGTGAAGCAGGCGCTCCACATCGCGCGCACCGGGCTGCCGCTCACGCCCCACGACTTCTACTTCAACTCGTGGAGTCAGCTGCTGCCCGCGCTGCTGGCGCCGGTGTTCGCCGCGGAGGGCATGATCGGCGGCTTCTACGTGGCGCACACGCTGGAGGCGCTGATGCTCGCCAGCGCTGCGATTCCGGCGTACCTGCTCGCGGGGGAGCTGCGCCTGGGGCGTGCGGCCCAGCTGCTGGTCGCCGCGGCGACGGCCTCCGTTCCCTGGCTTGTGCTCTCGGGGTTGATCATGACCGAGAACGTCGGATATCCGACGTTCCTGTGGTCGGTGCTGGCGCTGCTTCGGGCGATCGACCGCCCCAGCGTCCGTCGCGACATCCTGGCCCTGGTGTCGATCGCGTTGGCGTTCCTGGCGCGATCCCAGTTCGCCGTGCTCGGACCCGTGCTGGTCGCATGCGTCTGTGCGCACGAGGTGCGGCTGGCCGCGGCGGGCGGGCGCCCGGCGCTTCAGGCGCTGAGCGTCGGCCTTCGCAACGCCGTGCGGCGCCACCCCGTGCTGGCGGGCGTCTCGGCGCTGGCCGCCGCGGAGGTGGCGGCGCTGGCGCTCACGGGCTCGATCGGCGACCTGCTGGGCAACTACGCGAGCGTCACCTCCGGAACGCTGCTCCCGGCCGGCACGCTCTCGGCGGCCGCCGAGCAGCTGTACGGCGACGCGCTTGGCGCAGGCCTCGTGCCGCTTGCGCTCACGGCGGCGTGGGTGGCATGCACGCTGTGGGCCCCGCGCAGCCCCGAGCGCCACGCGTTCGCGCTGCTCGTGACGCTGTCGGTCGCCTCGCAGGCCGTGCTGGTCGGCTCCTTCCAGCAGCGGTTCGAGTTCGGCGGAACCACCGACCGTTACCTCTTCTACGTGGTGCCGCTGCTGTTCCTGGGCGCCGCCGCGTGGGCTGTCGAGGCACGCTCATCGCGCATCGTCACCGCGGCGGCGGGAGTGGCGGCCGCCCTGTACGCGCTCCAGGAGCCCTTCCAGACGCCCCCCTTTGCCACGATCATCGACCCGAGCTTCGACTTCCAGCCGGCGCTCTCCAGGGTCGGGACGGCCGTGATGCGGCTGCTCGGCGCCCCTGGGGCGGACCCGCGGTTGCCGCTGGCCGTGCTCGTCGCGGCGATCGTGGTCACGCTGGCGATCCTGCGTCCCCGCCTCCCGGCCACCGCCCTCGTGGCGGCGACCATGCTGCCGGTGATCGCGTTCGAGATGGCCGAGACGGGCTATGTGATGAGCCGGGTCGGGGAAGTGGCGTCGGCGTGGACCGCAGCGCATCCGGTGACCGAGGGGTGGATCGACCGCACGGTCGGCCCGGGCGCGGACGTCGGGCTGCTGATCGCAACGGCGGGCTCGCAGCAGAACACCTGGTACACGTGGTGGGAGACGGCGTTCTGGAACCAGAGCGTGCGCCGCGACTTCTACCTGCCCGGTGGTGAGACGCTGAGCCAGGGGTTCGTCGCGCCGGTGTTCCCTGACCTCGCCGACGGACGGCTGATCGGCCTGGGCTCGGTCCGCTACCTGGTGAAGCTCGCCGAGGACGCGCGCATCGGCCTGCGGGCTCGCCTGGTGCGCGACTTCGGAGGCCTGGACCTTTACCGACTCCAGCCCGGCGCCCCGCTGACCTACGCGACCGTCGACGTCCAGCAGGACGGCACGCTGGTGGCCCAGGGGGATCCGCTGGTTGACGTCTTCGCTCAGGGGCCGCTGCCGGAGCGCGAGCGCGTGACCATCACGCTGCGGGTCGTGTCGCCCGAGCGTGGGTGCCCATGCTTTTTGTCCACCGGCAGCCGTCGCGGGGTGGTGCCCCTGCCGATCGGGCCGGCGGGCACGACGGCCACTGTGTCGTTCTCACGCACGCTGACGGTCGCCTCCCCCCGGGGCGCGACCCTGCCGCTGCTGCCGCGCGGCCCGGGCGGCCGGCCGGCGGCCGCGACCGTGCAGCTGGTCGCGGTCTCCATTCGCGAGCTCGCCCCGCGCCCGCGTGTCAGCTGAGGGCAGCCACGGGCGTCGCCTGGGGCCACGAGGGCGTTGCCTGGGGCCACGCGGGCGTTGCCTGGGGCCACATGAGCGTCGCCTGGGGCCACATGAGCGTCGCCTGGGGCCACACGGGCGTCACCGGAGGGCCCCCAGCAGCAGGCGCCTGTAGGCAGCGAGGACGCCGGCTGCCAGGGCGGCCGAGCGTGAGCCGACAAGCGGCGTATCGGCCCGCGGCGTCATGCGCGCCAGGATCGCGCCGTCGCCCAGTGCGCGCGATGACTGCACGTCGCGGCGCCTTGAGGCGATGGCCCGCCGGTCGGCCCACAGCAGCCGGTAGGACTCAAGCTTGGCCTCAAGCCATCCCTCGCGCGCGGCGCGAAGCAGCACCGCGACCTCCGCCGCGGCCAGCACGGGCGCCAGCGCGACGAGCGTCCGGGCCTGCAGATGACACAGCAGGCACCACCAGCGGTTGCGCTCCAGCCACAGCCATTTGTAGTCGCCCTTGGCGAACTCGTAGTCGTGGCGCACGCGCGCCCGCGGGCAGAACAGCACCTCCCAGCCGCGCAGCCGAGCCCTCCAGGCGAGATCGACGTCGTCGTAGTACATGAAGAACCCCTCCGTGTAGCCGCCCAGGGACTCGAACGCCCGGCGCCGTACGAGCATCGCGGCGCCCGAGACGACCGCGGCCGGCCGCGGGGCACCGTCCTCGGCCTCAAGGCCGTAGCGCCCGGCCCAGGACAGGCCGGAGATGTGCAGCGCGTTGTCGCCCGCGTTCACGCGGCCGTCCGGGAGGAGGACCTGGGCGCCGGCGATCGCCGCCTCGGGGCGCTGCATCAGCGCCGCGGCGAGCTCGGCGACGCAGCCGGGCTCGGCGCGCGCGTCGGGGTTGAGGAACAGCAGATGATCGCCGCCGGCGACCGCCGCCGCCAGGTTGCACGCGGACGGGTAGCCGAGGTTGCGGCCGGGCGAAAGGATCCGTACCCGCGAGCGGCCCTTGAGCGCGCGTGCGTGGCGCTGGTCGGCGCTCTGGTCGACGCACACTATCTCGGCCGGCGCGAGCGTCTGCTGTTCCAAGGAGCGCACGGCCGCCAGCAGCGCGGACGGGTCGCCCTCGTGTCCCACCAGCACAGCCGTTATCGCAGCTGGCCCGCTCATGGGTCGATGATCGCAGGGTCCGCGTTTCGGTCGCGGTCCGTTATCCTGGCCTGCGGGGCGCTGTCCCGCAGCCGATCGCGATGGCCGCCAGCCTGGATCCACAGCCGCAAGCTGCCCAACGCTACCTGGCGGTCGTGCCGGCATACAACGAATCGAGCACGATCGCCGGCGTGGTCGCGGGCCTTCGGCGCGATGCGCCGTGCTTCGACGTGCTGGTCGTCGATGACGGCTCGACCGACGACACCGCTCGCCTGGCCCGCGAGGCCGGCGCGCGAGTGCTCAAGCTCCCCTTCAACCTCGGGATCGGTGGCGCGGTGCAGGCCGGGTTCGTGTATGCCCATGAGCACGGCTACGACTTCATGGCCCAGGTCGACGGCGACGGCCAGCACGATCCGGCGGAGCTGGACAAGCTGGTGGCGGCGATGCAGGGCGACGCTGCGGACATGGTGTGCGGGTCGCGCTTTCTCACCGACGACTTCCACTACCCCGCGCCGATCAGCCGTCGCACGGGCATCCACGTGTTCGCGACGCTGCTGTCGTTCATCGTCTCTGACCGCGTGAGCGATCCGACCTCGGGCTTTCGGCTCTACAATCGCCGCGCGATCGAGCTCTTCGCGCGCGACTATCCGCACGACTACCCCGAGGTGGAGGCCGTGCTGATGCTCCACCAGCATCGCCTGCGGATGCTCGAGGTGCCCGTCCGGATGTATCTGCGCGGCGGCGGCGTATCTTCGATCTCCAGCGGGAAGTCGGCCTACTACATGATCAAGGTGCTGCTCGCGCTGCTCGTTGGACTGGCCCGCCGACGTGCCGTGGTTGAGCCGGGCGATCCCGCCCCGGTCGCGGCGGGCCCGGTGGTCTGATGGACCGCGTGCAGCTAGTTGCGATCGTCGGCGCCGCGCTGCTGCTGCTCGTGGTGCTGGAGATGGTGCGCCGCCGTCGCCTGATGGAGCGCTACGCGCTGCTGTGGCTGCTGTGCGCGCTCGTGCTGATCGGCCTTGCCAGCTGGCGCCAGGGCCTGGTGGAGGTGAGCCGGGCCGTGGGCGTGATCTACCCGCCCAACGCCCTGTTCTTCATCGCGATCGGCTTTGTGCTGCTGCTGCTGCTGCACTTCTCGGCGGCCGTCTCGCGCCTCTCGGACCAGGCCAAGGTGCTGGCGCAGCGGCTGGCGCTGCTGGAGGAGCGCGTCAGCGATGCCGTCCGCGCGCGGGACGACCTCAGCACCGACTCGGGCGCGCAGCAGCCGCGCGACCAGGCCGAGCTCGCCCGGATCAGCTCCGACTGACCTCGTATACCCACGGGGTGCTGCGATGAACAGAGCGGTGCTCGACGTGCTCGTCAGGGTCATCTGGCCGCCCGCGAAGCTGGTGGCGGGGGCGATCGCGCTCCCGGTGCTTTGCGTGATCGCGGCCTTGGAGGGAAGGCGCACACGCCGGCGCGTGCGCCGCGGGTCGGCTGCGAGGGTGATGTGGGGCCCCTCGCCGATCATCAACATCCGCTACTGGTCTGAGTCGCTGCGCGCGATCGGCTACGACAGCCTGACCGTCGTCCACCACGTGCCGCCGATCAACCGCCGGGAGGACTTCGACGTCCTGCGCGACAGCTTCCTCCCCGGCGTGCCGCGTGCCGACCTGGTCCGGGACTTCTTCGTCTTCGCCTGGGCGATCCGGCGCGCGGATGTGTTCGTGTGGTACTTCGACGGTGGCTTTCTGACGGGCACGGCGTTGCGGTCGCTTGAGCTGCGCCTGCTGCGGCTCGCCGGCAAGCGCGTGATCGTGCTGCCCTACGGGGGTGACATCGCGGTCGTCGGCGAGCTCGGGGTCGCCGAGGCGGCGCTCTTGGAGGACTACCCGGAGCTGGTGCGCGCGAGCGCCCGCAAGCGCCGTCGTGTCCTTCACATCTGCCGCCATGCAGACCTCGTGATCCGCAACTACCAGTACGGCTTCCTCCCGCGGGCCGACGTGGTGTGGCCGACGGTGATCGCGATCGACTGCGAAGCGTGGCGTCCGCAGGACGAGGCCGCCGGCGGCGCGGACGGGCGCAGCGGCGAGGTGGTCGTGCTGCATGCGCCCAACCACCGCTCAATCAAGGGCACCCGTGAGCTGATCGAGGCGGTCGGCGAGCTGCAGCAAGAGGGCCTCAAAGTGGTCCTGGAGCTGGCCGAAGGGTGGCCCAACGAGCGGGTGCTGGAGGCGATGCGGCGCGCGGACATCGTCGCCGACCAGTTCATCGCCGGATACGCGCTCTTTGCCGTGGAGGGGATGAGCGCTGGGAAACCGGTCCTGTCGGCGCTGGGCTGGATGCCGCCGGACGTGGCCGAGTGGCTGCGTCGCTCCGGCTGCCCGATCGTCGACACCGACGTATCCACGCTGACGGCGAACCTGCGCGATCTGGTTACCGATCCGGGTCGCCGCGCGGCCCTTGGGCGGGCCGGCCGCGAGTACGTGCTCCGCTGCCACTCCTATGGCCCGGTCGCCCGGATCTGGGCGGGGCTGATCGAGCACGTTTGGTCGGGGGCGCCGCTCCCGGCCGAGCTTGCCGCAATCAGCCCGGATCCGGCAGCGTGACCAGGCCCTCCAGCACCCGGCTCGCGACACGGCGCGGGTCGTGGTGGCGCTCGACGAACCTCCGCGCCGCGACTCCCGCCGCGCTGCGAGCGTCCGGATCGCCGACCAGCTCCGCCAGCCGCTGCGCCAGTGTCGCCGGCGTGGCGCGCACGATCGCAAGCTCGGCGCCGAACGGGTTGTCGCCCGGCTGCTCGTCGACGATGTGGCAGAGGACAGGCTTGCCGAGCGCCATCGCCTCGACCGCGAACCCGCCATACCAGCCGACCAGCAGCTGGTCGACGGCGATGTCGGCGGCGGCGAGCCTCGCGAGCGCCTCGTCGTGGCGCACGCCCTCCACCAGGTCCAGTCTCACACGGGCGCCATCGGCGCGCAGCTGCTCCACGGCCGCGATCACGGCGTCTGTCCCCTTTGTCGCTCGGTGCGAGGGAGCGTGCACGATCGTCAGCTCGCCCTCGCGGCGCGGTGGCACCGGCGCGATGGCTCGAGGGTCGACGCTCGCGTAGGGGCAGAAGCTCGCGCCCGTGAGCCACCGGCGCTGGTCTGGGTTGAGGTAAAGAACGCGGTGCGCGTAGCGCAGGAGCCGGCGACGACCGGCGCTTCGGCGGCGCTCAAGGCCCGGCCACAGCTCCGGCGGCGGGGGAGGGGTCCAGGCTTCGGGCGGTCGGGCGTCGTCGCCCTGGAAGGTCGCGATCACGATCTTGCCCAGGCGCCGAAGCAACGGCAGCTCGTCCACGGCCACCGGCAGGCCCCAGCCTGGCAGGAGCGTGCTGCCGAAATTGAAGTGGAACACGTCGTATCGGCGGGCCGCTTCGGCGAGGAAGCGCAGCCGGGTTGGCACCGTCCGCCACGGCGGGAGATCCCTGCGGTGGTAGCAGCGGTCGGCGGGGAAGCCGAACGCGTCCGGCTCAAACAGCACCACCTCGGAGTCCAGCCCCAGCTCCCGCTCGGCCCTGGAGAGTCCGATTGGATGGCCGCCCACGTTGGCGGGCGCGTGGAGGATGCGAACGGGGCGCGGTGTCACCGCCCGGCGCGGCGCTCCGTCCGCCCGAGGATCGCCTCCTCCACCAGCGAAGCCATGCGCTCGGCCAGCACCGGGTATGAGAAGCGCGCCGCGGCATCGCGCGTGGCCGCGGGGAGATCCCCCGGGCGCTCCACCAGCCGCCGGAGGGCGCCGGCCAGAGCAGCGCGATCATCGCGGCCGACCACCAGCCCGGCGCCGGCGTCCGCGACGATCCGTGCGGCGGCCGTCTCGTCGCCGATGACCAGGATCGGCCGCCCTGCCGACAGGTACTCGTACAGCTTGCCGGTCGCGACGCCGGTTTGGCCTGGGCCGGTGAGGACCAGCAGGCAGTCGGCCGATCGCTGCAGCGCGAGCGAGGTCGCGTGCGACACGGGACCTGTGAAGCGGACGGTGGACTCAAGCCCGGCGGCGCGCACCTCGGCGCGCTCGGCATCGGTCACCGGGCCCGCGAGCACGACCTCAAGCCTTGACGCGACCTCGGGCGCGCGCGCGGCGAGCGCCGTGAGCCCGTGCAGAAGCGGCGCAAGAGGCCGGCCGCCGTAGGCGAGCGTGCCGGTGTGAACGAGGCTCCGTCGCCGCCCGTCAAGCAGCCCCTCGGCGGCGCTGTCGGCGGCCGTGCCTGCGCCGGTCGCCTCCTCCGGGTCAAAGCCGTTGGTGATCGTGGCCACCGGGCGCGCATAGCGCGCCTGCAGGTCGTCGGCGATCGGCTGGGTGACGGCGCAAACCGCATCGGCCCGTTCGACCACGAGGCGCTCCAGGCGCTCATCGAGCGCGTCAAGCGACGCAAGCGCTGCGCGCGGACGCAGCGACTCAAAGCGCCAGCCGTCACGCAGATCGGCCACCCACGGGACTCCCCTCAGCTGCAGGGCGACGCCGACCAGGTGCGCGGACGCCGGCGGCGAGCTTGTGATGACGCAGTCGATCCTGCGCTCCGCTGCCAGCCGTCGGGCCGCCAGCAGCGCAAACGGCGTCCAGCCGAGCATCTCCAGGTCCGGAACCACCCAGCGCGCGAGGATGCTCGGCGCCATCGGCGCGCCGCCGCCGCTGTCTCCCTTCAGCGCAGCGATCCCGGCGCGCCGCCAGTTCAGCCGGCTGCTCAGCAGGTCTCGCGTGCGCACGGTCAGCGCGGCGCCCGGGATCGCGCCCGATCCCCACGCCACCGACGTGAGCACGGCGACCGAGTGCCCGAGACGCGCCAGGTGCTTGGTCAGAGCCCCAGCGCGCCGGGCCGCGGACATGGTGGTGGGCGGCGTCACATGGCAGACGAGCAGGAGCGAGCGCCGCGGTCTCGTGGACACGGTGGCCGATCCTAGTCGCTGGTCTTCTGCGAGCATGCAGCCGTGCCCGCGTCCTCCGAGCACGGTGATGTGACCGTCGTCATCCCCTGCTTCAACTATGGGCGCTTCCTGCCGGAGGCGATCGCGAGCGTGCGCGGACAGGAGGGCGGCCCGCCGCGGGTGATCGTCGTCGACGACGGCTCGGACGAGTCCGAGACGCTGGAGGCGCTCGACGCCCTCCCGGAGGGCGTGGAGCTTTTGCGACAGCGCAACGCCGGGCTCGCTGCCGCTCGCAACGCCGGGGTTGGTGCCTCCGACACGCCACTGGTGCTGGCACTCGACGCCGATGACATGCTGCCGGCGCGCGCGCTGCGCGCTCTCAAGGCGGGTCTTCGCTCCGACCCCGGCGCCGGCTTCGCCTACGGCATCATGCACTTCTTCGGAGATTGGTCTGGGGATGTCGCCCTGCCGGGCTGGGATCCCTACCGGCTTCTGTTCCGACACACGATCGGGCCGACCGCGCTGACCCGTCGAGAGCTGTTTGACGACGTCGGAGGTTGGGACCCGCAGATGAGGGGCTACGAGGACTGGGAGTTCTGGCTGCACGCGCTGGCGCGGGGCTGGCGAGGCGTCAAGGTTCCCGAGATCACCTTCCTCTACCGTCGACACGGTGCGACGATGCTCTCGCAGGCCCGTCGGGAGTATCGCCGCTGGTATCGGGCCGTGAGAGCCCGGCATCCCGAGCTCTATCGCCGGCGACGCGAGTTCGCACGCCAGTCCGATCTGGGGCCGCTGGGACGTGCGCTTTACCGCTTCTACTGGGGGCCTCGGCCGGTTCCGGCGACGGTGGAGCACCGCCTTTACGCGTTGCTCTGGGGCCGCGGATCCAGGTGATCCGAGCCTGGCCTGCGATCCGCGCCGCGACGCGGGCGCTCGTTGCGCCCCTGGCGCTGCCACCGCTGGTGATCGTGGCCGCGCGCGAACGCGTGCGAACCGCGCGGCTGTGTCAGGCCAGCCGGCGCCCCCGGCTGCTCTGGGGCCCCACGCCGGTGATCAACCTCAAGTACTGGTCGGCTGCCCTGCGCGCTCGCGGCTATGAGTCGATGACGATCGCCGATGGCCTGATGCCAATCAACCGGCGAGAGGACTTCGATGTCCACCGCGACGGATTTCTGGGTCGCTCGCGAGCCTGGGAGGCCGTGCGGGACTTCTTCGTGTTCGCCTGGGGGCTGCGCACCGCCGATGTGTTCCTCACCTACCTGGACGGGGGCCTTCTGCGCCACACCGCGCTGCGGCGGCTCGAGGGGCCCCTGCTGCGCCTTGCGGGCAAGCGGCTGATCGTCTTCCCGTACGGCAGCGACATCGCGGTGCTGGGCCATCTCGGCCGCATGGAGGGCCCGCTGCTGGCCGACTATCCGCAGATCGCCGAGCGCTCGCAGGCGACGCGGGAACGGGTCGACTACTGGTGCAGATGGGCCGACCTGGTGATTCGCAACCACCAGTACGGCTATCTGCCGCGCGCCGACGTGGTCTGGCCGACCCAGATGGCTGTGGACACCGACCTCTGGTCCGGCGACGGGAGCGCCACCGATGCCGACGGGCGCCGATCGCCCGTGGTGGTGCTGCACGCGCCCAACCACCGCCACATCAAGGGCACCCAGCTGCTGCTGGACGCGGTCCAGCGGCTGCGCGCACGAGGCCTGAGGATTGAGCTTGAGGTGATCGAGCGCCAGCCCAACGACGTCGTTCTTGCCGCGATGCGACGCTGCGACATCGTCGCCGAGCAGTTCTTGGCGGGCTTCGGGATCTTCGCGGTCGAGGGGGCGTCTTCGGGCAAGCCGGTGCTCTCTGCGCTCGGGTGGTGGCCGCTCGAGCTGCGCGCCAGCGAGCTGGCGCGCGGCCTCCCGCTGATCGACGTCGACTCGGAGGGGCTCGAGGCCGCGCTCGAGCGGCTGGTCACCGATCCCGCGGCGCGTGAGGCCGCCGGTCGAGCGGCGCGGGCGTTCGCGCTGGAGCACTGGTCCTACAAGGCGACCGGCGCCGTGTGGGAGGCCCTCATCTCGCACGTCTGGAGCGGGGAGCCGCTGCCGCAGATCCTGCTGCCCCAGCGCGAACCGGTTGCGCCTGCCGGCCGCGAGCCCGCGCCCCGGCAGCCCCCGCATGGGCCCGCGCTCCCGCACCGGGCCGCCGCGCCCCCGCATGAGGCGGCGGCATCCCACGAGGCGGCGGCATCCCAGGAGGCCGCGTCCCCCCGTGGGCGAGCGCCGGCCCGCCACGAGGCTCGGCCGTAGGCATGTGCGGCATCGCCGGCATCGTCGGCGCGCCTGCGCCCGAAAGGGCCGTGCTGGAGCGCATGGCGGCCGCGATGTCGCATCGCGGCCCAGACGATCAGGGCCTCTGGGCCGACGCGACGGCCGGCCTTGCGTTTCGCCGGCTGGCCGTGATCGATCTCGACCCGCGCTCCAACCAGCCTCTGCACCACCGCGGGCTTCACCTCGTCTTCAACGGCGAGATCTACAACTACCGGGAGCTGCGGGCGGACCTCGCCGCTCGCGGCCATGCCTTCGACACCGAGGGCGACGGGGAGGTCCTGCTGCACGCCTGGAGCGAGTGGGGCGAGTCGGCGCTTGACAGGCTCAACGGGATGTTCGCGCTGGCCGTCTGGGACGAGCGGGAGCGATCGCTCACGCTCGCCTGCGACCGGTTCGGCGAGAAGCCGCTGTACTGGTGCCAGCTGCCCGGACGGCTGGCCTTCGGGTCCGACATCCGCGCGCTGATGCAGGCCTCGCTCGGGTCGCCCGGATCTGGCTGGTCCTGCGCCGGCGGCCTCGGCAGGCCCGACGAACGCGCGGTCGAGGTGTTCGTGGCGCGCAACCTGATGCCCGCTCCGGACGGCAGCTTCTTTGAGGGAGTCAATCGCCTGCCGGCCGCGCACGCGCTGCGCTGGACGGCGGGTCGCATCCGCGTCTGGCGCTGGTGGCATCCGGCCACAGTCGAGGTGCCGGCGCGCTATGAGGATGCGGTGCGCGCCCTGCGCGAGCTGCTGATCGACTCGATCCGCCTGCGGCTGCGCAGCGACGTGCCGGTGGGCTCGTCGCTCAGCGGCGGGATCGACTCGTCCGCGGTGGTGATGCTGTCGGCCGAGCTGGGGCGAGAGCACCGGCGCCACGCGTTCACGGCCGCCTTCGAAGGCCACGAGCGCGACGAGTGGGCCTACGCCCGTGCGGTCGCCGCGGCCGCGGAGGTGGCGCAGCATCACGCGGTGCGTCCCACGAGCGACGAGCTGGCCGCCGACCTGGACCAGCTCGTCCTCGATCACGAGGAGCCGTTCGCCTCGGCGTCGATCTACGCCCAATGGCGCGTGAACCGCGCCGCGCGCGAGGCCGGGGTAGTCGTGCTGCTCGACGGCCAGGGCGCCGACGAGCTGTTCGGCGGCTATCCGTGGATGGTGGGAACGGCGGCGGTCGCGCGCGGCCCAAGAGCGGTGCTGCGGGCGCTGCGCGCCGGGGGCTGGCAGCGCACGGCGACTGTGAGGGCGCTGCTGGGCGCCGGGCTTCCCCGGCGAGTCGTCCGTGCCTACCAGCGACGCGCCGCAAGCCCTTACGTCGCCGCCGACGCCCGGGAGCGGGCGCTTCAGTTCGACCCGCCCGTGCCCGCGTTCTCGTCGGGGTCGGCGATGCGGCGCGAGCTGCTTCTGGAGGCGTTCACCACCAGCCTGCCGGCGCTGCTTCGCTACGCGGACCGCAGCAGCATGGCCCACTCGCGGGAGGTCCGCCTGCCCTACCTGGATCCGCGGGTGGCCGAGTTCGCGCTGTCGGCACCGGCGGCGTTCCTCTGCCGCGGGCCCGTCACCAAGCGCATCCTGCGCGACGCGGTGCGCGGGCTGGTGCCCGAGGTGGTGCTGGCCAGGCGCGACAAGGTCGCGTTCGATCCGCCACAGGCCCGCTGGCTCGCCGAGCCGCGGTGGCGGGAGCGGATCGCCGAGGTGCTGCTTGACCCGGCGACGCGCGCTCGCGGGCTCTACGACGCTCGCGCCGTCGAGGCCGACCTCCGGGCCGGCGCCTGGCGCGACCATGCCGCGATCTGGCGCGCCCTGTGCGCCGAGACGTGGCGCCGTGCGTTGACGGCGAGCCCCACGCCCGCCGCCGAGCCGGTGCGCTGAGCGCGCGAGGCCCGAGGTGCGGCGATGCCGGCGGTCCTGCCGGTTCAGCTTCCGGCGCGCACGGCCCGAGCGCGACCGGTGATCTCGCGCATCTGCGCAAGCTCAGCGCGCCCGATCGCGCCCGAGAGGCGCAGCCCGGCGGCGAGCACCACGAGCGCCCCCACCTTCGCCGCCAGATCCAGCGCGAGCGGCCTGTCGCCGAGCAGCCCGACCGGCATCAGGGCCGCTCCGAGGGCGCTCACCGCGATCAGCCTGCGTGGGGAGTATGGGGTGGGGTACACGCGTTGGGCGCCGCGGTAGTAGAGCACGGCAAGCAGTACATAGCCGATGGCGGTCGCCGCGGCGGCGCCGACCTGGCCCCAGATCGGGATCAGAGCGAAGTTGAGCCCGAGGTTCACGACTGCCGCGACCGATGCGTAGATGGCAAACAGCCTGGTGCGGCGCGTGAGCGCGATGCCGGCCATCGCCACCTGCGAGAAGCCCAGCGCGACCGTGCCGGCGCAGACGAGCGCCACCGACTCATACGCGGTGTGAAAGCCGGGTGCGAGCACCGACACGATCTCCCGCGCGAACACCGACAGCACCACCGACAGCGCGACGAGGGCCGCGGTCAGGTACGTGAGCAGGCGGGCGCGCACCTGAAGCTCGGCGGCGGGATCGTCGCGGTGCAGTGAGAGCATGAACGGCGAGTAGGCGACCCCGAACGCGGACACCAGCATCATCAGCGCCAGCGACAGTCTGTTGGCGATCGCGTACTCGCCCACCTCGCTGAGGCTCGCCAGCTTGGTCAGCAGGATCCGATCGACGAACTGCAGCGCCCACATCGCGATCGCGCTTGGGATCAGCGGCAGCCCGTAGGCGAGCATCACGCGCAACTCGCGCCGCGAGATCCGCCGGCCGATGTGCGGGTGCACGATCCACAGCGCGTAGCCAGCCGCGAGCACGTTGCCCACCAGGGCTCCGAGGAACACTCCGTTGATCCCGATCCCGGTCCCGAGGACCAGCCCGACGGACAGCAGCGACCCGACGCCGCCCGCGATCAGCGCCGCCGTCAGGTATCGCCACGGCTGGAAGCGCAGCCGCATCACCTCGCGCAGCAGCGTCGCCAGCGTCAGCGCGGGCACGGAGAGGCCGGCGAGGATGACCGTCGAGCCGTAGCGGCTGCTTGAGAAGACCAGCTCCGAGACCTGCGTGTTGGCGACCGCGAGCGCCGCGGCGATCGCGAGCGCGATCGCCATCGACGGACCGATCGAGCTCGACAGGACCAGCCGGCGCTCATCCGCCTGCTCCTCGGAGTAGTCGTAGTAGGAGCGCTGCGACGCGGAGCCCAACCCCAGATCCACGAAGATGGCAAGCACCGACAGCCCGACGGTGATCACCTCGACGACCCCGTACTGCGCCGGGTCGAACACCCGCGCGTACACGGGCAGCGTCACCACTCCGAGCATCTGCTGCGCCACGGCTCCGATGCCGTATACGGCCGTCTGCCTGGCCAGGCGCAGGAAGTGCTCTCTCATCGCGCCGGGGTCAGCGCGCCGCGATCGTCCGCGCCAATCCCTCCCGGGGTGAGGTCGTGGGCGCTCCGAGCAGCCGCGCCATCCGCTCGGTGCTGGCGACGAAGTCCGGCTGGGGCGCCAGGTTGACGAACGCGGGCTCGGTGCCAAGCTCGTCGGCGATCAGCTGCGCGATCTCCCGGATCGTGACGACCTGCGGCCCGGCGACGTTCACGGTCGCGCTCTCTGTGAGGTCGAGCGCGGCGACCGTCGCCCGTACCGCGTCCTCCACGTAGACGGGGTTGAGCGAGATCCCGTTGTCGCCGGCGAGCTGGACCTCCTGGCCACCGGCGACCCGCTCGATGATGCCGGGCATCATCATCCCGCGCTGGCCGGGGCCGTAGATGAAGAAGTAGCGCAGCGAGTGGGCGAGCAGCACCGATCGGTACTGCTCGACGAGCTGCTCGCCCGCGTGCTTGGAGACCGCGTAGAGGTTGGAGGGTCGCGGTGGAGCGTCCTCGTCGATCGGCTCAGGCCCGGCGCCGCTCACGGCCCCGGTGGAGGCGAACACGAAGGTGCGCCCGCCCGCTCGATGGCAGTAGTCCAGCAGCCGCGCGGTCGCCATCGTGTTCACGGCCACGACGTCGACGGCTCCCGCCGGGAACTCCCGGTAGCGCCGCGACTGCGCGATGTGCAGCACGCTGTCGACGCGGTCGGGCAGCTCGGCTGACAGCTCGCCCGCGAGGTCCTGCGCGACCCAGCGGACCCGCTGCGCGGGAGCCGGCGTCGCGCCGGGGCGATGCAGCGCCACCACCTCGTCTCGCTCGGCTAGCAACGGCAGCATCGCGGCCCCGAGGAAGCCGGTCGCGCCCGTGACGACGATCGTCATGCGGCGGCCCCGTGCGCGTCGCCCGCGCGGGCGCGCGCGACGCGCGCGCCGGCGTCGTCGACGAACATCCGGTGCCACCACTCGAGGCTCAGCAGCGACCAGATCATCAGCCGGTTGTCCGCCTTGCCATCCGCGTGATCGCGGATCACCCGGTCGACGAACTCGGGCCGGAACAGCCCGCGCCGCAGGGAGCCGGGGTCCAGGAGTATCTCGCGCACGTAGCTCAGGTTACGGCCCCGGTACCACGTGCCGTCCGGCGGGCTGAAGCCCTGCTTTCGCTTGCGCACCAGGGCGTCGGGAAGGAACGCGCGCGCCGCGTGGCGCAGCAGCGCCTTGCCCTCGCCCGAGCCGGCCCTCACTCGAGCGGGGATTCGCAGCGCGAGCTCCACCAGCTCGTTGTCGAGGAACGGTACGCGCGCCTCGAGCCCGTGCGCCATCGACATCCTGTCCTCGACCACCAGCAGGCCGTGCAGGAACGTGCGCTGCTCGAAGTAGAGGGCCTGCTCGACAGGGTCAAGCTCGGGGTCAAGGTGCGCGGTGACGCGCTCAAAGGACGCGCGCGGGTCCACGGCCGACATCACCGCCCAGGCATCGTCGGTGAACGCCCGGGGCCGCAACTCGTCGGAGATCAGGCGGCACCAGTACTCGTAGTAGGCGTCCAGGAAGCCGCGCCGGTCGCGCGCGCCCGCAAGCCGCGCGTAGCGCCACGGATAGCCGGCGAACAGCTCGTCGCCGCCCGTTCCCGCCATGACGACCTTGACGAACTTGGAGGCGAGCCGGGCGACGCAGTAGTTTTGGTAGCAGGTGCCCGCGCGCAGGTCCTCCAGATGCCACACCAGGTCGGGCATCACCCGCGCCAGGTCGCCGGCGTGCAGCACCGCCCCGTAGTGCTCGGTGCCGACGTCGCGCGCGACGATCTCGGCGTCCGGGCGCTCGTCGATCGCCACCTCAAGGGGCGAGGCGTCGGCGACGTCGAAGCCGGCGGTGAAGGTGTGGATGTGAGGTATGCGCCGCCCGGCGAGCACCACCAGCGAGGCCGAGTCCATCCCACCTGAGAGGTAGGCCCCGACCGGCACGTCGGCCATCAGCTGGCGGTCGACCGCTCGCTGCAGGGCCGCGCGCAGCGCCTCGGCGATCTCGTCGGGGTGCGGCGCGGGCTGGGGTGCGGGCAGCGGATCGTAGTAGACGCCCCGCCGGGCGGTGCCGTCCGCGCGCACGCGCAGCCACGTCCCCGGCGCGACCGTCGTCACGCCCGCAAACAGAGTCTGCTCGCCGAGGGTGTTCTGGAACGTCATGTACTCGCACAGCGCCTCGAGCGACAGCCGGGCCGGCTGCTGTGAGAGCGCGAGCAGGGCCTTGACCTCCGAGCCGAACAGCAGCCGGTCGGCGTTCCTGCTGACGTACAGCGGCTTTGCGCCGAAGCGATCGCGGGCGAGCAGAAGCTCGCGCTCGCGGGCGTCCCAGATCGCGAACGCAAAGATCCCGTTCAGCCGCTCCAGCAGCTCGGTCCCCCACTCCTCGTAGCCGTGAACGAGGACCTCGCTGTCGGTGTGCGACGCGAAGCGGTGGCCGCGCGCCTCCAGCAGCCGGCGCAGCTCGCGATGGTTGTAGATCTCGCCGTTGTAGGTCAGCCAGAGCGTCCCGTCCTCGTTGCCCATCGGCTGGCGGCCCGCGGCCGAGAGGTCGATGATCGACAGGCGCCGGTGGGCGAGCCCGACCGGTCCGTCCACGTGGATCCCCTCGTCGTCGGGCCCGCGGTGGGCGATGCTGCGCGCCGCGCGCCACAGCGACTCCTCGCTGACGGGCGCGCCGTCGTGGCGAAGCGCTCCGGCGATGCCGCACATCGCCTCAGGCGCCTGGCGGCTGGGTGCGCATCGCCTCGAGCACCGATGCAAGCCCGTCGCGAAGCGACACCGTCGGCCGGTATCCAACGAGCGCGCGGGCGCGCTCGATCGAGCCCACGCGGGGCGGCGCGCTCGACACCGGCCCCTCGTAGACGGGCGCTACATCGAGCCCCAAAAGCTCGGCCATCGTCGCCACCAGGTCGTTGAGCGAGGTCGCCGTGCCGGAGCCGACGTTGAGCTCGGCGCCCGAGCTCTCGGCGCGGATCGACAGCATGTTGGCCCGGGCGCAGTCCTCGATGTGCACGAAGTCGAACGCCTGCGTGCCGTCGCCGGTGAGCTTCGGCCGCTCCCCGGCGAGCAGCGAGCGTGCGACGGCGGGCACCACGCCAGCTGTCTGGCCGGGGCCGTAGACGTTCATGTAGCGCAGGATGACGAACCCGTAACCGTGGGTTCCCGCCAGACCGCGCAGCAGCATCTCGGCCGCCGCCTTGCTCGCCGGGTAGAAGGCGTTTGGCCTAAGCGGCTGATCCTCGACGATCGGGTAGGCGTCCGTCGGCCCGTACGCCGAGGACGCCGACGAGTACACGACGCGCCTGACCCCCGCGCGCCCGGCCGCGTCGAACACGTTGAACGAGCCGCGCACGTTGGACTCGAACGCCTGGCGCGGATCGGCGTTGGCGAGGTTGAGCGGCAGGACCGCCAGATGCACGACCAGCTCGACGTCCCGGCAGGCCTCAAGCGCCGTGGCCGGGTCGGAGATGTCCCCGATCACGGTCTCGCACTCGACGCCGGCGAGCCGCCAGGGCTCGGCGACGTCCAGCACCCGCACGACCGCCCCCTCTGCCAGCAGGGCGCGCACGGTGGGCGCGCCAACGAACCCGCCGCCGCCGGTGACCAGCACGCGCCTGCCGCCAAGCTCGCCCATGACGGCGGGCGACTCTAGCAACGGCCCGGGCCAGGGCTGCGGGGTGGTGGCTGTCTGAGAGCGCCGCCCGGTCGGCTCCTCGAGCGGGGGCCGGCGGGCGAGAGGCGCCGATGCCCGATGGCGCCGGGTGAAATACGCTACCGGCCGTATGCAGGCGCAGGGGTCAACGCACTCGGGGGCGGTGATCGGCCTGGGGATGATCGGCCGCCACCATGCCCGGCTGCTGCAGGCCGCCGAGCGGGTGCGATTCGCGGGCGCGGTGGACCCAGACGGGGACCGCTATCGCAGCGTCCACGACCCCCGCCTCGTGTTCGGGTCGGTGGCCGAGCTTCTCGGCCGCGGGCCACTGGACTTTGCGGTCGTTGCGGTCCCGACCGATCGCCATCTTGAGGTCGTGCGAGAGCTCGCGTCCGCGGGGGTCTCGGTGCTCGTCGAAAAGCCGCTGGCGGGGAGCGTCGAGGCGGCCGAGGAGATCGTCGAGGTCTGCGAGCGCCACGGTGTGCACGGCGCGGTGGGGCACGTCGAGCGGTTCAACGCCGCGCTGCGGGATATGCGCCGCAGGCTGCTGGAGCGCCAGCTGGGGCGCCTCTTCTGCCTGTCGACGATCCGCTGCGGGCCATTCGCCAGTCGCGTGCGCGATGTGGGGGTGGTCAAGGACCTCGCCACTCACGACATCGACGTGGTCACCTGGCTGTCTGACTCGCGCATCGCGCGCCTGGCCGCGCAGACCCAGCATCTGAGCGGCAGCGAGGAGGAGGACCTGGTGCTGGTGACCGGCGTGCTCGAGTCCGGCGCGGCCTTCAACCTGGTGGTGGACCGGGTGTCGCCCACCAAGGTGCGACGCACCCGGGTCCTGGGTGAGCGGGGAATGCTGGAGGCCGACACGCTGACCGGTGACCTGTTCTTCTACGAGAACGCAGATGTCGGCATCGAGTGGTCGACCACGCAGCAGTTCCGTGGCGTCAGCGAAGGGAACATGACACGCTACGCGCTCGCGCGCGACGAGCCGCTGCGCGTTGAGCTTGAGACGTTCCTCGACCTTCTCGACGGCGTGCCCGACGCGGAGATCGTCGACCTGGAGCGTGGCGTCGAGATCGTGCGCGTCGCGGCCACCGTGATCGACAGCGCACGCAGTGGCCGGACCCTGACCACCAGCCTCGTCGGTTGATGCGCGCCGTCGTCGTCGCGCTCGGCAAGATCGGGCTTCCGGTCGCCGCGCAGATCGCGCGGGCCGGACACCAGGTGGTCGGCTGCGACATCGACCCGCGCGTGGTCGACAGCGTCAACTCGGGCCGCGAGCCGTTCCCCGGCGAGGCGGGGCTCGCGGAGGCGCTCGCCCAGCTCGTTGGCGGCGGTCGCCTGGTGGCCACCACCGACACCACCGCTGCGGTCGCCGACGGTGCCGATCTGGTGATCGCGGTTCCGCCTCTGGTCGTCGACACACATGGACGGCCCGATTTTGAGATCCTCGACGCGGTCGTGGCCGACATCGGGCGCGGTCTGCGCCCGGGCACGGTCGTGTGCATCGAGACGACGCTCCCGGTCGGCACGACGCGCAACCGCGTGGCCCCGGATCTGGCGCGTTGGTCCGGTCTGGCCGAGGAGCGGGACTTCTTTGCGATCCACAGCCCCGAGCGCGTGTACTCGGGCCGGATCTTCTCCGACCTCGCCAGCTACCCCAAGCTCGTCGGCGGCCTCAGCCAGGAGGGCGAGCGACGCGGCGTGGAGCTGTACCGCGCCTTCATCGAGGCCGAGGTGTGGGCGATGGGCGGCGCCGAGGCCGCCGAGCTGACCAAGCTGGCGGAGACCACCTATCGCAACGTGAACATCGCGCTCGCCAACGAGTTCGCGCGCTTCGCCGATCGTCTCGGGGTCGACGTCCAGCGGGTCATCGACGCCGCCAACTCGCAGCCCTTCTCCCACATTCACCGGCCGGGAGTCGCCGTCGGCGGGCACTGCATCCCCGTATACCCTCGGTTCTACGAGGCCGGCGATCCGGACGCGAAGCTGCCGGCCGCCGCACGCGCGGTCAACGAATCGATGCCCGCCTACGCTGTCGACCTGCTGCAGCGCGAGCTGGGCGAGCTTGAGGGCCGCCGGATCCTGATCCTCGGCGTCGCCTACCGCGGCGGTGTGAAGGAGACCGCCTTCTCTGGCGCCTTTGCGCTGCGCGAGGAGCTGTGCCGGCGGGGCGCAAAGCCGGTCGCGAGCGACCCGCTGTTCGGCCACGCGGAGCTGGTGGAGCTGGGCTTTGAGCCCTGGGATGGGCGCGGCCTCGATGGCGCGGTGGTCCAAGCGGACCACCCCGAGTACGCGGAGCTGCGTGCGGCGGAGCTGCCCGGGGTGCGTGCGATCGTCGACGGTCGCGGAGTCCTCGACCGTAGCGTCTGGGAGGCCTGGGGGGTCAAGGTGCGCAGGATCGGTGCGGGATGATGCGGGTCGTGCCGACAGGCCTCTCGGGGCCGATGCTGCTTGAGCCCACCGTCCACGGCGACGAGCGGGGCTTCTTCGTGGAGACCTTCCGCGCCAGTGAGCTCGCGGAGCTGGGGATCGCCGAGCGCTTCGTGCAGGACAACCACTCGCGCTCGCGTCGCGGCGTGGTGCGCGGCATGCACTTCCAGCCCGGGCAGGCCAAGCTCGTGCGCTGCGCCCGTGGCGCGATCCTCGACGTGCTGGTCGACATCCGCCGCGGCTCGCCGGACTTCGGGCGCTGGGAGGCGTTCGAGCTCGACGACGTCGCACACCGCCAGCTGTACTGCCCGGACGGGTTCGCGCACGGGTTCTGCGTGCTGTCGGACGTGGCGGACGTCGTCTACAAGGTCTCCGCCTACTACGACCCGGCGGCCGAGTCGGGGTTCGCCTTCGACGACCCGGAGGTGGGGATCGAGTGGCCCGCCGCGCTTGAGCTGATCGCATCTGAGCGCGACCGTTCGGCGCCGTCGCTTTCGCAGATCGCCTCGCTGCTGCCGCGCTTCTCCTGAGAGCCCTGCGCGCCTGCTGGGCGGCGATCGCCTCGACGCTGCCGCTCGCCACGAACGGTCGCAGATCGCGCGCTCATCACGGCGCGCCGCCCGGACGGCAATCACGGCGCGCCGCCCGGACGGCAATCACGGCGCCGGCGGGGTGCGGCTCAGGGCGACGGGGCGCACGGGGTCGGCGCCGTCGGTATCGTGCGCCATCGACGATGCGCGGTGCCCTGTCGACGATGCGCGCCCGTCTGGCCGTGACCCCGCGCCAGCACCGGTTGGTGGCCGACGTGGCGCTTGTGGCGCTGACGCTGATCGTCTTCTCCGGGGCTGCGGTGCGGCTCACGGACTCTGGGCTGGGCTGCTCGAACTGGCCCAAGTGCGGGGGCACGCCGCTGCCGCCGCTGGCGACGCACGCGCTGATCGAGTTCGGCAACCGCGTGGTCGGCGTGGTGGTCGGCGTGATCACGACCGCGGCGTTCGTGTTCTCGCTCACCCGCCGTCCTCGCCGGCGCGATCTGATCTGGCTGTCGGCGCTGCTGCCGCTGGGCGTGATCGCGCAGGCGGTGCTGGGCGGATTCACGGTGCTGGAGAAGCTCGCTCCGGGCTTCGTGATCGCGCACTTCGGCCTGTCGCTGCTGGTGCTGGTCGCGGCGTTCGCGCTCGCATGGCGCTCGCGCTTTGCACCCGGCGAGCGCCCGCGCAACGGCGACCGGGTGGCGGTGCGGTCGGTGCGCGCGCTCGCGCCGTTGGCGGCGCTGACGATCGTCGCCGGGTCCTTCACGTCCGCAGCCGGCCCGCACGGCGGCGGCTTCACCGGTCAGCACATCACGCGGCTGGACTTCAAGGGCGCCGACACGCTCAGCTGGATGGTCCACCAGCACGCGACGATCGCCGTCATCTTCGGCGTGGCGGTGATCGCGGCCTGGTTTGTGCGCCGCCGTCGCGGGGCGACCCAGCGCGAGCTTGAGCCGCTCACCGTCCTGGGCGTGCTAGTCGCCGCCCAGGGGCTGGTCGGCAGCGTGCAGTACGAGCTCGCGCTCCCGGCCGAGATGGTGTGGGTCCACGTCTGCCTGGCGACCGTCACCTGGCTGACGGTGCTGTGGGCCTGGGCCGACGTGGGCAGCCCGGCGGCAAGCCCCGCGCGCGCGCCGGCGGCCCGGCTGGACGAGCCGCGCCCGGCGGGCCGCACGCTGGAGGCTGCGTAGGCCGCACGCTGGAGGCTGCGTGGGCCGCACGCGCCCGCCTGCGCGGGCTCCCCGCCGGATCCGCGTCGCCCGCCGGTCGCTACGCGACGTACTGCAGTCGCGCATCGGGGGCGCGCCCCCGGCCCGATGCCAGCGGCGCGAGCTCGGCCAGCAGCGAGACTGCCCGCAGCAGCTGCTCGGGCGCCAGCGTGAACGGCAGGCGCAGGCGCCGCTCCAGCAGGCCGGCGGCGCCGAACCGTGGCCCTGGCGTGAGCGCCAGGCCGCGCTCGGCGGCCAGCACCGAGAGGCTCGTGGAGATCGGCTCGGGCAGCTGCACCCAGAGGAACATGCCGCCCTGCGGCTGTGCGCAGCGCCAGGCGGGCAGCTTCAGGGCGAGCGCTTGCGCCAGGGTCGCCCGGCGGGCGCGCAGCAGCGGCAGCCGCTCGGCCAGCAGCCCGTCGAGCCCCTCGAGCACGCGCACGGCCAGCAGCTGGTCGAGCACGGGGCTTGCCATGTCGCTGGTCGCGCGCGCGGCGGCGAGCCGACGCAGGGTCTGCGGCTCGCCCCGCGCCCAGCCGACCCGCAGGCCGCCCCAGACCGACTTCGACAGGCCGCCGATCACGATCGTCGCATCGCCCCCCCAGGCGGCCGCGGGCGCCGTCGGCTCGCTCCCGTCCAGGCGCAGCTCCGCGAACGTCTCATCGATCACGGCGATCGTGCCCGCCCGGCGCAGCGCGCGCAGCGCGCGCCGCCGGGCCGTCTCATCCATCAGCCTCCCCGTCGGGTTCTGGTAGTCCGGCATCAGGTAGGCCAGCGGCGGGCGCTCGCTGGCGGCGGTCGCCTCCAGCGCGTCCAGGTCCCAGCCCTGCTCGTCGACGGGCACCGTCACAAGCCGCGCGCCGGCGGCGCGCAGCGCGTCGAGCGCGACGGGGTAGCTTGGGATCTCCACCAGCGCCGTGCGCCCGCGGGGCAGAAGGGCCCGGATCGCGAGGTCAAGCGCCTGCAGCGCCCCGCTTGTGACCAGCACCTGCTCGGGGGCGGTGGGCAGGCCGCGGGCGCTGAAGCGGGCCGCGATCGCGGCGCGCAGCGGCGGCAGTCCGAGCGCGTTGTAGCCGTGGTGGTCAAGCCAGCCGGTAAGCTCGCGCGCCGCGCCGAGCGCCAGCTCCCCGACTGCGGCGGGCGCCGGCAGCGCCGCGATCCGCAGGTCCAGGCCGTCGAAGTCGTGCAGCTCGTCGCCCTCCGCGCGGCTCTCGGCGGGCATCGCCACCCAGCTGCCCGCGCCCTGGCGGCTGACCACGTAGCCGTCGGCTCGCAGGCGGTCGTAGGCGGCTGTGACCGTCGCGCGGCTGAGCCCGAGCGCGGCCGCGAGCGCCCGCTCGGGCGGCAGGCGGGCGTGCAGCGGCAGCCGGCCGTCCAGCACGAGCGCGCGCATCGTGGCCGCGAGCCGATCGCCGGCCGGCCCGCCGGGACGCCAGGTGCCCAGCAGGCCGGCGAGACGCGTCGGTGGGATCGTGGTCATGGGCGCGTCGGCGGGGCTGTGGTCATCGCCGGCGGGATCGTGGTCATCGGCCTGCCGCAGCTGTGGTCATCGCCGGCGGGATCGTGGTCATCGGCGTGCCGCGCCGGGCTGGTGGGCTGACTCCCATCTCGCAGGCCACTGATAGCAGATTGGCCTGCCATACAACAGGCCAATCTGTGTGAGACTTGTGTTGTGCCGCTCCCCTGCAAAGCTGTGGCGCCCCTGCGCGCAGCCGTCCCGCCACCGCGGGCCCGCCGCCTCGCGCAGCTGTACGCCGGGCTTGGCCTGTACGGCGTCAGCGACGCCGGACTGCTTTTGGCCGGGCTGGGCGTCGACCCGTGGGACGTGCTGCACCAGGGCCTCTCGCGCCGTCTGGGCATGGGCGTCGGGACCTGGGCGATCATCGTCGGGCTGGTCGTGATGCTGCTCTGGATCCCGCTGCGCCAGCGGCCGGGATTCGGAACGCTCAGCAACGTCGTGCTGGTCGGCTCGGTGATCGACCTGGTGATGGTGGTCACGCCGCCGCCGCGGGCGATCGAGCTGCGCTGGGCCGTGCTGCTGGCCGCCGTGGTGCTCAACGGGGTGGCGACCGGCCTGTACATCGGCGCGGGCCTCGGTCCCGGGCCGCGCGACGGGCTGATGACCGGCCTGGCCGCCCGCGGCCACGCGCTGCGCACGGTGCGCTGGTCGATCGAGGGCTCGGCGCTGGCCGGCGGCTGGCTCCTCGGCGGCACGGTCGGCGCGGGCACGGTGGTCTACGCGCTGGGCATCGGGCCGCTCGTGCACGTGCTGGTCCCGCGCCTGGCGATCGGCCGCGCGCCCATCGCCGGGCGCTCTGTGGCGCCGGCTTCCCCGTCCTGGGCGTCCGCCTCCTCGTCTGCGGCGACGATCTCCTCGTCCGGGGCTGCGGCTGCCTCGTCGGCAGCGCCGGTCTCCTCGTCCGGGGCGCCGGCCTCCTCGTCCGGGGCGCCGGCTTCCTCGTCCGCCGCGCCCGGTGTCCCTCACGGCCCGGCGGCGCACCCGCATCGCTAGCATCGGCGCCGAGCGCACATGTCGTCGCAGCAGGCAGGTCACACGCGCGCCCGCGCCGGCTCGCTCCAGGGGCGCGGCGCGGACGCATCCCTGAACATCCTCGTGGTCGACGACGAGTCCGACCTGCGGGAGATGCTCACGCGCTCCTTCTCCCGGGAGGGCCATCGGGTCCTGGCGGTCGCCGACGGGCGTGCGGCGATCGACCGCGCCAGCACCGACAGCTTCGACATCGTGCTGCTGGACGTCGCGCTCGGCCCGGGGCCCGACGGCTACGAGGTGTGCCGCACGCTGCGCGCGCGCCGCAACGTGGTGCCGATCATCATGCTCACCGCCCTGGACTCGGAGGCCGACGCGGTCCTGGGGCTTGAGGCCGGCGCCGACGACTACGTGACCAAGCCGTTCGGGCTGGCGGAGCTGCGCAGCCGGATCCGCGCCGTCCTGCGCCGCTCCGGGACCCGCTCCTTGGGCGATGAGGTGCTGGTCGTCGGGCCGATCGCGCTTGACCGGGCGCAGCGGGAGGTCACCGTCTCAGGCGAGCCGGTCAAGCTGACCTTCTCCGAGTTTGAGCTGCTGGATGCGCTGATGACCGATCCGGGGCGCCTGCTCAACCGCCAGGAGCTGCTGCGCGCGATCTGGGGCGACAGCGCCTACCGGGACCCGCGCGCGATCGACGTCCACATCCGCCACCTGCGCGAGAAGCTCGAACCCGAGCCTGACAAGCCGCGCTACATCCTGACGGTGCGCGGCGCCGGCTACCGCCTGCGCGCCCCGTAGCGGTGAGGATCGTCCCGACCGGTCGCGCGCTCGGACTCCGCGCCCGGATCGTGGGCGTGGTGATGGTCACGGCGGTCTCGACGCTGGCGATCGCCGCCGTGACGCTGCTGGGACCGCTTGAGCACAGCCTCCGCAACGCCGAGAAGACGACGCTGAGCCAGGAGCTCAACCGCAACGCGCTGCGCGCGTTCGAGCGCCTGCCGCTGGACAGGATCTACACGGATCCAACGGTGCTGGAGAGCCTCAGGCGGGCGATCGTCAACCTCCAGAAGCGCCTGGGCGCCACCGCGTACGTTTTCGCTTCGCCCGGGTCGCCGGGGCTGGGAATCCGCCCGCTGGTGGGCTTCGGCGATGACGGGGACAGCTTCTCCGACGTGGTGCGCGCGTTTCGGACGGGCAAGATCGTGCGCAGCTTCGGCGAGGTGGACGGGACCGAGGTGGCCCGCGAGGCGATCCCGTTCACGCTGACGCCGACGCCGTCGCCCACCCCGCGCGGGGAGGATGGCGGCGCTGCGCCCGCCGCCACGGCGCGGGTGAGGCGCGTGTACGTGCTGGCGGTCCGCCGGCCGATCGGCGAGATCCCCGGTGCCGCCCGCGCGATCAACCGGGCGTTTCTCTACGCGGCGCTGGCGGGCCTGGCGCTCAGCCTGGTGCTCGGCATCCCGATCTCCGCTCGGCTGGTGCGGCGGCTGCGCCGTCTGCGCGAGGCGGCGCTGAAGCTCACCGATGCTGGCACGGCGGTTGAGGTGCCGGTGGATCGCGTCCGCGACGAGGTGGGGGACCTCTCACGGGCGCTTTGGATCATGCAGCAGCGCCTCGGGCGCCAGGAGCAGGCGCGGCGTGAGTTTGTGGCGACGGCGTCGCATGAGTTGCGCACGCCGTTGGCGTCGCTTGAGGGGATGCTTGAGCTGTTGCGTGATGATCTGGGGGATGAGCGTCCGGATCTTGAGGATGCGCGGGCGTTGGTGGAGCGGGCGC
>DATGLC010000031.1:0-12474 GCA_035294345.1 Solirubrobacteraceae bacterium
CATATGAGACTGACCGACGTCGAGAACCTCGCCCGTCGCCTCCCCACCCGAGCAACCCGACTCACCAACCCCCAAACAACAGCACCGAGGGGGACATTCAACGCTGCTCACTTGACAGACGTTCCTCCATATGAGGAGCGCAAGAGCAGGCGCCTGGATGAGCTAGAGCGCCAAATCGCCGCCGCCGAGGGGGCGCTGCCGCTGCTCAGCGGGGCCGTCGATGAGGCCGACGCCGGGGCCCGCCGGCGCCACGGCGGACTGCGATGCCTGTGCCGTGCAGGCGGCCGAGCGCGAGCGGCTGAGGACCGGTGGCCAGCTGAGCGCCGGCGCGGCCAGCTGAGCGCCGGTGCGCCAGCCGGGGGCCGGAGCGGGGGCTGAGGGCTCGTCCCGGGACTGCCGCCCCTCGCAGCGCCGCGCGACGCCGTGGGACGTTCGTGGGACGCCCTCCACCTACGGTCTCGCCCCACGAAGCCCTGGGACCCGGCGAAGGACGCCGGAACTGGTTGAGATCGAGGAAGGGACGGACGATGGCGAGCAAGGTTCGTACAACCTGGGCAGGCCGATCTGGGAAGTCGGTCGCGTGGGCGTGCCGACCTGGGAAGTCGGTGGTCTGGGTGTGCCTGGCGGCTGTTGGCGTTTGGCTGGCGCTTGCGATCAGGCCGGCCGGTGCCGCCGCTTCCGCGGCGAGCTGTCCGTCGCACCCCGACGCGTACTCCCAGGCGGTGCTGGCCGACGCTCCAATCGCCTATTACCGACTCGATGAGTCGGCGGGGCCGACGATGTGCGATTCATCCACCTCGGCCAACGATGGGACCTACAACTCGGCCGGGATCACCTACGGAGTGCCGGGGGCGCTCGTCGGCGGCGATACCGGGATCAGTGCGGATGGCACTTCCGGCGTCGTCGGCCAGAGCGGCTCGGCCTCGGGGATCACCGGCCATGGATCCTTCACGCTCGAGGCATGGTTCAAGAACACCGAGGCGACGCCCGCCAATCACGTCCTGGTCGACATCGGCCAGACCTGCAGCGACATGGTCTCAGCCGGTTCGTGCAACGGCGTCACGATCAACGACGGCTCGATCGCCGGTCTTGCCCTCTACCCCAACAACAACCAACAGCTCGGCTGGGGACCGGCCAGCGGCTTCGGCATCGACGCGCAGGGCTCAAGCGTCATCTGGGATCCCACGACCGTCGGCGTCAACCTGTGGGACGGCAGCTGGCACTACCTGGCGGTCACCGTCAGCTATGACGCCACCGACAACACCGATCAGATCACCGGATACGTGGACGGCCACGACCTCGGTGCGCCGACTCGCGATCCATACGACTCAAACCAGGTCTACGACATCTCCCCTGCGCCGGTCGCTCTCGGGCAGTGGCCCACGACCGGCTACTTCCTGCCCCTGGTCGGCGGCCTCGACGACGTCGCCGTCTATCCGACCGCATTGAGCCCCCAGCAGATCGCCGCGCACTGGGCCGCCGCCTCAGAGCAGCTGCTCACCGTCGCGACCGTGGGTCAGGGCACGGTGACCAGCAATCCGGCCGGGATCGACTGCGGGGCGACCGCCAGCCAGTGCACGGAGGGCCTGGCGAGCGATTCACAGGTGACGCTGACCGCCACCGCCCTGCCAGGCTCGATCTTCGCCGGCTGGTCCGGAGGAGGCTGCTCTGGGACCGGCCCGTGCACGTTGACGCTGACCTCGAGCCAGGCCGTGACGGCTCACTTCAGCGGCGGCGAGACGCTCACCGTCTCAAGCGCGGGCACCGCGTCGGGAACCGTGACCGGCACGGGGATCTCGTGTCCGACGACGTGCTCGGCGACCTACGCGCCGGGCACCCAGGTGACGCTCGCCGCCAGTCCGGGGCCCGGGGCCACGTTCGCGGGCTGGACCGGCGGCGGCTGCTCGGGCGCCGGCACGTGCACGGTGACGATGAGCTCAAACGAGTCGGTGATCGCCACGTTCAACTCGCTGCCGCAGAAGGTCCTCGGCGTGTCGCTCGCGGGGACCGGGTCCGGCACGGTGACCGGTTCCGAAATCTCATGCCCCGGACCGTGCTCCGCAAGCTACACGGAGGGGACGCAGGTGACGCTGACCGCCACACCGGGCTCCGGCTCGACATTCGCGGGATGGTCCGGCGGCGGCTGCTCGGGCACGTCCGTGAGCTGCACCGTCACGCTCAGCGCGAGCCTGAGCGTGACCGCCATCTTCGACATGCCGGTGTTCACCCCGCCCAGCGCCGGCCTGAGGGTCCTGTTGCAGCAACACGGGACGGGCGGTGAAGTCCTGCTCCCCAGCGGCAATCTGGGCCTGCCGGTCAACACGACCGGGTCATGCGAGCTGTCGCTGCAGGAACTGCCGGCGGTCCACGGGGCGCTCGCTGCCTCGGCCTCCAAGCGCCGAGTCAGGCGGAGGAGGCTGGGCCTGATCAAGCCGTTCCGTGAAACGGTCGCCTCCGCGGGGTTGCATCTGCTGCCCCTGATCCCCACGCGCAAGGAGATCGCGCTGTACAGGCGCCGCCATCGCCGCAGGGCGCACCTGGCCGCCGCCGCAGGCGGTCCGCTGGACCCGGTGGCGGTCAGCTGCAAGCCGCTCACGTTCACCGACGCGTCCGCGTCGCCGTCACAGCCGATCATCGACGATGGCGCGTCGATCAATCCATCGCCACCACCGGGATTTGCCGTTCTGCTCGGCGGCCTGGACTCAGACGGTTACTGCCGGTCGATCGGGCTGGCACACAGCCAGCTGAACGGCCCCGTGGTCGGGCCCGACGCGACGCTGGCGTGGGTCTGCGTGAGCTCCTCGGGCCAGCAGGTGGCGTTCGACTTCCAAGCCGCCTGCCGTTACCAGTATCCAGGTTATGACGTCGTCTACGTCGCAGATCGCAACAACGCCTACAGCGGGCAATGCTGGGCGAGGGGCACGCCGACGGGCAGCGGCACCACCACGATCACCAACGTGGCACCCCCGCCGCCCCCGGCGCCGCCGTTGAGCGGGTGCTTCCACTCGACCGAAGTCGGCCTGGGCGACCACAGCAGGATCAGCCTCTGCGTCGCCGACAACCAGGTGACGGCGCTGAGCGTGACGGTCGATCGATTCGCACCGGACCCGCCGGTCGTGCAATGCTTTCAGAGCGCCAGCATTCCGCATGCGCTCCCGTTGCTGCCCGGCGGCTTCTTCCGGTTCTCCAACGGCCTGCCCGGGAGCAGATTCCTCAGCATCGGCGGGCAGGTCGCCGGGCCCACCGGGGGCAACGTCGACGTCATCATCGGCACTTGCCTGGGCGAGAGCTTCAACTTCGTTCCGGGTGGCGGATAGCCTTGGCGGCTCGCTCAAGGCCGGAGGGCCCGCATGCCCGTCGCGAGCCGGGCGCCGGCGGTCGGTGGCGATCTCCGGCCGGTCGGTGGCGATCTGTGGCGATCGCCGGCGCCCGCGACCTCTCAGCCGATGAACGGGCGCAGGGCCCTCACGCCGACGATCACCGCCGCCCCGGTCATGTAGGCGCGCAGCCCGTACAGGCTCATCGAGCGCAGCAGCGACGGCCGCGGCCGGGGCAGGCGGTCGAGCGGCGCCATCCGCCAGGCCGCCCGGTCAAGGCCCGCCACCGCGGCGCGCGCATCGAACACGCGTCCTTGGCGGATCGCACGGCGGCGCAGCTGCAGGATAACCGGCGCGAGCGCCACCGCAAGCGCGCCGCCGGCCGAGAAGCACAGCTCGGTGAGCCTGACCCCGTCGATTGATGAAAACAGCGTTGAGATCGTGAGATCGACCGACAGGATGGTCAGCACGACGATCACCGCGCCCACGAACGCGTTCATCGCCCTGCCGTTGATCCACGGTCCGAGCACGTCGGCGTCGTTGCACAACAGCAGCAGCAACAGCGTCGCCGACGGCAGCAGGATTGCCGCCAGCACCTGCACGTACTGGGTCAGGGTGCCCAGCAGGTCGTTGGAGCCCAGGGCGACCAGCAGGCAGGCGGCCACGATCTGCGCTGCGTAGACGCCGTAGAACAGCGGGGCCGTGCGGATCGACCGGTGCAGCGAGTGGCGCGCGCCGAAGCTGTCGCCAAACGCGTAGGAGCTGGACAGCGACACCGCTCCGGCGCCGATGACGGCCGCCACCACCAGCATGATCGCCGCCATCGCGCCCGCCGCGGGACCGAGCGTCGACGCGATCGCGCGGTCAAACCATCCCGAGTCGCTGTAGACCGCCGGCGGCCCGTACCGGTGGCTGTCAAAGAGCGCGGTGCCGAAGATGATCATCCCCCCGGCCGCGATAGTGGTGAGCGCCGCTCCGAAGAACGTGTCGGCTCGCTCGTAGTTCAGCCAGCGTGGGGTGATGCGCTTGTCGAGCACGTTGGACTGCTGGAAGAACAGCTGCCAGGGCGCGACGGTGGTGCCGATCATCGCGACGATGAGCAGGATGGCCGGGCTGCTGACGCCACCGGCGACCCCCGGCACGATCAGCCCGTGCGCGACGGCGCCCCAGCGGGGGTGAGCGACCAGCATCGCCGGCACGAACACGAAGCTCGCCGCAATCAGCACCATCAGCGCCCGCTCCCAGACGCGGAACCGGCCGCTGGCGGCGATCGCGAACAGGGTCACCCCGCTTGCCGGCAGCGCTATCAGCTTCGGTACACCGAAGTACGCCAAGCCGAAGTAGATCCCGATGAACTCCGTCAGCAGCGTGAGGAAGTTGAGCACGAGCAGGTCGAGCACCGCGAAGCTCGCCCAGAGGCGTCCGAATCGCTCACGGATCAGGCGCGCATGACCGACGCCGGTCACCGTGCCCAGGCGCGCGGCCATCTCCTGGTTTACAACCAGCACGGGTGCCAGCAGCACAAGCACCCACAGGAGGCTGTACCCGTACGCCTGCCCGGCCTGCGTGTAGGTCTGCACGCCGCCGGCGTCGTTGTCCCCGACCATCACGATCAGGCCGGGCCCGACAATCGCGGCAAACGTCGCCAGGCGGCGGAGCAGACCCCGACGGGGCGCGCGGTCGTGCATCGAGACCGTCCCGAACGCGCCCTCAATGTCCCCGATGTGCGCCGGGTCAAGGACCGCGGGGGCGAAGTCCAGCGTGCTCTCAAGCGTCGCGGTGCTGCTCATCTGGATGTCCTCCTTGTCCGGTGGGTTGAGACGGGGCGTGAGGGCGGCCCCTCGTCCGCCGGAGGGCATCGGCCGGCGCGGGCCGCTCCCGCGCGCTAGGAGGCGACTTGGATGAGCGCCCGCGTCGTCCGGCCACCGGTGGGGCCGCCGCGGCTTCCTATGTGACTGTGACTGTCCGGGTCGCTCATCGTCAGTGGTGGATTGCCTTCGTTGAGCCGTCGGTCCGATACCGCGCCAGCAGGCGCCACACCGCACCAGGACGGATTGAAGCTGGATAATGGGATAAGTCCGGCGGGGACTTCTCCGTCAGCGCTGTTGGTCCACTGGGCCACCGGCCTCCCGCCGGCACTGGGGCGATCTAGTGAAGACCGCTGCGGACCGAACGAGGTGACACGGCGACCTCAGCACTTAATGGGTCGTCTTCTCGCATCGGCGGCGAGGATAGCAGCGGTGCGCGGCAGCGTCAATCAGCGACGGGCTCGCCCAGCGGCGGTCGGCGTCGACTGGTGGCATCCACCCGCTCGCCGGCGTCCACCCCGACCGCCGGCGTCCACCCCGACCGCCGGTGTCCACCGACCGCGGGCGTCCACCGGCCGCCGGTGTCCACCGACCGCGGGCGTCCACCGGCCGCGGGCGTCCACCGGCTGCGGGCGTCCACCGGACGCCGGCGTGAGTGGTCTGGGCCGGTGCGATGCGGCCTCCCGTCGGCGAGATCAGCTGTGTGCAAGGTGGCGAGTGCGAGACGTCGGTGGCCTCGGTGGTCGCGGGTCACCTAACGTCGCGCATGGCCGGGCCGGAGGGTGGGTGATACGAACCGAGTGCCGGAGCCGAGCGGGTGGCGACTTGAGCGGGACGCAGGCGCGGCGTCACGCCGCGATCGCCGGCTGCCGCTCCAAATGGCGCGCCACCTCGAGCGTGACGGCCACCACGTTCTGCACCGCGCGCCGGGCGCCGCGCAGCCAGCAGACGTTCATCGGTACAAGCAGCGGAGGCTCGATTGCACGCCAGACGAGCCCGGGTGGCAGATACGGGTACTGGTGCTCGAACCCGACGCCGAACGCGCGGCCGGCGGCGATGTGCTCGCAGGCGCCCTGGTCGTCGAGCAGGAAGTTCATGCCCAGGTTCTCGTACTCGTGCACGTGACCGCGGAACCCGCGGGCGGCCAGCAGACCCACGATCAGGTCGTAGAAGTGCGGCGAGAACGAGCGTGCCGAGATCTCCAGCGTCTCGGCCCCGAGCCGGGCGACATCGATGTGGTCGCCTGCGGCCAGCGGGTGGGTGGAGCCGAGCACGAGCCCGAGCACGGACTCGTACAGCGTCGCGGTGCGCAGCCGCGGGTCGGTTGGAGGTGGCGCGCGCGTGATCGCCACGTCGGCGGGCCCCGCGATGACGCCCTCGGGGCCCCACCACGCCTGGCAGGTGTGCACCTCAAGCCGCGGGTAGCGGCGGTGCAGCTCGAAGAGCACGCGGGGCAGGATCTCACGCCTGGCGGTGGGCGCATAGGAGACCGACACCTGGCCGCCGTTGCCCTGACCGGTCTCAGCCACCTCGTCGAACGCTCGCGACGCGGACGCGAGCAACGGGATCGCGTGGGCGAGCAGCGTACGCCCCGCGTCGGTGAGCTCCACCCGGCGGGTGCTGCGTGAGAACAGCTGCACTCCGAGCATCGCCTCAAGCGCGCGTATCTGCGAGCTGAGCGCCTGCTGAGCGAGGTTCAGCTTCTGGGCGGCGCGCGTGAAGTGGAGCTCCTCCGCCACCGCGACGAAGGCGCGCAGATGGCGCAGCTCAGGCTCGACTCTCATGGTGCCGTCGTCTCGTGAACCCCGGTCAATGATAGGCGCGCACTCTGGCCCACGCGCCGCTGTGGTGAGCCGTCAGTTCACGGCGTCTGGGGCGGCGACCGCACGCCGGCGCGCGACCGCGAGGATCGCGTCGACGATCCCCTGATAGCCGGTGCAGCGGCAGAGGTTGCCGGCCAGCGCGATTCGGACCTCCTCCTCGCTGGGCTGCGGGCTTCGCTCAAGCAGCGCGGTCGCCGAGATCAGCATCCCCGGCGTGCAGTAGCCGCACTGGACGCCGCCGTGCTCGAGGAATGCGCGCTGCAGCTCGCTGAGCTCCCCCGGTGCAGCGAGACCCTCCACCGTGGTGATCCGACGGCCCTGGGCCTGCAAGGCCAGGTAGGAGCACGAGTTCACCGGCTCGCCGTCGAGCAGCATCATGCAGGCACCGCACTCCGAGTCGTCGCAGCCCTCCTTGGCGCCGGTGAGGCCGACCGCGTCGCGCACGGCGCGCAGAAGGCTCCAGTGGGGCTCGATCTCGACCGGCACGTCCACCCCGTTGACGTTGAGCGTCGCGTCGACCTTCATCGAAGGCCTCCGTGCAGAGCGGGGCTTGCCGGGATCGGGACATGCTCCCCGCGGGCGCGCGCGAGCGCCGCCTCGATCGCCCGGCGCCCGATCACGGCGGCCATCGCTTGGCGGTAGGCGGCCGAGCCGCGCACGTCGGAGATCGGGGCCGAGCCGTCGGCCAGCGCCCGCGCGGCCGCCGCGACCGCGTCAGAGCCGCCGTCGGAGCCGACCAGCGCGGCCTCCGCGGCCGCGACGCGGCGGATCGTGGGTGCCAGCGCGGTGATCGCAAGGCGCGCGTCGGCGACGCGCGCGCCGGCGAGCGTGACCACGGCGGTGGCGCCGACGATCGCGATCTCCATCTGGCGGCGGTACTCCAGGCGCAGGTAGCAGCTCCCGGAGCCGGGCGGCGGCAATGGCACGGACACCGACTCCAGAAGCTCGTCGGGGGCGGCGGTCGTGCGCCCCGGCCCGGCGAGCAGCTCGTCCACCGACAGCGACCGCGAGCGGCCCGCCGAGCGCAGCGTCACCGTTGCGCCGAAGCACACCAGCGGGCCGCCCGTCTCCATCGCGGGCGAGGCGTTCATCAGGTTGCCGCCGAGCGTGCCGTTGGTGCGCGTCGCGATCGAGCCTACGATCGCGCAGGCGTCGGCGAGCGCGGTCAGCCGCTCGCGAACGAGCGCTGACTCGGCCAGCCGCCTGTGGGACACGAGCGCGCCGAGCTCCAGCGCGCGGTCGCTCTCGCGCATGTGCGACAGCTCCGAGAGGCGGTGGATGGCGACCAGCCGCTCGGGCAGCGGCGACCTCCCCTGCCTGGCGGCGACGACTAGGTCGGTGCCGCCCGCCACCGCGCGGGCCCCGGCCTCAAGCTCGGCGAGCGCCTCCTCGACGCTCGATGCCACCGTCAGCATGGCGGTCACCGTCCGGCCCTTCGCAACGCTCGCCGCCCAAACCGTGAGCTGCTCAGGATCCGGTCTGCCAATGCCCGCCGCCCAAACCGCGAGCCGCTCACCGTTCGGCCTCCCAGACGCGCTCGGGGGTCATCGGCAGGCGGCGCACGCGCCGGCCCGTGGCGCGGGCGATCGCGTTGGCGATCGCGCCCGGGGTCGGCACGGACGGCGGCTCGCCCACCCCCTTTGAGCCGTTCGGGCCGCCGTTGACGGCCGGAACCTCGACCCAGGCGATCTCGATCTGCGGCGCATCGGCGGAGGTCTGCAGCTTGTAGTCCAGCAGGCTGGGGTTGAGCTGGCGTCCCTCGCCGTCGAGCGCCATCCCCTCAGACAGCGCCTGGCCGATCCCCATCAGCACCCCGCCGTACACTTGGCCGTTGGCGCCGATCGGGTTGAGCACCCGGCCCGAGTCGTGCGCGGCGGCGATGCGCAGCACCCGCACGACCCCCGTCTCGGGGTCGACGCGCACGTGGGCGGCGTGCGTGAACAGCTGCGGCTCGAGGAACGACTCCATCCCAAGCCGGCCCACGCAGGCGCTGTCGGGCGAGCATGCCGGCTGCTCGGGCACTCGCCCGTGTCCCTTGCCGAGGATCTCCGGCTCGCCGGCCGCCAGGTCCGCGATCGAGACCGCCTTGTCAGGGGAGCCCTTGACGCGCACCTGCCCGCCGGCCAGCTCCAGGTCCGCCGGGTCGATCTCAAGCTGCTCGGCCGCCAGCTCCCTGAGCCGCTGGGCCACCTCCTCGGCGGCCTCTGCGACCGCGCGGCCGTTGTTGAACGTCGTCTGGGAGCCAGACGAGCCTGAGTCCCACGGGCCCGCGTCGGTGTCCTGATAGAGGATCGAGAAGTCCTCCGGGCGCATTCCCAGCACCTGTGCGGCGATCAGCGTCAGGCCCATCACCGCGCCCGAGCCGTTCTCCTGGGCGCCGGTCACGATCGTCCCCGTCCCGTCGCCGTTGAGCTTCACGTAGGCGCCGGACGGCATCCCGAACGACGGCCACCAGCCGCACGCGACCCCGATCGCCTCGTTGGCGGGCAGCTCTCGGCCGTAGCCGATCATCTCGGTCGCCCGCTCCAGGGTCCGCCTGATCCCCACCGGCCCGAACACCTGCCCGGTCGGGCTCTCGGCGCCCTCCTCGATCAGCGTGCGCCGGCGCAGCTGTACCGGATCCATGCCGAGCGCCTCGGCCAGCTCGTCCATGTGCTGTTCCACGGCCCAGCAGGTCTGCGGTGCCGTCGGCGCCCTGATCGAGCCCGAAGGCTGGTTGTTGGTGTAGACGAGCTTGGAGTCCACGTCGACGTTCTCGATCACGTACGGGCCGATCGCGTGCATCGCCGCAAGCTGCGCGAAGAAGCCGCCCTCCCCGCAGTAGGCGCCCGCGTCGAGCACCAGCCGCGCCCGTCGCGCCACCAGCGTCCCGTCGCGTCGGGCGCCGGTCTCAAGCTCGATCAGGATGCTCTCGCGCCGGTGGTCGGGGGCGATGAACTCCTCGCGGCGTGAGAAGACGAGCTTCACCGGCCTGCCGGCCTTGCGCGCGAGCGCCGCCACGTGCGCTTCGTAGTGGAAGTCGCACTTGGAGCCGAAGCCCCCTCCGAGCAGCGGCACGATGATCCGCACCTTGGACTCCGGGATGCCGAGCGTGCGCGCGACGCCCGCGCGGGCGATGAACGGCGTCTGGGTTGAGGACCAGATCGTCACCCGGTCGCCATGCCACTGCGCGAGCACCGAGCGCGGCTCGATCGGCACACCGTGCGCGCCGTCGGCGACGTAGCGGCTGCGGACCACCACGTCGGCTTCGGCCAGCGCCGCCTCGGCGTCGCCGCGCACGATCGTCGAGTGGCCGAGCACGTTGCCCTCGCGGCAGAGCGCCTCATCGGCCTCGTACTCGCGCCACCGCTCGTGGACGAGCGGTGCCCCATCCTGCAGCGCCTGCAGTGGGTCGCACACCGGCTCAAGCGGCTCGTACTCGACCTCGATCAGCTCCGCCGCGGCCTGCGCTATCTCCGGGGTCAGCGCCGCCACGGCGGCGATCACGTCGGCGTCGTAGCGGACCTCGTCTGAGGCGAACAGCCGGCGGTCCTTGACCATCTGGCCGTAGAGCACATCGGGCACATCCTCGTGGGTGACGATCGCAAAGACGCCCGGCAGCGCCCGTGCGCGGCTGGTGTCGATGCGCAGGATCCGGGCGCGCGTGTGGTCTGAGTAGCGGAAGCGGGCGTGCAGCTGGCCGGCGGCCGTCATGTCCGCGGTGTAGCGGCCCGCGCCCGTCACCTTCTCGCTGCCGTCCTGACGGATCAGGACCGGCCGCTCCGCCGTCGCCGTCATGCTCCCTCCTGGCTCGCCCACATGTCGCCTGCCGCGCCAGCGTACCGCGACCCGGTTGCGACGGCGTAGTCACGTTGCGCTGCCCCGCGTTCGCCGTGCGCAGGCGCAGGGGCATCGCGGCGCGGCTCGCGAGCGGCCGGGCGATCCGAGGGGCCTCGCGCGCTGGCGGCTGCAGCACTCCCCGATTCACATCCTTGCGCTGTGAATCCAGATGCAACCGATGTTGGACTGCGACGCGCGCCAGACCTATCGTCAAACGTGGGGAGTGTCCCTAGGGCGGCTGCCCGCGAGCGCTTTTGGGTCTGCTGTGAGCGTATCTGTGGCGATCGACATCGGTGGGACGTTCACCGACCTGTTCGCGGTCGATCGGGGATCGGGGCGCGTGTTCGAGGCCAAGTCGCTGAGCACGCCGGAGGACCTCTCCAGCGGCGTTTTCGACTGCATCGCCCGAGCGGGCCTCGAGCCCGCGGGGATCGACGCGCTGGTCCATGGCTCCACGATCGCGATCAACATCGCGGTCGAGCGAAACGGTGCGCGCTGCGCGCTGGTCGTCACCGAGGGTACCCGCGACGTCTACGCGATCGGACGCGGCAACCGTCCGGAGGCCTACAACCCGTTCTTCGGTCGCCCGCGCCCGCTGATTCCCCGTAGCCTGACGTTTGAGGCCCGCGAGCGAAAGCTCGCCGGCGGCCACACGCTGATCCCGCTGGAGCCCGGGCACGCGCGCGGCATCGCCGACGCCGTCGCCTCGGCCGGGGTGGAGGCGGTCGCGGTCTGCTTCCTGCACTCCTACGCGGACGCCGAGCACGAGCGGCTTATGGGTGAGGTCCTGCGCCGTGTGCTGCCCGACGCGCACATCTCCATCTCCAGCGACATCATCCGTGAGTACCGCGAGTACGAGCGCGTCTCCACGACAGCGCTCAACGCCTACGTTGGCCCTCGCGCAAGCGCCTACATCGCTCAGATCGAGAGGGGGCTGGCCGAGCGCGGGTTCTCCGGCCGCTTCATGGTGATGCAGTCCAACGGCGGGGTGATGTCTCCCCAGACCGCCAGGCAGACGCCGGTGGCGATGATGGAGTCCGGGCCCGTAGGCGGGGTGATCGCGTCGGCGCGCGTCGGGGAGTCGCTGGGCTTCCGGCAGGTGATCAGCTTTGACATGGGCGGCACCACGGCCAAGGCGAGCCTGATCCGCGACGCCACGCCCACGATCGCCCACGGCTATCACATCGGCGGCTACGCGCGCGGGCACCCGGTGATGCTTCCGGTCGTGGACATCGTCGAGGTGGGCGCGGGCGGTGGCAGCATCGCCTGGATCGACGAGGTCGGTGCGCTGAAGGTCGGGCCGCGCAGCGCGGGCGCGGCGCCGGGGCCCATCTGCTACGGCCGCGGCGGCACCGAACCGACGGTGACCGACGCCAACGTGGTGCTCGGCCGCATCGGCGCCGAGTCGTTCCTGGGCGGCGAGATGCGGCTCGATCTCGACGCCGCCGCTCGCGGCATCGCCCAGCGGCTCGGTCCGCTCGGGCTGACGCCGGTGCAGGCGGCGATCGGGATCGTGCGTCTGGCGGTCGCCAGCATGGTGCTTGCAGTGCGAGGTGTCTCTGTGGAGCGCGGCTACGACCCCAGGGACTTCGTGCTGCTTGCCCAGGGCGGCAACGGACCGCTCCATGCGCTGGAGATCGCGCGCGAGCTGGGCGTGCCGACCGTGATCGTCCCGAGGCTCCCGGCGATCTTCTCGGCGGTCGGGAT
>DATGLC010000032.1:0-44099 GCA_035294345.1 Solirubrobacteraceae bacterium
CAGGCCGGGCTGATCGCCCTGTTTCATTCCGGCACCACCGGGATCGGCGCGGGGATGCCCGGCGGCGGCGGGGTGCGCCTGAAGTACTCCAATCCGATGGCGGTCGACGACGTCGCGGCCGCGTTTCCGTCGATGAACATCATCCTCGCGCATCCGTCGTTCCCCTGGCAGGAGGAGGCGCTCGCCGTCGCGGTGCACAAGCCCAACGTGTACATCGACCTCAGCGGCTGGTCGCCGAAGTACTTCCCGGAGATCCTCGTGCAGTACATCAACACGAGGCTCCGCGACAAGATGCTGTTCGGATCCGACTATCCCCTGATCACGCCCGACCGCTGGCTGGCGGACTTCGAGAAGCTGCCGATACGAGACGAGGTCCGGCCGCTGGTGCTCAAGCGCAACGCGGCGCGTCTGCTCGGGCTGGACGGCTGAGCCGGCCGGCCGCGACCTGCAAACCCGCCTGCACCCGGGGGCGGGGCGCCCGCCCGGCAGTCGGCTGCGGCCCGCCGGCAGCCCGACCCGGCCAAGGTCAGCTGCGGTCGCCCGCCGGCAGCCCGACCCGGCCAGGCGGCCATCACGGACCAGGGCCGCCGCCGTCACGGAGCGGAGTGGCGGCCACGAGCTAGGCGGCCGTTAACGAGAGGCGCCCCGGTACCGGCGGGATATGAGGCCGGACTCGGGGCGCGCTCGAGGGAGGAGAGGTACTGCGCCGCAGATGATAGCCACCCCCCACTAGAAGTCCAAGACGACTATTGCTTGGCATCTATAGTGTCAGCTTATGGAACTTCGCCAGCTGCGCTACCTCGTCGCGCTCGCGGAGGAGCTGAACTTCACCCGGGCGGCCGCCAACGAGCACGTTGCCCAGCCCGCGCTGTCGCAGCAGATCCGCCGGCTTGAGGAGGAGACGGGGCTCGCGCTGGTCGAGCGCACGACGCGCCACGTGTCGCTGACCGAGGCGGGCGAGCTGCTCGTCGTGCGGGCGCGCAGGGTGCTTGCCGAGCTGGACGCCGCGCGGATCGAGCTTCAGGCGCTGCGCGGCATGGACATCGGGCACGTCACGATCGGCGCGATGCACACGATGGGCCCGGTCGACCTGTCGCTGGCGCTGGCGGCCTTCCACGACCTTCACCCGAACGTCGGCTTGACGGTGCGCGAGCAGTCCAGCGAGGAGATGGCCGAGATGCTGCGCGTGGACGAGCTGGACCTGGCGTTTCTGTCGGTGACCGAGCGCGTCGAGTCCCACGGACTGGGCCTGCACCAGCTTGTGTCCGAGGAGCTGGTGGTGGTGCTTCCGGTCGACCACGCGCTCCGCCGGCGGCGGCAGGTGAGGATGGCCGAGCTGGCGGGCGAGCAGTTCATCAGCTTCCGCGAGGGCGCGCGACTGCGTGAGCTGCTTGTCGGCGCCGCCCACTCCGCCGGCTTTGAGCCGCGGATCACGCTTGAGTCAAACGAGACGCAGCGCATCCGGCGGCTGGTGGCGCGCGGGCTGGGGGTAGCGATCCTGCCGCGCTCCGACGTGGAGAGCCCGGGGGCCGAGGTCGCCACGGCATCGCTGGTCGAGCCATCGCTGCGCCGCGACATAACGCTGGCCTGGCGCGAGGGGCGGCGCCTGACGCCTGCCGCGGCCGCGTTTCTGGAGCTGTCCAGGGAAACCTTCGCGGGCTTGCGGAGTACTTGATCGCAGAGCGCTGCGCGCCGCGGCGCGCGGCGGGCTGAGCTTCAGCCCGCCCAACGCCACCTGCTGGCGCGAGCCGATCACGACCCCGCGAAGGGATAGTTCGACAACTGTCGAACTATCTGGTACAGTTAACCGCGGAGAGAACCCATGAGAGAGACGGAGACCGTTCTGAACACCTACGAAGATGATGCCTGGGAGAGCACGGCCGTGCGGCCCGAGCATCACGACACCAACCAGCGTCCGCGCAGCCGCGGCGACCATGGCGCGGCCCCCGCGTCGCCGCCGCGCAGCCGGCAGCCCAAGCGTCGGATCCAGCGCGGCGAGCACCGCGGCGAGGGGCACTCGCCGAGCGTGGCGGCCGGCACGGGCGCGATGACCGAGAACTCGCTTGATCTGTTCCTGCGTGAGGCGCGGGCGCACTCGCTGCTGACCGCCGAGGAGGAGATCGAGCTGGCCAAGCGCATCGAGCGCGGGGATCTCGCCGCCAAGGAGCGGATGATCAACGCCAATCTGCGGCTGGTCGTCTCGCAGGCACGGCGCTACCAGGGTCACGGGCTGCCGATGGAGGACCTCGTGCAGGAGGGGATGCTGGGGCTGATCCGCGCGGTCGAGAAGTTCGACTGGCGGCGTGGCTTCAAGTTCTCGACCTACGGCACGCTGTGGATCCGCCAGGCGCTGCAGCGAGGCCTGCAGAACCACGGCCGGACGATCCGGCTGCCGGTACACGTGGCGCAACGTCAGACGAAGGTCCGCAAGATCGAGAGCGAGCTCAGCACCAAGCTAGGCCGCGAGCCGACCGACGAGGAGATCGCGGCGGAGGCCAAGCTGGAGGTCGACGAGGTCGCCGAGCTGCGTGAGCTGACGCGCGGCCTGGCGAGCCTTGACCAGCCGGTCGGCGAGGACGGCGAGACCGCGTTCGGCGATCTGCTCGCCTCAGAGCGGCCCGAGCCCTCCCAGGAGGTCGAGGACGCGGAGCGCCAGGAGCTGATCGCCGGCGCCGTCGACCGCCTGCCTGAGGCCGAGCGCAACGTGATTCGGCTTCGCTTCGGCCTGGCCGGCAACGAGCCGATGAACCTGCGCCAGACGGGCATCGAGCTCGGCATCACGCTGACGCGGGCCCGTGAGCTCGAGCAGCAGGGCCTGAGCCGCCTGGCTCGCAACGCGGCGCTCGAGGAGCTTCGCCGGGCAGCCTGACAGCGGCCCGCCGGCGGCCGCCGGGCCGGCGCGAGCCGGCAGCCCAGCAGGGACGCTTGAGCGACCGGCGGGCCGCCGGTGGCGACGGGTCCGGCGGCCCGCTGGCGTCAGCCCTCGGGATCGACGAGGCCCTCGGCGGCCGCCGGCGCCACCGGCCGCTGTGCGCCGGTTCGCTTTGGGCCTGCCGGGCGCTGGCCATCCCCGCTGCGCTCCGCGCCCGCACGGCCGCCCCCGGGCGCCCCGGCTCCAGCGGCCCACCCGGCCCCCGGGGCCCGCTCGGCCCCGGCGGCTCGCTCGGTCGTCCCGGCGGCTGGCTCGGTCGTCCCGGCGGCTCGCTCGCCGGCGCCCGGCGTGCGCGTGCCGAAGACCGCCGCCGCGTCGTCGGGCAGGGCGTCGGAGGGCGGGTCCCCGAGCGCCTCGACCGAGGCGTCCTCGTCGGGGGCGTGCACCCGCGCCGAGTAGATCGACGGCGCCCCGAGACGGCGCGCAAACACCGTCGCCTCGATCACGGCCAGGAGCGTCGGCGCCATCAGCGCGTCGAAGTTGCGCGTCAGCTCCAAGACCAGGACGACACCCGAGAGCGGGCCCTGCATGACGGCCGCCAGGAAGGCGCCGCCGCCGATCACCGCATAGCTGCCCAGCGGCGCTCCCGGCCAGATGTGGCTCCAGAGCGTGCCGAGTATGCCGGCCAGCAGCACGCCCACGGTCAGCGAGGGCGTGAACAGACCGCCCGGCGACCCGGACCCAAGGCAGGCGGCGGTCGCCAGGGGCTTGAGCACCAGCAGCACGACGGCCAGCCCCAGCGACACCCGGCCGACCGCCTCCAGCTGGACCACCCCCTTGCCGTTGCCCAGAAGCTGCGGGTAGGCGATCGAGACCGCGCCCAGGATCAGCAGCACGACGAACGGGGCGACGTACCGTCCCCATCTGCGCGGACGCATCCGGGCCGCGCGGCGGACGAGGCGCACCCACCCGATCGCGACCGCGCCGATGAGCGGGCCCGCCAAAAGCGCCCAGATCATCTGCGAGGCGGCCAGGTGATAGGCGGGCAGCTCGTAGGTCGGGTGCGTCCCAAGGCCGATCCACCCGACCGCGGTCGCGATCACCGCCGTCGCGAGCGCCGGAAGCACGAGCGGCAGCGAGACGGTGCCAAGAAGCACCTCGAGCGCGAACAGCGAGCCGCCGAGAGGGACGTTGTACACGGCGGCGAAACCCGCCCCCGCGCCCGAGGCGACCAGGAGGCGCCGCTGCCAGATGGGGATCTGCGCCCAGTCGGCAAGGCGGCTGGCGCTGGCGGCGCCGACCACCTGGGGCGCGCCCTCGCGGCCCAGCGAGGAGCCCAAGCCGACCGTCACGATCGACAGGACCGCGCGGGCGAAGCTCTCGATCAGCGGCATGCGCGCGCCGTGCACCCAGAGCGCATCCGAGACCTCCGCGGCCCCGGAGGGCGGCAGGCGCTGAAGCAGGAACGCGCCGAGGGCCACCAGCAGCGCCGCGATCCCGAGCGCAAGCACATGCCGCCACGATGCGGCCGCCGCGGCCCCGTGCAAAAACGAGCCGCTGCGGTAGCCGTAGGCGACGTGCTCGACGAAGTGCAGCAGCTTCATCAGGGCGATCGCCCCAAGGCCGGCGATCACGCCGATCGCGACCACGATCGACCAGAAGCGCAGGGTGTAGCTGGCGACGATGCCGCGGCCCGGGACGTTGGGTTGCGGAGAGAACCAGCGCCGAGGACGCCCGGCGCGTGCGCCCGGCTCGCCCGGCGCCCGCGCGTGGACGCCTGTGGGGACAGCTGGGGTCACGTTGACCGCGCGATCGAGTGCATGCCACGGTAGCGTCGCACGTCCGACGACGGCCGCGTCGGCAACAGGCGTCCCAGGCCCGGGGACGCTCGGCGAAAGCGAGCGGCGATCGCCGGAGAGGGTGCGCTACGCTTGCCGCCGTGCCGTCGCTCCGCTACCGCCGCGTGGTGGTCAAGCTCAGCGGCCGCGCATTCGCGGGCGACGCCGAGTTCGGGTTGGACCCCGATGCGATCGGCCACGTGGCCGATCAGCTGATCGCGGCGCGCGAGCTCGGGGTCGAGGAGGCCGTCGTCGTGGGCGGCGGAAACTTCTTCCGCGGAAACGTCGCGGACGAGTGGGGGATCGAGCGCGCAGAGGCCGACAACATCGGGATGCTCGGGACGGTGATGAACGGGATCCTGCTTCGCGGCGTGCTCGGCCACCGGGGCCTTGAGGATGTTCGCCTGATGACCGCGCTGCCGATGCAGTCGATGGCCGAGCCGTTCATCCGCCTGCGGGCGCTGGCCCACCTGGAGCGAGACCGGCTGGTGCTGCTGGCATGCGGAATCGGCCAGCCGTACGTGACGACCGACTATCCCGCCGTGCAGCGGGCGATCGAGCTGCGTGCCGACGCGATCCTGCTGGCCAAGCACGGGATCGACGGGATCTACGATCGCGATCCGCGCAAGCACCCGGACGCGCTGCGCTACGACAGCCTGGGCTACAGCGACGTGCTCGAGCGCGACCTGAGGGTGATGGACCAGGCGGCGATCGTGCTCGCGCGTGACCACGGCCTGCCCCTGCACGTGTTCGACTTCGACGAGCGCGGCGCGATCGCGGCGATCTGCCAGGGGGAGAACCGCGGCACCTACATCTCCCCCACCACCACGCTGGTCATGTCGGAGGCGGCGCCGGTCGGCTGATCGACGGAACCCCGGGGCGCCGCAGCTCAGTCGTACGCCGCTGGGGCGCGCCGCAGCCCAGTCGCACGCCACGACCGTCACAGCCCAGTCGCACGCCACGACCGCCACGGCCCAGTCGCGCGCCGCGGCCGCGCGCCGCGGCCCAGTCGCACGCCACAGCCCCCGCAGCCCAGTCGTACGCCCCCGGCGCGCGCCGCAGCTCAGTCGCGCGCCGCGGCGCCCAGGACGCCGACGAGCGCCTCGAGCGTGGTGACGATCGTCCCGCCGCTCGCGGCGATGAACGCCTCGACCTGCAGGTTCACCGTCACGCCGGGTTCGCCCGCCTGTCGAAGGTCGGTGCGCAGGCCGAAGCACCTCAGCCCCAGCGCGGCGGCGTAGCCGACCTCCGCCGCTGTGCCTGAGTCCAGCTCCTGGCCGTCGAGGAGCGCCGCAAGCAGGCTGCACGATCGGATCGCGTCAGCGTTTCGAGCCCCGATCTCAAGCGCCAGCTCACGCTCGCGACCGGCGCGCCGCGCGGCCTCCAGCTCGTCCACGCCGGTCAGCGCCCACGGATCGACCGGCTCGACCACTCCCGCGAGCGCCGGGAGCAGGACCCGTTCGCTCCAGTCGCGGCCTGCCGCGGTGAAGCCCAGCGGGCTGGCGACATAGCAGCGCGGGCGCAAAGCTCAGGCGCGGGCAGCGCCCGCGCGGCGTCGGTCGGCGGGTGCCAACGACGCGATCGCGTCCTCGGCTTTCTTCTTACGAAGCGTGCGCGGGTCCACGACCTCAAGGCTCGCAAGCGGCTCCCACAGCGTCGTGTCACGATACCCGAGGCTCGCATGGCCATGCCGCGCAAACGTCCGCAGTCCCAGAGGAGCCAGTGATTGGCGATTGAGATCCTGATGCCGCGCCTGTCGGACTCGATGGAGGAGGCAACGATCCTCCGCTGGCTGGTCTCAGAGGGCGAGCCGGTCCGCGAGGGCCAGCCGCTGGTGGAGCTGGAGACCGACAAGGCGAGCGTCACCTACGACGCCGAGCATGACGGCACGGTGCTGGAGCTGCGCGCGGCCACCGGCGAGAGCGTCAGGGTCGGCGCGGTGATCGCGGTGCTCGGCGCGCAGAGCCCCTCTGCGGCCGACGGCGCGACGGCGGCGCACGGCAGCGCAGCCACGGACGGCGTGAGAGCGCCCGGCTGCGCCGCGCCTGACAGCACAACAGCTACAGACGACATTGCAGCGACCGACGAGCTCGTCGTCTCGACCGCCGCCGAGCACGAAGGCTCCGAGAACGGCGCCCCAAGCGCCGAGGAAGCCGCCGTGGGCGCCGAGCCCGGCCGATCTCCTCTTGGCCCTGTGGACGAGGGCGCCGACGGGCGGCCGGGCGTGAGAGCCTCTCCGCTGGCGCGAAGGCTGGCCTCCCAGCTCGGGGTGGACCTCGGGTCGGTGCGGGGCTCCGGGCCCCAGGGACGGGTCGTGCGCGCCGACATCGAGCGAGCGGCCGGGGTCAGACCCACCGCGCGCGCCCAGTCGGCCGGGGTCAGGCCCACCGCGCGCGCCCAGTCGGCCGGCGTCGCGCCTCCCGACGCAGTGGGGGCGAGACCTCCCACCGCAGCGGAGGCCGGACCGGAGGATTCCGAGGGCGCTGCGGCGATCGCGCCAGCGCCCGTGCCTCCCGCGGGCGCGCACGGTGCCCGCGGTGAGCTCACACGGCTGGAGCTGTCCCATACTCAGCGGACGATCGCGCGCCGGATGGCGCAGTCGCGAGCGACGGTGCCCGACTTCGAGCTGCGCTGCCAGGTCGACATGGCGCGCGCGGCGGCCCTGCGCGAGCAGCTGCGGGGGCTTTGCGACCCGTTGCCCTCCTTCAACGACATGGTGGTCAGGGCGTCGGCGCTGGCGCTGCGCGAGTTCCCCCGGGTGAACGCCAGCTACCGCGACGAGTCCTTCGAGCAGTATTCGCGCGTGAACGTCGGGATCGCCGTCGCTGCTCCGGACGCGCTCGTGGTGCCCACGATCTTCGACGCCGATCAACTGTCGCTGGCGCAGTTGGCCGAAGCCTCGCGCCACCTCGCGGCGAGGGTGCGCGACGGCACGATCACGCCGGCCGAGCTCGGCGGGGGCACGTTCACCGTGTCGAATCTGGGCATGTTCGGGATCGACGGGATGTCGGCGGTCATCAACCCGCCGCAGGCGGCGATCCTGGGAGTGGGCGCGCTGCGCCGCCGCCCCGTGGTCGACGAGCCCAGCGGGGAGATCGTCGCCCGCGAGACGCTGGAGCTGACGCTCGCCTGCGACCACCGAATCCTCTACGGCGCCGACGCGGCGCGCTTTCTGGCGCGGGTGCGCGAGCTGCTTGAGAGGCCCCTCTCGCTATTGGTCTGACCGGAGATCGACGCCATCTGGGACCGGCGTCCTCAGATGGGCGAGCGGGCCGCCGCCAGGACCGCGGCCACGATGCCCTGATAGCCGGTGCAGCGGCAGAGGTTGCCCGCCAGCTGAGCGCGCACGGCGCGTTCGTCGAGCTCCACGCCGCGTTCGCGTGCGCTTCGCAGCAGCGCATCGGCCGTCATCAGCATGCCTGGGGTGCAGAAGCCGCACTGCAGCGCATGGTGCTCAGAGAATGCGCGCTGCAGCGGCGACAGGTCGCCGCCCTCTCCGGCCAGCCCCTCCACCGTGCGCAGCGATCGCCCGTGCGCCTGGATGGCGAGCATCAGGCAGGAGCGGATCGGCTCGCCGTCCAGCTGCACCGTGCATGCGCCGCACACGCCGTGCTCGCAACCGACCTTCGTGCCTCGAAGGCCAGCCTGATGGCGGATGAAGTCCGACAGCAGCGTGCGCGACTCCACGTCCTGCTCATAGATGCGCCCGTTGATCTCCACGCTGACCTTGGCGCGCTGGTGGGCGTCGAGCGCGGTGCGCGCCGGCGGCGCCCCCCGCGCCGCCGCGGACCTCTGCACGCTCGAGCCCGCTTGTGCGCCGGCGGCATGGTCGCTCCCCTGGGTGGGCGTCATCTCCCCCCCTGGGTGGGCGTCATCTCCCCACCCGCTCAAGCGCTCGCACCACCAGCGCCCGCAGCAGAGCGCGTCGGTGCCCATCGGGCAGCCGCGTGACCGCGAGCTCTGCCGCCTGGCGGGCGTCGGCGCCCTCGATGAGCGCCCGCTCGGCGTCGGGCGCCCGCACGGGCGTCGGCCCGGCGCCCAGCAGCGCGACGGAGGCGTGACGGTCGGCTGCCACCACCACGGCGACCCCACCCTGCGCGAAGTCCCCATGCGTCCGCGCGTGCTCGACGAACGCCATCCTCGCGCCGGGAGGCGCGACGGGAACCTCCACCTCCACAAGCAGCTCGTCGGACGCGATCGCGGTCGTCAGCGCCCCGCAAAACAGCTCGCTGGCCGTGAGGGTGCGCTCCCCGCGAACGCTGCACAGCCGGAACCGGGCGTCAAGCGCCGTCAGGGCCGTCGGGAGCTCGGCAGCCGGGTCGGCGTGCGCAACCGAGCCCCCCACTGTTCCCCGCGCGCGGATGGCGGCATGGCCCACGTGCGCGACCGCCTCCGCCAGCAGCGGCCAGCGCTGCGCAACCTCTGGGGAGCGCTCGACCATCGCCTGCGTGGTCATCGCTCCAATCGACAGGCACCCGTCCCCGCGGCTCACGCGCATCGCGTCCAAGCCGGCGACCAAGTGGAGGTCGACCAGCCGCGACGGGCGCGCGAGACGGAAGTTGAGCATCGGAATCAGGCTCTGGCCGCCGGCCAGAGGACGCGCATCCTCGCCGGCGATCAGCTCAAGCGCGGCGTCCAGCGAACGCGGCGCCCTGTAGTCAAACGGCGCCGGCTTCACCGTGCGCGCCTCCGGCGCACGGCCAGGGCGCCCATCGCCGCAAGCGCCAGGGCCGCCACAAGAGCGGCCCGCGCGGCCCTGCCGTCCGATGCTCGTCCCCCCAATGCTCGCCCTCCGGTCGCCGCAGTGGGCGCCTGCCGCGGCGGAGGGCTGCCGTTCGTGGCCACAGGCGCCGGCTTCGATCTCCGCGCCGGCGGCGGCGCAGTGACGGCCGCCGCGACGGCCGAGGGCGAGCGCGAGGCGCGCTGTCGCTCAGCGGCCGGCGAACCACCGGCTGCCGGCTCCGGCGTCCGCGTCTCGCCCTGCGCCACCGAGGCCTCGTGGAGCGCCAGCCACAGCTTCTCAGATGTATAGGGGGGTTCGACCACGCGACCCCCGAGCGCGTCCGCGACCGCGTTTGCGACCGCCGCCAGCGCCCCGACCGCGCCCCCCTCGCCCGCGCCCTTGGCGCCCAGCGGGTTCAGAGGCGTCGGAGTCTGCACGTCGTCGAGCACTATCGGGGGGATCTCGGCGGCGGTCGGCAGGCGGTAGTCCAGCAGCGAGGCGGATCTCGGCTGCCCGGACTCGTCATGGACGACCTCCTCGCACAGGCATTCGCCCAGCGCCTGCACGACGCCGCCAAGCACCTGGCCGTGCGCCAGAAGGGGGTTGATCAGCCTCCCCGCATCGTCGACGGCGACCAGGCGCTCGATCGCCAGCTCGCCGGTGTCCCGGTCGATCGACACCTGCGCGGCATGCGCGCCCGAGGAGAACACCTGGCCGGACTCAAACCGCGCCTGCGCGCGCAGCGGCGACCCGCTCGCCGCAGTCCGCTCGGCGAGCGCGGACCAGTCCACCGGCGGCCGGTCCGAGCCCACGCGCACGAACCCGGAGTCGCGGAGAGCCACCTCGGCGACGGGCGCGCCGAGAAGCTGGGCCGCGAGGCCCAGTGCGCGATCAATGAGTTCATCCACGGCGAGCGCAACCGCGGAGCCCGCCTGCGCGACCGACCGACTTCCGAAGGTTCCGACCCCCGGCGGCGAGCTGGAGCTGTCGCCGAACCGCAGCTCGATCGCGTCCGGCGCGACGCGCAGCCGCTGCGCGGCGATCTGGGCGAAGGTGGTGTCATGACCCTGCCCGTGGGGACGCGAGCTTGAGGAGATCTCAAAGCGGCCGCCATCCAGCAGCTGCGCGGCGGCGCTCTCCCATGCGCCACCCGAGCGCTCGACGTAAAGCGCCACGCCGAACCCCGACACGGCGCCGGGCCTGGCGGCGGGTGAGGACGCGGCCGGCCCCACCGGAGAGCTCGCGACTGCGGCCTGAGGCGCAGCAGACGGCGACCTGGGTTGCCGGGCATGTTCGAGCGCCAGATCCAGGCAGCGCTCGAAGTCGCCCGAGTCGTACACAAGGCCGGTCGGGACTCGATGCGGGAAGCTGCGGATCAGGTTGCGCCGGCGCAGCGTCACCCTGTCGATGCCAAGCTCGCGGGCCGCCTGGTCGACGAGCGCCTCGATCATGTGAGCGGCCTCGGGCCTGCCGGCGCCGCGGTATGGGCCGGTCGGCGCCAGATTCGTTCGCATCCCGCGTACCTGGATGTCGGCAGCCGGGATCGCGTAGCAGCCGCACAGCAAGGTCGCGACCGTGTGCGGCGGGACGGGCGTGGTCGTGAGCAGATGACCTCCCAGGTCGGCGAGGATTCGGGCGCGAAGCGCGAGCATGCGCCCCTCGCCATCGAACGCCAGCTCCAGGTCGCCCAGCACCCCGCGCCCCTGATAGCAGGCCGTCAGGTTCTCCATCCGATCCTCGGTCCATCTGACGGGGACCCCGAGGCGGATCGCGGCCGCGGCGGCCGCCGCCACCTCGGGCGCGACCGTACCCTTTGAGCCGAACGCTCCTCCTACGTCGGGCACGATCAGCCTGATCGACTCGGGTGCGCGGTCGAGTATGTGGGCCAGCTGCGAGAGCGGCCGGTGGACGTCCTGCGCGGAGCACCACACGGTGAGCAGACCGGTCGCGGGGTCGTGGCGCGCAAGGCAGCCGCGCGGCTCGATCGGCACCGCCGCCAGGCGCGGAAGCGAGTAGCGCCCGCGCACGACGTGCGCGGCGCTCTCAAACGCCCGGTCGACGTCTCCCTCACGCACGCTGAAGCGCACCATCTCCACCTGGGAGTCACGCGCGGACAGGACCGGCTGCAGCGGCTCAAGGTCGACCTCCACCAGCTCCGAGGCATCCTCGGCGAGCGCGCGGGTCGACGCGAGCACGATCGCCAGCGGCTGGCCCGCGTACCGAGCCTCACCGTCGGCGAGCACCGGGTGCGCCTCGGAGTCCACCACCTCCACGCCCGGCGGCGCAGTGATCGGGAACCGGCGCAGGGGCCCCAGGTCGGCGGCCCCCATGACCGAGAGCAGGCCCTCGGCACGATCGGGCGCCCGGATCGCGCGGATGCGCGCCCGAGCGTGCGGGCTGCGCACGAACGCGGCATGCACGGCGCCGGCACACTCGACGTCGTCGACGTAGAGGGCCTCGCCGCGCAGGACGCGCGCATCCTCGCGCCGGGCGAGCGGGGCGCCGATCAGTGAGGCGCTGGCGCTGGACACTGCGCCGTCAGCCTAGCCGGCGGCTCGTTGGCGGCAGCTGTCGCTTCACACAAACCAAAGGCGTCCGCGCCCGCGCGGGTGGGTGGTGCGATGCAAGCCACCAGCGGCCCGATTCTCTCAAGGCGTCCGTGCCCGCGCGGGTGGGTGGAGCGTCAGCGGCGACACGGTCCGGTCCGGCTCAGGCGCAGACGCCGAGCGCCGGCTCGGGCACAAGCTTTCGAACCGGCGGCGGGCAGTCGGCGAGCTGCCCAATCCGCTCCGCCGCGCGCGCGTCGGTGAGCGCGCCGCCAGCGACGGTCAGGCCGATCGTGAGGGAGCGGAGCCGTCAGGAGCAGGCGGGACGGTCACGCTCGGGTCAAGCGCGCGGGCGGCCTGCGCGGCGCGGACCTGCCAGCGACGGACGGCAGCGCTCGGCGGTCGGCCCCAGGTGCGCGCCTCCAGAATCCACTGGCCCTCACCCTCGCCGCGCTCCAGGTACAGGCCGGTGAAGCGGTCAAGGCGCGCCACTCCGGGATCGGCCGGATCCGGGTTCATCTTCGGCGCCATGCTGGTCGTCATGTCCAAGAGGTGCGCCAGGCGCGCGAGCTCCGCGTCGCCCATCGGGCTGCTGAACGGAACCTGGAACAGAACCCGGCCGCCGCGTCCGCGTGAGTCGGTCTGCTCGGCGACGGCTGCCATCGCGGCGTGGTTTATACAGGACGAGAGCCGCCGCCCGCCAACCCGTGACGAGGTCCCGGCCCTGTCGAGCGGACCGCCGGCCGCGCGCGCTGGCAAGCTGATGGGGTGCACAGCGCCGCTCAGTCGCACACGCGAGCGCTCCCGCTGCGGAGGAGAGCGCAGGGTCTGCGGACCCAGACACCGCCGCCCCAAACACCGAGGCGAGCGCCGGGGGCGCGGGCACCGGGCGAGCCGACCCACCGCTCGGAGGCGCGGCGTTGACTCGCCCGGCGCTGTCTGCGCGCATGCTCGGCCTCCTCCCTCCCGAGGCTGCTCACGAGCTTGCGCTCCGTGCCCTCCAGGTGGCCGGCGGGGCTCCGCGCGCGCTCGGCATGCTGGACGATCGGCTGGGAGCGCATGACCCGCGCCTGCGGGTGCGCGCGCTCGGCCTGACGTTCCCCTCCCCGCTGGGCCTGGCCGGCGGCTTGGACAAGCGGCTTGTCGCCTTTCGGACGCTCGCGGCGCTGGGGTTCGGGTTCGTGGAGGTCGGGACGGTCACGGCGCTGGCCCAGGCCGGCAACGCTCGGCCACGCCTGCACCGCCTGCCCGCCGACCGCGCGTTGATCAACAGCATGGGGTTCCCCAACCCGGGCGCTGACCGGGCCGCGCGGCGCCTGAGCCGCGATCGGGGTGCGCGCGCAGGCGAGGACCGGTATGGGAGCCGAACAGGGGACCAGCCCGGGGCGGGGGCATGGCGCGTCCCGGTGGCGGTGAACATCGGGCGCTCTCGCGCCGCCACCGACGTCCACGCCGACTACCGGGCGTCAGCTCGGCGGCTGGCTCATCTCGCCGACCTGCTGGTGCTCAACGTGAGCTCCCCGAACACGACGGGGCTGCGAGATATGCAGGCGCTCGACTCGCTCGGCGAGCTGGTCGCCGCGGTGCGCTCAGAGCTCGCCTCCCTGGCGGCGCCGCCGCCGCTGCTGGTCAAGATCTCGCCTGACCTGCCCGACGAGCAGATCGGGGCGATCGGGCGCTCCGCCGGGGAGCTCGGGATCGACGGGATCGTCGCCGTCAACACGACCACCGCACGGACCGGACTCGCCGGATCGCCCAGCCTCGCCGGGCGTCCGGGGGGTCTGTCGGGCCCGCCGCTGCGCGCGCGCGCGCTGGAGGTGCTGCGCCTCCTGCGGGCGGCGGCCGATGAGCGGGTGGTGCTTGTCTCGGTCGGCGGATTGGAGACGGCCACGGACGCGTTGGAGCGGATCCGCGCCGGCGCCACGCTGGTGCAGGCCTACACCGGCTTTGTCTACGGCGGGCCACTGTGGCCGAGCCGCCTAAACCGTGAGCTGTCGGCGCTCGTGCGCGCGGCCGGCGCGGAGACGATCCAAGAGCTCGTCGCCACCGGCGCGTAGGGCCGGCTCCTTGTGCGAAGCGCGGAGGGGCGCGGCGCACAGCGAGGCGAGAGGCTTCGGGTCAAGATCGCGTCAGGCAGGCTGCGCAAGCCGCCGCGGCGCGTAGCGCAGCCGCCCGGGCAAGAACGGCAGGACCAGCCGCCGGGCGTACTCGGCACCGCCCCGGTGCACGATTCCGCGGATCGGGTCCCACGCCAGGCCGTACTCCCGGCGCAGCCGCCGCGGGAGCAGGCCGATCGTCACGAAGTTGGCCAGCTCCACGAGCGGCCTCATCGCGATTGGCACCGGCGGACGCAGGACGATCGCGATGGCAAGCTCGCGCGCCTGCTCGGTGACGTGCAGGACGTCGCCGGTGAGCATCGCGTGCATGTAGGAGCGCAGCTCGCGGTGGGTGGCGGGCATGTCCGACTCGCCCAGCCCGAAGAGGGAGCCCAGCAGGCGGAAGTCCTGCCAGTAGCGCTCCCGCTCATCACGCGTCATCCCGCGGACGTAGCGCTCGAACACGAGCATCCCCGAATCCGCCAGCGTGGCCACGATCCACAGCAAAAGCTCCGGATCGTCGGCGGCCCACGGGGTGCCGGCCGGGAACCGGCCGGCGTCGCGGTCGAGCACTCCGCGCACCCTGCGGTGGGTCGCGCGGACCCTCCGCGTGGCTCGATCGGCAGCCTGCTTTGAGCCGAACACAACCGTGTCGATCACGCGCGCGGTCCGCTCCAAGCGCGCGTAGGGGTCCCCCAGCGAGCTCGTCGAGGCGAAGAATCCGGTGAAGGCGACCGGGTGCGCCGCCTGCATGAGGAGCGCGCGGCTGCCCGAGAGCGCGACCACGCGCTCTCGATGGACACGCCGGATCATCGAGTCGTCGTCGTAGTAGCCGGTCATTGGGCAAACCTGCACAGGCGGTGATAAAAAGCTACCATCGGTGTTGAGCTATCTGGCAGGGTGGACGCGGGCGACCTGCCGCCGAGCGGCGCGCCCCGCGGCGCACGCCGCCAGCCAGGCGGAGGGCCGATGATCCTCCGCGCGGAGCGTGTGTGACGACCGCAGCGCCAAGGCCCGCGCTGACGATCGGCGAGCTCGCGCGGCGCACGGGCGTCGCCGAGGCGACGCTGCGCATGTGGGAGGCGCGTCACGGCTTCCCGGCCCCGCGCCGGTTGCCGAGCGGTCACCGCCGCTACCTGGCGGAGGACGTGGACGCGGTGCTGGCTATCCGGCGCGCCCGCGACGCGGGCCTGTCGCTCGCCGGGGCGATCGAACGCGCGCGGGAGGCGCGAGCGCAGCGGCGTGGGTCGGTGTTCTGCGCGCTGCGGGAGCGGTTCGGCGAGCTGCAGGTCGAGCTGCTGGACAGACGGGCGCTCCTGTGGCTCACCTGGGCGCTCGAGGACGAGCTGTGTGCGCGGGCACGGCGACCTTTGCTGCTTGCCTGCTTTCAGCGCGAGCGGTTCTACCGACGATCGGAGGCCCGCTGGCGCGACCTGGCGCAGAGCGCAAGGGCCGCCATCGTGATCGCAGACTTCGAGCATCCGCGTCCGGGCGATCGCTGGCCGGCCGAGATCTCGGCCGGCCCACGCGACCCGATCCTGCGCGAGTGGGTGGTGATCTGCGACGCACCGGAGATCTCGGCCTGCCTGGCGGCCCGCGAGCAGCCGGCCGGCGCGGTGCGGCCGCCGGCCACAGCGAGCCAGGGACCCACCAGCGCGCTACTCCCGTCGCCGGCACAGAGCGCGCAGCCCACCGGCGCGCTGCTCCCGTCGCCGGCACAGAACGCGCAGCCCGCCGGCGCGATGCAGCAGCCTCGCGCCGGGAGCGCGGAGCCCGCGGCGGCGGGGTCGGGCCGGTGCCACCGATCCAGTCCTGCCCGCACACGGCGATTTGAGACGATCTGCAGTCTGGAGCCCGCCGTGGCGCGGGAGGGCGCGCGCGCTTTCCGCGACATCGCCGCCAATGCGGCGTCTCCCCCTGCACGCGCGCTCGAGGAGCTTGCCGCCGAGCTCTCCGAGCCTCCCGCACCGAGCGCAGCCGACCACCTGCGCGCCGCCATCTCGATCGCCGCCCGCGTGGCGCTCTACGCCCGGGGGTGACGCGCTCGGCCGGCTGAGGACGCTACGGGCCCTCCCACTCGGCCGAACGCGACACCGGCGCCCGCGGCCCCGTCGATGCGCGCCCCTCCACCGCTGCGCGCCCCGCCACCGCTGAGCGCCCCGCCGCCGCTGAGCGCCCCGCCGCCGCTGCGCGCGAGCCCGCCATGCGCGCCTCGCGCCAGTCGTGTATCGCGGCGATCGCGTGCGGGCCGATGCCACAGCAGCCTCCGATCACCGACGCGCCCGCAGAGCGCCAGCGATCCAGCAGATCCGGTGGGAACTCAGCGAGCGTCGATCCCCTATCCGACCAGGTGCGGGACTCCGCGTCCCACGCCGCGCCCCAGTTGGGGTACGCGACGATCGGCAGATCGGTGGCGCCGCGAATCCGGTCGATCAGCGACTCGACATGCTGTGGAGGCGTGCAGTTGATGCCGACCGCGGCGACCGCCTCCGCGCCGGTCACCGCCCGCACCGCCTCGACGATCGGCGTGCCGTCGCTGAGACGACTCCCATCGCGGCAGCAGAACGTCACCCACGCCTCGATGCCGGACAGCTCGGCGAGCAGTCCCCCGAGGATCGCGGCCTCACGGCCGCTGGGGATCGTCTCGACCGCAAGCAGATCGGCGCCCGCCGCCACCAGGGCGTGGATGCGCCGGCGCTGCTCGGAAGCGATCTCCGCATCACCTGCGGCCCGGTAGTCGCCGGTGTACTCGCTGCCGTTGGCCCACACCACGCCATAGGGGCCGACCGAGCCGGCGACCAGCGTCCGGCGGCCCGCCGGCTGCGCGCGGCGGGCCAGCGCGACCGACAGCGCGATCAGCCGGGTCGCCTCGGCGGCTGAGGCCCCCGCGGCCGCAAGGCCGGTGTAGCTCGCGTGGTAGCTGGCGGTGATCGCGACGTCGGCACCGGCATCGAAGAAGGCGCGGTGCGCGGCGACGATCTCATCCGGGGCGTCGCGCAGCAGCCGGGCGGACCACAGCGCGCCCGCCAGGTCGTTGCCCTGAGCCTCAAGCTGGGTCGCCAGACCGCCGTCGAGCACCACGAGTCCCTCGGCGGCGAAGTCGGCGAAGCGGCCCATGCAGCCGATTGTGCCGCCGGGCCGCGTCGACGGGCCTTGACCCTCACGCTGCGTCAGGCCGTAGCTTGGTGTGCGTGAAGACAATCGGCGAGGTCAGCGCCCTCGCGGGGGTCACCGTCAGGGCACTTCACCATTACGACGAGCGGGGGCTGCTGTCACCGAGCGCCCGCAGCGAAGCCGGCTACAGGCTGTACTCGCACAGCGACCTCGAGCGGCTGCGCGAGATCCTCGGCTGGCGGGCGCTCGGCTTTCCGCTGGACCAGATCCGCGCCCTGCTCGACGCGCCCGGGCACGACCGGCTGTCGGCGCTCAGAGCGCAGCGTGAGCTGGTCGACGCCGAGCTGGCACGGCTCGGCGGGCTGGCGCGGGCGCTCGATCGCGCGATCGCCGCCATCGAAGCAGACCAGGAGACTGAGGAGGACGAGATGTTTGAGGGCTTGGACCTGGATCCTCACCAGGAGGAGGCGCGCGAGCGCTGGGGGCACACCTCCGCGTACGCGGACTCGGCGCGCCGAGCGGCAAGCCTCAGCGCGCGCCAGTGGCAGGAGATCAAGGCGCAGGCGCAGGAGATCGAGCAGCGCTTCGCCGAGCTCAAGCGATCCGGGGAGCCGGCCGACGGGCAGGCCGCGCGAGCGGCCGCCGAGCGCGCGCGCCTGCACATCGACCGCTGGTTTTACCCGTGCTCTGGGGAGATGCACCTGAAGCTGGGCGAGATGTACGTCGCCGATCCGCACTTCTCCGCCCACTTCGACGAGCTTGAGCCAGGGTTGGCCAAGTACGTCAGAGACGCGATCGCCGCCAACGCCTTCGGAACCGGGGGGCGGCGGCGGATATGATGCCGCGCAGCCACAGCCGCTCGCCCCTCAAACCGCATCCCCGTCGTACGCCCGAGCAAGGCAAGGGCCACTGTCGGTGTGCCCCGGCACGACCGGTTGTCGGCGCTGCGAGCGCAGCGTGAGCTGTCGAGGCAGTGCCCGCGCACGCGGCGCCGTGACGGCGCGCAGCAGCGTTGGGCCCTACTCGGGCTCCTCCGGCTGCTGATACCAGCGCACCCGCTCGCCGATCCACGCTCGCCTGCGCCACCTGGAGCTCTTCTCGGCGGCGTCAATCCGCTCTCGCAGCCCTCGCAGTCGCGCGTCGATCAGCGTCTTTGCGTCCGCTGCAAGCTCGGTGCTCGGTAGGTCGGCGCAGCAGCGCTCGATCGTGCCGCAAGCGGTGCGCCACAGCCCCCAGTCACGGGCGCACAGGTCGGCAACGAGGACCGCGTCGATGCCGGGACCCGGTCCGTCGATCAGCTCGTGGTGGTAGCACAGCGTGTAGATGTCGTGCTCGTCGCGCTGGTTTAGCTCCACAATCTGCAACTTGGTCAGCAGCAGCTCCGCAGGTGGCACGGTCACCCCCTCGTGCTCGAGACGCTCATCAATCGGGATCTCATGGCACATCGAGAAGGCCCCGACGAAGATGTCGAGCTTGCGGTGGTTGACGGGATCGACGTGCAGCTGGCGGCGCGCGCCATGCAGGGCGTTGAACATCTCGTCCGGGAGGTAGCCCAGCCTGGGCAGCAGCTGCTCCAGGGCACGCCCTGCGCCTCGCGGCGTGACGATGTCGATGTCGCGGACCTCGCGGGGAATCAGGGGGCGCTGGCCGGGCGCCCGCAGGAGCACCGCGGCGCCTCCCAGCACCCTGACCACCAAGCCGCATTTCCCTGCGCTGGCCACCAGACGCAGCGCCTCGGCGACCGGATCCGCGAGCGGCGTGTCGATCGGGCTCGAGGCGCTCACGGCCACGATCAACCGGTCGTCAGTAGAAAGTCGTGGCAGCTGCCGTCGGCCGCTATGTCGACGATGGCTCCGCGCAGCACGTCGGCCGTGTAGTCGCTGCCGGGGTTGATGCACAGCGTCGAGCCGATCTTCTGCGCTCCCCGGGATTCGTGGATGTGACCGTGCAGGGCGACCGTCGGCTGGTAGCGCTTGATCGCCTCCCGCACCGCGGTGCTGCCAACCGGAACAAAGCTGGGACGACCCCCGCGCAGGACCGGTCGCAGCTGAGCGTCGAGCTCGGCCGCCGTGTCCAGCCCGGAGCTGTAGGGCGGGCAGTGAAAGTTGATTACGCTGGGCCGGCCCTCCGGCAGCTGGTCCATCATGGCAGAGATCCGCTCGGCCAGCTGCTCCTCCGAATACTCGCGCTCGGTGTGCCACGGCGTTGGCGTCACATCGCCCAGGCTGGCGAGAGTTACAGGGCCCAGGTCACAAAGCTGGCGCTCGGGAGACTCGATCCGCGGCGCCGCCGCCAGGACCGCGTCGATCTCCAGCGGGTCGTCGTTGCCCGGCGTGATGATGCAGCGCACAGCGGGCGCGAGCCGCTCAGCCGCGAGCTCGCACCAGCGGGTCAGCTGGGCGACGATCTCCCTGCGAAATAGCCTGTCGAGCTCCTCGCTGTCATTCAGCGCCTCCACCTCGTCTGGCTCCATCCGGACGGGGTAGAAGCCGAGCAGGTTGATGTCGGCGCTGAGGCGGTCGGCCTGAGCTTCTGGAACCGTGACGCGCTGCCCATGCACCTCGGCGCTCACCGACCGGTTGTGCCTGACGACCGGTATCAGTCCCTTGCCGGCAACGTCGCCCCCGAGCAGCAGTACATCTGCTCGATAGACCTCCGCGGCGGCAAGGAACTTGCGAAAGCATCGCTCCGAGCCGTGGACATCGGTCGCGAAGAAGATGCGCAGCGCGGGTCCGCCGCGGCAGGCGCGGCGTCGGGCATTTCGCCTCAACGGGCTCACTCGGGTGGCAGCTCCCTCATCGCTTGGCTCAGGTCGATCGCGTTTCGCTGCCGGCGGATCAGGCGGGCGACCGCGTAGAGCGTAGGTCCGGCAAGCAGGATCACGAGCAGGGTGATCACTGACTCGGCGCTGAATTTGCCGTAGACGTTGGAGTGCACGACCACAAGCACGACTGTGAAAACGGCAAGCGCCGTGGTCGCCGCTCCGATCAGCGTGATCTTCGGGATGCCGGCGACGCGTTCGACGTCGCCGGCGCCGGCCCTGCGCACCAGATCCGGTCGCCGGTGGGCGAGGAGCAGCGCCGAGACGCCTCCTGCCAGAAGGATGAGTGCGAAGAAGAGGCTCTCCAGCGCGACGATGTTGGACACGTTCGCATAAACGGTGAGAATCGAGAAGGCAATGCTCATCGTGAGCACGATCCCGATCGCCACAACGGGTGCGTGGTTGCGCTCGCCGACGCGCGCGACCCCGACGGGCAAAAGCCGATCGAAGGCGAGCGCGAACAGAACCCGAGTCGTGACCGCGACGAAGGCGAGGTTCACCGCTATCTCGGCGGCGGGAACCGCGGTGGCAAACAGGATCTTGGTTATTGGATCGCCCGAGAGCACCAGGCCGTAGCCGAGGCCGCCCGCTTGGCTGCTGAGCGTGGAGATCCTGGCAAGCGTGCCGGGATCGCTTGCACCCAGATTCGCCTGGGCCTGCATGAAGTCAAGGCCGGCGGTGCGCCGCAGGAGGGCCCACACGCCGACCCAGACGATCACCAGGACACCGAGGCTGATGGCCGAGGCCCAGAGGTAGGTGCGCCCGGGGCGCCTCAGCTCGCCCCCGACGTAATAGGAATACAGGACCCCGTTGTAGTTGAGGACCATGAACGGGATGATCCCGACCATGGCCGCGAAGGACGCTCCGTAGGCCACGCCGCTGGCCTTGCCCGCCGCGATGATCGCCCGATACGCGCCGCCATGGTGGCTGTAGCTGCCGAACGCCGCGACGAAGTCCGCATGGGAGTGGTCTGCCAGCAGCAGCGCCAGGGCCAGGAACGCCACCATCTGGAGCACGATCAGAGCGAGAATGATCTGCGCCACGCGCTTGAGCGAGAAGATCGAGAGGCCGGCAACGATCAGCATCACGCCGACGCTGATCGCGGCAACCGCGCCGTTGCTCGACACGTGGTTTGCGGCGTTGGCGAGCGCCGAGCTGGAGAATGCATCGCCGAGCCCCGTCAGCATGAACGGGGTGAAGGTCGCGGCGAAGTGGGCGTTGGCCGCCAGCACCCAGGTGAACACGACCGCGATGGCGATGCCCGCCATCGAGCCGGCGGCCGGTGACACGATCCGTGAGAGGAACACGTATTCGCCACCCGCTCGTGGCACCGCCTCGAGTAGATGCCGGTAGGCGAACATCGCAACAAGCCAGATCACGGCGCCCGCCAGCAGCGGCAGATACATCTCGGCCTTGCTGAAGGCGGTCAGGCCCGCGTTGAAGTTGATGAATGTATTGACGATCGCTACCGACGCCAGCGATATGCCCGTCGCCGCCGGGATGCCCAGTTCGCGGACCAGGCCGGACGCCTGGCGGGTGAACAGCCCGCCGGGGGCATGGCTCTCGGAACTCGCAGCGGTGGCACTCATAGATCCCCCCAACTCCGGGTGTAACGTTCCAATTCGGGGACGCTATCAGTAGTCGCGGGGGAAAGCAAGGGTGACTAGGAACGTTCCAATCTGCCGAGTGGAGCCGGCCGAGGATGCATGGGGGCCGCCGAGAGGCGGCGCCGTCGGGCACCGGAGGTCGGGCGCAGCGGCGGATGGCGCGCGGCCGCTGCGAGGTCCGGGTCCGCGACGGCGGTGCGTCCCGACGCCAGGCCCGTTGTATGTTTGGAACGAGCCATGCCACGGGTGGGCACAGATGGAGCGATACCCCATGCAGCCCGGGAGCGCCAGGCGGTTCGGCGTGACCCGACGATCATCGACGTCGCGCGACTGAGCGGCGTCTCCAAATCGACGGTGTCAAACGTGATCCACGGCTCAGCGCCCGTGGCCGCCCAGACGCGCGCGCGCGTCGAGGCCGCGATCGAACAGCTCCACTACCGGCCAAACGGCCTGGCGCGGGATCTCAAGCGCCGCCACGCCGCGACCGCCGGGGTGCTCGTCGGGGACCTCTCCAATCCGTTCTACGCAGAGCTGACGAAGCTGATCGAGCGGCGCATCGCTGGCGCCGGGTATGTGGCGATCATCTGCGACACCGATAGCGATCCGGCGGTTGAGCGCGAGCGGATCGAGCTCCTGCTGGAGCAGCGCGTGGCGGGCGTCCTGCTGACCTACTTCGGGGGCGACGAGCGGACGCTTCAGAGCGTCCAGCGAGCGGGGGTTCCCATCGTCGGCGTCAGCGTCATCGACCGTCGATTCGATTCGGTGGCGAGCGACGACGCGGCCGGCGCGCGGCTGGCAGCGCGGCACCTCGCCGAGCTGGGGCACCGGCGCATCGCCTATGTCCGCAGCCCTGGCACCGAGGCGCCGACCAACCGCGCGCGGCTCCGGGGGCTGCGCGACGTCGCGAGGGCCATGGGCCTCACGCCGGGTCCCGTGGTCACGCTCGACCACCCCGCGCGAGGCGCCGTGCTCCTCTCGGACGTGCTCGCGGCACGCGAGCCGCCGACCGCCTACGTGGCGGGAAACGATGTCACCGCGCTCGCGCTGATCGAACAGCTGGAGTCATGCGGCGTGCCGGTCCCACAGGCCGCTTCGGTCGTCGGCTTCGACGACATACCGCTGGCGAGCTACCACAGAATCGCGCTGACCACGCTGCGCCAGCCGGCCACCGAGCTGGCCGACCGTGCCGTCGAGCGGCTCCTGCAGCGAATCGGCACGGCGGGCGAGCCGCCTCAGCGGCTGCAGGAGCGCCTGCAACCGACGCTGATTACGCGCGGCACCACCGCGCCGCCGCCCGCGCGCTGACAGCTCCGGGTCAGCCCGCCGCGCGAGCGAGCCCGTGCCGACCGGCCGCCGCGCGATCGCCCGGGATCTCCAGGAGATTGCTCGTCAAGCGAGGTCATTGCCAGGAGATTGCTCGTCAAGCGAGGTCATTGCGCGCAATCTCCTCGATGCTCACCCAGCGGCGCTCCGCGGCCGCGCGCTCGATCGCGGTGGTCACCTCCTGCACAGACAGTCCCACGTCGAGCCCCGGATTCCAGGCTCGCTCTGGCCAGCTCTCCAGAAGGTCGGCCGCCTGGTTGACGAAACTCGCGCCGTAGCCGATCCCCTGCCCGACCGGCCACCACCCCTCAGTCTGCGGATGCGCCGGGTGCTCGGCGCGAATTCTGCGCATCCCGTAAAGCTCCGCCGGCTCACGAGCATCGGCATACCAGAGCTCGTTGAGCCGCGAGTAATCGAACCGCAGCGTGCCAAGGGAGCCGTTGAGCTCAACTACGAAGTCGCACGGACGTCCGGGCGCGATCTTGGAGGCTTCAAGCAGCCCCAACGCGCCGTCGCGGAAGCGCAGCAGCGCGGCGCTCGCGTCATCGTTGTCGACCCGTATGCGCGCCGCGCAGCCGGCCGGCGCTGGAGCTCGCCGAGATTCGACGAATGTCTGCGAGTGCGCGGCGACGGAGTCGATCTCGCCGACCATCCACCGCGCGAGGTCGATCAGGTGGGCTCCGAGGTCGGCCACCGTGCTGGCGCCTTCGCTGCGACGGAACCGCCAGTCGAACGGAGCCTCCGGATCGAGGAACTCGTCCGACAGCCAAATGCCACGCCACAGCCGCGGCGCGCCGATGCGTCCTTGATCGACGAGCCGCTTCATCAGTGAAAGGGCCGGCAGTCGGCGGTAGTTGAAGCCGATCGCGTGCGGCACGCCGCTTCGCGCGACGGCCCGCACGGCACGTAGCGCATCCCGGTACTCGGCGGCGAGCGGCTTCTCGCACACGACCGCCTTGCCTGCCTGCGCGGCCGCCTCCACGATCTCGGCGTGGGTGCCCGGCGGCGTGCAGATGTGGACGATCTGCACCTCATCGGACGCGATCACCTCTCGCCAATCGGTCACCGCGCGCTCCACGCCGTAGAGGCTTGCGGCGCTCTCCACGGCGGTCCGATTGCGTCCGCTGATCAAGCGCAGACGCGGCCGCACCGGCAGGGAGCGGATGCGTGGAGCAACCGTGTAGCCATAGCAGTGCGCCTTGCCCATCGTGCCGTAGCCGATCACCCCGATGCCGACGTCGGGCGCCCGCCCGCCCGATGCCCCTGCGGCGCTCACGAAACGTTCACTGCGGCCGGACCTGTACGCCGCGGGACGTCCGCCAACGCATCAGCGGCCCACTCGGCGACCGTCAGGGCCGCGACGGCGTCTGGGCCCTGGGCCCCTTCGCAGGGCTCACCGCGCACGGCACGCGCGAACGACTCCGCTTGACGCAGCGTCGCGTCACGGAATACCTCATCACCCTCTGCATCCCACATGAAGGGAAGCCGTACGTAGCCGTCGGTTCCCCACAGCTCCAGCCAGCATGAGTCTCGGTGGGGAAAGCGCCGGCCGAGCGAGATCGTCGCCGTCGCACCCCCCGACAGGCGACCGAGCATCGTCGCAGCATCCGGGTCGTCGAGAGGGTGGCCGGCCGCGGTCGGGCCCGCGGCAGCCGCGCTGAGCCAGTCGAACTCCTGTCCGACGAGCCAGCGGGCCTGGTCGAACTCATGGACGCCCATGTCGACGCTGATTCCACCGCTGTGGACGCGAAACTCCTCGGAGGGCAGCTGATGATCCCATTGCATGCAGGAGATGTGCAGTATCCGACCGAAGGCGCCAGCAAGGATCCGCTCGTGCAGCTCGCGCAGCTCCGGAACGAATCGTCGCCAGAAGCCGACCTGCAGCAGCACGCCCGCGCGCGCCGCATGACGGACCGCGGCCTCCGCCTGCCCGACGCTAATGCCCAGGGGCTTCTCGCACAGCATCGGAATGCCGGCCGCGGCAAAGCACGCGACCAGGGGGAGATGCCGGTCAGAGGGCGCGGCGATCAGGACCGCCTCCGGCCAGCTTGTCGCCAGCAGCTGGTCAACGGTCTCGTGAGCCGCGATGCCGGAGGCGGCGAGGGCGGCGCGCCCCGTGGCGGATGGCTCGACCACGCCCAGCAGCTGGAACCGCTCTGAGCTGCACAGCGCATGCAGGTGCACCCGGCCCATGCGCCCAGCACCGACTAGCGCAATTCGAAGCCGGTCAGAGCCCATGCGCTCGCAGGTATTGTCGGTTGCGACGCTGATCGAGCATGGGCTGGTTGGGCTGGCCCGGGTCGGGTAGCACGTCCTGCTCGACCACCAGCCAGCCGCCGTAACCGGCTTTCTGCAGCTCGATCAGGACCCGCTCGATGTCGACATCTCCATCGCCCAGCGCGCAGAACGCCCCTCGGCGCCAGATCTCCTCGACGGGCAGGCTCTCGGCGACGATCGTCTCCAGCCGGTCGAGCCGGGCGTCCTTGAGATGCACCTGGTTGATGCGATCGGCCCACTCGCGCACTGCGACCAGAGGGTCGCCTCGCCCCAGCAGGAGATGCCCCGTGTCCAGGCAGAGGCCCACATCGCTGATCTCCAAAAGCCGCTCGATCTCCCACCGCGCCTCGATGTAGGTCGCGGTGTGATGGTGGAACGTCGGCTCGTACCCGCGCTGGCGGCATCGCTCCACGGCACGCGCAAGCCCATCTGCGAAACGCCGCCATGCGCCCTCACTTAGGGCGACGCTTCGGTCCAGCGCCGCTCTGCCAGGAAAGCGTGAGCGCACCGGGGACCCTGCGTCGGCGAGCGTCGGCTTGGGCGCCGGCCAGCGGCCGGCGATGCTGTCGAAGAGGTCAAGCAGCGCATCCAGCTGTGCGATCGCCGATGGCAACCTGTCCGGCTCGCTGAATGGGAGCTCCAGGTAGCCGCCTGCAAGGCCCAGGCCGCGGGCACTGAGGTGGTCGTCGAGGGTTCGGGCGTCGCCGAGATACCCCAGTGGTCCCAGGTCGATCCCGCTGTAGCCCGCATCCCGCACCCAGTCCAGCAGCGTGCGCGGGTCTGGCACGTTCGGATCCACGCCGACGGTGATCTCGAACGCACCGTAGCTGACGGGCGCGTTCGCGACCGCAATCCGGGGGCCGCGGTCGACGGGCGTCGATCCGCGCGCGGCGGAGCTGTCGGCGACGCGCGCCCTCTCCGAGGCTGCTTCGCGCGGGGATCCGGTCACGGCCCGCCCTCGGTGCGGCCGTGAGCCAGCCGCAGGGCCCCTGCATGTGGGTCTGGGCATGGGTGCGCGCGCGCGACTGCCTCGCATAACCGTAGGTCGGCAAGCCCGTCGGCGCCCGAGGTTCTCGGCTGGCGGTCGGTTAGGACACAATCGGCGAACTCGACGAGCTCGCGCCTGAAGGCCTCGTCGTAGGAGACGACCTCCTCTCGCTTCCAGCTGTGGGAGCCGCCCGCTCCGCCTTCCACCAACAGCCGGCTTGGCATGTTGCGCAGAAACGGGGACGGCAGCTTGAGGGTCAGGCGGTGCCAGGGTGCGTAGAAGGCGAGCTCCTGCTCGTAGCGCGCGATCCCGGGGAGGTCGACCCAGGAGAGATGACAATCGGTCTGCTCAAAGCGCAGGGTGATGCTGACGCACTCGCGAGCCAGCTGGGCAGATACGACCTGAGTGGGCTCGCCGAGCGCGCCGCGCAGGGCATTGAGCTCGTGGACGAGACTGTCCAGCAGGATCCAGCGATAGCACCATCGAGTCACCTCGTCGATGGCACCCAGCGCGGTGTCGAGCGCCTGATCCTCCGCAGCGCGGAGCTCCTGCAACATAGCGGCGGGCGGGCGCGCCCCATCGAGCAGGGGGTGGTGGGCGACATAGGGCGCGGATGGCGATTCGAGGGTCGTCACGCGCGCGAGCCTGATGCTCGCGCGGATGTCGCCGATTAGCTCCAGGAGCCGCCCATAGGCTGGGTCGTAACGCTTCATCATCCCGACCATCAGCCGCACACCCGCAGCCTCAGCCGCGTCGATCATGCGCTCGGCGTCGGCGGCGGCCAGCGCCATCGGCTTCTCGACGAACACGTGCAGCCCCGTCTGCGCTGCCGAGATGGCGATCGGCGCATGATCGCCGGATGTCAGGACCAAGACAGCGTCAAGGTCCTGCGCGAGCACGTCCTCCCACCGCGTGTGGAAAGCCGCCACTCCGAAGCGCTCGGCGCAGCCGCGCGCGACCGGCTCGCGGATGTCGCACACTGCGACGACCTCGTACCGGTCCGAGAGCTCCATCAGATACGGGAGGTGCATGACCTGGGCGATCAGACCGCATCCGACGACGCCCACCCTGATTCGGCTGCTCAAAGCCCTCCTCTAACTGCGGCTTGCTATTGGAACGTTCCAGCTACAATAGAAGCAACTCCACGTCGCTGTCAAGCCGATGGGCGCGCAGCGGACGAGATCCCGAGCGCGCGCGACCGCTCCACCACGCGATCAGCGGTTTCATGCCCCTACTTGGAGCAAAGTTTCGGCCCGGTCTCGCACGCGATCCAGGACATCGGTCGCAAGGGCAAGATCGGTCTCGGCGATGTCGGCGACGAGCGAGCGCGTGATGGCGCCGATTCGCTCCCGAGCCGATCTGAGCTCGCTCAGGCCGGTGGCGGTCAGGGCTCCGCCTGCGTCCAGCAGCCCGAGCGCCACGAGCTCAGAGACGGCGTCCGCGGCCGCGCGCGCCCCGCATCTCGTCGCTCGTTCAAGGTCGGCTTCCAGGATCGCGCGCGGACGCCCGTCGGCGGAGATGTTCATCGCCACCCATCCGAGATAGCCGGGGATGGGCAAATCCGCGATCGCCTGATCCAAGAGCGTCCTCAGGGCTTGTTCGGTCGGTCCGATGACCTGCGGTAGAGATCGCATGCGAGAGTGCCTCCAGTATCGTTGGTGCTACCAACGATACCACGGTTCGTTGGCCTGACCAACAATCGTCCCTCGATGAGCGAGCCTGACTTCCGCCACCTGCCGACCTGGCTGCTTTCAGCGGCGGCGCACCGCGCTCACCGTCTTGTGCACGATCGGCTGGCCCAGGCCGGCGCGGGCGGGTATGAGTACCGCGTGCTCTCCGCGCTGGCCGCCGCAGGCGAGGCGACGCAGGCCGACATCGGGCGCCTTGCCCAGCTGGACCGTCGCGACGTCACCACCACCGTGCGCGCGCTGGCCGACTTGGGCCTGGTCGTCAGACGGCGATCCGCAGACGATGCGCGCGCGCGCATCGTCTCGCTCACCCCCGCGGGCCGACGGCGATACGCGGAGCTGCGCAAGGTGGTGGCAGACATCCAGGAAGAGCTCCTGAAGCCACTTGCGCCGGGGCATCGCGATCGCCTGCTCGGCGACCTGGCCGCACTCGCTCGGCGACCGGCCCCGAATCCCCGGGACCCGGAGGGCGACCAGGGAGGCGGACGCACGCGCCCGTGAACGTCCGCGGCCAGCGCCCGCGCCCGTGAACGTCCGCGGCCAGCGCCCGCGCTCCCGATCGCCGGCCATGGGCATCGGAGCGTGTGCGGCCCGTGCGCGCCTGCGGCTCGCGGAGGGCGGCAACTGGCACAAGACAGCGCGGTACGTGCGGCCCGTGCGCGCCTGCGGCTAGCGACTCGCAGCGGCAAAGCACCAGCACGCCACCGAATGCTGGTAGATTGGGCGTCGCGCGCAGCCGTCAACGAGCATCGGCTCAGGCAGCCGAAGCCCGGCGGCGCCAGCGGTCGACACGAGGAGGTTGAGGGTGCAGGATCCGGCTCAGGTATCTCTCCTGCGAGCGCTGCGCTCTGGCCTGCTTGCCTGGTTGGCTGCCGCTGGGTTTGCCTTCGCTGGAGCGCCCGCCGCCTCGGCCGCTGCGCTGTCCTGGCAGCCACCTGTCCCGATCGGCCACGGCAGCCCGCTGACGGGCATCTCCTGCCCGACGACCAGGCTGTGCGTGGCCACCGACCAAGCGGGCGAGGTCATCGGCTCCGCCGACCCGGTCGGTGGCAGCGGCGCCTGGAGCGCCGCGCAGATCACCCCGTCGGGCATCGGCGTAAATCTCGCCGGCATCTCGTGCCCGAGCAGCACCCTGTGCGTGGCGATCGATCCGGCGACCGGGCAGGCCTACAGCTCCGCCGATCCGACTGGGGGGGCGAGCTCCTGGCAAGCAGCGACGATCGAGCCCCAGCAGCTCGGAGGCGGACCGGCCGCCGATCTGCAGTCGGTCTCGTGTGCGAGCGCTTCCCTTTGCGTGGCGGTGGACGATGCCGGCAACGTGTTTACGAGCACCGATCCGGCCGGCGGAGCCTGGCAGATGGCGTCGGTCAACGAGGGAAACCAGCTGGACGGCGTCTCATGCCCCAGCGCCGCGCTGTGCGTGGCCGTCGGTGTGGGCTTTGCGACCTCGGCCGATCCGACAGGCGGGGCGAGCGCCTGGAGGTCCACCTCCGCCCTCAGCGCCCAGGCCGTCTCCTGTGCGGGCTCCCAGCTGTGCGTGGCCGTGGACGGCAACGGCAACGCCTACGCCACGACCGATCCCGCGGGCGGCCCGCAAGCCTGGGAGCAGCAGCCCAACATCGACCACAGCTACCGGTTCTCGCCGCTGAACGGGATCTCCTGCCCGACGACCAGGCTGTGCGTGGCCGTAAACGGCAGCGGTGACGCGGTCTCGAGCACGGATCCGGCCGGTGGCGGCTGGGTCTCCCAGGGCATCGACTCAGGCTCCGGGCTGACCGCGGTCTCCTGCCCTGACGCCACGGTGTGCCTGGCCGTTGATGGGTCCGGCGACGTCGTCGTCGGGACCGCCAGCATCCCGTCCGCGACGGTGGCGCTGCGCACCGCGACCGTGCCGGTACGAGGCAGTCGCGCCGCTGTGACGATCGCCTGCGCCCGGGCCGGAGGCTGCCATGGGACGATCACGCTGGCCCTGCGCGTCCGGCGACTGGTCCGCCGCCACGGTCGCCGGATCGCGATCCATAGCACGATCGCGATCGCAAGCGGCCGCTACTCGGTCCCGGGCGCCAGCGCTCGCGCCGTCGGGGTGCGCCTGTCGCCGGCGGGCCTGCGAGCGCTGCGTCGCGCTCGAGGCCATCGCCTGCGCGTCCTCGTCCGTGCATCGGTGAGCGGGGGCCCGGCGGCTCAGCGGCTCGAGACGCTGCGTCCGCGCTGAGCGGCGACCGGGGCGCGGCTCCGCGGGCTCTTGCGATTGGGGGACCGCGGGCGCTCACCCGACGCGCGCGGCGCGTCTACATCTCAAGCAGCTCGAAGATCTCCACCGCGCAGCTCCCGTCGGAGCCCGAAAGGAGCGGAAGCCCCTCGGTCAGCGCCCTGGCTTGAGCGAGATCGTCAGCCTGGACGATCGTGTATCCGATCAGCTCGCCGGCCGCAACCTCGGCGCCGTCGTCGCGGACCGCGGTGCGGTCGCCAAATGGGCTGCCAGCGTCGATCAGCGCCGGCCCGACCCCCTCCATCCATGCGGCGAACGCCGCCATCCGCGCGGCGGCCTGCTCGGGCGTGAGGTCCGGGACCCGGCCACGGTAGAGGTAGATGAACTTCGCCATGTCGATCATCCCTTTCGCGAGCTCGCGTGCCCCATGCACGCCATCGTCTGCTTGACGAACGCCAGCAGCGCGGACGGACACATCAGCCGTCGGCCCCACGCCCGGCGCAAGCCGCGGCGCGGGTCAGCACGGAGAGCGCCGCGGGGTCAGACGAGGACCCGGCCCGCACGCGGAGCTGGTCGCTTGCGCCCGCCTGACGCGCGTCAGCGCCGCTTGTCCAGGGTGGCCGTCAAGCCGTCGGCGGCCGGCTGGTTGGCAGCCCGGTAGCATTTGACCTCTTCTGGCGCGGTGCGCTTTTACGGCGGGATCAACGGGATCGGCGATCAGGCTGGTGACGGGCCGTTGGCCGCCCTGCCATCGGCGAGGCGCTCGGCTCTGACCCACGGGGGCCCGGCCAGCCTCGACGGGCAGGCGGCGGCGCTCGGCGCCGCCGCGCTTGACCGGAACGCCGCACCACTTGACCGGCGCGCAGCAGCGCGCAACGGGCAAGGCGCGGCGCGCCACCCGGACGCGATGCCGATCGAGCGAGAGCATGAGCTTGCCCGCATCGAGCAGCTGGTGCGCGACGTCGCGCGCGCCGCGGGTGGCGCGGCCCTGATAATCGGGCCGGCCGGGATTGGCAAGAGCACGCTGTGCCTGCAGGCGTGCGAGCGAGCGCGGGCGGCCGGCGTGCGGGTGCTGCAGGCGCGCGGCGATGAGCTTGAGCGGGAGTTCTCCCTCGGCGTCGCGCGCCAGCTGCTCGCACCGCTGCTCGCGGCGCCGATGGCCGTGCGCGAGCGGCTGACAGCCGGCGGCGCACGCACGGCCGTCGCGCTGCTCAAGGAGCCGACCTCCACGCCACAGACGTCCTTACAGCCGGCGGCCGCCAGGGACCGCTCGGCCGAGGTCATGGTCGCGCTGCACCAGCTTGCGCTCAACGCCTGTGCGCTTGAGCCCACGCTGCTGATCGTCGACGACTGCCATTGGGCGGATGCGGGGTCGCTGCGCTGGCTGCTTTATCTGGGAGCGCGCCTGCGGGGCCACGCGCTGGGGCTGCTGGCCAGCTGGCGCGAGGGCGAGGAGGGCCTGCTGGAGCGCTGGCCCGAGCGGCTGGAGCGCCAGACCGGCTGCGAGACTCTGGCCCCCGCAACCCTGACCGCCGGCGGCAGCGCCGTGCTGCTTGAGTCGCTGCTCGGTGCTCGTCCCGGCGATGAGCTGGTGGCCGCCTGCCAGCGGGCCAGCGGCGGAAACCCGCTGCTCGTACGCGAGCTGGCGCGCGCACTTGCGGCCGATGGCATGCAGCCCGATCAGCAAGCCGCCCGCCGCGTCCGCGAGCTGGGGCCGCGGCCGGTCGCGCGCGCGGTCGCTATGCGGGTGAGGAGCCTGGGGAAGGATGCGGTCAAGCTGGTCGCAGCGGCGGCGGTGCTGGGCGACGGTGCCGAGCTTCGTCACGTCAGCGCGGTCGCCGGCGTGTCGCTGGAGCGCGTGCTTGAGCTGCTCGATCGCCTCGGCGCCGCCGGGATCCTGCACGGCGAGCCGCCGGCCCACTTCGCTCGCCCGGTGGTGCGCCAGGCGATCTACCTGGATCTGCCCGAGGGGGCGCGCCGCCTGGCGCATCGCCGCGCCGCCGAGGTCCTGCATGCCGAGGGCGCCGATCCAGAGCGGGTGTGCGCGCACCTGTTGCGCTGCGAGCCGGAGGGCTCCCCGGCGGTGGTCGCGACGCTGCGCTGCGCGGCCCGGCGGGCGCTTGCGCGCGGGGCCCCCGACAGCGCCGTCGCCTACCTGTCGCGCGCGCTGGGTGAGGGGGCGCCGCGCCGGCTGCGCGGCGGGCTGCTGGTGGAGCTGGCGCGAGCGCAGCGGCTGGTGCGCGACCCGGGCGCGGCGGCTCATCTGCGTCAGGCGCTCGACGAGCAGCGTGATCCGTTCGCACGCGCGCGGCTGGCCGGCGAGCTGGCCGAGCTGCTTGGCCTCTCCGGCGCCTGGGATGAGGCCTTCTCGGTGCTCGAGCAGGCGCTCTGGCAGTTGCGCGCGCTGCGGGGAGGGAGGGCGCTTGCGCTGCGAGCGCGCCTTGAGGCCTACCGCACGGGGCTCTTGGCCTACGACCCGCGGCGGGTGGGCGAGCTTGAGGGACGCCTGGCCGATCTGCTCGCCCTCTGCCGGGCGCCGCGCACCCCGATGCGGGCGCTTGCGGCAGCGCTGGCACAGCTGTTGGCATGGCGCGGGGCGGACCTGAGGGAGGCGGGGTCGCTGCTCGATCACGCGCTTGGCGAGCCGCGCGCGGCGCAGCTGATCGAGAGCGACCCGCTGATCGCGATGCGAACGCTCGCGGCCGCGCGGATGCTCGGGCGCGAGGAGGTGATCGAGCGGCTGAGCGGCGAGCTGCTCGCGCATGCGAGGTCCAGCGGATCGGTGCTGGCGAGCACGATCGCGCTCGCTCATCGCGGCGGGCTGCGCGCCCGCCGCGGCCAGCTGGCGGGCGCCGAGGCCGACCTGCGCGCGGTGATCGGCCTGTGCGAGGACCACGCGGTGGGCTTTGCGCTGCCGTCGGCCCTTTGGCTGGGCGCGGAGGCGCTGATCGAGCGCGCGGAGCTGGCCGACGTCGCGCAGCTGGCCGGCTCGATGCAACTGCCGACGGACCTGGCGCGCAGCGCCAGCGGAGCGCTGATCAGCGAGCTGCGCGGGCGCCTGGCGCTCGCCGCCGGCGAGCGGGCCGGCGCGCGCCGCGCGCTTGGCGAGGCGGCCAGCGTCTATCGGGCGCTTGGCCTGCTCAACCCGGCGGCGTCGCCGTGGCGCTCCGAGCTTGCGCTTGCGCTGCTGGACGAGGATCACGAGCAGGCTCGGCGGCTGGCGGCGCAAGAGCTTGCCGCGGCCAGGCGGCTCGGGCTTTTGCGAGCGCAGGCGGTCGCCCTGCGTGCCCAGGGGCTGATCGAGGGCGGCGAGCGCGGGCTGGGGCTGTTGCGCTCGGCTGTGGAGATCGCCTCAGGCGCCGCGGCGCCGCTCGAGCACGCGCGCGCGCTGATCGAGCTGGGCGCCGCGCTGCGACGCGCAAACCGCCGCGCGGACGCGCGCGGGCCGCTGCGCGACGGGCTGGACCTCGCCTTCCGGATGGGCGCAAGCCGCCTTGCCCAGCGCGCGCGCTCGGAGCTTGCCGCCACCGGGGCGCGACCACGGCGGGCGGCGCTGCACGGCGCCCAGGCGCTGACGGCGTCTGAACGCCGGGTGGCCGCCCTGGCTGCCAGCGGGCTGAGCAACCGCCAGATCGCCCGCGAGCTCTACATCACGATCAACACCGTCGAGGGCCACCTGCGCCACGTCTACCGCAAGCTCTCGATCGCCTCGCGCACCGAGCTTGCGCGGGCTCTGGGGGCGGCTGGCGAGCCCGCCGGCGCCCAGGGCGCGTAAAAGACAACGGCGCCTCCGTGGTGCGAAGCGCCTCATCGGAGGCGATCCTCAGCGGCGATGTCGACGCAGATCTCCCACCCGCCCTGCCGAGCGCCGTGGAGGGGGCGGCCGCAAGATCGGTAGAGGGGGAACGCGGGATGAGATCGATGCGGGCAGCTGGACCGGCGCGCCTGCGCCGGGCGGCGGTCTGGGCGCTGGCGCTGGGCGCACTGTCTGCCGGCGGCGCGCAGGCCGCGGCGAGCGGGGCGATTCAGGCAAGCGAGGGCCAGCAGTTCTCAGGACAGGTGGCGAGCATCGCGATCGACTGCGCCGCCGCCCTGGCCAGTGGCAGCGGAACGATCGCCTGGGGCGATGGCCAAAGCTCCCCGGCGCAGTTTCAGCAGGCAAGCAGCAGCCAGCTGGATGTGAGCGGCAGCCACATCTACGGCGAGGAGGGCGCCTACTCCGGCTCGGTGTCGGGCTCCTGGTCCTGCGGCGGGGGCTCCCCGCAGCCCTTCAGCGCCACGTTCAGCGCCCAGGTGGCAGATGCGCCACTGAGCGCGACCGGCGCGGGCACGCTGAGCGCCGTCGCCGGGCAGGCCTTCTCCGCCGTCGTTGCGAGCTTCACCGACGCCGATCCGGGCGGGGCTGCGGGCGATTACAGCGCCACGATCGACTGGGGCGACGGCAGCGCGCCGGGCGCCGGGACCGTCAGCGCCACCTCGGGCGGCGGATTTTCGGTGTCGGGCAGCCACACCTACGCCGCGCCCGGGAGCTACCGCACGACCGTGACGATCGACGACGCCGGCGGCGCGAGCGCGACCGCCGGCGCCTCGGTTGACGTCTCCCAGGCCGGCGCCGGTGCTGCGGCGATCTCGGTCAGCCCAGCGTCGCTGAGCTTCCACGTTGACTGGAGCGCCTACTCGCAGGCCAACGCCAACAGCACACCGCAGACGGTCACCGTGAAGAGCGTGGGCAGCGCGCCACTTTCGATCTCGGCGGTGAAGGTGGTTGGGGTCGACTCGGGAGGCCTTGCGATCTCCTGCCCGAGCGCCGGCGCGACGAAGCCGTGCCACCCGGCCGACACCTGCAGCGGCCAGACCCTCGCGCCGGGCGCAAGCTGCTCGGTCTCGGTCGAATACGACGCCGCCGACGCATTCCCCTCCCCCAGCGGCTCGCTTCAAATCGACTCAAACGCGCCGTCCAGCCCGACGCTGGTGGCGCTGAACGGGACGTCCACCGACCTTGACACTCAGCCGCCGCCGGGAGCGCCACCGCCGCCGGGAGGCTGCCCGGGGACGATCGGCGACGGGCCGTTCGGCTATCAGACCTCGGGAGGCGGGCTGCTGCTCACCGGCTGCTTTGCCGATCTGCAGACGCAGGCGGCCGAGGAGGCCGGCAGCCCGCCGCTGTGGGTCGCAAGCGGCGACGTGTCGATCAACGGCATCACGCTCGTCCCCTTCAGCGGCACCGATCATCTGTACTTCGCGCCCTCCTACGGCGGCGGGCCCTCCTATGGCTCGGAGGTCACCGATCTCATCTACGCCACCGGCAGCGACACCCGCTACCTGGTGGTGGTTCCCTACCCGCCCAAGTTGCTGGCGCTCAACCAGTTGCTCGGGCGGGCCACCTGCTATGTCTGCAACCTCAGCTCTGCCTCCTCGGACGCGCTGCGCAGCCACGGCGGCCCGGTCCATGCCGCGATCCTGGCGAGGCCCCCGCTGGGAGCCGAGTGCCCGGGCTGCAACATCGCGCTCGCCGGCTATCTGCCCCCTCCCGGCTTTGCGGTGGGGGTGGTCAACCTGGGCCTGCCGATCCTCGGCGCGGGCGGCGGCCAACCGTTCGTCTGCGCCCACGGCGAGGTGACAGCGCTGGGCGCCCAGCCGTGCCTGGGCGCCCAGTGGCAGCTGTCGCCCGACAGCCCGCCGGACAGGATCAACGGGCTGCCGGTGCAGGGTGGGGAGATCACCTTCCAGGACTGTGGCGGGGGCAACTGGCTGGCCCAGGTGACCGCAAACGCCCAGCTTCCGTCGCTGTTCTCCCAGGGGCCAGACAGTGGAGGCCCGGTTACGACCGGGCTGAGCTTCCTCGGCTGCCCCCAGCCACCACCCAACGACTGCAGCGAGGGCTGCCTGCCGCAAGGGTCGGGCGGCGCGGGCGCGGGAAACTGCATCGGCACAACCTGCTACGGGCAGGGCCGGCCGCCGACGCGCGCCCAGGTGCTGACGGCGGGCTCCGGGCGAACGGAGGGCAGAGGGCAAGGCTCGCCGGCGCCGCCATCGGCAGCGCTGCGACCGCCGTCGCGCAACGCTCGCTCAGGCCGACCGCCGACGGCAGGCGCGCGCATGCTCGCGCACGACCAGCAGAGCGGCCCCTGCCCGTCAGACCAGCAGGATGTGCTCGGCGCGCTCGGCGATGCGTTCGTCGGCGGGATGGGCTTCGGGCAGCCCTATCTCTGCTACGACCCCGCCAGCGACGTGTGGACGGTGGGGGGCAAGTTCGACCTGCTGCAGGCGCAGGTCGACAGCGGCCCGCCGCCGGACTACGGGATCGGCTTTCACAGCGACGGGCGCTTTGACCATGGCGGCATCGAGAGCGTGGACTTGGGCGATCCGGGGGTGGCGATCATCCCGCCGCTGGTCTACCTCAACGACTTCGGCGGCGCCTTCAAGGTCGACCCGACGTTCATCACCGCCCACGCCAAGCTCACCGTCGCAGACGTGGTGGGGGTCGACGGCGGAGGCTTCGCCGTCTGGGCAACCCCTGAGCACCCCTACACCTACACGCCGCTGTGCGACAACCAGGGCAACTGCACCGACCCCATCCCGGGCGTGGACGATCTGCAAGCCGACACCCGGTCTGTGCCGATCACCACGTTTGCCGCCGGAGCTGGCGGGACCGTCTCGCTGAAGGTGCCCGCACTGGGCGATCTGCCGCTGGGGGGCGCCTACCTGGCCTACATCGATCCCGGCTACTTCGAGTTCGGCGGGCACATGTGCCTGGGCTCTGACCCGAGTGGCTCAAACTCAAGCTGCGCCTTCCCCGAGCTGCCCTTCTACGTCTCGGCCTCGGTGCTGGGAGCGCTCGACGCGCAGAGCAAGGACTTCAACATCCAGGGAGGGCTGACAGCCTGCGCCGACTTCCCGTGGCCGATCAACACCCAGTGCCTGAGCCTTCAGGGCCTGGTGTCAAACGAGGGGATCGGCGCCTGCGTCAGCGGCGGCAATCGGCAGCCGGACCCGCACAAGCCGCCGCAGGGCGGGGTGGGCTTTCGCTACCAGTGGGGCGGCAGCTTCGTGCCGTTCATCGCCGACTGCGACCTCGGGCCGATCTTCGTCGACGTCTACGCGCAGAGCGGCCTGCGCGCTCGCGCTGACGCCACCGGGGTCGGGGTGAGACTGCGGGCGCACCTTCCGGTGGCAGAGGTGATCGTGCGCGGCCGCGGCGGCGCGCCGCTTTTGGCGATCAGCGGTCCGGGCGGCCAGCACCTGCAGGATCAAAGCGCCAGCCACCCGGCGGTGAGCACCCCGATCGTGATCAGCCCGCTGCCCGCGTTGGGCGAGACCGTGATCGCCCTAAACCACCCGCGCGGCGGGGTCTGGAGGGTATCGGCGCTGCCCGGCTCGGCGCCGATCACCGAGGTCGAGCACCTCGACGGCCTCGCGCCGGCGAGCGTGAGCGCGCGCGTGCTCGGTCGCGGGCGCGCGCGCACCCTGATCTACCGCATCAGGCCACGGCCCGGCCAGCGAGTGAGCTTCTTCGAGCGCGCCGGCCAGGTCTGGCACCTGATCGGCAGCGCGCGCTCGAGCTCCGGGCGAATCGGCTTTCAGGCCGCGGACGGGCCCGGCGGGCGCCGGCTGATCGTGGCGATCATCTCGCTTGGCGGGGTCCCCTCACAGCGGCTTGTGGTCGCCAGCTTCACCGCCCCGCCGCGCGAGGCACCCGCGCGGCCGCAGCGCCTGCGTCTGCGCCGCCGCGGCGCCTCGGTGGTCATCTCCTGGGCAGCCGTGCGCGGCGCGCAGCGCTATCTCATAGACGTCGCGCTCTCCGACGGGCGGCGCCTGGCGTTCATCGAGCCGGCGCACACGCACGCGCTGAGAATCGGAGCCGTCTCAGGGCAGCTCACGGCGCGGGTAACCCTGCGCGCGCTGGGATTGGCCGATGTCCCCGGGCCAAGCGCCGCAGCCGGGCTCGCCGCCGCCAGCCGCCCCGGCCGGGTGCGCGGGCTGCGCGCCCGCCGAGTTGCGCGCGGGGTGCTGATCAGCTGGCGGCGCGCGCCGGGCGCCGGCGCCTACCTCGTGCTGGTGGCCGTCCCCGCCCAGCACAGCCCCTCGGTACCGCTGATCACAGCCCGCACGCGCGTGCTCTCACGCCTGACGCTGCCCTCCCTGCGCGCCGGGCAGAGCGCAAGGATCACCGTCGTCGCCCTCAGCAGGACCGGCGCTCGCGGCCAGTCGAGCACGATCAGCTATCGACGCCTCCCAGCAGCCTGATCGGCGTCGACGTCGCGCCTTCGCGGAGCGGACGCCGAGGGGAATCGGAGCGCCGAGAACAGTGGCGCATCGCCCCGCGCCCTCGCGGAGCGGACGCTGCCCGGCGTCATCTCCCGGCTGGTGCTGCCGGCGTACCCACGCCTTCGCGGAGCGGACACCGACTTTGAGCGGGCCTTTATGCTGCTGATCGTCAGCGGCAAGCGGCTCAGCCGTGGGCGCGGAAGCCCACGTGGGAATGGGTGCCGCCGCAGAAGGTTTGTCCTTCGACTGGCCGCACAGGCGCGACGTCATCCGGTTGCGGGTCTCACAGGCGAACCCGTCAGCGGACCGCGGGGTGACGCCCGCGCGCACGCAGATCGGACGCAGAATCCCGAGCGCTCTCTGTCGTAGCCCCGATGACGCCTCCACGCGCGCAGATCGGACCGCTGACGCTTCGCTGGGGGATCCTCGAGGAGGACGATCGGCGGTTCGGACTCCAGCTCCACTGAAGCCACCGATCGGTCAAGCACGCAGCATCACGCGCCCGTGAGACGGATGGGGATGGCCCCGGTGCACGATGCCGGCGCGCTCACGTCGCTCAAGCATCCTGGTGGCTGTCGAGTGGTCGCGCCCGAGGTCCTCGACCAGCTTGCGCCGGCTTCGCTTCGCGCCGTCAGCGAGCTGCACGATCAGCAGCTCTTCGGCGCAACGACGCGCGTTCCGCCACGCTGGCTGCTGGCGTCAAAGCGCGCATGTGCAGCGGACACGGGGGGTTTCGTCTCGGTGGCAAATGTCAGTGTCGATCACCGATGCGAAGCGGCCCAGTTGGCGGCTACCGTGCATGCCGCTGGTGCCCGGGCTGGTGGGGGCGCCCGGCGCCACGAGCGCCGTCAGGGATGGGCAGGGTCACAGATTGGCAGGCGATCACACATCGACGCACGCGATGGCGAGCGGCTCGGCGAGGCCGGCCGGCGCCGTCGCGTCGGGGAGGACGGTGATCGCGCCGCTGCACATCGAGCTTGAGCTGGAGCTCGAGCCGGGTGACCAGGCGCCGCGCGGCCTGCTTCGCGCCGCGCAGCAGGCGCCCCGCGAGTTCACAGGCTACGTTCAGCTGATCTCGGCGCTTGAGTCGCTGCGCCACCCGCACCCGTACGTCGAGACGCCGGAGCGCGACGGATGAGGCGGCTTCGCCGTGCCGTTGCCGTTGGCGCGCTCGCGGCCGCCGCGCTGGCGGCAGCGCCGGCGATCGCGTCGGCGGCGACGATGACGACGGCGGCCGCCACGCAGATCGGCAGCGCCTCGGCGACGCTCAACGGCCAGGAGAGCGGCTACACGTCGAGCGACTACTGCTCGTTCATCTACTGGCCGTCCGGCCAGCCGAGCAACTGGCAGCAGGCCTATCAGGCGGTCCCGTGCAGCTCCAGTTACGTCAACACGACCGACGCGGTCGGCAGCCACGCCAGCTTCTCACCGGACACCCAGTATTCGTACGCGGCGATCCATTGCGCCAGCACCGACTTCTCAAGCGGGTACGGCCGCGGGTGCGCTCCGCTCTCGAGCGGTGGGCTCCCGTGGGACGCGATCGACAGCTGCTATACGACCAATCCCGCCAGCTGCCCATCGTTTACCACCGGCAGCGCCAGCGGGTCGGTTAGCGACGTCAAGGTCGTCCGCGTGGGGGTCGCCTCGGCGGAGCTGACCGGGTCGAGCACGTACAGCTCCGGGTCCCGGGGCAGCGGCAACTACTGCTCGTTTCTGACAAACGTCGGGTCTGGGTGGGGGCCGCCCACTTCGCCGGCGGTCCCCTGCAGCTCCTCCTACACGATCACCCTCACGGGGTTCAACTCAGGTCAGACGGCCGAGTACGCGGCGATCCACTGTGCAGCCGTCGGCGGCCAGCCTGGAGGTCCGTACTACTGCGAGGCCAACGGCTCCTACGCGAACCCGAACCCGTACGACGTCTCGGACCCGTGCCTGTCGGGCGCGACCTGTCCCAGGTTCACGACCGGCACGCCGACGGCGACCACGAGCGCGCCCAGCAACGTGCTCGGCACGAGCGCGACGCTGAACGGGACGCTCGACATCGAGGACCTGACCACGAACCAAAGCGGGATCTCGTCAAGCGACGTCGAGTACGACGTCCAGTACTCGACCGACCAGAGCTTCAGCGCCTACACCAGCACCCCATACCAGTACCTTCCTGACGCCAACAGCTTCCCATCGTGCCCGTCCGGGAGCACCTGGCCGTACTGCCCGCCGGTGAGCGCGACGGTCACCGGGCTTCAACCCGGCACCACCTACTACTACCGGACCGTGGTCCTCGCCCCCGAGGCGGGCGACACCACCCCCTCCTACGGCAACGTCGTGTCGTTCACAACCGGTGGGCGCGCGATCACCGACCCCGCGACGGGCGTCGGCGCGAACAGCGCGACGCTGAACGGCGAGGTCGCGGCGGGCGACAACGCCCTGTCGTACTCGTGGGTGTACTCGGCCAGCGACACGACGCAGAACGGCGTGCTCCAGGGCACGACGGTGACCGGCGGCACGGTCGCAGCCGGGCAGGACCAGCTGCTGAGCACGAACCTGTCCGGGCTGCTCGTCGGCCAGACCTACTACTACCAGCTGGTGACGAACGATCCCTCGATCCACGGGCAGGTGCTGTCGTTCACCACCGCCGGCGCGTACTGTCCGAGCGGGGCGGCGATCGTGACCCGCTCCTCTGTCCCGGTCACGGGATTCGTGGTGTCGGGCTGCTGGGGCTCGGCGAATGGGGTGTGGACCGGCTATGGCCCAGTGACGATCAACGGTCTGTCGCTGCCCGGGCCCTCGACCGGCAAGGTCGCGATCGACACCGCAAAGCACACGTTGACCGCCTCGGCCGGCTACACGCTCGCGATCGGGCGGCTTCTGATCGCGACCGGCACCGCCGGACTGTCTTTCAGCTACACGAACACCTCGCAGGGCTCGCAGGTCAACGTGATCCCCGACCCCAGCGCGTCCTGGTTTGGCTTCCCAATCCTGAGCGGAGTGACGATCACCGCGCTGCCCGCAACCGACCAGACCACCCCCGGCGGCGCCGACGTCGCGGTCAGCGTTCTGGGCTTCCCGGCCATCTTCGGCGGCATCACGGCCCAAGGCAGCGGGACCGTGAACGCGGACGGCTCGCTCGGCGGGATCGAGGTGCAGGTCGGCCAGTCGACGCTCGGGCCGCTCACGCTCCCCTCGTTCACGTTCTGCTACCAGTCGGCGTGCCCGGGCGCGTCGACGTCGGCCTGTCAGACCGGCAACGAGTCCCAGAGCAACACGTGGTTTGGCGATCTTGAGGTGTACTTCCCGCTCGCGCCCGTTGGCGTGGGGGGTTGCGCCGAGATCCAGAACGGCCGGTTGAACGCGCTGGGGCTCAGCTACAGCGGGCCGGGAATCCCGCTCGGCGCCACCGGCGTCTCCATCTCCGGGCTGGGCGCGAGCGCGATCGTCAATCCGCTCTCGTTCGGCGGCTCGATCGTGCTCGACTTCGGGCCCGAGGTCGCCAACACGAGCCTCTTCTCGGGGTCCGTGGGCTTCAACGCCGCCTTCAACCAGGACGACACGATCAACGGCTTCTCCAACGTGGGCATCCCCGACGGGACGGTGCTGAAGAACGTTCCGTTCGCGCTGTCGCTCACCGGCCAGCTGCAGCTACTCGGGTTCATCACGCTGGCCAACGCAAGCGCCGGCTTCTACGATGTCCCCGGCTCGCCGCTGGTCACCGCATCCTTTGCCCTGGGACAGCCGCTGACCGAGCGCTGCCCGGACTATCTGGGCGGCGGAACGTTCGGCTTTGTGCCGTCGTTCAGCCTCGCGGCAGCGGCCGACGCGAACGGGTTCAATGCCTACGGGGAAGGCGGGTTGACGCTGCACGCGTGCGGAGTCACCCTCTCGCTGAACGCCAACGCGCTGATATCGAGCAAGGGCATGGCTGCCTGCGTTGCGATTCCGGACCCGTTCACCGGCGGTGACTACTACGCGATCGGCATCTACTGGCCCACGACGCTCCCCACCAGCTTCGGTCAGCTGGCGAGCCTGTTCCAGCCGTTCGAGCCTGACCAGTGCGATCTCTCCGGCTACGAGGCCAACCTGGTGTCGATTCCCGCCAGCGCGGCTCGTGCGATCCAAAGGGGCGCGCACGCCGCGGTTGTGGGTACGCTGCGCCTGCCGGGCGGGCTGCCGTTTGAGGTGATCCGCGTGCGCGGCCGTGGCGCGCCGCCGCTGCTGTCGGTGTCCGGCCCGCGCGGGCTGAGCATCCAGATGCCGACGGGTCAGGCGTGGACCCACGGCCGGGGCTATCTGGCTATCGCCGATCCGCTCGACGACACGACCTACATCGAGCTGACCCGGCCGGCCGCGGGCGCCTACCACATCGCCGCGCTGCCGGGCTCCGCCGGGATCGCCGGGATCGACGCCGCTCACGGCCTGCCGGCGCCGTCGGTGCGAGCGAGGATCACGGGCGCCGGCGCGAGGCGCACCCTAACTTGGCGCGCACGGCCGGTCGCGGGCCAGCGCCTCGTGTTCCGTGAGCTCGGCGGTGGCGGCGACCGTCTGCTGCTGTCGACCACGCGCTCGCACGGCACGCTTCGCTACGCGCTGCGGCCCGGCCTGTCGGGGCGGCGGTACGTGGTCGTGCAGGTCCTCTACGGAGGGATGCTCCAGAAGGTCATCCGGATCGGCTCCTACCGCGGACCCGTGATCTCCATCCCGCGCCGCCCGCTGAGGCTGGCCGCGAATCGCTCCGGCCGCAGGCTCACCGTGACCTGGCGTGAGCCGGGCCAGCGGCCGAGCGCCTACCTCGTGCTGGTCGCGTATCCAGATCGCGCCCGCAGGCTGTACATCGCGCGCGCGCCCCGGCTGCTGATCCACGGCGTCCCGGCGGCCGGCGCGATCAAGGTGACGGTCACGGCCGAGAACGCGCTCGGCCGGCGCGGCCCGAGCGCCACCGCGACCACGACCAAGCCGAAGCGCAGGCATCAGCCGCCGAAGCGCAGACGCCAGCCAAGGCGCACGCACCACCGCCGCTGAAGGGCTCGCGAGGGCGCTTGCCGGACCGTCCGCTGCTCGAGCGCGTCGTGGTTCTCTCGCAAGCGTTCCAGGACGAGCTCGGCTCGGAAGGCGGATCCGGTTCGCTGGCGGACGGGCTCGTGGCCAGGTACAGGTCCGTCTTCACGCGAGGCGCCCGCTTTCAGTTGCGCGCGTACGTCCGGGCGACGCCGCAGGCAGGGTCTGACCCAGATCAGTGAGTAACGCCTGATCTGGTTGGCGCGGATGGCGTTGATGGTCAGTGGTGGCCGATCCGCACTCGACGTGAGGGGTGTCGGGCGCCGGCGCCTGGCGATTGGGTGGTGTTGTGGTTGCGGCGGAGCTGGTTTGGGGCAGGTCGGCTGGCGCCGGTGTGGCGTTGATGGTGCTCGTCGGTGTCGAGGGGTGGTCGCGCCGGGGGTCAGGGCCCGAGGGCGTAGATCGCCTCCAGCGTGGCGCGGATGGTGTCGGCGTGGCGGTAGCCGGCGGGTGGGCGCAGGATCAGCCGCCGGCCGGTGCGCACGATCCGGGCGGGGATGTTGAAGATCAGGTTGCGCAGCGTCTTGGCGGCGCGCCTTAGGGCCTGTAGATAATTAAGGTTTCGGTTTTATGGTGTAGTTCCACTCCGGGTGGAACTCGTCGCCGTGTAGGTTGACGGCGTTGATCTCGGTGTCGGGGACCTTGATCTTGTCTGGGTAGGTGCCTTCGTCCAGTCGGGC
>DATGLC010000033.1:0-125199 GCA_035294345.1 Solirubrobacteraceae bacterium
CGCCTCGCCGAGGTTGGTGGCGCCGCACACGAACGGCACCTTGAAGGCCCACTTATCGATGTGGTTGGCCTCGTCGGCGGGCGTCAGCACCTCGGACTCGTCGATGTAGTCGACCTCCAGCGCCTCGAGCACCTGCGCCTCGGCGAAGTGACCGATCCGCGCCTTGGCCATCACCGGGATCGTGACCGCGTCCTGGATGCCCTTGATCATCGCCGGGTCCGACATCCGCGCCACGCCGCCGTCGCGGCGGATGTCCGCCGGCACGCGCTCAAGGGCCATCACCGCCGCGGCGCCCGCCTCCTCGGCGATCCTGGCCTGCTCGGGTGTGACCACGTCCATGATCACACCTCCCTTGAGCATCTCGGCCAGCCCGGCCTTGACTGTGAACGTCGCCTCCTCGCGCGGCAGCTCGCCGTTTTGGTCCATGAGCGCCAGTTTAGCCGTGCGCAGCCGGCGGGGCGGTCGACTCGGTGCGGTCACGGCCTCCCCGCTTGGCGGCGTACAGGGCCTGGTCGGCGCCGCGGTAGAGCGCGTCCAGGTCTCCGTACTCGTCGCACAGCTCGCACACGCCGGCCGACATGGTCAGCGGACCCGCCCCCGGGAAGGGCTGCGCGCCGACCGCGCGCCGCGCGCGCTCGGCCGCGGCGCGCGCGCCCGCCAGGTCGCAGTCGGGAAGGATCCATCCGAACTCCTCGCCGCCGATCCTCGCGATTCGCTCACCGCGCCGCGTCAGCGCCTCAAGCCTGCGCGACACCTCCTGCAGCACGCGGTCTCCCACGTCGTGGCCGAAGCGGTCGTTGACCTGCTTGAAATGGTCCAGGTCCATGATCGCGACGCTCAGCGTCCTGCCGTGGCGCCGAGCGCGGGCGATCTCCGCGCGCAGCCGCTCCTGAAACACGCGCCGGTTCAGCAGCCCCGTCAGCGCGTCGTGGTTGGCCAGATGCTCCAGCTGGGCCTCGTGGCGCTCCTGCTCGGTGATGTCGACGGCGGTGGTGACGTATGCCAGCGGCGTCCCGTCTCGGTCCTTTACCTGCACGGTGTGCATCGAGACGCGCACCGCGCTGCCGTCCCTGCGACGGTAGGTGGTGCGCAGATGGTGCGCGCGCCCGTCGGCGATCACAAGCCGGTAGGCCTCGATCTCGTCCACCGCCTCCGGCGCCCAGAACGGGTAGGGCACACGCGCGCCGACCAGGTCCTCGCGCGCGAAGCCGGTCAGCTCGCAGAACGCGCCGTTGACGTCGATGATCGACCCCTCGCGCGTGACCAGCACCCCCTCGTGCATGGAGCTGAGGATCGCCTCGCTGTAGGCCTGCGCCCGGCGCGCCGCGGCCTCCGCCTCCCTCAGCTCCGCCGCCTGGGCGGCCAGCTCCCGGTTGGCCGCCCGCAGCTCGATCTCGGCCACCGCCGAGCGGGCCAGCTCCTCCAGCAGCCCCAGGTCCTCGCGGCTCCACTCCCGCGGCCGGCTGTCGATTGCGCAGAAGGAGCCCAGCGTGTGGCCCTGGGCGGTCGTCAGCGGCATTCCGGCGTAGGCGATCACAGACAGCTCGGCGATCGCGGGGTTGTCGCGCAGCCGCGAGTCCTCGCGCGCGTCCGCGACCACCAGCGGCCCGGCATCGACCACCACATGGCGGCAGAACGAATGCGTCAGCGGCGTGCGACGAAGCCCCAGGCCGGCCTCGCCGACGAACCGCTGTGCCTCGGAGTCGACGATCGACACCAGCGACACGGGCACCCCAAGCAGCCTCGCCGCCAGCCGCGCCAGGCGGTCCAGAGCCTCGTCGCGCTCGGTCTCAAGCAGCCCGGCGCGCTCGATCGCTTCCAGCCGCTGCGGATCGACCAGCGCCAGGCCCGCCGGGCGCGGGGCGGGCTGACCGGCGCCAGCGCCCTGATCATCGCCGACGCCCCGCCCGGGCCCGCTTCTGGGCTCGGCGGCTCCCCGGCTCATCGCTCGCCTCCGGGTCCGGCCAGCGAACGGAGGGGTCCGCTCATGCTCCCCGGTCCGCTCATGCTCCTGGTTCGCTGACGATCCGGGGCTCGATCACCGCCGCTGAGGTTCGCATCGCGTTCGTCTGGGTCCGGGCCGCCCGACAGCGCTCCTGCACGCCGCCTCGATCCCTGAGCGAAGCCTATTGCCCCGCGCGAGGGTTGCGAAGGGCGCGACGGCGCCTGCCGCCCGTCTCACGCGAGGCCGCGGCGGGGTGCCCGGCCGGCCTTCAGCGCTGCGCCGACGGGCACGCGACGCTACTTGAGGCGGAAGGCCTTGATCCGCACGTCGTACTGCTGGGCGTCCCGGGCGTAGACGCCGAACGCAAGCGCTTGGATGAGCGCCAGAAGCGCCGTGTGCGAGCGGACGAAGGCCGGCGTGCTGGACGAGTAGTAGAGCTTTATCCGGGCCAGCTGAGCGACCTCCGAGAGGGTCGCGTCCGTGATCGCCAGCGTCGGCGCCCGTCGGTGGAGCGCGAGCTTCATCGTGCGCGTCACCAGCGGATGCGGCCGGCCCGCGGACAGCCCTATCACCAGGGTCTTTGAGTCGATCCTGCTCACGCGGCCAAGGGCCTCCTGCGAGGGGCTTGCGACGAGCTCGGCGCGCAGGTCAAGGAGCATCAGCAGATGGCGCAGGTAGCTGGCGAAGAACGCCATCTGGTCGGTGCCGGCGATCAGCACGCGCTCGGCGGAGACGATCGCATCGACCGCCTGCTCGACCTCTGAACGGGACAGCCTGCGTGCCGTCTCCTCGACGTTGACGTGATCGGCGGCCAGCGCCCGCTCAAACTCGGTGTGATCCAGCGAGAACAGGGGCGCGGCGGCGACGAGGCTCTGGGCGATGCCCCCGCCCACGCGGCGCCGGTACTCGTCGCGCGCGGCCTGCTGAAGCTCCGGGAAGCCCTCGAACCCGAGCGCCTGGGAGAAGCGGACGACCGTGCTGGATGAGGTGTTGGCGCGCCGGGCGAGCTCCTCCGCCGTCTGGAAGGCCGCCTCGTCGAGGTGGTCGACGATGTACTGGGCGACGTCCTTCTGCGAGCGGCTGAACTCGTCAAAGCGGGTGCGGATGTAGCCGGAGAGGGCCTGGTGGCCGTCGGAGGCCGGGTGCGGATCGGGCGCGGTGTGGGCGGAGCGCTGCTTCATCGGCAGGCGACTGTTTCGACGCCGCCCGTCGGCGTTCCTTCACGCGTCGCGCGGCTGCTTGATCAGCGAGGAGGCGAGCGGCGGTAGCGCTCCATGCGCTCCTGGTTCTGACGGCGCTCGGCAAGCGCCTGAAGCACGGCGTAGGCGATCAGCACATTGGCCACCAGGCCGATCCCCAGGAAGGTGATCAGCAGCGCGAGCGTCTGGCCGAAGGCGCTGATCGAGTGGCCGAGGCCCAGAAGGTCGGCGAAGGGCGTCACGGCGCGGAGGATACCGTTTGGGGCCGCGCCGCACCGCAGCTGCGGCCAAGGCGCTAGCTTGCGCCTCGGCGGCCCGGTAGCTCAGTTGGTCAGAGCAGCGGACTCATAATCCGTCGCGCGCAGGTTCGAGTCCTGCCCGGGCCATCCTCCGACCGCCCGCCGGGAGCCGGTCAGTGCTGCGGCGTGCTGCCGTTGTTGTGCATGCACAGCAGCGGATCTGACGCATGCACGCGGGTGCTTCCAGAGGCATCCGACGCCGTCGCGGTGAAGGCGACGCGCTGTCCCATGCGAAGGCCCCGGCGGAGGCGAAACGACGCCGAGTACCACGCCAGGCGCGCGTTGTGGCCACGCGCGCGCCTGCACACCCCGCCCAGGCAGACCGTCACGCGGTTGCCCGCCGCCGGGCCCAGGTCCGAGTAGACGAACACGCTGATCCGCCAGGTGACCGCAGCCGAGCCGAAGTAGCCCGCCTCGGTCGCCATGATCCTCGGCCGTGGCAGCGCCCGCGCCTCACCTGCTCCGGCGAGGGCGCCGGCCGCCAGGAGCACGGCAAGCGCCACGGCGGCAATCCGCAGACGTGACGGGCGGGTCATCGCGCGTGGCATGCTAGCGGGGGCTTCGGCGTCGCGGGGGCCGATCCTGCAAGGCATCGCCCGGGCGGCTGCGTGAATCTCGTCAAGATCCCGAACGCCCCTCGCCGTGCAACGATTTCCGCTGGTTCAGCCGTGCGATATTTCGGCTGCCCCAGTATGTGTCGGGCGCGGCCGGGCGGCTGGCGAGCCGCGAGCGCCGGCCAGCGCGCGCCCACGCCCCCCAGGTCAACGTCTTTGATGCCAATCGCACTCGCACAGGAGAGAGCCCGCGGCCGCCGGCGGGGCTGGCGCGCGCTGGCCGGCTGTCTGATCGTGATCGCCTGCGCGGCGGGCGCGGCGGCGACGTTCGTGCTCGACCAGGTGCACAACCTGCAGGACGCCCTGCGCCAGACGCCCAGCCTGGCGATCGCCAGCGGCGTGCTCGCGCCCTCCGGTTTCGGCGGGCCCGAGACCCTGCTGCTGGTCGGAAACGACCAGCGCGCCCATACGACCACCACGCCGGTGCTGCCGCACTCCAACGAGATGCTGCTGGTGCGGATCGACCCTGGCAAGCCGTACATCTCGATGATGTCGATCCCGCGGGAGCTCGAGGTCACGATCTACCCGCCCGGTCAGCCGGCGGTCACCACGCGGCTCAACTATGCGTATACGGCGGGCGGGATCCCGCTGCTGGTCTCCACGATCAAGCGCGTGACCGGCCTTCAGATAAACCACGTCGTCGTGATCGACTTCAACCAGTTCAAGCGGGCGGTGGACGAGCTCGGCTGCGTCTACACCACGGTCGATCGGCGCTACTTCCACGTAAACACGCCCACCAGCCAGCAGTACCAGGAGATCAACCTCCAGCCGGGCTATCAGAAGCTGTGCGGCTCCCAGGCGCTGCAGTTCGTCTCATATCGCCACGGCGACACGTCGCTTGTGCGCGACGCGCGCGACCAGAGCTTTCTGCTGTCGGTCAAGCAGCAGTACGGGCCGTCGCTGGTGGACAACATCGGGAAGTTCGAGCGCATCTTCGGCCAGACCGTTCAGACGGACCCGGGCCTGAAGACCACCAGCGGCCTGCTGAGCCTGATCGGGACGCTGATCCAGTCGGCGTCCCTGCGCGTGCGCCAGGTCCAGTTTCAGGCCAACCTCGTGCCGATCGGCGCCACCCCCTGCGCCTGTGTGACCGCCACCCCGCAGCAGATCCGGGCGAGCGTGGACTCGTTCCTTTACGGCAAGGCGCCGCCGGTCGCGTCCGTGACCGCCAGCGCGGTGCGCACGGTCCGCGGCGGCGCACTCCGGCGGCTGCCGCTGGTCGGCGTCAGCGCCGCCCAGCTGGCCATCGCGCGCGCGGCCGCGGCGAAGATCCCGTTCACCTACGAGTACCCGCGCGTGCAGATCGCGGGCGGGGCCGGGCTTGGGATCGAGCACCGCGACTACCTGATCCGCGCGCCGGACGGCAGCGCCCACGCGGCCTATGTCGACGTGTTCCCGACCGGCCTGCTGGGCCAGTACTACGACGTTCAGGGCACGACCTGGAAGGGCGCGCCGCTGCTGAGCGATCCGGATCAGACGGTCAGGCTGGGCGGGCGCACATACGAGCTGTTCTACAGCGGCGCGCACCTGGACGTGGTCGCCTGGATCGAGCGGGGTGTCGCCTACTGGATCCACAACTCGCTGACGGATGCGCTCACCAACGGGGAGATGCTCGCGATTGCCGAGCAGACCGCGCCGGTGGCCGGGGTGCACGCGCTCCCGAGCACCGTCCGCCTGCGTCTGCGCGCGGCCGCGGTCCCCAAGCGACCGCCGGCGGCCGCCAGCTCCGGCGAGACGCTCGGCTGGCTTGGCGGAATCCTCGCGCTGATCTCGCTGCCGGCTTTCAGCGCGGCTCTGCTCTGGCGCAGGGCCGCGCTGCGGCGGCTGCGGGAGCGCCTGGATCTCACCGTCGGCGGAGGCGACCTGCTCGCGGCGTCGGTGCGCGGGCGTCTGACCAGCTCCGCGATGGGGTGGCGCCGCACCGGCGACCCGCCGGCTCGCGTCGCCGGAGCTCCGCCCGCCGGACCGCCTGCGGCCGGGCGTGCCCTCGCCGGGTCGCCTGCGGCCGGGCGTGCGCCCGTCGGCGAGCCGCCGGCCGCGCGCGCGGCGGGCGGCTCGCGGGCCACCAACGGCGGCCCCGGCGTGGCCGGCAGCGAGGATCAGGCCCCCGTCGTGAGAGCTCCCGACGGCGCGGGGCACGGGGGCGGGCGCTACGTCGTCTACACGAGCGGCCGTCGCGGCGGGCGCCGTCGCGAGCGGGCACCCGGCGGCCGCCGCTGACGGCTGCGCGCGCACCGCGCCCGAGCGCCCCCGGCGGCTCAGACGATCTTGCCCGGGTTCATGTTGGCGCCGGGGTCGGCGCCGGCGAACAGCGCGCGCAGGAACGAGACCCCGGGGGCACTGATGTCCTGCTCAAGCCACTGCGCATGCTCGGTGCCCACGGCGTGATGGTGCGAGAGGGTGGCCCCGTTGTCGACGAACGCCTGCTGGATGGCGGCCTTCACGACCCCGTAGGGCACCAGCAGGTCCTCGCCGGGCGGCGGCGCCAGCGCGAAGGTGAAGTACAGGCAGGCCCCGGCGTGGTAGCTGTGCGACAGATGGCACATCAGGTAGCCGCGCACCCCGGCGGCCTGGAAGGCGCCGTGGCCGGCGGCCATCACCGCGTCGTAGAGCGCGAGCAGGCGGCTCCACACGGTCGCGGTCTCAGAGACATCGCCGGCCACGCCGCGGTCCAGCAGGAAGTCGCGTATGTAGGGCGTGTCGAACTTCTTCTGGTCATACAGCGCACCGGGGCCGGCGCCGACGCACACGCCGCCGTGGCGTCGGACGATCGCGCCGACGGCCCGCCGCTGCGCGTCCACCCGCCGGGCGCTGCCTTCAAAGCCGATGAAAGACAGGGCCATCTGCTCCACGTCAAAGCCGCGGCGGCGCTGGAGATACAGGCGCAGCGCCCGCGACTGGATCCGATCGAGCGCCGTGGGGTTGCGCCGGGTGGCAAAGGAGAAGCGCGTCTCCGGCGCGTCGGAGACGCGGCTGACGGACACCCCGCACTCGGACTCCGCGATCTCGCGCAGGGCCTCCACCCCGGCCGCGAACTCAGGGAACAGGTAGCCGAGGATCACCCGCCGCTCCGGGATCCGCCGCACGTGCACGGTGGCTTCGGTGATGACCCCCAGGCGGCCCTCGCTGCCCAGCACCATCTCGCGAACGCTGGGGCCGTTGGAGGCGGCCGGAACCGGTCGCACGACCAGCGTGCCGGAGGGGCACACGACCCGCAGCCCGCGGGTCAGGTCGCAGATGTCGCCGTATCGGTCCGACTGCATCCCCGAGGAGCGGGTTGCGATCCAGCCCCCGAGCGTCGAGTGCTCAAACGAGTCCGGAAAGTGGCCAAGCGTCCAGCCATGCCGGGCGAGCTGGCGCTCGAGGCTGGGGCCGAGCACGCCGGCCTGCACCCTAGCCAGCCGGGAACGCTCGTCGATTGCCAAAAGACGGTCCATGCGCCCCAGGTCAAGCGAGATCACCGGCCTGGTCTCGGCCGGGTCGGCCTCGAGCGATCCGGATATCGACGATCCTCCACCGAAGGGGATCAGCACCGCGTCGCTTCGCACCACGGCCGCCACGACGTCGGCCACCTGTCCCTCGTCGGCGGGCCTGACCACCGCGTCGACGATCCGCTCAAAGCTGCCGCGCCGCTGGCGGACCAGATCGCGAAGCGACTTGCCGCGTGCATGCACGACACGGTCGTGGCGGTCCAGCGAGACCCATTCGGTCCCGACCGCCCGCTCAAGCCGGGAGCGCAGCTGCGGCGGCAGTCGCGGCGGCGGGACCTCCAGATCCTCAAGGCGCGGCGGGGGGTCGGTCGGCGGGCCGACCCTGATCCCGAGCACCCGCTCGATGAACGGGCCCAGGTCCGGCTTGTCCTCGTGGGTGAAGGACACGGCCTCATCGCCCCATCCCCACCATTTCATCGACGGCAACTGTCGGTCGCTCCTGTCCCTGGCACCCGGCGGACGTTATAGCGGCGCGGCGCGCGGGCGCCCGCCGATGGCGCGCTACCTTGGCGGCAATGTCGGCGCAGGACGATCCGCATGACCTGCTGCGCTTCGTTGCCGCCCAGGACGCGGCGGGCGCCTACGAGCAGGCGCTCGCGCAGCTGCGCCGCGGTCGCAAGACCGGCCACTGGATGTGGTTCGTCTTCCCGCAGCTTGAGGGGCTCGGGCGCAGCGAGATGGCGCGCCGCTACGCGATCTCGGGCCTGGATGAGGCGCGCGCCTACCTCCGGCACCCGATCCTCGGCCCGCGCCTGCGAGCCTGCGCGCGGGCGCTCGTCGAGCTCGACGGGGAGCGCGCAGCCGAGGAGGTGCTGGGCTCGGTCGACGCGCTCAAGCTGCGCTCGTGCATGACGCTGTTCTCGCGCGCGGACCCCGACGAGCCGCTGTTTCGCGCCGTGCTCGAGCGCTACTTCGGCGCCCGGGGCGACCCGCTCACCGAGGCCCGCCTCTAGCGCTCTTGGAGCACCGGGTTGACCAGGGTGCCGACGCCGCTGACGTACACCTCCACGGTGTCGCCCTCGCGCAGGTAGCGCGGGGGCCTGCGGGAGTCCCCGACCCCCCCCGGCGTGCCGGTGGCGATCACGTCGCCGGGGCGCAGCGTCAGCCCCGCAGACAGGTAGACGATCAACTCGCGCACCGAGAAGATCAGCTGGCTGGTGCTGGCGTCCTGCATCACCTCGCCGGAGACGGTGGTGCGCACGGTGATGTCATCGAGATCGACGCCGTCCATCGAGGCGATGCAGGGCCCCATCGGCGCGAACGTGTCGAAGCTCTTGCCCAGCGTGAACTGGCGCAGCGGCGTCTCCAGCTGGGCGCGGCGGCCGGACACGTCGTTGAAGGCGCTGATCCCCCCCACCGCCTCCAGCGCCGTCTCCGGCGTCGCGCGGTAGGTGCGACGCCCGATCACCACCGCAAGCTCCCCCTCGAAGTCCGGCCGCGTCTCCTCGCGCGGGATCACGATCGGCTGGCGGTCGCCGATCAGGGCCGAAGCCCACTTGGCGAACACGACCGGGACCGATGGCACCTCCAGCTCGGACTCGTCGGCGTGCGAGCGGTAGTTGACGCCGATCGCGATCAGCTTCTCGGGCACGACCGGCGCCAGCAGGCGGACCTGCGAGCGCTCGTAGCGCGGGCCGGCGGCGCGGGCGATCTCATCCCAGCCGGCCTGGTCGGGCACGAACCCGAGCGGGCCGGCGGCTCCCGCGTCGAGCACCTGGTCGCCATCCAGCGCGCCGATGCGCACCTCGCCGGACGGATCCTCAAACCTGACTGCCTTCACCGGCCGCCTCCTGTTCTGACCTGAGCACCTTGATCGCGTTGACCGCGCGCGGAACCCCAGCGTAGGGGGTGATCTGCAGGATCGCCTCCTCGATCTGATCCCAGCCGACGCCGAGGGCGCGCAGCGCGCGGATGTGGGCGGCCACCTGCGGGTCGCTTGACCCGATGCTCGCCAGCACCGCGACGATGATCAGCTCGCGCTCGCGCGCGTCCAGGCCCGGCCGCGTGTGCACGTCGCCGAACGCGAAGTCGACGATCCAGTCCCCGAGCGCGCCCATCCGCTGCAGGAACTCCTCCCCACCGGGCTCGTCGCCGAGCGCCGCCAGCCGCTCGAGGCCGCGCCGCCTGCGATCGTCATCGCCCGCCATCCGCTCCTCCTTGACAGGTCGGTGTTCTCGGATATTTTATCCAAAGCACCGTCTTGACCGCCCGCCGGCGGGCTCACGGCGATGCCGGTTGTCGACATGATCTCGCTGTGGCGCATCCACCACGTCTGCCTGCGCGTCGGGGAGCTCGAGGAGGCGGCGCATCGCTGGTCGATCCAGCTGGGGCTCACGGTGCGGTCGCTGTCGAGCGATCGCGCGCTTTTGGCCTGCGATTACGAGCCCTACTCGCTTGAGCTGATCGCGGCCGCCGGCCGGCCGCCCGGGCACGATCACACGGGCTGGGAGCTGGCGGAGGGGATCTCGCTTCAAGACGCCTCGGCGGACCTCCGGGCGCGCGGCGTCCAGCACGCCCTCCGCGAGGGATCGCTCCACCTCAGCGATCCGGACGGCGCCGGCCTTGAGCTTGTGGAGTTCGTGGCCGACGAGGACCCCCGTCCGGCGATCGCCCGCTCGACCACCACGCTGCCCGGCTTTCACCCGCGCAAGCTCGGCCACGTCAACTTCCTGACCGCCGACCTGGCGCGGGCCACCGAGTTCTACTGCGACGTGCTGGGCATGCGCCTCACCGACCGCCTCGGCGAGGAGGGCAACTGGCTGCACATCAACCGCGACCACCACGCGCTGGCGCTCGTGGGCAAGGGCTACGCGCACCTTCACCACCTGGCCTTCGAGCTGGTGGACTGGGGCGAGCTGCGGGTCGCGCTCGACCACCTGGCCCAGCATGGCCGCTGGCTGGGCTGGGGTCCCGTGCGCCACGGGATCGGCCGGAACCTGGCGGCCTACGTGCGGATCCCGGAGGAGGAGTGCTTCGTGGAGCTGTTCTGCGACATGGAGCAGCTTCAGGACGGGCACCGGCCGCGAACCTGGCCAGACAACGCCCACTCCTCCAACACCTGGGGGATCCTGCCCCCGCGCTCCTACTTCCGCTTCGACGAGCTGGCGGTGCGCTGGGAGCGCGAGGGCCGGGAGGCGCTAGGCCAGCCGCTCCCACCGCAGGCGGAGGGGTCGCCCCAGGCGGAGGGGTCGCCGCAGGCGGAGGGGTCGCCCCAGGCGGAGGCCTCGCTCCAGGCGGGGTCAGACCAGGGACGGCCGCAACCGGCTCCGTCCCGCGAGCGGCCGCCGCAGCCGCAGCGGCCCGACCAGGACCGGTCGCAGCGGCGTCCGCCCGCGCACGCGCCGGCCCACGACGGCGAGCAGACGCCCGCCGGGGGCAGGCGATGACGCTCCAGGCGCAGGCGACCGGCGCGCGCACGGGCGAGCAGTTCCTCGACGGGCTGCGCGAGGGCGGGCGCGAGATCTGGTTGGGCGGCGAGCGCATCACCCACCCGCTCGAGCACCCCGACCTGCGCGGCGCGGCGCTCTCGCTCGCGCGCGTGTTCGACCTGCAGCACGAGCACGCCGACGAGATGCTCGCCCCATCTCCGGACGTGCCCGGCCTGCGCGTCAACGTCAGCCACCTGATCCCGCGCACGCGCGAGGACCTGGAGCGCCGCAGGCGCGCGTTTGAGATCGTCGCGGCGCTTTCGGGCGGCACGATGGGACGAACGCCGGATTACCTGAACGTGACGTTCGCCTGCTTTGCCGGGCGCAGCGACGTCTGGGCCAGGCGTGGCAACGAGCAGGGCGCCGCCAACCTCGTCGCCTACCAGGCGATGATGCGCGACCACGACCTGTCGACCACGCACGCGCTGATGAACCCGCAGGTCGACCGCTCAAAGCCTGAGGCCGAGCAGGCGATGGGCCAGGTCTCGCTGCACAAGGTCGCAGAGGGCGCGGACTCGATCGTCGTTCGCGGCGCACGGATGCTCGCGACCCTGGCGCCCTTCGCCGACGAGCTGCTGGTCTACCCCGGGTCAGACATCCGCCCCCAGGATGGGCGCTACGCGCTCTCGTTCGCGATCCCGATCGCCACGCCCGGGCTGCGCTTCATCTGCCGCGACAGCTCCAGCCGCCAGCGGGATCCGTTCGACTATCCGCTGTCCTCGCGCTTTGACGAGATGGACGCGGTGGCGATCTTCGACGATGTCGAGATCCCCCGCGAGCGCGTGTTCCTGGACGGCGACACGGTCGGCTACAGCGAGGTGATCACCGACACGGGGTGGCGCGGGCACATCATGCACCAGGCGTTCACGCGCGCCTGGGTGAAGCTGTGCTTCGCGTTTGGCCTTGGGCACGCGATCGCCAACACGACCGGGGTGGTGCGCTTCGACCACATCCAGGAGAAGCTTGGGCAGATCTGGGCGATGTGCGAGCTTGCGCGCAGCGCGCTGGTCGCCGCGGAGGCGGGCGCCAGGCCGGACGCCGGCGGGGTCATGTACCCCGACGACCGGCCCTTCCTGGCGCTGCGCGGCGAGATGCCCAAGTGGCTTCCGCGCTGCAACGAGCTGCTGCAGCTGATCGGCGGCGGCGGGTTCATGGCGACCCCGTCGCGGGCCGACGTGGAGGGCCCGCTGCGAGAGCAGATCGAGACCTACTTCCAGGCGGCGGGAGCCGACGCGACGCGGCGCATCCGCCTGTTCCGCCTGGCCTGGGACTTCCTGGGCTCCGAGCTGGGCGGCCGCGGCGAGCTCTACGAGCGCTTCTACCTGTCGGACTCCTGGCGCATGACGGCGCTCGCCTACCAGCTGGCCGACAAGAGCTTCCCGATGTCGCTCGTCGAGCGCTTCCTGCACGATTGACGCCGCAGGCGCCGATCTCACGCCGCAGCCGCCGACGCGAGCGCAGCGCCGAGCTGAAGCCGGCGGCGCCGGCCTCGACGCCGCAGGCGCCGACCTCGACGCCGGAGCCGCCGACGTGACCGCGGGCGCTGACCCGGCGCCCGTGGCGCTGATCTGCGGCGGGGGCTCGGGCATCGGCGCCGCGACCGCCGAGCTGCTCGCCTCGGGCGGCTGGGAGGTGTGCGTCGCCGGCCGCCGCCACCGGCCGCTTGCGCAGGTCGCCGAGCGCACGGGCGCCCATATGGTGCCCGGCGCGGACGTGGCCACGCCGGAGGGCGCGGCGCGCGCGGTCGACGGCTGCCTGGAGCGCTTCGGGCGCATGGACGCGCTGGTCATCAGCTCCGGAACCGGCGCCGGCGGCGCCGTGCTTGAGCAGACGCTCGAGCGCTTCGAGCGAGTGCTGCGCACGAACGTGACCGGCGCGTTCCTGCTGTGCCGTCGCGCGCTCCCGGCGCTGATCGAGGCCCGCGGCGCGATCGTCACGGTCGGATCGCTGGCCGGGCTGCGCGCCGACCCCGAGTCGGCCGCCTACTGCAGCTCCAAGGCGGCGCTGGTGATGCTCACGCGCTGCGTGGCGCTCGACTACGGCCCCGCCGGCGTGCGCGCCAACTGCGTCTGCCCCGGCTGGATTCGCACCGACATGGCCGACGCCGCGATGGACGAGCTCGCCCGAGCGCGGGGGGTCGACCGCGAGCGAGCCTACGAGCTGGCGGTCCAGGACGTTCCCGCCCGGAGGCCCGGCACCGCCGCCGAGGCCGCGAGCGCGATCGCCTGGCTGCTGTCCCCCGGCGCCGCCTACGTCAACGGCGCGGTGGTCTGCGTCGACGGGGGCGCCGCGATCGTCGACGCCGGTACGCTCGCGTTCGCGCCCCGCCGCCGCGAGCGGCCGCAGCGGTGCGAGCCGCCGCATCGGTTCGAGCCGCAGCGGTGCGAGCCGCAGCGGTTCGAGCAACAGTCCACCGCCGAAGCGCAAGGAGAGTGAGATGAGCACCGACGTGCACCCCGGTGAGCACCAGACCACCGCCGAGCGCCTGGCGCAGCTTGAGGCCGACGGCGTGCGCGCCGTGCGCCTGCAGTACGCCGACCTGCACGGGATCTGCCGCGGCAAGGACATCCCGGTGGCGCACTTCCGCCACGCGGCTCAGGAGGGGGTTGCGTTCGTGGCTGCGATCATGACGGTCGACCTTCGCCACCACGTCGTGGCCGGGTTCGAGGAGGGCTTCCCGGACCTGCTCGCCCGCCCGGACCTCTCCACGCTCGTGCGCCTGCCCTGGGAGCCGGAGGTCGCCGCCTGCCTGGTCGACCTTGAGGACCCGGTCACGCACGCCCCGTCCCCGGTGGACTCGCGCGGCGCGCTGCGCAGGGTGCTGCAGGGCTTCGCGCAGCTGGGGCTTGAGCCGATCGTCGGACCCGAGCTCGAGTTCTACCTGTGCGAGCCCGACCCGGGAGCGCCCAACGGCTGGCGCCCCTACGCGCGTCAGGACAGCCCCGTGTACACGGTGGGGTCGGTGGCGGACCCCAAGGGAACCCTCGGCCGCATGCTCCAGGCGGCGGTCGAGCTAAAGCTGGGCGCGATCGCGGCGGCCCACGAGTACGGACGCAGCCAGTTTGAGATCAACCTCCGCCACGGGCCGGCGCTCGAGTCAGCCGACCGCGCGTTCCGCTACAAGGCGCTGGTCAAGGAGCTCGCGGCGCGCGACGGCCTGCTGGCGACGTTCATGGGCAAGCCCTTCAACGACGACGAGGGCTCCGGCTTTCACCTGCACATCTCCCTGCGCGACGTCGACGGCACCAACGTCTGCGGCGACCCGGACGACCCCGAGCACGGGCTCAACCCGCTCGCGCGGCAGTTCATCGCCGGCGTGCTCGAGCACGGGCCGGCGATGATGGTGTTCTTCAACCCCACCGTCAACGCCTACCGCCGGATCACCGCCGAGGCGCTGGTCCCGACCCGCGTCTGCTGGGGCCACGACCACCGCATGACGCTGGTGCGGGTGCCCAAGGAGCGCGGCGAGGCCTGCCGCCTTGAGATCCGGCTGGGCGACGGGACGGCAAACCCCTACCTCGCCTACACGGCGGCGCTGGCGGCGGGGCTGGACGGGATCCGCCGCGGGCTCGAGCCGCCCGCTCCCCTGAAGGGGTTCATCTACGACCTCCCCGACGAGCAGCTCGGGGCCGTCCTGCCGGGCACCTTCCAGGAGGCGCTCGACGCGCTGGGCAGCGACGAGGTGCTCGCCGAGGCGATCGGCCGCCAGCTGATCGACACCTTCAGGACGATCAAGGGCGCCGAGCTCGAGCGCTTCCGGGCCTGGGTGACCGACTGGGAGTTCGCCGAGTACGCGCCGCGGCTGTAGCCTCGTCCGGTGAGCGCGCGCGGGTCGCCCACGGGATCGCTGCAGGCCTCCAACGAGCTGCACTCGCAGGCGCGAGAGCTGCTCGCGGGCGGCATCACGCGCACGACCGTGTTCGTGCCCCCGCGTCCCCCCTACCTCGTGCGCGGCGCGGGAGCGAGCGTGTTCGACGCCGATGGAAACGAGCTGCTGGACTTGATCGGCAACTACACCGCGCTCGTGCACGGCCACGCCCATCCGCAGATCGTGTCCGAGGCGATCGCCGCGGTCCGCGAGGGCGCGTGCTTCAGCCTGCCCACGCGCCACGAGATCGACCTGGCCGCGGAGCTGAGCCGCCGGATGCCGGCCGTGGAGCGGTGGCGCTTTGCGGCATCGGGCACCGAGGCGGTGATGATCGCGCTGCGCCTGGCCAGGCTGGCCACCGGGCGCGACGTGGTGGTCAGGTTCGACGGCTGCTACCACGGCAGCTACGACGGCGCCCTGGCTCCGGGGGCGGCGGGGGTGCCGCGCGGCCTGTCGGATGCGATCCTCAGCGTCCCGGTGGGCGACGCCCGGCGCCTTGAGGCGGTGCTCAGCGAGCGCGGCGAGGAGATCGCGTGCGTGCTGTTTGACCTGATGCCCAACAGAGCCGGCCTGGTCGCGGCCGACCCCGAGTTCGTGCGCCTCCTGCGCGCGCAGACCAGGCGGCGCGGGATCCTGCTGATCGCCGACGAGGTGATCACCTTCCGCCTGGCGCCCGGCGGGCTTCAGAGCCTCTACGGGCTGGAGGCCGACCTCACGACCCTTGGCAAGGTGATCGGCGGCGGCTACCCGGTGGGGGCGATCGGAGGGCGCGCGGAGCTGATGGACCTGTTTGACCCGCGGACGGCGGGCCACCTGCCGCACGGGGGCACCTTCTCGGCCAACCCGCTGTCGATGCGAGCCGGCCGCCGGGCGCTCGAGCTTTTGACCGCCGATGAGATCGAGCGCATCAACGCCCTGGGTGACCGCCTGCGCGGGGAGCTCGCCCGGATGGGGTTCGACGTGGCAGGCCGCGGTTCGCTTCTGCGCGTCAAGGTGCCCGACCCCGCCCGGCTGTGGTGGCGGCTTTACCGGCGGGGGGTGCTGATCGCGGGCAACGGCCTGGCGGCGATCTCAACGGCGATGACCGAGGCGAGCATCGACAGGGCGCTTGCGGCCTTCGAGCACGCCGCCGCGACGCCGTAGGCGCGCCCAGGGCGCGGGGATCGCGCGCGCGCCAGACGCACGGCGAGCACCCGCGGCTGCGCCTTGACCGTCCCATCGTGGTTGCGTAATGTATTCATTAGCGGTGTCGGTCACCGTCGGTCTGGTGTCGGTGACCGTCGGATGCGGCTGAGGAGAGGCGATGTCAGAACAGGCGGGCCACGCGGTGGCGGTGCGATCGGAGGGCTCGCTCGGGCCCCGAAGGCTGACGCTCATCCACGCGGTCGGGCAGGCGCTCGGGATCGGGCCGATCTTCTCGGTGGGCGCGGTCAGCGGCCTGGTGGCCGGAGTGGCGGGCTTCAACACCCCGCTTTCGATCGTGTTCGGCGACATCGGCGCGCTGGGGATCGCCTACGCGATCTCGCTGTACGCGCGGCGGTTCGCGGGCGCCGGCGCGATGTACGAGTACCTCGCGCGCTCGGTGGGCAACTCGTTCGGCGTCTTCTCCGGCGGGACCTACCTGTGCGGCGTGCTGATGCTCGGCTCCGGCGGCATCTACCTGGGGCTGTGCTTCCTCGTGCAGGGGTTCTTCGCCGCGCACCTGCACGCCAACATCCCGTGGTGGGCGGGCGGCCTGGCGGGCATCGTGGTGGCGTTCACGCTCAACCACTTCGGCGTGCGCCTGGCGGTGCGCGGCGTGCTGACGATGGCCGCCTGCTCGACGATCCCGTTCTTGATCCTCTCGATCGTGATCATCGCCAAGGGCGGCGTCGGCGGCAACACCTGGTCAGTGTTCGACCCGGGCCAGACGTCGGTCAACAGCGTCTTCAGCGGCGTCCTGTTCGCGATCCTGCTGTTCGTCGGCTTTGAGGCGGCGGCCTCGATCGCCGAGGAGATGCACGCCCCCCGCCGCTACATACCGGTGGCGCTGATCCTCACCGTGTTCCTCAGCGCCGTGCTTTACCTGCTCGTCACCTACGCGGCCACGATCGGCTTCGGTCGCGCGGCCCTGCTCAAGAACGCCTGGGCCAGCTCGCCAGACGCGATGGGGACGCTCGCCCAGACCTACGTCGGCTCGTGGCTGAGCGTGCTGATCGATCTGGCGATCATCTTCGACGCCCTGTCGCTGGGGATCGCGATCATGGTCACCTCCTCGCGGCTGCTGTTCGCGCTCGCCCGCGACGGCCTGCTGCCGCGCTGGCTGTCGAAGACCTCCCGCTACAACACCCCGGTGTCGGCCAACGTGCTGCTGGCCGGCTGGGGAGTGATCATGCTGCTGTGGACGGTCGTCACCGACTATGCGCCCAGCGGCGGCGCCAACGTGATCGAGACGTTCACGATCGCCGCCGACGCCGGGAGCTTCCTGGTGGAGATCATCTACCTGTTCCTCGCCGTCTACGGCCTGGTGCTCGTGTGGCAGGCATTCCCCACCTGGGGCGCGCGGTGGTGGCGGCTGATCGTGGTCCTGATCGGGGTGGCCGCGCCGGTGCTGGCGTTCAAGGGGTCGCTCGATCCGTTCCCGCCCGAGCCGATCGCCCAGGGGGTGTGGATCTGGCTGGCCGGCATGGCGCTGTCGCTCGTCTGGTACCTGTTCCTGCGAGCGCGCCATCCCGACCGGATCGCCCGGGCCGCCGCCTACGCCACCGAGGACGCCGAGGCGGAATCCGCGGCCGCCGGGGGCGGGGCGGGGAGCGCCTCCGCGCTGGCTCAGGGTTGAGGTGGTGCGGCCGATGAGAGGTTGGCGGCGATGAGCAGGGTCACCGCGCGCGGGGTGGGCTTCGAGGTCAAGGACGAGGGCTCGGGGCCCCCTGTGGTGCTCGTGCACGGGATGATGTGCAGCGGCGAGTTCTTCTCACGCCAGATCGACCACCTGGCGCGCGAGCACCGGGTGATCGTGCCCGACCTGCGCGGCCACGGGGCCTCCGACCGCCCCGCCGAGGGGCACACGGTCGCCGGCTACGCCGACGACGTCCACGCGCTGCTAAAGCAGCTCGGCGTGCGCCGGCCGGCGATGGTCGGCTGGTCGATGGGAGCGATGGTCGGCTATGAGTACCTGGCCCGCCACGGGCACGACTCGCTCGCCGGCCTGGTGATCGTCGACCAGCCGCCGTCGGACTTCGTCTGGCCCGGCTACGAGTTCGGCTTCTTCACCCCGGAGATCCTCGACCACACGCTCGAGCAGCTGCAGACCGACCCCGACGCGCTGATCGAGGGGCTGGTCGCGATGATGCTGCACGAGCCGTCCGACGCCGATGTGGCGTGGATGGCCTCACAGATGCGCAGGGTGCCCGCCACGATCGCGGCGACGATCCTCGTCAGCCAGACGCTGAAGGACTATCGGGAGTTCCTGCCCCAGATCTCGGTGCCGTGCCTGGTGGCGTTCGGCGCGGACCCCAAGCTCACCTCCCCGGACGCCGGCCGCTACATCGCCCAGCGGATCCCCGGCGCGCGCCTGGAGCTGTTCGAGCACTCAAGCCACGCGCCGTTCTGGGAGGAGGCCGAGCGCTTCAACGCGGTCCTGACGCGGTTCCTGCAGACGCTTGACGCCGGGCGCAACGGGCCGACGGCCCGATGAGGTTTCCGCTGGGCGCCGCGCTCAGGCTCGCGGAGCTTGACCGTTACGACAACGCGCCGCTGCTTCACCGCCTGCGCGAGCGCGAGCCCGTGACATGGTTTGCCCAGCACGGCGCCTGGCTTGTCACAAGTCGCGCCCTGTTTGACGAGCTGCAGATGGACGATCGGCGCTTCTCGGTGGACGTGGCGGACAACCCGCAGCGCGTCGTGCTGGGCGACCAGATGCTGGTGGCCGACGGCCAGGAGCACGAGCGCCACCGCCGGCCGTTCGCCGGCGCCTTCAAGTACTCCTCGGTGCACCGGCTGTTCGCCGAGCCGATCGCGGCGCGCGTGCAGTCCCTGCTCGACGGCATCGCCGCCGCCGGCCGCGCGGAGCTGGGCGCGGCGTTCGCCAGCCCGTTCGCCGTGGGGCTGGCCGGAGAGGTGCTCGGCCTGGGGCTCGAGCAGGTGCGCGAGGTGCACGAGATATACGGCGTGTTCGCCGAGGGCATGGTCGGCTACCGCCAGCCAGAGGCGCGAGCGCGGGCGGCCGGCGCCCGCAGCCGTCTGAGCGCGCTGCTTGCGCCGGGGATCGAGCGCGCGCGCGCGCGGGACGACGGGTCGGTCCTGTCGGCCGCCATCCACCGGGGGGCGTGGCGATCGGCGCAGGAGCTTGAGGCCAACCTGCGCCTGATCCTGTTCGGCGCCGTCGAGACGGTCGAGTCGATGATCCTCAACACCACCTGGGCGCTGCTGCGCCACCCCGAGCAGGTGCGCCTGCTGGCCAAGCGGCCCGAGCTGTGGCCGGCGGCGGTGCAGGAGGGCCTGCGGTTCATCCCCCCCGTCGGCTACACCGACCGCTGGGCGACCGTCGACACGGAGCTGGGCGGCGTGCCGATCGCCGCCGGCGACTACGTGATCGGCGTCATCCACGCGGCCAACCGCGATCCGGCGACGGTGCCGGACCCGGACCGGTTCGACATCACCCGGGATCCCCGACGCCAGAACCTGTCCTTCGGCAAGGGGATCCACATGTGCCTGGGGGTCAACCTGGCCCGGTTGCAGGGCGCCGCCGCACTTCGCGCCCTGTTCACACGGCTTGAGGGGCTGCGGCTTGACCCCGCGCACCCCACCGAGCCGGTGGGGTTCAACTTCAGGCGCCCACCGCACCTGCATGTCATCTGGGACGCCTGAGCCGGTCGCCGGGTCGGCCGCCGGCCCGGCGCTCGACGAGGTCATCGAGGCGCTGTGCGCCGCCGGCGCGCACACCGCCCGCGTGAGCCATTGCGACCTTCACGGCAAGTGCCGCTCCAAGGACCTGCCGCTCAGGCGCCTGGATCTGGCCGTCGCGGGGTTGGGGTTCTGCCTGATCAGCATGATCGAGGACATCAACGGCAACCCCCTCGAGCTGCCGGGGTTCGCGGCCGGCAGCCCCTTCCCGGACATGCACAGCCACGTCGACCTCACCACCGGCGTGATCCTGCCCTGGGAGCCGGAAACGGCGTGGTTCATCGCCGACCTGCGCGGCGACCGGGGACTGTCGCCGCGCGGCGCGCTGCGCCGCGCGGCCCGCGCAGCCGAGTCGCTCGGCCTGCGTGCCCAGATGGCGCCGGAGCTCGAGTTCTACCTCCTGGCGCGCGAAGGCGGCGCGGTCGAGCGCTACGGGGCCGGCCGCGGCCTGGCGTACACGACCGGCCGCCAGGCCGACCCGGAGGGGGCGTTTCGGCGCATCCACCGCGCCCTGGTGGGGCTCGGGCTGGGGGTGACGACCGCCCACCACGAGTTCTCCCCGGGACAGTTTGAGATCAACCTCGACCACGGCGAGGCGCTGGACGCCGCCGACCGCGCGTTTCGCTTCAAGCAGGCGCTGCGCGAGCTGGCGGCCGGCGAGCGGCTGCAGGCGAGCTTCATGGCAAAGCCGTTCTCCGACTCGGAGGGATCCAGCTGCCATGTGCACGTCTCGCTGCTTGACGCCGACGGCGTCAACGCGTTCGCCGCCGCCGACGGCGGCCTCAGCGACATGTGCCTGGCGTTCATCGCCGGCGTGCTCGAGCACGCCGACGGCCTGACCGCGCTGGGCGCGCCGACGGTCAACAGCTACCGGCGGCTGGTGGAGGGCGGCATGGCCCCCACGCGCGCCGACTGGGGCTCAGATCACCGCTTCAGCTACATCCGCATCCCGCCGGAGCGCGGCGCGGGCACCCGCGTGGAGGTGCGCGGCGCCGACGCCTCGGCCAACCCGTACCTGCTGCTGGCCGGCATCCTCATCGCCGGGCTGGACGGCGTGCGGCGCCGTCTTCGCCCGCCGCCGCCGCTGTCCCCGGGCCAGGGCTCCCCCGCGCGATCGCTGCCCGGCACCCTGGAGCGCGCGCTTGAGGCGCTTCAGGCCGACGAGGCGCTCGTGCAGGGCCTTGGCTCAGAGCTCGTGCGGACCTTCGCGGCCCTCAAGCGCAGCGAGGCGCAGCGCGAGCGACGCCACGTCGGCGACTGGGACTGGGCGGAGTACGGCCTTCACGCCTGATGGGTCGCGGATCGCCCGAGATTTGGATACATTACGCAAAAAGGGGTAGATGGCGAGATGACCACAGAGCCTGCGCGCACCCTTCCGGTCGACCTCCTGGACCACGACCTGTTCGCCGACCACGAGCCGTGGGAGGTGTTCGAGCTGCTGCAGCGCGAGGCGCCGGTTTACCGGCACCCGGAGCCGGGCGGGCCCGGCTTCTGGGCCGTCACGCGCTACGACGACGTGCTGGCGGTCGTCCGTGACGCGCGCACCTTCTCCTCGGAGGTGGGCGGCGCGGCCACGATCGAGGACCTGCCCCCCGACGTGCTGGACGCCAGGCGAAACCTGCTGGAGATGGACCCTCCCCGCCACGGCCGCTACCGGCGGCTGATCTCCACCCAGTTCACGCCCGGCGCGGTGGCCGCCTACGAGCGGTGGCTGCGCGCCCTGGTCGGCGGGCTGCTGGAGCGCATCGAGCCCGGCGAGCCGTTTGACTTCGTGCGCGAGCTCGCCGCGCCGATCCCGATCCGGGTGCTGGCGCGGATCCTCGGCCTGCCGGACGAGGACCTGCCGAAGCTCATCGAGCTCGGCGACCGGCTGCTGGTCGACACCGAGCCCGAGTACGTGGGCGAGCTGGCATACGCCGGCGAGCGGGATGAGGACCGCTACGAGCCGTTCGGATCGCCCTGGGCCCGCGAGCTGTGCGCGCTGGGGCGCGCCTACTACGCCGACCGCCGCGAGCACCCCCGGGAGGACGTGCTGACGCTGATCGCCAACGCCCAGATCGACGGCTGCCCGCTGTCCGAGCGAGAGCTGGACAACATGTTCGCGCTGATGATCGTGGCCGGCAACGAGACCACCCGCCAGGCGCTGGCGCTCGGCACGCTGGCGCTGGCGCGCAACCCGGACCAGTACGCCCTGGTGCGCTCCGAGCGCGAGCTGATCGGCTCCGCCGCGGAGGAGATGCTGCGCTACGCCTCGCCGGTCTGGTGGTTCCGGCGCACGGCGACGGCCGACTGCGAGCTGCGCGGCCAGCGGATCGCGGCCGGCGACAAGGTCGTCGTCTGGTTTGCGGCCGCCAACCGCGACCCCGACCACTACCCGGACCCCCATCGCTTCGACGTCAGGCGAAACCCCACAGACCAGCTGACGTTCGGACGCGGCGGCCCGCACCACTGCCTGGGCGTGCACCTGGCGCGCCTCGAGGTCCGGGTCTTCCTGGAGGAGCTGACGGCCCGCGTCGGCTCGATCGAGCTGGCCGGCGAGCCCGCGCGCCACCGCTCGAACTTCACCAACGGCCTCAAGCGCCTGCCCGTGCGCATGACCCTCGCCTGAGATGGCGGCCCCGCCGGCCCCGCGGCTGGTCCTGGTGCTGTCGGAGAACTGGACGATCGTCTCCCCGCGTGACCTGCGCGCGCTCGTGGCGATCGCCCAGGAGGCCGAGCGCGCCGGGATCGACGGCGTGATGGTCTCAGAGCACATCGTCCTGGGCGCCTCCGCGGGGGCGGGCGGGCGACCGGTGAACCCGCGCGACTACGCGGCGCCCGGAAACCAGGACCCGGACACACCGTGGCCGGACTCGATCGTGCTCCTGAGCGCGATCGCCGCGGCGACGACGCGGCTGCGCCTGATCGCCGCGGCGATCATCGCGCCGCTGCGCCATCCGCTGCTGCTCGCCCACCAGCTGGCGGCACTTGACCTGCTGTCGGAGGGAAGGCTCGTGGTGCAGCCGACCGTCAGCTGGCACCGCGAGGAGTACGAGGCGCTGGGCGTGCCGTTCGAGCGCCGCGGCGAGCTGCTGGACGAGCACCTGGCCGCCTGGCGGACGCTGTGGCGGCCGGGGCCGGCGAGCTTCGAGGGCCGCCATTACCGCTTCTTTGGCGTGCACATGGAGCCCAAGCCGTTTCGGCCCGAAGGGCCGAGGCTGTGGTTTGGCGGCTCGACGGTCGCGTCCTTCACCATCCGCCGCCTGGCCGCCCACGGCCACGGGTTTCACCCCTTCGGACAGCCGACGGCGGCCGAGCTGGAGCGGCTGCGCGCCGGGCTGCGCTCAGCCGGACGAGACCCGGCGGAGCTTGAGCTCGTCGGCGGCATCCGCGGGCGCTTTCACGGCCCGGACTCGGTGGCCGATCTGCAGCAGGCGGCCCGTGCCATCCCCGCGCAGCTGGCGGCCGGCTACACGACGATCTGCTTCAAGCCGTCCCAGTACACCGACGACAGGCGCGAGGTCGGCGAGCTGTGCCGCAGGCTCGTGGCGCTGGCGGCCGACGCCGCGGCGCAGGCGCCCGCCGGCGCGGCGCGGGCGCCCGGCGCGGGATGAGCGCCCGACGGCGGCGCAAGCGCCCGGCGCAGGATGAGCGCCTCAGGGCTCGGTGAACAGCGCCGTGCGCTCGCAGACGGTCTTGACGTCGCAGTAGAAGTCGAACGAGTGGCGCCCGCCCTCGCGGCCGATGCCGGACTCGCGCGCGCCGCCGAACGGGGTCTCCAGGTCGCGCACGTAGAAGCAGTTGACCCACACCGTGCCCGCCACCACCGCCGCGCTCACCCGTGCCGCGCGCGCCTGTGAGCCGGTGAACACGGTCGCGGCCAGCCCGTAGGGGGTGCCGTTGGCCAGCGCGATCGCCTCGGCCTCCTCGCCGAAGCTCTGCAGCGTGAGCACCGGCCCGAACACCTCCCGCGTGAGGATGTCGGCGTCGGCCCGCAGGTCGCAGAACAGCGTCGGCGGGTAGTAGAGCCCGCCCAGCGGCTCGCCGCCGAACGCAAGCCGCGCGCCCTGCTCGAGCGCCCTGGCCACATGCCCGCGGACCCGCTCGAGCGCCACGGGGTGGATCAGCGGCCCGTAGCTGGTGGCGGGCTCGCGCGGGTCCCCCACCCGGATCTCCGCCACGCGTGCGCAAAAGCGCTCCATGAACGGCTCGAGCACCGGGGCGTGCACCAAGAGCCGGGTGGCGGCCAGGCACACCTGGCCCGCGTTGTCGTACTGGTAGGCGGCGGTGGCGGCCGCCGCGTCCAGGTCGGCGTCGTCGAAGACGATCAGCGGCGACTTGCCGCCGAGCTCAAACGACACGGGGGTGAGATGCGCGGCCGCGTCGCGATAGACGGTCCGCGCGGTCGCCGGCGAGCCGGTGAACGCCACCCGGTCAACGCCCGGGTGGCCGGTGAGCGGCGCGCCCGCCTGCGCGCCGGTTCCGTGGACGATGTTGAGCACGCCGGGCGGCAGGCCGGCCCGCTCGGCCATGTCGCCCAGCAGCGAGCACGTCAGCGGCGCCCACTCGGGTGGCTTGAGCACCACGGTGTTGCCCGCCGCGAGCGCCGGCCCCACCCTCCAGGTGGCGAGCATGAACGGCGCGTTCCACGGGGTCGAGACGGCGACCACGCCGCACGGCTCGTGGCGCACGCGGTTTCGTTCGCCGCCCGGAAGGGTGCGCTCTCCCTCGTCAAGGCGCTGGGCCGCAAAGCGCGCGAAGAAGCGGATGTTGTTCGCCGCGCGGGGCAGCACGCGCAGGCTCATCGCCTCGTGCAGCGAGCCGTTGTCGACGCATTCGACCCGGGCCAGCTCCCCGACCGCCGCGTCGATCTCGTCGGCCAGCCGCGAGAGCACCTCAAGCCGGCCGTCGGCGCCGAGCGCGGCCCAGCCCGGGAAGGCGCGGCGCGCGGCGGCCACGGCGGCGTCGACCTCATCCACGCCGCCGGCGGCAACCTCGCCCAGCAGCCAGCCATCCCAGTCGATCGGGCTTCGCACCTCCAGTCGGCGCCCGGACGCCACCCGCCGGCCGTCGATGTAGTGGTCCAGCGGCACCTCGACGCCCTCGACGATCGCCGCGGCCGCGCTCACCGCCCCCCCATCCGCTCGGCCACCTCGGCCACCACCTCCGGGACGGCCCGGACGTCCTGCTCGGTGGTGCGGTGGTTGACAAAGCACGCGCGCAGGCACACCGCGCCGTCGACCTCGGCGTCGGCCAACAGGATCCGCCCGTCGGCGGAGACCGCCTCCGCCAGCGCCGAGTTGTGCGCATCGGGGTCGACGCCGGCCGGCGGGCGGTGGCGAAAGCAGACCGCCGACAGCGTCGGGGGGTCGACCAGGAGCTCAAAGCGCGGGTCTGGGCGAAGCAGGTCGGCCAGCAGCGCCGCCTCGGCGAGGTTGCGCTCGATCGCCGCGCGGACCGCGTCGGCCCCGTGCACGGTGAACGCCAGCCACAGCTTGAGCGCGCGCAGCGGACGCGAGTACTCAAGGGTGCGGTCGACGGCGTGCAGCGGCCGGTCGCCGTGCGGGATGTAGCTCTCCTCGTGGGAGAAGGCGCGCTCGAGCGAGGAGAGATCGTGCATCAAAAGCAGGCTGCAGGGCTTGGGCACATACAGCCACTTGTGCGCGTCGACGGTCGCCGACTGCGCGCGACGCAGGCCGTGGAACGCAGGGCCGGCACGCTCGGTCGCCGCCGCCGGCAGCCCGTATGCCCCGTCGACGTGCAGCCAGACCCCCCGCCGCTCGCACACGTCGGCGAGCGCGTCGATGTCGTCGACCGCGCCCGTGAGGGTGGTCCCGGCGGTCGCGACCACCGCCACCGGCGTCACGCCGGCACGCACGTCGGCGTCGATGGCCTGAGCGCAGGCGGCCGGCTGCATCCGTCTGGCGGCGTCGATCGGGACCGCGCGCACGTTCTCGCCGCCGATCCCCAGCACCTCTGCTGAGCGACGCACCGAGTAGTGAGCCTCCTGGGAGCAGTAGAGCGCCATCCGGCGCCCCGCCGTGCCCGTCCGCCGCACGCCCGGCAGCGCCGCCTCCCGGGCCGCGGTGAGCGCGGTCAGGTTGGAGATCGTGCCGCTCTCGCTCATCACCCCCACCGCCCGCTCGTCGAAGCCGACGAACTGCCCCACCCAAGCGATCGTCTGCGCCTCGAGCAGGTCGGCCGCGCCTGCGCTGACGGCGACGTTGACGTCGTGGGAGGCGGCCAGCGAGTCGCCCAGCACCCCGATCTCCAGCCCGGAGGAGCCGATGTAGGCGAAGTAGCGAGGCCGTGACTGCGCAAGCGAGGCGTCGAGCACCCGTGCGGCCTGGTCCAGCGCCGCCCGCGAGTCGGACGGCACGCGGGGCAGCGGCCGCGTCAACAGCCTGACCTGCTCGTCGTCGGGCAGCGGCTGGCCGGGGCGCGCGTGGTCGAAGCTGCGCCACGCAGCAAGGATCAGGCGCGCGGCGTGCTCGAGCACGCCCTCGCGGTCTGCGAGCGGCAGCGCCGGGCCGTCAGGAGCCGCCGAGGTCATCCCCGCAACAGCGGCCGCGACGCGCTCCGCCTCACCGCCGCCAACGTTAGAGTGGGGGTTGGGTGCTGTCAAAGCCAGGCTTGATCCTCCAGCACGGGGAAGATGGGCCGCCCGCGCGGCTGGGCGAGTGGCTGCGCGAACGCGGCGTTCCGTTCGTGGTCTGCGAGATCTGGCACCAGCCGGCGCCCGACCCGCGGGAGCACGCGTTCGTGGTCTCGCTCGGCTCCGAGCGGTCGGCCAACGACGCCGACCCCGGGTGGGTGCCCGAGGAGATCGGCCTGCTCGCGCGGGCGGTGGACGCCGACGTGCCGGTGCTCGGCATCTGCTTTGGCGGCCAGGCGCTGTCGCGGGCGCTGGGCGGGGGAAGCGACCCGCTGGCGCGCCCGGAGATCGGCTGGGTGGCGATCGAGGGCGAGGACCCGTCGATCCCGCCGGGGCCGTGGCTTCAGTACCACTTCGAGCAGATGCGGGTGCCGCCCGGCGCGCGGGAGCTCGCTCGCAGCCCCGCCGGGCCGGCGGCGTTCCGGCACGGCCGCCACCTGGGGCTTCAGTTTCACCCCGAGGCCGACGCCGCGCTCGCCGACCTGTGGGCCCGCACGGACCCCAAGCTCCCGCAGACGGGCCTGACGCCGGAGCTCTTGGCCGCTCAGAGCGCGCGCCACGCGGACGCCGCGCGCGCACAGGCCTTTGCCCTGTTCGACCGCTGGCTTGCGAGCATCGCCCAAGATTCACATAATGTATTCACTCGATGAGCGCGCCGCGGATCCTCGTCACGTGCTGGCGGCGGGAGCTTCCCACCTACCTGGGTGAGCGCACGCTGCTGGACACGCTGGACCCCGCCTACACCGACGCGCTCGCGCGCGCCGGCGCGCTGGCGCTGATCGCGCCGCGCCCCCCCGCTCCGCCCGGACCGCTCGTCGAGCGCTGCGATCCCCCCGGCTCGCCGCGCGACCCCGACGCGCCGCGCTCGCTTCGCGAGCTCGCTGGCGAGCTGCTGGAGCTCGCCGACGGGCTGCTTGTCACCGGCGGCGGCGACGTGGCGCCCGCGGCCTACGGCGCGCCCGTCGAGGACGTCGCCGACGTCGACGCAGCCGCCGACGCGTGGGAGCTTGAGCTGATCGCGGCGGCGCGCGAGCGGTCGCTGCCCACGCTGGCGGTCTGCCGGGGCGCGCAGCTGCTGGCGGTCGCCCACGGCGGGCGCCTGGCGCAGCGGCTCTCGCCCTCCGAGGCCCACGGCGCGCACCTCGACGCCGCGCCCGCCGAGATCCTCGCCCGCCGCCACCGGGTATCGCTGGCGGCCGCCTCGCGGGTGCGCGAGGCGCTGGGCGCCGACGCGCTGCACGTCAACACTATCCACCACCACGGGATCGCCGATCCCGGCGAGCTGCGGGTCACGGCCACGGCCTCAGACGGGACGATCGAGGCCGTCGAGCCGCGCGGCGACTGGTGCTGCGTCGGCGTGCAGTGGCACCCGGAGAAGATGCCTGAGGACCCTCGCCAGCAGCGGCTGTTCTCGCAGCTGGTTGCAAATGCGGCACGCGCCCGCGTCATGGCCCACGCGGCGGGCGCCGGCGCCACGGCCCACGCGGCGGGCGCCGGCGCCACAGCCCACGGGGCACACGCGCGCGCCACGGCGGTGCGCGCGTGACGTTGCGCGGCTATACCGCGCCGCTGTCGCCCGACGGGCGCGCCGGGATCGTGCCGCCGCCGCCGTGGCACTACTCGGGCGACTTCCTGGTGGCCGAGTACCGCACCGACCCGGACGCGGTCGCCGCGCTGCTGCCGCCCGAGCTTGAGCCCGCCGAGGACCCCGGCGCGATGGCGGCGATCTTCGCCGACTGGCAGTCCTGCTCGGCGGACCTGCGAGAGCTGACCGACCCGATCCGCTCCCAGTACCGGGAGTTCTTCTTGGTGGCGGGCGCGCGCTTTGAAGGTGCGCCGGTGACCCGCTGCGTCTACATCTGGGTAGACAAGGACTTCGCCATGTACCGGGGGTGGATTCAGGGGTTCCCCAAGAAGCTCGGCTCGATCCACATGACCCGACTGTTCTGCGCCGGGCGCGCCACGCCCGTCCTGGCGCCCGGCGCGCGCTTCGGCGCCACATGCACGGCCGCCGACCGACAGATAGCGCGCCTGGAGCTGACGCTGGAGCACGAGTCCAAGACCGGCCCGGTGGTCTCCGACCCGCCGATGCACAACACGCGCCACTTCCCTGCCGCCAGCGGACCGGTGCCCGACGTGTTCGAGCTGGTGAGGGCCGGCGGCTATGACCGTGAGGTCTCGACCGTCTGGGAGGGCAGCGCCAGCCTGCGCCTCTACGACGACACGATCGAGGACCTGAGCGCCCTTGCCCCGCGCGAGATGCTGCGCGGCTACCGGTTCTCGTTCGGCTACACGGTAGACGGGGTGCAGGTGGTCGCCCAGCACGAGAGGCAGCCGGCATGAGGCGCGGCCGCATCTGGCACGACGGCGCGGTGCGCGAGGTCACCTTCGACGGCCGGACGATAACCGGCGACGGGCTTGCGCTTGCGCCCGAGCAGGTGCAGCGGTGGCTGGCGCCGGTGTCGCCCTCGAAGATCATCGCCACCCACCTCACCTACCGCTCGCGGGCGGTCGAGTACCGCATGGCGCGCCTTCCCCAGCAGCCCTCGTACTTCATGAAGCCCCCCTCGTCGCTGTCGGCCCACATGGAGCCGGTCATCCGGCCCGCAGGTTGCCGCTTCCTCAACTACGAGGGCGAGATCGCGGTCGTGATCGGCCGCCGCTGCCGCGGCGTCGGCCTCGATGAGGCGCTCGACCACGTCGCCGGCTACACGGTCGCAGACGACTGGGGGGTGCATGATTTCCGCCACGCCGACCGCGGCTCGATGCTGCGCGTCAAGGGCCAGGACGGGTTCTGCCCGCTGGGCCCCTGGATGGTGGATGCCCAAGACGTCGACCCGGAGGATCTGACGGTGCGCACCTACGTGAACGGACGCCTGGTCCAGGAGGGCCACACCGGCTCCGACCTGATGTTCTCGTTCGCCTACCAGGTGGCCGACGTGGCCCGCCTGATCACGCTTGAGCCCGGCGATGTGCTGCTGACCGGCACGCCCGCCAACTCCCGCCCGGTCGCGCCGGGCGACGTGGTCGCGGTCGAGGTGGACGGGATCGGCAGGCTGGAGAACCGCGTGCTGCAGTCAGACCGTGCGCCCGGCGAGCCCGGCGAGCAGCCCGCGGTCACGGCGCAGACGCTGCACGTGGCCCTGGCGATCGACGAGCGCGACGCCGAGCAGCAGGCCGCGGCGCTGGCTGGCGAGCGGGCCCATGAGCAGGTGCCGGCGCCGCCGGACGAGCATGCGTGTGAGGCGGCCGGGACGGAGGCCGGGCGGCCGGCCGGGACCGAGGCTGGGCGGCCGGCCGGGAAGGAGGCCGGACGGTGAGCGTGCCCGCGGTCCTTCACCCGTTCGCGGCCCCGGCCCGGGAGGCCAGCGAGTTCTTGGAGATCGTGCGCGCGCAAGGGTGCAGGCTGCACGACGCCGGCGGCCGCGAGTACCTGGACGGGACGGCGGCGCTGTGGTTCTGCGCGGCCGGGCACGGCCGGCGCGAGATCGCCGAGGCGGTCGCCCGGCAGATGGGCGAGCTCGACGCGTTTCACACCTTCGGCTCGTTCACCAACCCGCCCGAGCAGCGCCTGGCGGAGATGCTCTCAGAGCTTGCGCCGATCCCCGGCGCGCGCGTGCTGTGGGTCAACAGCGGCTCTGAGGCGATTGACAGCGCGCTCAAGCTCGCGCGCGCCGCGCATCGCGCCGCCGGCGAGGGCGGCCGGACGATCTTCCTCAGCCGCACGGGCGCCTACCACGGGGTGATGCTCGGGGGCACGTCGGTCGGCGGCCTGCCCGCCAACCGGGCCCAGTTCGGTCCGCTGCTGTCCGACTGCTTTCAGGTGGAGCGCGACAGCCTCGACGCGATGCGCGCCGCGATCGCCTACCACGGACCGGACCGGATCGCCGCGATCCTCACGGAGCCCGTTCAGGGGGCCGGCGGCGTGTTCCCGCCGCCGGACGGCTACCTGCAGGGGCTGCGGGAGCTGTGCGACGAGTGCGGCGCCCTGCTGATCTTCGACGAGGTGATCACCGGCTTCGGCCGCCTGGGCTCGTGGTTTGCAAGCCACCATTACGGCGTCACGCCGGATCTCACGACGTTCGCCAAGGCCGTCACCAGCGGCTATCTGCCGCTGGGCGGAGTGGTCGTCGGGCCCCGCGTGCGCGAGCGCCTGGAGTCCGACCCGGCGCTCACGCTGGCGCACGGCGGCACCTACGCCGGGCACCCCACCTGCTGTGCGGCGGCCGCCGCCAACCTGCGGATCCTGCGCGACGAGGGGCTGGTGGAGCGCGCGCGAGCGTCGGGCGCTCGCCTGCGGGCAGGGCTAGACGCGCTGGCTTCAGACCACGATCAGATCGCGGAGGTCCGCGGCGTGGGGCTGATGCAGGCGATCGGGCTGCGCCCCACCGCGCAGGCCGCCGCGGTCGTCTCGGCGCTCCTTCGCCGAGGGGTCGTCGGAAGGCTGATCCCGTCGGCCAACACGGTCGCCTTCTCCCCGCCGCTGATCATCTCCGATGGGGAGATCGACGAGCTGCTCACCGCGCTGGAGGGCGCGCTCACGGAGGCGGCCGCCGCGGCCTGAGCGCCGCGCGGGACGGGAGCGTGCGATGGCGGCGGCGGGCACCCCCAGGCGCGCCGAGCCGCTTGCGATCGAGAGCGTCGTGGACCGGGTGTATGCCGCGATCCGCGAGCGGATCACCGCGGGCGAGGTGCCACGCGGCGGCCGCGTGCACCAGGAGGACCTCGCCGCCGAGCTTGGCGTCTCGCGCACGCCCGTCAGGGAGGCCCTCAGGCGCCTTGCGGCCGAGGGGCTGGTGGAGATGCGCACCAACCGTGGCGCGCGCGTGGCCGACGTCGGCCCGGCGGAGATCCGCGCCGCCTACGAGGCCCGGCTCGTGCTGGAGCCCGGCGCCGCCAGGCTCGCCGCGTCCGAGCGCCCGGTCGAGGCGATCGCGCGCATGCGCCGGGCGGTCGCCGCGCAGCGCCGTGCCATCCCCCACGTCGCACGGAGCTTTGAGGCAAACCGGGAGTTTCATCTGGCGCTCGTGCAGGCCAGCGCCAACGCCTATCTGCAGCAGTTCGCCGAGCGCCTGTGGGTGGCGCGCATCGGCGAGGTGATCTACGAACGCCAGCGCGAGACGCCGCAGCAGATGCTGTTGGACGCAGACGAGCACCAGCGCATCCTCGACGCGGTGGTCTCGGGCGACGCCAGGCGCGCTGAGACGCTCACTCGCCGCCACCTCCAGGACGCGATGCGCCGCTCGCAGGATCTGCTGAGCGCCGGCGACTGAGCGTTTTCGCAAGAGCCTTCTCATCTTGCTCTCACGCGACGCTTAGCGCCCGCGGGCACGATCGGCGACGCGATGGATCTCATCGAGCGCACCGATGCGGCCGACCCGGGCACGGAGGGCAACGAGCGCCTGACGGTGATCACCGGCCACGCCCTGATCCTGCTGCTTGCCGCGCTCGGGGTCACGATCGTCGCGATCGGCCGCCTGATGTGGCTTCACCTCTTCCTGGGGCTTGTCCTGATCGGCCCTGTGGCGCTCAAGCTCGCGAGCACCGGGCACCGCTTCGTGCGCTACTACACCGGCGACCCGCGCTACCTCGCCAAGGGACCGCCGCCACCGGCGCTGCGGATGCTCGGCCCGGTGGTGGTGGCGCTGACGGTGGCGGTGCTGGCAAGCGGCGTCGGCCTGCTTGTGGCCGGGCCGGGCTCCGGAGCCGAGCGATGGCTGTCGCTGGCGCACAAGGCGAGCTTTCTGCTGTGGCTTGCGGCGACCGCCATCCACGTGGTCGGACACCTGCCGGAGCTCGTGCGCATGCGCGGCGTTCCCGCCCAGGCACGGCGGCGGCTGGCCGAGCTGCGCGCCGGCGTGCCAGGGTTCGCCAGCGCCGTGCACGAGCCCCCAGGTCGCATTCCGGGCTCCGGCCCACGCTGGCTGTCGCTGTCGGGCGCGATCGTCGTCGGGCTGCTGCTTGCGCTTTCACTGAGCGGGCGCTTCGGCCCCTGGACGCACTGGCGCCACGGGCGCGATGGCGGGGCCGCGGCTGCCGTCGCGCGCCGCTGAGCGGGCGGCCGGCGCGCGCCTGACCAGCCCTGATCGAGCGGCCGTCGCGCCGGCGGATACCGGCCCGGCCGCCGTCTGCCCGCCGGATGGCGGCCGCCCGGCGCCCGCGGCCCGGGCGCCAGCTCAGCGCCCGGCGCGGTGCACCCGGTAGCCGGGGCGGCCCCCCTGGGCGCGGCGCCCGGCTTGGGCGCGCTCGGGGTGCAGGCGCAGCGCCAGCGTCGGACAGGCGTCCACCGCCCGGCGGGCGAGGCTCTCCAGCGACGCCGGGATCGGCTCGGGGTCGATCAGCGGATAGCCCCACTCGTCCAGTGAGATCCGCTCCGGCAGCAGCTCGGCGCACAGGCCGTGAGCCTCGCAGCGAATCGGATCGACCGCGATCCGCTGGCTCACCGTCGCCCCCCGCTCACCGGATCATCTCCGCGATGGCCGGCGCGCTCCCCCAGCTGGCGGGAATGGCCAGCGCCGGCGGCCGCTCGCACGCCTCGCAGGCGCCGTGGCGGGCGTGGTCGTCGAACTCGGCGGCGAACACCCTCAGGGCGCTTGAGACGAACTGCGCGACCCCGTCGGGATGCGCGCACGCGCCCCGTCCGGTGACAAGCTCGGCCCACCGCCTGAGGTCCGAGAACACCCCCCGGTGGGCGCCTCCCGTGCAGATCTCCGCCAGCGCGCCGGCGATCGCCTCAAGCCCGTTGACGCATGGACCGCACTGGCCGGCGCTCTCGTCGGCCATCCACGCGCCGACCCTGGCGACCTCGGCCACGGGGCACGCGTCCGCGCCCAGCGCCACGATCACCCCCGCTCCGAGCATCGCGCGCACCGGCTCGAGGCCTCGCCGGGAGAGCCGCAGGCCCCGCGCCGCCGCGGCGTCCGCCCAGGTGCCCGCATAGCCGCCGAGCAGGAACGCGCGCGGGGTCTGCGACAGCCCGCCCGCGGCCTCAAGCAGCGCGGTCAGGTGCGAGCCGAGCTCGATCTCATACACGCCCGGGGCGCTCACGCAGCCGCTGAGCGTGACGAGCGCCGACCCCGGCTCCTCCCGCCCGCCAAGCTCACGAAACCAGCCCGCGCCGTGGCGCGCGATCAGTGCCGCGTGCGCGAGCGTCTCGGGGTTGGAGACGAGCGTCGGGCGCCTGGCGACGCCGCGCTGGGCGACCCGCGGGGGCTGCGTGGTGGGTCGCGGGTCGCCGTTGCTCAGCTGGTTGACCAGCGCGGTCTCCTGACCGGCCAGATAACCGGGCCCCACGGCGGCGATCCGGACCTCTGGACCGCGACGGCCGACGTCGGTCCGCTGCGCGAGCGCTGCACGCAGTGACTCGATCGCCGCCGTGGCATGCCGCTCGACCGCCAGGATGACGTCGGGCGCTCCGGTCAGCGTCGCGGCGCACAGCGCCCCGTCGAGCACGAGGTGCGGAACCAGCTGCGCCAGCGTGCGGTCCTTGAAGCTCATCGGCTCTCCCTCGGCGAGGTTGACGACCACCACCGGCGCCCGGCGGCCGGACGCCGCCATCACCGCGCGCAGCTTCGCCGCCAGGGGAAACGCCGCCCCGCCGCGCCCGAGCAGGCCCGATCGCTCGAGCTCGGCCATGAGCTCGGCCGGCCGGGCGACCGGGAGCGGGCCGTGCACGCGCAGGTGGCGCTCGAGCCCCATCGGCTCGGCGCCAGCCCCGGCCAGTAGCCGCGGCAGGCTCATGCCCGCCCCCCACCCGAGGAGCCGAGCAGGGCGGCCGGGGTTCCGGCACGGCGGGCCCAGCCGCGGGCCAGTGGCCCGGCTGGAAGCCACACCACCAACCCCAGGGCGAACGCGCCGGCGGCCGTGAGCAGGGCGATCCGCAGCCCGGCGCGATCAGGCCAGCCGATCAGCGCTCGCGCGACAGCCGCGGCGAGCACCGCCGCGGCGCAGGCGACACCGATCGCGAGCATCCACGTCTGACGAGCGTCGCTGCCGGTGCCCAGGGCGTGCAGGAGCGCGATCGGCCAGGCGAGGTAGCCCAGCCAGTGCACCGCTTTCCACGCGCGGTGCCCGAGATGGCGCCTGAGCAGGCTGGTCACGGCGACCGCCAGCAGCAGGTCGAACGCCAGCGCTCCGAGCCCCAGCCACAGCGGACGGTAGCTGCCGGTGAACGGGAGCACCGCGTTGACCGGCGAGATCGAGGCGTAGCTGTCCAGCACCGCCGTGAGGATGTGGACCGAGAGGAAGACCAGCGCCAGCAGCGAGGCGCTGCGGTGCACAGCGCCGACCATGAAGCGCGGCACCCCGGGGCCGCCCAGGCGCCCGATCGACGCGACCCCGATCAGAAGGCCGACCGTGAGCAGGATCAGGGCCACCGCGCCGCTTGAGCGGGTCAGGTACCACCAGGCGCTGGGGCCGACCGTCACCGTGGCCACCCTCCCTGAACCCTGACGGCCCCGTCGATCGCCACCAGCCTGCAGGGAAGCCCCTGCTCGGCCAGCCAGCGGGACCCGGCGGCGCCCATGACGATCGCGGCGGTGGAGGCGATGTTCGCGTCCGCGCAGCTTGCGGCCGCGACGCTCACGGTCCTCCAGCAGGTCGATGCCGGAGCCCCGTGCGCCGGGTCAAGGATGTGGTGCATCGTGCGCCCGTGGTGGCTCCAGCGTCGCGTGACGATGCTGGAGGTGGCAAGGCCGCCGGAGCTGATCGACACCGTCTGGCCGGGCGCCTCGGGCCCGGCTCGATGGTCATCGGTGACATGCACCGCCCAGCCGCCCGCCGGCGGCGGGCCCGCGGTCGCCACGTCCCCGCCGATCGATACGAGGACGCCCCGCTGCAGCCGGCGTGCGGCACCGCTCGAGCGTCGGTCGCGGGCACCAAGCGCCCGCAGCGCCGCGTGCGCCGCCCGGTCGGCGGCCAGCGCCTTTGCGGTCGCTCCGAGATCGAGCATGGTCCCCGGAGCCAGGCGGATCGCCGGCGGATGCTCAAACAGCTCGATCCGACGCCACGCCGGGACCGTGCGCCGCCTGACGACGATCGTGCGCCGACGGGCGCTCGGCCGGTCCGCGCGCAGCCCACCCACCGTCCCGTAGGGCTCGCCGAGCCCGGGAAGGCCGCCGGCCCCAGGCAGCTCGTCAGGCCGCTCAAGCTCGGAGAAGTCCCGGTCATAGCCGACGCTGATCAGGCTCTGACCAAGCGTGGGGTCGACCGCGCCGCCGGTGATCTGCGCGGCGCGCAGCGCCAGGCGCACGGCCTCGGCCAGCAGCGGCGAGACCTCAACGCGCCGCCCGCTCGCCGCGTTGAGCCGCGAGAGCTCCGAGTCGGGCCGAAAGCGGCTGGCGGCGGCATCGATCGCCTGAAGCTCAAGCTCCACCGCGACCCTGGCGGATGCGTCCGGCGGCCCGATGTAGCGAAGCACGACGGTCGTGCCCAGCGCCTCCCAGCGCTCGGTCACGAGCGCCTGCGCCGGGCCGGGCGCGACCGCGGCGGCCGTCACGATCCCCCCGAGACGACCGGCGGCGGGGCCGCCGCCGCCGTGGAGGACGGCTGGGTGGAGGGCGGCTGAGTCGACGTCGGCTGTGAGGCCGCCGGCGGCGTGGGTGCGGGCTGGGTCGACGCGGGCTGAGTCGAGGCGGGCTGAGACGACGCGGGCTGAGACGACGCGGCCTGTGAGGCCGCCGGCGGCGTCGAGGCGACCTGCGTCGACGCCCGCCGGGTGAAGCCGGCAGCCGGCGCCGCTGCCGGCACGCCCCGCGCGACCACGCGCGCGTGACCGGGGAACGCCTGCGCGGCCACCTCCGACAGCAGGCCGGTCGCGGCGAGGGAGGCGCCGATCAGCAGGCGGTTGACGGAACGCAGGCGCCGGAGCGCAGCGTCCCGCCGAGCGGGGCTGTATGCGCGCGCACGGCGGCTCATGGATCCACTGTCGGGCGGGTCGCTTAACCGGCGGTCATGCCTTCATGAGAACTCTCTTTGTGCGTAGAGCCGCCGGCGGCACCGGCGTCCACGCCCGGGCGCCGCCCGATCGCCGGGCGCCGCGCCCTCGCGGCGGCGCGGGCGCGCGAGCCTATGATGGCCCGGTGCCCAACATCGTCCTGATCGAGGACGAGCCCGGGATCGCGGACTTCGTCCACCGCGGGCTGCGCGCACGGGGACTCGACGTGCGGGTGGCGCTCGACGGCGACCGGGGGCTGGAGCTGGCGCTGGGCGAGAACGTGGACCTCGTCGTGCTTGACCTGATGCTGCCCGGCCGTGACGGCCTGGACATCCTGGGCCAGCTGTCGGTGCTGCGCCCGGGACTGCCGGTGATCGTGCTCACGGCCCGGGGGGAGCTGGAGGACCGCGTCGGCGGGCTCAACGCGGGCGCCGTCGACTACGTCGTGAAGCCGTTCGCGCTCGTGGAGCTGGAGGCCCGGATCCGCGCGCAGCTTCGAGCCTCCAGCCAGATGCCGGCGACCGTCCTAAGGCGCGGGGCGATCGAGCTTGATCTGCTGGGGCGAACGGTCACCTGCCGCGGCCGGCCCGTCCGCTTGACCAACACGGAGTTCGACCTGCTCGCCTACCTGATGAGCAACCCGGGACAGGTGCTCACCCGCCAGCAGATCCTGCGCGCCGTCTGGGGCTACGACCACGACCCCGCGACCAACGTCGTCGACGTCTACATCGGCTACCTGCGCCGAAAGCTCGCCGCCGGGGGCGAGCCCGTGGGGATCAGGACGATCCGCTCGCGGGGCTACAGGCTGGAGGAGGAGTGAGGCCCGCCGCGGGTGGTGGCGCGTGCGCGCGTTGATCGCGCGGGTCGGCCTGCGCTGGCGGCTTGCCGCGTGGGTGGCGGGGGTGCTGCTGGCGGTGCTGGCGGTGACCTTCGCCGTGGTATACGAGCGCACGGGCGCCGAGCTTCGCGGCGAGGTCGACCGCGACGTGACCGGCGATGTGACGCAGCTGGCCCAGGCCGTGGGCGCCCTGCGGTCGGCGCCGGTGCGCGACCTCGCTGCGCAGATCGAGCGCTACCTGGGCGCGCAGCCGTTCTCGGCCACCTCGTCGCTGCTGTTCGCGGTCGTCCCCGGGCAGGGAACGGTCTCAAACCACCCGGAGTCGGTGCGCGACCTGCCCGTCGACCACGACGAGCCGCCCGTCCAGCAGGCCCGGGAGAACCAGCTGGCCCGGGCGCTGCTGACGGGGGCCACCGGGATGAGCACCCGGCGGGTCGCCGACGTTGGACCGGCCCGCTTTGACGAGCGGATCGTGGTCGTGCACCACCTCGCGGTCAGGGTGGGCGCGGGCGAGCCGCTTGCCATCGTTGGGCGCGCGCAGCGCAGCATCCTGCGCGCGTTCGCAGCCGCGGGTGCGCTGGCGCTGCTGCTGGCGCTGGTCGCCTCCTACCTGGCCGGCGCGTCCGTGTCGCTGCCGCTGCGCAGGATGGCCCGCGTCGCCGCGCGCATCGATGACGGCGACCTGCGGCCGCGCATGCGGCCGCCGCCGGCCGCCGCCGCGGAGGTGCACGTGCTGGCCGACTCCTTCAACCGCATGCTCGACCGGCTGGCCGCAGCGTTCGTCGCCCAGCGCGAGTTCATCGCCGACGCCTCCCACGAGCTGCGCACGCCCCTGACGGTGATCGCCGGGCAGCTTGAGGTGCTCGCGGCCCAGGACCCGCCCGAGCCCGGCGAGGTGCGCCGGGTCCAGCGGCTGGTCGCGGCCGAGGTGGCGCGAACCTCGCGGCTGGTGGACGACATGCTGCTGCTTGCGCGCGCCGAGCGCGGGGACTTCCTGCACCCGCGGACGTTCGACCTGCGGCCGTTCGTCAACGAGCTGTGGTCCGCGGCTACGGTCGCGGCGCCGCGGCGGTTCGAGCTCGGCGAGGTGCCCGCGGCCACGCTGACCGCCGATCCCGATCGCCTGGCGCAGGCGCTTCGCAACCTGATCGCCAACGCGATCGAGCACACGGCGGGACCGCACGGGCTGGTGGCGATGGACGTCGAGGCACTCGATGGCGGCCGCGTTCGCTTCGTGATCCGCGACGACGGGCCGGGAATCGCGGAGGGTGAGCTTGAGCGGGTGTTCGAGCGCTTCCACCGGACCGACGCCTCCAGAAGCCGCCGCGAGGGCGGCGCGGGCCTGGGGCTGGCCATCGTGCGCGCGATCGCCGAGGCCCACGGCGGCCGGGCGCGGGCGCTGCCATCGCGCGGCGCAGGAGCGCACCTGGAGCTCGAGCTGCCGGGGCTGCGGGGGCTGCCGTCGCGGGCCAGAGCGCACCGGACGGCGCCGCACAGCGCTCAACCAGGCCCGGCAGCGCAGCGGTAGCGCCGCAGAGCGCTCAACCAGGCCCCGCAGCGCAGCGGTAGCGCCGCAGAGCCTCCGCGCGCGCGAGCGCGTGGTCGACGATCGGCGCCGGGTAGTCGCGGCCGATCCTGCACCCCGCCCGGCGCTGGACGTCGGCGGGCATCGTCCACGGGGCGGGCAGATAGGCCAGTGGCACGCCCTCCAGCTCGGGCACGTAGCGCCTGGTGTAGGTGCCGTCGGGGTCAAACCGCCGCAGCTGGCGCTCGGGGCTGAAGATCCGCCGGGCGGGCGGCTGGGGATCGACGCCGACGGAGGCCACCCACTGCCAGTTGCCGTTGTTTGAGGCCTCGTCGCCGTCCACCAGCAGGCGCATGAACCACCGCTCGCCCTCCCGCCAGTCGATCCCGAGGTCCTTGGTCAAAAACGAGCCGACAACCAGCCTCGCGCGGTTGTGCATCCACCCCTCCTGCCTGAGCTGGCGCATGGCGGCGTCAACCAGCGGATGACCGGTCACGCCGGCGCGCCAGGCATCAAGCGCGGCCGCGTCGTCGCGCCAGGACAGCGCGCGCATCCTCGGCTGGTGCTCGATCCGCGCATCGGCCGGGAAGTGGCCCAGCACGTGGGCGTAGAAGTCGCGCCAGCACAGCTGGCGGCGAAACGCGGCCGCGCCGTCCCCCTCAGGCAGCCGCGCCTCGAGCTCGCGCACCGACAGGCAGCCCAGATGCAGATAGGGAGAGAGCCTTGAGGCACCGTCGGCACCCGGCAGGTCTCGCTCGGCGGCGTAGCGGGCCACCGGCCCGGACAAGAAGCGCCGCAGAGCGGCCTGCGCGGCGGCCTCGCCGGCCGGCGTGCCGCGCACATCGGCCTCCGGCAGCCCCAGCTGCGCGAGCGTGGGCAGCTCTCCGCGACGGGCGTTGAGCGGGAGGCCTCCTCGCAGGGCGCGCGGGGCTGGGATCGGCCGGCGCCGGGGGCACGCAAGCCAGCGCCTGAAGAAGGGCGTGAAGACCGTGTAGGGGGCGCCCGCGCCGGTCCTGATCGCCGACAGCGAGTCGACCGCGAACAGCCCGGGATGATCGTGCACCCGCACGCCCGCGTGAGCCATCGCTTCTGAGACCTCGCGCTGCCGCCGCCGTGCGAACGGCCCCACGTCCCGGGTCAGGTGAAGCTCCGTGGCGCGCAGCTCGGAGGCCAGCAGCGACAGCTCGTGCGCCGGGTTGCCCCGGCGCACGAGCAGCGCAGCCCCGCGGTCGCGCAGGTCGCGATCGAGCTCCGCCAGGCACCCCAGCAGGAAGGCCGTGCGAGCGGGTGACGCGTGGCGGCCGCGCAGCAGCGCGTCGTCGAAGCAGAACACCGGCGCGACCGGCAGGCCCGAGCGGATCGCGGCGTCCAGAGCGGGGTTGTCTCGCAGGCGCAGCTCCCTGCGCAGCCAAACGATCGCGGTCATGCGCCGGCCGCCATCCGACCCTCACCCGCCGAGCACGTCCGAAAGCGCCTCCTCGATCTCCGGGTGCTCGAATCCGAACCCGAGCTCCAGCAGCCGAGCTGGCAGCGCTCGCTGGCCCGTCGTGACCATCGTGGCCATCTCGCCGTAGAGCAGCCTCACGGCCATCGCCGGGACCGGCAGGACCGCCGGCCGTCGCAGCACCCGACCCAGCGCGCGCGCCAGGTCGGCGTTGGTGACCGGATTGGGGGCCGTGACGTTCACCGCGCCGGCGGCCCGCTCATCGTCGATGCAAAAGATGATCGCGCGCACCACGTCATCGATGTGAACCCACGGGACGTACTGGTGACCGCCGGCCACCGGGCCGCCGATGCCGAGCCTGAAGAACGGCAGCATCTTCGCCAGCGCGCCGTCGCCCGCCGACAGCACGACCCCGGTGCGCGTGCGCACGACCCGCGTCAGCGCCTCGGCGGCCCGCGCCTCGCGCTCCCACTCGGCCACCACGGTCGCGAGAAAGTCGCCGCCGTTGGCGGCGCCCTCATCCAGCCGCTCGTCCCCACGCGGCCCATACCAGCCCGTGGCCGACTGCGAGATCAGCACCGACGGGCGGCGCTCGCCACAGGCCTTGAGCCCGGCCACCAGCCAGCGCGTCCCCAGCACCCGGGAGTCGCGGATCCGCCGGCGCGCCGGCTCGGTCCAGCGCTGGGCGACCGGCTCGCCAAGCAGGTTGACGAGGGCGTCGGCCTCCTCGATCGGCCGCTGCGGCGGCGGCCCGCCCTGTGGATCGGGCCAGGCGGTGACCTGCACCTGCTCGCCCAGCAGCCGCCGCGCGCGCTCCGGGTCTCTGGTGAGCGCCGACACCCGGTCGCCTCGCTCCAGCAGCGCTCGCGCCAGCGCCCGCCCGATCGTCCCCGTGGCACCCGTAACAAGCACTCGCATCGCGCGCCTCATCCCTTTCTCTAGCTCGTGCGGCCGCGACGGTCACCCGCGCGCAGCGCACACACTGTTCAAAGAACTTCAACACTTTGTACCATGAGCGTGTGGATGACGGCGGTCCAGGCGAGCTGACGATCGCCCAGCTTGCTGTGATGTCCGGCGTCTCTCCCGCCACGCTTCGCATCTGGGAGGCGCGCCACGGCTTCCCCCACCCGCGGCGCGGCGCCGGCGGGCAGCGGCGCTACTCCCGAGCGGACGCCGAGCGCGTGCTGCGCGTGCGCGCACTGCGCGCCGAGGGGCTGTCGCTGGCGGCCGCGATCGCGCGCTCGCGCACGCCGCCGCCGCCGTCGCTGTTCGCCGCGTTGAGGCTGCGCCTGGCGGACACGCCGCCGATGGTCATGCGACGAGACGCCGTGCTGGCGATCAGCCGCGCGATCGAGGACGAGCACTGCGCGCGCGGCGCGGGCGGCCTGCTGCTGGGAAGCTTCCAGCGCGCGCGCTACTACCGCCGCTCCCGGGGGCGCTGGCAGGACCTCGCGCGCACGGCCGCGCTCGCGGTCGCGCTCGCCGATTTCCGCCCCGGCGCCCCGAGCGCGCAGTCGGGCGCGCGGCCCGGCGCGAGGGCGTCGGACACGGGCACGCTTGTCGGGCAGCCGGTCGGCACAGGCCCGGCGGTCCGCTCCGCAGATGTCGTGGAGCTGGCGATCGAGCGCAACCATCCGCTGTCGCGAGAGTGGGCGGTGATCGTCAGCGCCGAGGGCCTTCGCGCCTGCCTGGCGGCCTGGGAGCCGCCCGCGCAGCGGGTCGCGCCCGCCGCCCGGCGCTTTGAGGTCCTGTGGTCGTTTGAGCCTGTGGTGGTGGCGGAGGCGGTCGCGGCCGCGGCGGCGCTCGTGCGAGAGCGCGACGCGGCGCTGGCCGCACGCCTGCAGCTGGCGGCAGCCCCGGCGTCGATGGCGCCGGATGCGGCGTTGCAGGCGGGCTCGTCGCTCGCCCAGCGGATAGTTGGCTATCTGACGGACGGACGACGCTGAGAGCGCGATCCTGATTGGATGCCCTCCGAGCGCACGGCCACGGAGGGCCGCGCCAAAGCCAATGATCAACAGAGGCCGCGAGCAGAGCGGGCAATCGACACATGCCGCGAGCAGCGCGGCGTGCATACGGAGGGTTGATGAGCGATAGGGGGAGGGTTGATGAGCGAGAGGGCGGCGATCGTGACGGGCGGCTCCAGCGGGATCGGGCTGGCGATCGCGAGGGTGCTCGTCCAGGAGGGGCATCGGGTGACGCTCGTGGCCCGGCGCGCGGACAGGCTCGGCGCCGCCGCAGCCTCGCTGGCGGCCGAGGGCGGCGAGGTGGAGCCCCTCGCGGCCAACCTTGCAGATGACGACGCTCCCGCGCGGGTCGTCGCCGCGCACCGGGCCAGGTTCGGGCGCCTCGACGTCCTGGTCAACAACGCCGGGGTCGGAGTCGGCGCCCCGGTCGCCGAGATCCAGGAGCGCCGGCTGGACCTGCAGCTTGATGTCAACCTGCGGTCGCTGATCCTCATGTACCGCGAGTGCGCGCCGCTGCTGCGGGCAGCCGCCGCCGAGCACCGAAACGCACTGGTGGTCAACAGCTCATCGATCTCCGGCAAGCACGGCGAGCGGTGGCTGTCGGTCTACTCGGCCACCAAGGCGGGAGTGATCGCATTCACCCAGGCGATGAACGCCGAGCTTGGCCGCGAGGGGATCAAGTCCTGCGCGCTGTGCCCGGCCTGGGTGGATACGCCGATGACCGACTTCATCAAGGGCGCGGTCCCCGCCGCGGAGATGATCCGCCCCGAGGACGTCGCCGAGGCGGTCCGCATGCTTCTGGCGCTGTCGCCAAGCTGCCTGGTGGGCGAGATCGCCTTCGAGCCGCCCGGCGGGATCGGCGGGGGGCTCCCATCCGGCTCGGCGGGCGGGCCCTGACGATATGCGGGCCGACTGCGACGGTCCGCCGGGCGCCTGGCGCCGGGCGACGGGCCGTCAGGCGGGGCGCCCGCTGCGCGTGTTCCTGGGCGCGTTCGGCGACCCGGGCCACGCCTTCCCGATGCTCGCGCTCGGCGTGGAGCTGGCCTCCCGCGGCCATCTGGTCACCTACCAGACGTGGACGCGCTGGCGTGACGACGTGCAGGCCGGCGGCATGCGCTTCGTCGCCGCCCCCGAATACCCGGTGTTCCCCACGCGCGAGCGGCCGCTCGGGTCTCGCCTTGGCCCCTACCGGGAGGTCGTGCCCGCCACGCTGGACACGCTCCCGGCGCTGGCGCGGTTCGGGCCCGACGTCGTCGTGCACGACATCCTGACGCTCGCCCCCGCGCTCGCCGCCGAGCTTGAGGGCGTCCCCGCCGCGACCCTGATCCCGCATGTGCACCCGGCGCCCGCGCCCGGCCGCCCGCCGTACTCGCTCGGCGCCCGGCCGCCGCGGACGCGCGCGGGCGCCGCGGTGTGGCGTGCGCTTGAGCCGGCGTTCGAGGGCGGCCTGCGCCTCGGGCGCTCGCAGCTCAACGAGGCCCGCCGGCTGCTTGGCCTCCCCCCTCACAGGAGGCTGCTTGGCTCGCTCAGCGAGCGGCTGGTGCTGGTGGGCACGCTGCCCCAGCTCGAGCCGCCGCGCGACTGGCCGGCGCACGTGCATGTGGTCGGGCCGCTCATCTGGGAGCCGGCCGGCGAGCCGGTCGCGCCGCCGGAGGGCGATGACCCGCTGGTGCTCGTGGCGCCCTCCACATCCCAGGACCCGGGCCACCGGCTGCTGTCGGCCGCGCTCAGGGGCCTGGCATCCGAGCCGGTCAGGCTGCTGGGCGCGACCGCGGGCCGTCCGCTGCGCCGGCCGGTGCCGCTGGGAGCCAACGCACGGCTCGTCGACTGGCTGCCGTACGGGCGCACGATGCCCCAGTGCGCGCTTGTGATCTGCAACGCCGGCCACGGGACGCTGGTGCGCGCGCTGGCCGCCTCCTGCCCGGTGCTGGCCGTCCCGCACGTGGGCGACATGGCCGAGAACGCGGCGCGGCTGGTGTGGGCGGGAGCCGGCCTGCGCCTGCCCTGGAGCCTTCTGAGCCCGCGGACGCTCAGGCTCGCGGTGCGCCGCGCGCTGCGCCGCCCGGCGCTGGCGGCCCGCGCGGCGCAGCTCGGCGCCTGGGCCGCGCTTCACCCGGCGGCGCCGCGAGCGGCCGATCTTGTCGAGCGCCTGGCGATCACAGGCGGCCGCGTGCGGGATCCCGGGGAAGCTGCGGGGGTGGGACTCGAACCCACAACCTAACGGTTAACAGCCGTTTGCTCTGCCATTGAGCTACCCCGCATCGCTGCTCGGATCGGCCGCCCGGCGCAACCACTTTAGGGCAACGGGCGGCGGGCCGGCGCCCGCTTTGAGCCCAGCGGCTGTTCCGCGGCGGCCCAGCGACCGGGCGCGGCCTCGCGCAGCGTCCGCGCCCGCGCTCGTCTCAGACGGCTCGCTCGAGCCGCAGGCCGACCTCGTGCAGAGCTGCGAGCAGCTCCTCGCGCCGGCGTGCGAGCTCGCCCGAGCCGGCGCCGCTCATCCGCGCGCGGACCAGCAGCCGGTCGATGCGGTCGCGCTCCAGCACCAGCCTGGCGTGCTCCAGCCGGTCCGGGCTGGGGTCCGGCACGCGCCCCGCCAGGCGCACGATCCCCGCCAGCGCCCGGGCCAGCGGCTCGTCGTCGCGCTCGATGCCGGCCAGGGGCGCGTCGGGGTGCTCGCACAGGTGAGCCGCCGCCCGGCGCAGCACCGAGCTTGTGAGCAGCTCGTCTGGCGAGAGCTCTGACAGGCGGCGGATCCCGGGCTCGCCCAGCGCGACCGCCACGGCGAGGAGCATCCGCTCGGCCCTCGGGCCCGGCGAGGCCGAGGCGCCCGCCCGCGCCGCGCCCCCGCCGCCGGCCGTCGCCGCCAGCCTGGCGCCGGCCGTCGCCGCCAGCCTGGCGCCCGGCGCCGCTGCGGCCCGCGCGCCCCCCGCCGCAGCCCGCCCGGTGCCGGCCGACGGCGCGGCCCGGCCGGCGCCGCCCGCCGCGCGCAGAAGCGCCGCAAGCCGCGCCTCGGAGAGCTCAAGCGCCCCCGCCACGGTGCGCATCAGCTCGTCGCGCAGCACGCTTGCGGGAAGCCGGCCGAGCACCGGCGCAAGCTGCGCCAGCGCCGCGTCACGCCCCTCCGCAGAGGAGGTGTCGGCCGACTGAAGCAGCCTCATGACGTGAAAGCGCTCAAACGGCACCGGCCGCTCCAGCAGCGCCCGTGCCGCCCGTGGACCGTCGCGCGCCAGGATGTCGGCCGGGTCGAGCCCCTGCGGCAGCTCGACGACCCGCAGCGCCAACCCTCGCCCGGCGGCCAGCTCGGCCGCCCGCACGATCGCCTCCTGGCCGGCGGCGTCGGCATCGAGGCACAGGTCCAGCACCGAAACCAGGCGCTGGAGCTGGCCCAGCTGCTGCTCGGTGAACGAGGTGCCCATGATCCCGACGCAGTTGCGCACGCCCGCCTGGTGCAGGGCGATCACGTCCGTGTAGCCCTCGACCAGCACCATCCTCCCCGCCCGCGCGGCGTGGGCGCGCGCCAGGTGGATCCCGAACAGGGCCTCGCGCTTGTGGAACAGCTCGCCCTCCGGCGTGTTGATGTACTTGCCGCCAGGCTGGTCCTCGCGCATCCGCCGCGCGCCGAAGCCGCACACGCGTCCGCGCGCGTCGGCGACCGGGAACACGATCCGCTCGCGGAAGTAGTCGTAGACCGCGCCGGGGCGGCTGCGCGACCTGCGCGCAAGGCCGGCGGCCTCGAGCTCTCCGTCGCCGAACCCCGCCCTCCGGGATGCCCGAAGCACCCGGTCCCACGCGCTGGGGGCATAGCCGACCCTGAACTCGCGCAGCGTGGCCTGCTCAAGGCCCCTGCCGAGCAGGTGCTCGCGCGCGCGGTCGGCCTCCGCCGAGCGCCACAGGTGCCGCTCGTAGTAGGCGGCGGCGCGCTCCAGAAGCTCGCGCAGGCGCTCCTGTCGCCGGCGCCGCGCGGCCGCCTCCGGGTCCTCGCGCTCGGTCTGCAGCGCAACGCCGAAGCGCTGGGCCAGCGCCTCCAGCGCCCCCTTGAAGTCAAGCCCCTCGGTCTCCATCACGAACGTGAACGGGTCGCCCGACGCCTGGCAGCCGAAGCAGTGGTAGAGCTTCTCGTCCGGGCTGACGTGGAAGGAGCCGGTCCGCTCGTCGTGGAACGGGCAGCGGCCGAAGTAGCTGTTGGGCCCCGCGCGCCGCAGCTCGGTGCGCGCGGACACCAGCGCCACCATGTCGACCGCCTCCAGCACGCGGTCGCGAGAGTCGCGCGCGTAGCGGCTCACGGCGCGAACGCGGCGGGGACGCGCAGGCGCTCGAAGTCGCGGATGCAGAAGCGGTCGGTCATGCCTGCCAGATGGTCGGTCACGCGCACCGGCAGCTCCGCGTCCGGGATCGAGGCGGCGATCTCCTCCGGGTGCTCGCAGTAGTGGTCAAACAATGCCGCGATCAGTGTCTGGATCTTGTCGTGCTCGCGCGTGGCCACCGGGCCCAGGTACACCCGCTCGAACATGAACTCGCGCAGCCGCGCCATCGCGCCGCCCACCTCCTCGCCCTGCACGATCTCGCCGGCCGCCTGCGAATGCTCCACCAGGTCGTGGACGAGCGTGTCGATCCGCTCAGAGCCGGTGTCGCCCAGCACGGCGATGGCGTCGCGCGGAAGCTCGGCGGCGGCGAGCACGCCGGCGCGCAGCGCGTCGTCGATGTCGTGGTTTATGTAGGCGACCCGGTCCATAAGGCGCACGATCCTGCCCTCGAGGGTGGCGGGCGGCTCGGCGGCGCCGGAGTGCCCGCGGATCCCGTCGCGCACTTGCTCGGTCAGGTTCAGGCCGCGCCCGTCGCGCTCGAGCACCTCGACGACGCGCAGCGACTGCTCCCAGTGCCTGAAGCCGCCGCCGAAGCGCTCGCGCAGGCAGCGATCCAGCGCCTCCTCCCCGACGTGCCCGAACGGCGGGTGGCCGAGGTCGTGCCCGAGCCCGATCGCCTCGGTGAGATCCTCGTTGAGCGCAAGCGCCCTGGCGACGGTGCGCGAGATCTGCGTGACCTCGAGCGTGTGCGTCAGGCGCGTGCGGTAGTGGTCGCCGGCCGGCGAGACGAACACCTGCGTCTTGTGCTTGAGGCGCCGGAACGCCTTGCAGTGCACTATCCGGTCGCGGTCGCGCTGAAACGGGGTGCGCAGCCCGCACTCGTCGGGCTCCTCGTGCGCCCGCAGCGCCGGGTACGAGCGCGTGGCAAGCGGCGACAGCCAGGCCTCCTCGCGCTCGCGCACGCGCTGCGCATACCCCTCGGCAAGCGGGCCGCTGGGGTGGGCACGGGCGCGATCGGGGGCGGCGGAGCGCATGCTGCGATTCTCGCACCGGCGCCGGGCGCCAACCGGCCATCGGCGGCCTGGCGCTCGCACCGCGCTCGTCAGACCGCGGGCGCCGGCACCCGAGCAGAGCGGCGCTTGCGGCGCAGCGCGACCGTCACGATCACGGCCTGCTCGGCGAACGCCACGTCGCGGGCCCCTGCGCCCGCCAGCCCGCGCATCCGTCATAAGCGGTTGTGACCCGCATGAGCCCTTCTGTCTGTCTGTGGCCTTCGAACAGCCAGCAGACTGCCGCGCAAGAGCGGCGGCGGGTCGCTGATCACATGCGCAACTTGCACGGTCCCCGCACCAGCGCTTCACGCCGGGGATGGCGGAGCCGAGCGCCGCGCGTCACGGGGCAGCCGCGGCCACCCGAGCGGCGCACGCGCGAGGGCGGCCCTCAAGCGCTCAGCAGCGGGCGCAGGCGCACGTGGGCGTGGTGCTCGGCGGTCTCGCCGATCGCGCGCTCGACCTGGCGCAGCGCCGCCGGATGCGCGTCGGGGGCGCCGGCCAGCGGCGCGCCGAGCGCCGCGACCAAAAAGCCGTGGGCGTCCTTGGAGAGCGGGAAGCATGGGGCCTCGCAGTCGCAGCAGATGACCCCGCCATCGGCCGGCGAGAAGCCCGCCAGCCGGTCCGATCGCCCGCAAACAGCGCAGGCGGCCAGCTGCGGCACGATCCCGGCGGCGAGCAGCAGCTTCAGGCGAAACGCCAGCCCGTTGCCGGCCCGGGCGTGAGCGGCGTCGGAGTCCAGCAGCGCCAGCTCGCGCACCAGCAGGCGGAACACCTCCGGATGGGGCTCTGAGGTCTCAAACAGCCGCGCGACCGCGTCGCACGCGCGCGCGGCCGCGTCCAGGCTCGCCGCGTGCTCTCGCAGCCGCGCGAACGGGGCCACCGTGTCGGCGCCGGTCACCGTCAGCAGCTCGCTGTGCCCCTCGTGCAGCAGCACGCGCGCGTGCACGAACGGCTCAAGGCGGCCTCCGAACCGGCTGCGCGCCCGCCGCACGCCCTTGGCGATCGCGCTCAGCCGCCCGCGATGGGGCGTGTAGAGGTGGAGGATCCGGTCGGCCTCGCCGTAGCGGATCGAGCGCAGCACGACCGCCTCGGTCTTCAGCGGGCCCATCGACGTCCCCGCCGCGATGGGCGGCCCGCCCGGCGCCCGCTCCGCCGCCTGCCCGCCCGGCGGCCGCGCCGCAGCCCTTCGTTCGGCTGGGCGACGCGCCCTGGCAGGTGCTCCAGCACCGCTATATTTGCTGAAGTGATGAAGCAGGTCACGCTCTACACCACCGACGCCTGCCCGTTCTGCCAGAGCGCCAAGGCGCTGTTGGCAAAGCGCCAGATCGCCTACGAGGAGATCAATCTGGCACGCGACCCGGATGGACGCGCCGAGCTGGCGCAGCGCACGGGGATGTTCACGTTCCCGCAGATCGTGATCGGCGACCAGACCCTGGGCGGCTTTCAGGAGCTGCTGGCGGCCGATCGCGCGGGGCGGCTGACGAGCCTGCTCGCGGCCTGACCGCCGACCGGCGCGGGCGCGGCTGGCAGCGCTCGCACACGTAGCTGCCGCGTCCGCCGACGACCAGCTTCACGATCGCCGTCCCGCAGCGCGGGCAGGGCAGGCCCTCCCGCCGGTGCACGCGGAAGCGGTCCTGGAAGCTGCCGCGCGCCCCGTCGACGTGGCGAAAGTCGTCGATCGTGGCGCCGCGAGCGTCGATCCCGCTCTGAAGCGCCCGCACGATCGCCTCGCGCAGCGCCTCGATCTGGGCGCCGCGCAGCGACCCGGCCGGCCGCAGCGGATGTATCCCCGCAAGATGCAGCGCCTCGTCGGCGTAGATGTTCCCAACCCCGGCGATCCGCCGCTGGTCCAGGATGAACGACTTGATCGGCGCGCGCCGGCCGCGCGCGAGCGCGCGCAGGTGCGCGGCGGTGAACTGCGGCGTGAGCGGCTCCACGCCTAGCCTGGCGTCGAGGTGGCGGTCAAGCTCGTCCGAGCCGACCAGCAGGTGGCCGGTGCCGAACCGCCGCGGATCGTCGTAGACGAGCCTGACTCCCCCCTCGAGCGCGATCCGAACGCGCGTGTGCGGGGGCTCGACCGGCGGGTCCACCAGCAGGGTCCCGGTCATCCGCAGGTGCACGAGCAGGAAGCGCTCGTCGTCAAGCCGCCACACCAGGTACTTGCCGCGGCGCTCGAGCCCGGCGATCACCCTGCCCCGCAGGCCCGCGGCGACCGCCGCCGGGTCCTGCGGCCGCGTCCAGCGCGCGTCGAGGATCTGCGCGCCCAGGATCCGCCGGCCCTCCAGCCGCGGAGCGAGCTGGCGGCGGATCGTCTCGACCTCGGGCAGCTCGGGCATCAGAGGAACGGGGCTCCCGGCAGGGCCGGGTCGTCGTCGCCGGTCAGCCAGCGCATGACGCTTGCGCCCACGTCCGGCAGCGTCCCGTCGTGCCGGCGCCCGCCATGGCCGGGGAAGATCGCAAGCAGCGGCACGAGCTCACGCGTGTGGTCGGTCCGCGGGGAGGCCGGGTCGCAGCCGTGGTCGGCGGTCAGCACCAGCAGGTCTCCGTCGCGCAGCGCCGCCAGCCACCGGCCGACGCTCCCGTCGATCGCCTCGAGCGCCCGCGCGAACCCCTCGAAGTCGTGGCGGTGCCCGTACACCTGGTCGGTCTCGATCAAGTTGGCGAACACCAGCCCGCCGTCGAGGGTGTCGATCAGCTCCGAGACCCATCGCAGGGCGGGGGCGTTGGACGGCGCCGGATGCTCGACGTCGAACCCGGCGCCGGCGAACAGCTGAGCCACCTTGCCGACGGCGTGCACCTCCACGCCGCGCGCGCGCAGGGCGTCCAGGTAGCCGGCGCCCGGCGGCGCAAGCGCGTAGTCACGCCTCCCGTCGGTGCGCGAGAACGACCCGTCGACCCCCTCAAACGGCCGCGCGATCACCCGGCCGATGGCGTGCTCGCCGCGCAGCGCTCTGCGCACGCCGGCGCAGACCTCGTACAGCTGCTCGGGCGCCAGCACGTCCACGTGGGCGGCGATCTGGAGCACCGAGTCCTGGCTGGTGTAGACGATCAGCGCGCCGGTGCGAAGCTGCTCGGCCCCGAACTGGGCGATCGCATCAAGCCCGTTGTCGACGCGGTTGCAGATCACCTCGCGGCCGCTCACGGAGCGCACCAGCTCGATCACCTCCGGCGGGAAGCCGTTGGGATAGGTGGGCGGTCGCCGGGCGGCGACGATCCCCATCAGCTCCCAGTGGCCGGCGGTCGAGTCCTTGCCCGGCCCGGTCGGGCAGAGCAGGCCGTGAAGCGCCGGGTCCCGGGCAGGCGCAACGCCGGCCAGCGGCAGGATCGAGCCCAGCCCCAGGCGCTGGAGGTTCGGCAGCCTCAGGCCGCCCAGATGCTCGGCCAGATGCCCGAGCGTGTTGGCGCCCTCGTCGCCGTACAGCGCGGCGTCAGGGGCGGCGCCGGCCCCGCAGGCATCGATGACGACGACGAACGCGCGCCTGGGCACGTCGGGATTCTGCCAGCCGCGGCCGGCGCCCCTGCGCCCCCCGGTCCCACGCCGCGGTTCGACACGGCACGGCTTCGCCGCGCCGGCCGAGCCGCGCTACCGGCGCTCACGGGTCCCACGCCGGGGCTTCGACACCCTCCACCGCTGCCGGACGGCGTGCGTCGACGCCCCTGACGCGGGGGGTCCGACGCCACCACCGCAGAGGTTCGCCGGCTCTGCGAGGGTTGCGCGGCCGTGTCGTGATCCTCACCGCTGCGGCGAGGGCCCGCGGCCGCGCGTCAGTCCTCTCCGTCCCAGTAGTCCAGGCGCTCCAGGCGCGCGATCACGCCCACGCCGCGGAACGAGATCTTGCCCGAGCGCGGGTAAAAGCAGATGTCGCCCGGGTCGCGCGTGCCGTAGGCCAAAAGCACAAGGCCGCCGCCGCCGGCCCTGAACGCGTGCGAGACGCCGGTCCCGGCCGGTCGGCAGATCACGTGGCCGGCTCGGACCGGGGTCTCGTCGTCATCGAGCGCCAGCGCGCCCTCGCCGGCGAGGATCACGAAGATCTCCTCCTCCAGCGAGTGGCAGTGAAGCGGTGCCGACAGCATGCCGGGCGCGACCGTCACGTGGTTGAGGCCGGTGCGCCGAGACCCGACGGCGCGCCCGAGGTCCCGTCGCGCGCGCTTGACGCGCGGGCGGCTGATCTCCTGGGGTGCGACGTCTGAGAGGTTGACGATCGTCGAGGGCCTGGGCCCGGGCGGCGCGCCGGAGCCGGGCAGCGGCGGCGGTCCGTGCTCGGCCTCGCGGACGAACTGCACCGGGGTTCCGTCCGGCGGGCCGCCCTCGGAGGCGACGGCGCGCCCGCCGAGCACCGAGATCCCAAGCTGGGGGAAGCGCAGCGCCTCGTCGTGCTCGCGCTGGCCGAACGCCAGCACGTCGAGGCCGCCCGGGCCGGCGCGCAGCGTGTGCTCGCCCGCGCGCGGCGCATACAGTATGCAGTCTCCGGGTCCGACGGGGGCGACGTTGCCCCGCTGCCAGGAGATCCCCTCCCCCGCCAGCACGTAGAACAGCTCCTCCGAGCGGCCGTGGTCGTGGGCGGGCGTCGACCACGCGCCGGGCTCGATCTGGATGCGGCGCAGCCCCACCTCGACGCTGCCGCCCGCCTCGCCCAGCGCCGTCCAGCGCGCGCGCAGGTGCCCGAGCGAGTACTCGCGCGAGGGCGCCTGGTCGAAGTGCGTCAGCCCCATCGCGGCTCCCCCGCCCGAGCGCGCGCGGACGGGCGGCCGGCTCGGCCGGCCGCGGGGCGGTCGATCTGGGCGCGCGGGTGGCAGTCGAAGTAGACGTCGCGCAGGCGGTCGGCCGACAGGTGCGTGTAGACCTGGGTGGTGCCGATGTCGGCGTGGCCGAGCATCTCCTGCAGCGAGCGCAGGTCGCAGCCGCCGGCCAGCAGGTGCGTGGCGAAGGTGTGGCGGAGCGTGTGCGGGCTCATGCGCTGCGCAAGGCCCGCCGCGGCCGCGTGCCCCTGGACGATCCGGTAAAGGCCCTGGCGCGACAGCCCGCTGCCGCGCCGGTTGACGAACACGCGCGGCTCCGGGCGCGGCCCCACCAGCCTGGGCCGCCCGCGCTCCAGGTAGACGGCAAGCGCGTCCACGGCGCGACCGCCGATCGGAACAAGCCGCTCCTTTCGCCCCTTGCCGCGCGCGCGCAGCATCCCCTCCTCCAGGTCAAGATCGCCGAGCACCAGCCCGACGGCCTCGGACGCGCGCAGGCCGCACGCGTACATCGTCTCAAGCAGCGCCCGGTCGCGCAGCGCGCACGCGGAGGTCCCGCGCGGCTGCTCCAGCAGCCTGTTGACCTCATCGCGGCTGAGCACGCGCGGCAGCCTGGCGCCCTGGCGGGGGGCCCTCAGATCGGCCGCCGGGTCGTGCTCGATCAGCTGCTCGCGGCGCAGGTGGCGGTGAAACGAGCGCAGGCACGCGATCTTGCGCTGCAGGGTGGCCGGGGAGGCCGGCGGCCGCTGCTGGTCTCCGGCCGCCAGCTCGTCGACGAACGCGCGCAGGTCCTCCGGCGCTGCGCTCAGCGCGTCCACGCGCCGACGAGCGAGGAAGGCGCCGTACTGCGCCAGGTCGCTGCGGTAGGCCTCAAGCGTGTTGCGCGACAGCCCGCGCTCGAGCTCAAGCGCCGCCAGGAAGTCCAGCGCCAGCTCGGCCAGGCGCCGGTCGGGGAGTTGGCGCTCGGCGATCGCCATCGCTTGGCGCCTCAGTTCGCCGTCATGCGCCGGTCTCCTGCACGCGCGCGCCGTCCTCCCGGCGGGCGGCGAGCCACAGCAGCGCGATCAGGGTCTTTGAGTCCGTCGAGCCGGCGATCGCCTCCCACAGGCGCGCCAGCGGCCAGCGGACGACCTCGATGCGCTCGTCGCCGTCGGGGCGCGGCCCCGCCAGCGCGGGCTCGAGCTCGCTGGCCAAAAACAGCTCGATGCGCTCGTCGCAGAAGCCGACGCTCGTGTGGAAGGCCAAAAGCGGCTCCCAGCGCCCCGCCCGCAGCCCGACCTCCTCCGCCAGCTCGCGCCGCGCGCACTCAAGCGGCGTCTCGCCGGCCACGTCGAGCTTTCCGGCCGGAATCTCAAGCGAGGCGCTCAGGCGCGCCGCCTCGCGCGGCTGGCGGGTGAGCCAGACGTGGCCCTGGTCGAGCGCCAGCACGCCGACCGCGCCCGGGTGCCACACCTTGTCACGCTGCACCACGCTGCCGTCGCCCATGCGGAAGCGCTCGATCCCGGCGCGGATGATCCGCCCGCTGAAGGCGACCTCCTCGCCGAGCAGCTCAAATGAGCCGCTCACGGGCGCCCCCGCCGCCAGACGCACCGGCGCAGCGGCCCGTCGGCCTGACCGCGCTCGCACGGGCCGGTCACCGGCTCGGAGCCTCGCAGAGCTCGGCGGCTGACTGCTCGACGATCTCAAGCGCGATCTCCAGCACGTCCTCGATCGTCCGCGCCACGCGCTCGCCCGGCTCGTGGTTGGCCTGAACGCCGTCGGCAAGGCACACGCACGGAAGCCCGGCCGCGATCAGCGAGTTGGCGTCAGAGGCGCCGGCCGACTGGATCCGCCGCGGCGTGTGCCCGCAGGAGCGCAGCGCGCGCTCGGCCACCGCCAGCTGGCGGTCGCGCTCGCCCAGGCGGTAGCCGGAGAAGGTGCGCTCGACCTCGACGTCCAGGTCGCACTCGGCGGCGTCGGCAGCGTCCTGGAGGCGGTCGACGATCTCGGTGGCCACCGCGGATGCCCTGGCGTCATCCAGGCTGCGCGCCTCGGCGAGCAGCCGGCAGCGCTCCGGCACGACGTTGATCGCGGACCCGCCCTCGATCTGCCCCACGTTGGCCGTGGTCTGCGCATCCAGGCGCCCGAGCCGCATCGCCGCGATCGCCCTGGCGGCCGCGGCGATCGCGCTTCGGCCCTGCTCGGGGCGCACGCCGGCGTGCGCCGCCCGCCCCCGCACTGTGGCCTGGATGCGGTAGTGGGTCGGCGAGGCGACCACGACCTCGCCGACCGGGCTCGCGTGGTCGAAGATGAACCCGAACGAGCTGCGCAGCGCGCCGGCGTCCAGCTGCGCGGAGCCGCGGAGCGAAACCTCCTCGCAGACGCAGAACAGCAGCTCCACCGACACCGGCGGCGGCTCGCCGGCCGCCGTCAGGCGCCGCGCGAGCTCCACCAGCACGGCGACCGCGGCCTTGTTGTCAGCGCCGAGGATCCCCTCGTTGGCGTTGCTCCACACGCCGTCTCGCAGCTGCGGCGCGACCGGGGCGGCGAGCGGCACGGTGTCCAGGTGCGCGCACAGCAGGATCGAGCGCTGCGAGCGCCCCGGGATCCGCGCCAGGAGGTTGCCCGCGTCAGAGCCGGCCGCCGGCCCGCTCGCGTCCTCGTGGACCTCGAGCCCCAGCTCGGAGAGCCAGGAGGCGACGCGGTCGGCGCACGCGCGCTCGCGCCCGGACGGGCTCTCGATGGCGCACAGCTGCGCGAACGTCCGCTGCAGGCGCTCGCGCTCGGCCTGAGCGAGGGCGCTCACGCGCGCGCGCCGTGCGCGCCGAGGCCGAGCTCGGCGCCTGGCTGGTCCGCGTGCCCGTGGCCAGCGCGCGCGTCGGCGTGCTCGCCGTCGTGCTCGGCGCGGCGGTCGTAGCCGGCGCGCTGCTCGCCGTCGCGCTCGGCGCGGCGCAGCGCGGCCGCGATGAACTCCCTGAACAGCGGCGCCGGGCGCTCGGGCCGGGACTTGAACTCCGGGTGATACTGGGAGGCCAAGAAGAACGGGTGCTGCTCGCGCGCGAGCTCGATCGCCTCCACCAGCCGCTCGTCGGGCGAGGTGCCCGAGCAGATCAGGCCCGCCGACTCAAGCCGGCGGCGCAGGTGGTTGTTGACCTCGTAGCGGTGGCGGTGTCGCTCGTAGACGACCGGCTCGCCGTATAGCTCCCTGAGCCTCGTGCCGGCGTGCAGCTTGATCGGGTCCGCGCCGAGCCGCATCGTGCCGCCCATGTCGGCGATCTCCTTCTGCTCTGGCAGCAGGTCGATGACCGGGAACGGGGTCTCCGGGTCCATCTCGGTGGAGTTGGCCCCGTCCATGCCGGCAACGCCGCGGGCGAACTCGCACACCGCCACCTGCATCCCGAGGCAGATGCCCAGATACGGGATCCGCTGCGTGCGCGCGATCCGGGCCGCGGCGATCTTGCCCTCCCAGCCGCGGCCGCCGAAGCCGCCGGGGATCAGGATGCCGTCGGCGGCGCGCAGCCGTGCGGCCACCTCCGCCTCGTCGACGGTCTCCGAGTCGATCCAGTCGATCTCGACCACCGCGTCGTGGTGCACGCCCGCGTGGCGCAGCGCCTCGGCCACCGACAGGTAGGCGTCCTCGAGCGCAACGTACTTGCCGACCAGCGCTATCCGCGCGCGCCGCCCGGCGGCGGCCGCCCGGCGCGTGATGGTCTCCCAGTCGCTGAGGTCCGGCGGCCGTGCGCTCACCCCGAAGTGCTCCTCCAGGATGAACCGGTCAACGCCCTGCGAGCAGAACACGAGCGGTATCCGGTAGACGTCGTCGACGTCGTAGGCGGAGATGATCGCCTGCACGGGAAGGCTCGCAAAGAGCGCGATCTTGGCGCGGATCTCCTCCGACAGCGGCGCCTCGGAGCGGCAGACGACCATGTCCGGCGCGATCCCGATGCGCCGCAGCTCGTTGACCGAATGCTGGGTGGGCTTGGTCTTCAGCTCGCCTGCGTGCCCGATGTAGGGGACCAGCGTGAGGTGGATGAACATGCACCGGCGACGCCCCACGTCGACGGGGAACTGGCGGATCGCCTCAAGGAACGGCAGCGACTCGATGTCGCCGACGGTGCCTCCGATCTCGGTGATCACAAAGTCGACGTCCGAGGACTCGGCCATCAGGCGGATCCGCTGCTTGATCTCGTTGGTGATGTGGGGCACCACCTGGACGGTGGCGCCGAGGTAGTCGCCGCGGCGCTCGCGGCGGATCACCGTGTTGTAGATCCCGCCGGCGGTGACGTTTGAGGCCCGGCTGGTGTTGGCGTCGGTGAAGCGCTCGTAGTGGCCCAGGTCAAGGTCGGTCTCGGCGCCGTCCTCGGTGACGAACACCTCGCCGTGCTGGTAGGGGGACATGGTCCCCGGGTCGACGTTGATGTAGGGGTCGAACTTCTGAAGCTGCACCGACAGGCCGCGGGAGACCAGCAGGCGGCCGATGGATGCGGCCGCGATCCCCTTGCCCAGCGAGGACACCACGCCACCGGTGATGAAGATGAACCGCGTCTCGTCCTGTGGCATCGGCCGCGCCGAAGTCTATAGGCGCCTCCGGCGCCCGCCCTCAGGCTGCTCGCAGCAGCTCACGCGCGTGCTCGCTGGCCCCCCGGTCGCCGCTTGCGCCGCCGAGCATCCGCACGAGCTCGCCGACCACCTCGTCGCCCGACAGCTCGGTCACCGTGGTCGTCGCGGGGGTGGCGCTCGCGTCCTTGACGATCGTGAAGTGGCGGTCGGCGAGCGCGGCCACCTGCGGAAGGTGGGTGATGCACAGGATCTGGTGCGAGCGCGCGAGCCGTCGCAGGTGCTCGCCCACCGCGCGCGCGGTGTGCCCGCCGATCCCCGCATCGACCTCGTCGAACACCAGCAGCTCGCGGGTCCGCTGGCGCGCCTGGCCGGCGTCGGCGGCATCATCGGCGCCGCCGTGTGCGACGCTGAGCAGCGCGAGCATCACGCGGGAGAGCTCGCCGCCTGAGGCGACCTCTCGCAGCGGCCCGGCCGGGACGCCCGGCGCCGCGGCGATCCGCATCTCGATCGCGTCGGCCCCTCGTGACCCGAACCCGTCGGCGCGCTGAGTGAGGTCGATCTCAAACCGCGCACCCTCCATCGCCAGCTCTGCGAGCCGCGCGCGGACCGCGGCCGCGAGCTCCGGCGCAGCGCTGCGCCGCGCGGCCGACAGCTCGCCGGCCAGCCGCTCGCGTGCGGCCGCGACGCGCTCCAGGCGGCGCTCGACCTCATCGAGCGCCGTCTGCGCGTGCGTCAGCTCCTCAAGCCGCGCGCGGCAGCGCTGCGCGTGCTCGAGCACCGCGGCGATCGAGCCGCCGTGCTTGCGCTCCAGGCGCACGAGCGCCGCCAGCCGCTCCTCGATCTGCTCAAGGCGCGCCGTCACGTCGGCCGCGCCCTCGCCCGCGAGCCCCTCGAGGCTGCCCCGCAGCTCCAGGGCCACGTCCTCGGCCTCGTAGCGCAGCGCCTGCAGGCGCTGCGCGAGCGCCGCCAGCCGCTCGTCCAGGCGGCCAACGTGGTCAAGCAGCTCGCCGCCCGACGCCAGCAGCTCGACGGCGGCCGGGCCGCGCTCGGCCCGCTCCGCACCGTCGGCGGCCGCGCCCGTCAGCGCGGCCAGCGCCCCAGCGGCAGCATGGATCAGCGCCTCGCGATGGCGCAGTCGCTCTCGCTCGGCGATCAGCGCTCGCTGCTCCTCCTCGCCGGGGGCGGCCTGCTCGATCTCGCGCAGCTCGAACGACAGCAGGTCGGCCTCGCGCTCGCGCTGGCCTTCCAGTCGCCGCAGCGCGGCGGCCCGGGCCTCGAGCTCCCGCACCTGGGCGTGCAGAGCGGCCATCTGCGAGCGACGGCGGCTCTGCTCGGCGCCGCAGAACGCGTCCAGGAGGTCCAGCTGCGCGGCGGAGAGCATCAGGCGGCGGTGCTCGTGCTGGCCGTAGAAGGACAGCAGCCGGCCGCCGAGCTGCTGCAGGTCGGCCTGCGTGGCGGCGCGTCCGCACACGTACGCCCGCGTGCGGCCGTCGGGCCACACCCGCCGCGCGAGCACCAGCTCGCCGGCGCCGTCGGGCAACCGCTCGTCGCCCGCAAGGCCGGCGGGCAGCGAGAAGACGCCCTCCACGTAGGCCTCGCGAGCGTCGGCTCGCACGATCCCCCGGCGCGCGCGACCGCCGAGCAGCAGGTCCAGCGCGTGGGCGAGCAGCGTCTTGCCCGCCCCGGTCTCGCCGGTCAGGATGTTCAGTCCCGGGGCGAGCCTGAGCTCGGCGCGCTCCATCAGCAGCAGGTTCTCGACGCGGAGCTCTTGCAGCATGGCCTGGGTCTACCAGGTGGGCAGGACGGAACGCGGGCTCGTCAGGCGCTCACAGCGGCGTGGCCAGACGGCCGAACTTCTGTCTCAGGCGGTGGTAGAAGGTCGTGCCCGGCAGCTGCGCGAGCGCGCCCTGGTCGATCACAAACCGGGTCGTGGCCCGGGCGCCCGCCTGGAGCTCGCCGATCGGTCGTCCGTCGACGATCAGGTCCACCGGCTCCTCCTGGGAGCGGTTGGCGATCGACAGGCGGTCCGCTGGGGCGACCACCAGCGTGCGCGCCGTCAGCGAGTGCGGAGAGATGAACGAGACGACGTAGCCGTGCACCCCCCACGCCATCACCGGGCCGCCGTTGGCGAGGTTGTACCCGGTCGACCCGGCGGGCGTGGAGATCACCAGCCCGTCGCATCGCACGCGCCCGACCTCATCCTCGCCGACCGAGTACTCGAGGTCGGCGACGCGAAGCCCCTGCTGGCGGTGGATCGAGACGTCGTTGAAGGCCAGCCCCCGGCAGCCCGGCGCGACAAGCTCCACCCCCGGGAGCGACAGCACCTCAAAGTCGCCGGCCAGCGCCCGCAGGGTGCCCGCCCACGCCTGGTCGCGGTCGACGGTGGCCAGAAAGCCCATCTCGCCGAAGTTGATCCCGAACACCGGCACGCCGGTTCCGGCGTGCAGGCGAAGCGCGGTGAGGATCGTGCCGTCGCCGCCGAGCGCGAAGCACAGGTCGACGGACGGGTCGACGGGCGCGTCGCGCAGCACCAGGGGATCGTCGGGGAGCTCGTGCTTGGCGGTCTCCTCGGGATCGAAGCGCAGCGTCACCCCGGCGTCGCGCGCCAGCTCGATCAGCGTCGCGACCGCCGGCTCGGTGTCCACCGGACGGCGGTGCGTGAGCACGGTCGCCCGGCGGATGCGCCTCACGGCTCGGGCCCCCGGGCGGCGGCCTCGAGGTCCGGGACGCCGCCCCGCCCGCCCTCCGCCAGCCACACGAAGCTCTCGCGGTTGCCCTTGGGCCCGGGAAGGCCGGAGCTGGCGTAGCCGAGCACCGAGGCCCCCAGGTCCAGCGCCGCGGCGCCGACCGCCACGAGCGCCTGCCGGCGCAGGCGCCCGTCGCGCACGACGCCGCCGCTTGCGACCCCTGAGCGGCCCACCTCGAACTGGGGCTTGACGAGCGCCAGGCAGTCAAAGCGCGGCGCGGCGCAGGAAAGCACCGCCCCGAGCACCTTGCGCAGCGAGATGAACGACACGTCGATGACGATCAGCTCGGGCGGGTATGGGAGCACGCCGGCCTCCAGCGAGCGCGCGTTGCAGCGCTCGATGACGGTCACGCGGGGGTCGGTGCGCAGCGACCAGTGAAGCTGGCCGTAGGCGACGTCGAGCGCGACCACGTGCGCGGCGCCCCGCCGCAGCAGGCAGTCGGTGAAGCCGCCCGTGGAGGCGCCGACGTCCAGCGCCCGCCGGCCGGCGACCGGGACGCCCAGGGCGTCGAGCGCGTTGGCGAGCTTGATCGCGCCGCGCGAGACGAACCGCTGCGCGTCTGGAAGCTCAAGCTGCACGTCCTCGGCGACCAGCTGCCCGGGCTTGGTCGCGCGCGCGCGCTCGGGGCCGACCAGCACCTCGCCGGCGAGCACCGACGCCGCGGCCCTGGCCCTTGTCGGGAAGGCGCCGCGCTGCGTCAGCAGCTGGTCCAGACGGACGCGCTTCATCGGCGGAACGGTACGTGATCGCGCGCCGGATGCCCTGTGCACGATGCCGGCCGCCGGCCGGCCGGCAGGCCTGTGGCCCGCTTTGGATGGCAGGCCGCCGGCTTTGGATGCCGGGTCGCCGGCTTTGGATGCCGGGCCGCCGGCTTTGGATGGCAGACCGCCGGCTGTCGATGGCGAGCCGCCGCCTTCGGACGGCGTCAGGCGGCCACCTGCGCCCGACGCGGCCTCAGGCGACGCCGGACGGCTCGCCGACCGCCGCCAGGACGCGCTCGGCGATCCGCTCGCCGGTGAAGCCGACCTCCCGGTGCAGCAGCTCCGGCGCGCCGTGGGTCACATACCGGTCGGGAAGCCCCACGCGCATGATCCGCGTCGAGCGCGAGCCGGCTCCCGCGTCCGACAGGGCCTCCCAGACGGCGGACCCGAACCCGCCCGCCAGGACGCCCTCCTCCACCGTGACCAGCAGCTCGTGCTCGGCGGCCAGCTGGGCGAGCAGCCCGGCGTCGAGCGGCTTGGCGAAGCGCGCGTCGGCCACCGTGGCGCCGACGCCGTGCGCGGCCAGCAGCTCGGCCGCCTCGAGCGCCTTGCCGACGCCGGTGCCGTAGCCCAGCAGCGCGACGCGCGCGTCGCCTCCCCCCTCTCTCAGGATCTCGCCCGTGCCGATCTCGATCGGCTCGGGCCGCTCTGGCAGATCCACCCCGACCGCCGAGCCGCGCGGATAGCGCATCGCGATCGGCCCGTCGTCGTAGGTGAGCGCGGTGCGCAGCATGTGCACGAGCATCGCCTCGTCGCGCGGGGCCATCAGGACGATGTTCGGCAGGCAGCGCAGGTAGGCGATGTCGAACGCGCCGTGATGGGTGGGGCCGTCGTCGCCCACCAGGCCGGCCCGGTCCATCGCGATCACGACGTTCAGCTTCTGCAGGCACACGTCGTGCACCAGCTGGTCGTAGGCGCGCTGCAGGAAGGTGGAGTAGATGGCGGCCACGGGCTTGCATCCCTGCAGCGCCAGCCCGCACGCGAACAGGATCGCCTGCTGCTCGGCGATGCCCACGTCGTAGTAGCGGTCGGGGAGCTCCTGCTGGAGGATGTTCAACCCCGTGCCGGAGCTCATCGCCGCGGTGATCCCGATCACCCGCTCGTCGCGCCGGGCCTCGGCCACCAGCGCCTCGCCGAACACCTGCGTGTAGGTGGGAGGCGCGGGCTTCGCCGGCTGGGCGGGCGGCGCCGCCGGCGCCTTGCGCACGGCGCCGTTGGAAATCGACTTGGGCTTGGCGGCATGCCACTTCTCCATCCCCTCAAGCCCGCCCTGCTCGGCGGGGGCGAACCCCTTGCCCTTGACGGTCGCGCAGTGCACCACCACCGGTCGCTCGGCCGCCAGCGCCTCCCGCAGGGCGCGCCGCAGGGCGCGCACGTCGTGACCGTCGATCACCCCCATGTAGGCGAAGTCCAGCTCCTCCCACCAGAGGCCGGGCGCCCAGAACGCCTTCAGCGACTCCTTGAAGTGCGGGCCGAATCGCTCGAACGCGTTGCCGATCCCGGCCGGCAGCTTGGTGAGCCCGCCCTCCACGCCCTCGCGCGCGTGCCAGAGCTTGGGGTTCAGGCGCACCCGGTTGAAGTAGCGGCTGAGCGCCCCGACGTTGGGCGCGATCGACATGCCGTTGTCGTTGAGCACGACCACTATCGGCGTGCCGGCGCCCCCGGCCTGGTGCACGGCCTCGAACGCCACCCCGCCGGTCATCGCCCCGTCGCCGACGACCGCGACAACATGCCCGTCCTCACCGTGGCCGTGTCGCATCGCCTCCTTGATCCCGACCGCGTACCCGATCGCGGTCGAGGCGTGCCCGGCGCCGATGATGTCGTGCTCGGACTCGGCGATCGAGCAGAACGGGGCCAGCCCTCCGTAGCTGCGGATCGTCGCCAGGCGGTCGCGCCGGCCGGTCAGCACCTTGTGCGGGTAGGCTTGGTGGCCGACGTCCCAGATGACCTTGTCACGCGGGGAGTCAAGCAGCGAGTGCAACGCCACCGCGATCTCGCAGGTGCCGAGGTTGGCGCCGAAGTGCCCGCCGATCTCTCCGACGGTCTCGATGATGTGCTCCCGCACCTCCTGGGCGACCTGCGCGAGCTGCTCGTCGGTGAGCCCGTGAAGGTCCCTGGGGCCCTCGATCAGCTTCAACAGCTCGGACATCCGCCCGCAGACATTAGCGACCCCGGTGAACGGGGGCGCAGGATCGCGGACGCTGGCCGTGCAGGCGGGCTCGGGAAGGAGGGATCGTGCGCGGACGATCGCCGGCCGCCGTCGCCGGGCGCGGCCTGCCCGGCACGGGCCGCGCCCGGCCCCGGCACGGGCCTGGGCCCGGCACGGGCGGCGCCTGGGCCGCCAAAAGCGGCGCCTGGGCCGCCAAAAGCGGCGCCTGGCCCGTCAAAAGCGGCGCCTGGCCCGTCAAAAGCGGCGCCTGATCCGCCAAAAGCGGCGCCTGATCAGTCAGGAGCGGCGCGTGGCGATGAAGTCGGCGATCCCGGCCAGCTCGGACGGATCGCCCCCGCCCAGCGCGCCGCCCGCAGCCGCTGCTCCGGGCGCCGGCCCCTGCTCATCCCCTGAGCCCCGGGCCGCGAACGAGGCCGCGAGCGCCGCCAGCGCCCGTTCGTGCGAGCGCCGCGCCAGCTCGCGGGCACCGTCGAGCCCGTACTCGGTCACGTAGGTGCGCTTGCCCAGCCGCTCGTCGGCGCCCTGCTGCTTGCCCAGCTCCTGCGAGGACCCGGTGACGTCGAGGATGTCGTCGACGATCTGAAAGAGAACCCCAAGCTCGCGAGCGAACGCCGCCAGCGGCGTGTCCGCGCCAGCCTCGGCATCCGAGCACAGAAGCTCCGCGCAGCGGACGCTGGCCACGATCAGCCGCCCGGTCTTGAGCTCGTGCAGCCGCCGCAGCCCGGCGGCGTCCGCGGCCGCGGTGCCGGCCACGTCGATGTACTGGCCGCCAACCATCCCGCGCACGCCGGTGGCGGCGGCGAGCTCGGCCGCCGCGGCCAGAAGGCGTTCCGGCTGCCCCGGCTGCCTGGAGAGCAGCAGCGCGAACGCCTCCGCATACAGCGCGTCGCCGGCGAGGATCGCCACGTCCTCTCCGAACACGCGGTGGCAGGTGAGCCGTCCGCGACGAAGGTCGTCGTCGTCCATCGCCGGCAGGTCATCGTGGATCAGCGAGTAGGTGTGGATCAGCTCGAGCGCCGCCGCCAGCGGCAGCAGCTCGGCGCTCTGGCGCCCGAAGGCGCGCGCGGTCGCCAGCGCCAGCACCGGCCGGATGCGCTTGCCTCCGGCCAGCAGCGAGTAGCGCATCGCCTCCTCCAGTCCCGCCGTGGCGTACTCGTCCGAGAAGCGGATCGACGCGAGGTAGGACTCCACCTCGCGTCGCAGGTGCTCCGGATAGCCGGCCGCCGGGGGCGAGGCCGCGCTGCTGCGATCAAGACCCGCGGGCGCCACGAGGGCCCACTCAGGACGCGGGCAGCGGCAGCTGCCCCGGCAGGTCGGGCAGGGGCTCGAGCGCCGCGCCGACGCGCTGCTGGACCTCGGCCGAGATCTCGGACGCAAGCCGCGCGCACTCCTCGACCAGCTCCAGGGTCGCCTCGGGCTCAAGCTCGCCCGCGCGCAGCCGCTCGGCGGCCTCGCGCAGCCGCGAGGTCAACTCCGCAAGGGCCTCGCTCACCGCCGGAAGGTTACCCGGGCGGCCGCGGGCATGAGGCCCAAGGCGTGATCTCGCGCAGCTTCGGCGCAGGTAACCCCGGGCGGCCGCGGGCATGAGACCCCCGCCTGAGGCCGGTCACCGCCGCTGCGCGCCAGGGCGGCGCCCGGCCACCGCCTCAGCCTCCGTCCAGCGCCCGGTTCACGAGCGCGTCCGCGCGGGCGTTCTGCGCCCTGGGAACGGTGCGGATCGAGCTGCGGCGAAAGCGCGCGAGCGCCTGGACCGCCTGCGCGTGCAGCGGGCGCAGCGCCGCATGCCTGACCCTGTAGGCGCCGGTCAGCTGACGGGCGACCAGCTCGGAGTCGCAGACCACCTCCACCTCGCTTGCCCCCAGCTCGGCCGCGGCCTCCAACCCTCTCAGCAGCGCTCGGTACTCGGCCACGTTGTTGGTCGCCTCGCCGATGCGCTCGGCGACCTCGATCAGCACGGTGCCGTCATCGGCGCAGACCACCACGCCGATCGCTGCCGGTCCTGGGTTCCCGCGCGCGCCCCCGTCGGTGTGAACGGTGACGCGACCCGGCGGCTCGGCGGTCAATCGACCGCCAGCTCGGGCAGCTCGCCGGGGATCCGGGGCCGGCGGCGGTCACGGAGCTTACGCTTGCCCCCCCCGGAGCTTCCGCGCGCCCGTCGCGAGGACCTGCGCCGGTCGACGATCACCTTCACGTGGGGGTCGTCGGCGTAGTAGCGCTGGAGCTTGGGCAGCAGCTCATCGGCCATGGCCTCGGGCACGACGCAGTAGATCACGTGCCCGATGCTAGCCGGGGCCCGGCGCCGGCAGCCATCGAACGTCCGTCTACCGCGTCGAGCGGGGCGCCATCAGGCCAGGTGCAGGCGGCCGCGCTCGTCGGCGACCGCGTTGACCTGGCGCTCGATCTCGCCCAGCTCCGACAGCTCATAACCCTGCGCCGAGAGCCGCACGGCGGGCTCCTCCTCGGCGAGGTCGACCTCGTAGCGGTACCAGCACAGCTCCCAGGCGACGACCAGCCACACGGTGCTGCCGCCGATGTCGGAGGGATGCACCGAGACCTCCGGCAGCCCCAGCGAGCGGGCCACCCCGGCCACGGTGCGGGTGTGCTCTGAGGCGTTGAACAGCTCGACAGCCGAGGAGATGCGGTGCTCGATGCTGGTCGGCACGGCGTGCACGTGGCGCGGCTCGCGCCCCGCCTGGGCCGCGCGGCGGGCGCCGAACAGGCCGTCGCGGCCGCGCCTGCCGTCGCCGCGGGACGGCGCGGCGGCGGCGTGCGGCCGGCGACGGGACGGGGCACCGGTCTCAAGCGTCCAGGGGGGCGCTGCGCCGTCGTCTGGCCGCGGATCGCCGCCGTCCAGGTGCTCGTGGTCTGCCTCGTCGCGGTGACCGTCCTGCCCGGCGCGCCGGCCCCGCGCCCCGTCACCACGGCCCACCCAGGCCGCGCCCTGGCCGCCGGCGCGAGCGGATCGCGCGGAGGCGTCGGCGCGGCGCTGCGCTCCCGCGGGACCGCCGCCGTCGCGGGAGCCGAAGATGCGCGCCAGCAGCGAGGGCCGCCGCGGCGCCCCGCTGCGGCGCTCCTCAAGCGCGGGGAGCTCGCCCTCGCGCACCCATCCGCCGTGCAGCGCCCTGGAGGTGCACAGCTCGCAGACCGCGCGCCGGTCGCCGCCGGCGATGTAGATCTCCGCCCGCTCGCCGCGCAGCAGGGTCCGCCCGCAGACGTCGCAGGACTCCTGCGCGGCGCCGGTCCGTATCGCCCTGGAGCTCACCCGCTCAGCCTACTACGGCCCTACGCCCGGACCGGCTCGCGACGCGCCCGGGCCTCCTCGATCACCTTGGCGGCCAGGTGCGCCGGCACCTCCTCGTAGCGCAGGAACTCCATCGTGAACTCCCCCTGGCCGCCGGTGATCGAGCGCAGGTCGGGCGCGTAGGAGAGCATCTCGGCCATCGGCACCTCGGCCCGGATGTCGGTCATGCCCCCGCCGGCGGGCTCCATCCCCAGCGGCCGGCCGCGCCGCGCGTTGAGGTCGCCGATCACGTCGCCGACCGTCTCCTCCGGCGCGGACACCGACACCAGCATGATCGGCTCAAGCAGCACCGGCGACGCCTGCTCGAGGGCCTGCTTCATCGCCAGCGAGCCGGCGACCTTGAACGCCATCTCCGAGGAGTCGACGGTGTGGTATGAGCCGTCGAACAGCCGCACCCGCACGCCCTTGACCGGGTAGCCGGCGACCGTGCCCTCCTGCATGGCCTCGAGCACCCCCTTCTCCACCGCGGGGATGAAGCCCGACGGGATCACGCCGCCCTTGATCTCGTCGATGAACTCAAACGGGTGCGCGGGGTCGTACTCCATCGGCTCGATCGCGATATGGCAGTCGCCGAACTGGCCGCGGCCCCCGGTCTGCTTCTTGTGGCGCCCGTGGGCCTTGGCGGGGCGGCGGATCGTCTCCTGATAGGGCACGCGAGGCGGCTTGAGGTTGACCTCCACGCCGAAGCGGTCGTGCAACCGGCCGACGATCACCTCGACGTGCACCTGGGAGAGGCCCGCGACGATCTGCTCGCCGGTCTGCGGATCGCGGTGCAGGTCGATCGTCGGGTCCTCCTCCTGCAGACGGCGAAGCGCCGCGAACACCTTCTCCTCATCGCCCTTGGACCGCGGCTCGATCGCAAACGCCATCACCGGCGCGGGCAGCTTGATCTGCGGCATCGCGATCGGCTCGTCGCGCGCCGACAGCCAATCCCCGGCGCGGGTCTCCTTGAGCTTGGCGACCGCCCCGATGTCCCCCGGGCCGAACTCGGTCACGTGCGTGGTCTGCCCGCCGGAGAAGGTGACCAGCTGGCCGATGCGCTCCCGGCCGTGGGTGCGGGTGTTGAGCACCTGCGAGTCCTGGCGCATCACGCCCTGGTAGACGCGGAACATGTTGATGCGCCCCGCAAACGGGTCCGCGCGCGTCTTGAACACGTAGGCGAACAGGTCGCGGTCCTCGACCGCCTCCAGCGTCAGCTCGCCGACGCTGAGGCCGCCGTGCTTGACGGGCGAGGGCAGGTCCTCGACGATCGCGTCAAGCAGGCGGTTGGTCGCCAGGTTGCGCGTGGCGACCCCGCAGGTGACGGGGTACAGCGAGCCGTCGTTGGTCCCGTCCTTGAGCGCGGTCACGATCTCGTCGTGGGAGATCTCCTCCCCTTCCAGGTAGCGCTCCATGAGCGCGTCGGAGGTCTCCGAGACCTCGTCCATGAGCCGTTCGCGGTACTGCTGGGCCTGCTCGGCCAGCTCGGCCGGGATCGGGACCTCACGGCAGTTGTCGCGCCCGGCTCCCGTGTACTCGTAGGCGCGCATGTCGACTAGGTCGATCACGCCGGACACCTCGTGCTCGGTGCCGATCGGGATCTCGGTGGCGACCACGTGCTGGCCGAAGGCGGCCTTGAGCGCGTCCAGCGTGCGAAAGAAGTCCGCGCGCTCGCGGTCGAGCATGTTGACGAACACAAGCCGTGCCAGCCCCAGCTCCTCGGCGCGCCGCCACAGCCGGTTGGTCTGCACCTCCACGCCCATCACGGCGTTGACGACGAAGATCGCCGATTCGCAGACGCGCAGCGCTCCGAGCGCGTCCGCGACGAAGCTCGGGTCGCCCGGGCAGTCGATCAGGTTGACCTTGCGCTCCTGCCACTCAAAGGAGCTGAGCGAAAGCGAGATCGACATGCCCCGCGCCTTCTCGTCCGGATCGGAGTCCGAGACCGTCGTCCCGTCGAGCACCGTCCCGAGCCGGTTGACCACCCCGGCGCAGAACAGGAGCGCCTCGTTCAGCGACGTCTTGCCGCTGCCACGGTGGCCGACGAGGGCCACGTTGCGGATCCGATCCGCGGCCTTGTGCATGGCGGGTCTCCTCTCACTCGTGGTGGACGCAGCGACCTTACCGTGCCCGCGGCGGCGACGCGCGGGCGGGTGGCCGACGTGCGTGGCCGGGCGCAGCGGCGGGCCCTGACCCGACGGACCGCGGCCTCGGACCAACTGGCGCCGGCCTCGGACCAACCGGCGCCGGCCTCGGACCAACCGGCCGCGGCGCTGCGGCCAACCGGCCGCCGGGGTCCGGCCGGCGGACCGCGAGCTTGGACCACCGGCCGCGGGCTGGGGCTAATCCGGCTCGGCGCCCAGCTTGGAGCGCAGACGCAGGACCGCCTTGGTGTGAAGCTGCGAGACGCGTGACTCGGTCACGCCCAGCACCTCGCCGATCTCCCGCAGCGTCAGGTTCTCGTAGTAGTAGAGCGCCACGACCAGCTTCTCCCGCTCTGGAAGCGCGGCGATCGCATCGGCGATCCGGTCGCGCAGCTCGGACTCGTCGACCACGGCCTGGGGGTCCGGGGCGGCACGGTCGGGCAGGGTGTCAAGCAGCGACACCTGGTCGCCGGAGGCGTCGGAGACGTTCCACAGCTCATCCAGCGCGACGATCGTGGAGTTTGAGATCTGCAGCAGCGTCTCCTGCAGCTCCTCGACGCTGATGCCCAGCTCCGCCGCCATCTCCTCGTCGGTAGGGGCACGCTGGAGCCTGGCCTCAAGCCGGGTGTTGACGCGCTCGAACTCGCGGGCGCGGGCGCGGACGGAGCGGGGCACCCAGTCCAGGGTCCGCAGCTCGTCGATGATCGCCCCGCGGATGCGGGTGATCGCGTAGGTCTCGAACTTGATCTCGCGGCTGAGATCGAAGCGCTCGATCGCGGAGATCAGCCCGCTCAGGCCGTATGAGATCAGGTCCGCCTCCTCCACGTGCGCGGGCAGCCCCGAGCCCATCCTGCCGGCGACGTACTTGACCAGGGGCGAGTAGGCGACCACGAGCCGCTCGCGAGCACGCTCGTCGCCCGTGGCCTTGTAGCGGCGCCAGAGCTCCTGCAGCTCGATCGCTTTGACGTTGGCTTCCAGTGGTCTACCCCAGATCCCTGTGCTCACGCCCGCGGGTGGGCGCTGGCATACGCCCGCCGCAGGCGCGCCGACTCTACCCGAGTGTAGACCTGGGTGGTCGAGATGGTTGAGTGGCCAAGCAGCTCCTGTATGGCGCGCAGGTCCGCTCCGCCATCGAGCAGATGGGTGGCAAAGGAGTGGCGCAGCGCGTGCGGGTGCGCGCGTGCGAGACCCGGCTGCGCGGCGCCGGCGGCGGTCGCCCAGACACGCAACCGCCGGCGCACGTCGGAGGTCGAAAGCCGCCGGCCGCTGCGCGACACAAACAGCGCGCGCTGCTGGCCGCGCGCGAGCGCCGGGCGCCCGCGAGCCAGCCAGCGCTCGAGCGCCGCCAGCGCGTGCTCGCCGACGGGCACAAGCCGGGTGCGCCCGCCCTTGCCCTGCACCCGCACGGTCTCCGCGTCGAAGTCCAGCGACCCGACCTCCAGCGACGTCAGCTCCTCCGCGCGCAGCCCGCACGCGTAGGCGAGCTCGAACAGCGCCCGGTCCCGGAGCGCAAGCGGGGTGTCGGCGGGTATGCGGTCAAGCAGCGTCTCGACCTCGGGCTGGCGCAGGACGACCGGCAGGCGGCTCGCGCGCCGTGGCGTGGGCACGAGCTGCGCCGGGTTGGAGGCGCGCGCTCCGATGCGCGCCTGGACGTCCAGCAGCGCACGCACCGCCGACAGCTTGCGCGCCACCGTGGCCGGCGCAAGGCCAGACGCGCCCAGCGAAGCCACCCAGCGGCGAAGCTCGCGGATGTCCACCGTCGCCGGCTCGAGCCCGAGCGGCGCGCACCAGTGCGCGAACTGGTTTGCGTCGATCGCGTACGCGGTGCGCGTGCGCGGGGCCACGGCCCGGCGGCGCAGGTCGCCGTCCAGCTGCAAAAGCGCGTCGCGCCAGCAGGCCGGCAGGTCCGAGGCTGAGCCCATGTGCCTGCATGTTCGCCGCCGGGCAGGACGAACCTCCGTCTCAGGGCGGCGCGCTCAGGGCCCGCCGAGCGCTCAGGAGACGTGCACGATCGTGCCGATCGGCGTGTACGGGTACACCCGACCGGCGGTCGCGTAGGGCATCTCGACGCAGCCGAGGCTCTGCGGGAACCCGTACTGGGCGCGCAGGAAGCCGTGCAGCGCGTCGCCGCCGTTGAAGTAGCTCACCCAGGGGATCCCGGGGTCGCTGTAGTGGGTGCCGTTCGGGTTGGTGCCGGACATCGTGGTGACCGGCAGATGCTCGTAGACGGCGTAGGTGCCCAGCGCCGTGGGCGCCTGCGGGATCCCGGTGTTGACCGGCGTGGTGAGGATGACCCTGCCGTTGTGCCAGAGCGTGAGGCTCTCAGGCGAGGCCTCGCTCACGTCGGCGATGGTGTAGCCGAAGGTGTTGTAGCGCCCGTGGATGACGGCGGCGATCAGCGCCCTCCACACGGCCGGGCCGGCGATCCCGTCGGCGGTCAGGCCGGAGTCGTTCTCGAAGGCCATCACCGCCGCCTTGGTCAGCTCCCCGTAGTCTCCGGGCGCCCAGGCGGCACGGAACCAGGCCGGGATGTCGGGCCAGCGCAGCGAGAAGCGCCCCGCCGGCGGGGAGGTGGCGGCCGCCTCCTGGGCCTGCGGGGTCAGCGGCACCGATCGCCCGCCTGCGTAGGTGAACCGCAGCGGCAGGTAGCCGAGCGTGGCCAGAAGCTGCTGCAGGCGCAGCGTGGAGCCGGCCGGCACCGACCATGTGCCGGTGGTCGCACCGCCGCCGGCGCGCGCGCCCGCAAGGCGCACTCCGCTCGGCAGGGCGATCTGGACCTGCGCGCCCAGGCCATAGCCGTAGCCCTCGGGCTCAAAGCGGATCGCGTGGCTGTTGAGACGGTGCCAGGTGCCCGGCGTGATCGGCGAGACGGGGGGCAGATGGCCGTGCAGCACCTGCTCGTAGGGCTTTGAGAACGTGAGCGTTATCGGCGTGGCCGGGCCGATCGTCGTGCCCGGCGAGGGGCTGGAGACCGCGGTCGCGGCGCTCCCCGGCGGAAACCAGCTGATCGCCACGGCCCGCCCCTGCTCCCAGGACAGAGGCGCCGCCGAGACGAGCATCGTGCCCGCCGGCCCGCGGTGGGGAAGGGTGATGGTGGCCGAGGGAGCCACGAGCTCACGCCTGGTCATCGCCGCCCGCGACGGCCCGAACGCGTAGACGGCGACCGGCGCGCGGAAGCGAAGCACCAGGTCGCCCGAGCGCGTGAGCGTCACGTAGTGAGAGGTCAGGCTCGCCGCCGGCGTGGTCACGTTCAGCACCAGGCGCTGCGTCGATCCGCTCAGCCACGAGATCCAGCCCGGCCTGCGCACGACGACCTGGACCTGCAGCCGCGCGCCGGCGGCGACCGGCCCGTCGGGGTAGACGAGCCCGTCTGCGACCCTCGCTGGCACCGGCTGGCTGTGCGGGCCGGTGACCACGCTGAGGCGCGCGATCGTGCCGCCGCCGAACGGCATCTGCACGTGGGCGATCGCGCCCGGCGCGGCCGTCAGGTGCGCTCTGGCGGTCCCGAGCGCGACCGCGGCGGCCGCGACCACGGCGATCGCCGCAAGCCCCGCGCCGCCCGCGAGCCATCTCCCCGGGCGTCGCCGGCCGCGCCAGGCCCCGGGACGCCCGTGCCGGCGGCCGACCGGGCCCCCGCCGTCCGCGGCGCGCAGGTAGGACACGCTGGCCACCGGAAAGATGGTACATGGGGACGCGCCGCAGCCACGCGGGTCGCCCGCGTGGAGGTAGGCGCCGCACCGACACGGTCGCCCGGGCGGGGGCGCGCCGCAGCCACGCGGGTCGCCCGCGTGGGGGGCGCCGCTCAGCGGGTGACGGCGCCCTCCGAGGCGCTTGAGACCTGGCGCGCGTACTTGCTGAGCACCACGCCCGGGAGCGGCTTGCTCGGGGGGGTGTGGCTCGCGCGCCGGGCCTCAAGCTCCTGGTCTGAAACCGCGACGTCCAGCCGCCGCGCATCGACGTCCAGCGTGATCAGGTCCCCCTCGCGCACGAGCGCGATCGGCCCGCCGCGCGCCGCCTCCGGCGCCACATGGCCGGCCATCAGCCCGTGCGTGGCGCCGGAGAAGCGCCCGTCGGTGATCAGCGCCACCTGCTCGCCGAGGCCCTCGCCGACGAGCGCCGCCGTCACGGCGAGCATCTCGCGCATCCCGGGACCGCCCGCCGGCCCCTCGTTTCGGATCACGACCACATCGCCGGCGCGGATCGACCCCGCGGTCACCGCGGCCATCGCATCCTCCTCTGACTCGAACACCCGCGCGGGGCCGCTCTGGCGCCGGCGCTCGTGCCCCGCGAGCTTGACCACGCACCCCTCGGGCGCGAGGTTGCCCTTGAGGATCGCAAGGCCCCCGTTGGGCTTGATCGGGTCAGACAGGGGCCGCACGACCTCCTGGCCGGGGGCCTCCGCGGCGCCCTCGGCGATCTCGCCGATCGTCTGTCCGGTGACCGTCGGCTGGTCGCAGTGCAAGAGCCCCGCGTCGCGCAGGCGGCGCAGCACGAGCGGCACCCCGCCGGCGGCGTCGAGGTCCGGCGCGACGAAGCGGCCGCCCGGCTTGAGGTCGCACAGGAGCGGCGTTCGCTCGCTGATGCGGTCGAAGTCGTCGATCGTGAGCGGGATGCCCATCTCGCGCGCGACCGCCAGAAGGTGCAGGACCCCGTTGGTGGAACCGCCGCTGCAGGCGATCGCGGCGATCGCGTTCTCAAGGCTCTCGCGCGTGATGATCGCGCTGGGGCGCAGGTCCCGGCGCAGCAGCTCCACCACGAGCGCGCCCGCGCGCTGGGCGACGCCGTCCTTGCGCGGATCGGCCGCGGGGACGGAGTTGAAGCCGCTCGGGGAGATCCCCAGCGCCTCAAACGCCATCGCCATCGTGTTGGCGGTGAACTGCCCGCCGCACGCGCCCGCGCCCGGCGAGGCGGCGTTCTCGATCTCGGCCAGCTGGGCGTCGTCGATCCGTCCGGCCGCATGCGCGCCGACGGCCTCGAAGACGTCCTGGATCGTCAGCCGCCGCCCGTCGATGCGCCCGGGCGCGATCGAGCCCCCGTAGAGCATCAGGCTCGGCAGGTCCAAGCGGCAGAGCGCCATCACCGTCGCGGGGATCGTCTTGTCGCAGCCGGAGATCGCGATCACGGCGTCGAACATGTGGGCGTCGACGACCAGCTCGATCGAGTCCGCGATCAGCTCCCTGCTGACCAGCGAGGCGCGCATCCCCGGGGTGCCCATCGTGATCCCGTCGGAGATCGCGATCGTGTTCAGCTCCATCGGGGTGGCGCCCGCCTCCCGGATCCCCTGCTTGACCCGGGCGGCCAGCGCGCGCAGATGGAAGTTGCAGGGCATCGTCTCGATCCAGGTGTTGGCGACGGCCACCAGCGGCCGGCTGAGCGCCTCGTCGTCGTAGCCGATCCCCTTGAGCTGGGCGCGCGCCGCGGCCCGCTCGGGACCCTCGGTGAGCGCGCGGCTGCGGTGCTTGAGGTCTGGGCCCATCGGCCCGGGAACACTAACGAAGCCCGTCTGACGGGGCGGCCCGGCCGGTCAGGAGGCCTGGCTGTGCTCGGCGTCGCGCAGCCGCGCGCGCTCCCACTGCGACAGGCGCCAGAGGTCTCGCCGCACGCGCGCGGGATCGAGCTCGCGCCCGGGCAGGTGCATGTTGGCGCTCTCGATCAGCCGCCGCTCGTCGCCAGTCAGCGCCATCCACTTGGCGAGCACGTCGTCGGAGTCCGGCAGCTGGGCCTCCCCGTAGGGGCGGCTCTCATCGGGGAAGGTGACGCAGTACTCAGCCAGCAGGCGGTGCGTCTGGGCCAGGTAGGCCACGATCGGCCGGTGCGGGTAGATCAGGTACGCGTACGCCGCGCCGCCGGCGCTGCGGTCTGACTCGGGCCCGTCCGGCTGGGTGCCCCACACGCGGATGAACCCGAGGTCCCGGTACATCGCCCACTCCTCGTCGTTGACGCAGGATCGCAGCAGCATGCGCGCGCGCTGCTCGGCGCGGCGCTCGCGGCCCGGGTCATACGGCAGCGGAGCGACGTGACGACGGCGCGCGCGATGGCGGCGCCACGCCCTGGAGATGCGCGGCCCGAGCTCCTCCGACAGCAGGGCGACGGCCACCAGCGCGGTTGCGATCAGCGCCAGCAGCACCGGCCGCCGCCCCCTAGCGGCCTCCGGCCGCGCGCGGGAAGAAGATCACGCGCTCGGCGTCACGCGGGATGTCCGAGAACGCCCTGACCATCTGCGCCTGGCGCCGGCCGCTCGCGTCGGCCGTCGGCACGGCCGCCCACAGGCCGGCGTCAAGCTGGCGGCGGAACTCGCGCACCAGGCGCTGCTCGTCCTCGCCGCGGTCGAGCTCTCCCTCGGCGATCAGGACCTCTCCGTGACCGGGCTTCATCCGAAGGAAGCGCATCCCATGATTATGTCACTCGGCGGGCGTGCAACCACCCGCCCGGGGGCAGATGGGAGAGCGCCACCGGGCCCCTCGGCCGCGGGCGCCGGCCTTGGGCGCCCGGCCCGCGCGGCCGCCTCTGGCGGCCGCCTCTCAGGCGATCTCGATGCCCCTGCTGCCGCGCCGGGAGACCCCCAGCACGTCCACGGGGCCGGCGCCGCGGCCGACTGACCGCATCCCGTCGCGGACGGCCAGCGACGCGCGGCGCCTGGCCTCCCTGGCCGCCTCAAGCGGCGTGTCGCCCCAGGCAAGGCGAGCCGCGAGAACGGACGAGTGCGTGCAGCCCGACCCGTGCGAGGCCCCGCCCGGATACCGCTCCCCGCCGATCTCCACAAGCCGCTCGCCGTCGAACAGCACGTCGACGACGGTCTCGGTGTGGCCGCCGGTGACCACCACGACCGCGGGCCCCAGCGCGTGCAGCGCTCGCGCGAGCTCCGCCGGATCGTGGTCTGAGTCGCCGGTGAGCGCCCGCGCCTCCGGGACGTTGGGGGTGATCACCAGCGCCCTGGGCAGCAGCAGCTCGATCAGCGCACGGTGCGCGTCGTGCGCGAGCAGCCGTGCGCCGGATTCGGCCACCATCACCGGGTCCACGACGATCGGCACCCGCTCGCGGCCGCCGAGCTCGTCCAGGGCAAGGGCGACCGCCTCGATCGTCGCGACGTCGCCGAGCATCCCGACCTTGACCGCGTCGACGCCGATGTCGTGCGCCACCGCGCGCACCTGCTCGATCACCATCTCCGGCGCGACCGTGTGCACGGCGCTGACGCCGACCGTGCTCTGGGCGGTTATCGCGGTCACGGCCGTCATCCCGTGCACGCCGCAGGCGGCGAACGCCTTGAGGTCGGCCTGGATCCCGGCGCCGCCGCCGGAGTCCGAGCCGGCGATCGACAGCACGCACGGCGGGCTGTTGCGCCCGGCCGCGCCCGGCTGATCGCCCGTCGATCGCTGCGCTGCCGACACCGCAGGGAGCTTATTGGCGAGAGCGCCGCGGGCCGTCGGCCGCGGCGGCCGTTGCGATCAGCCAGGCGCGGCGGCCGTTGCGGTCATAGGCGCCCCGGCCGTGGCGATCAGCGCCGGGCGAGCGCGGTCGCGGTCAGCGAGCCACCCGGCCCGCGCAGCACCAGCCCGGCAAGCTCAAGCTCCGCCAGCGCCGCCAGGCCCGAAGGGGCATCAAGGCCGGCCGCCGCAAACGCGGCCGCGGCGCCGCGGCCATCGGCGAGCGCGTCCAGCAGCCTGCGTGCGGGGCCGGACGGCGGGGCGGGCGGAGCGGGCCGCGCGCGCGCCGGCGCGCCCTCGTTGAGCGCCCGGTCCTCCAGGCCGAGCTGGGCGAGCAGATCGGCTGGGGCGCCGATCAGCGCTGCGCCCTCGCGCAGCAGCAGGTGCGGGGCGCAGGACAGCGGCGAGCCGACCGGCCCGGGAACCGCGCCGAGCGTGCGTCCGAGCTCGCGCGCGAGGCGGGCTGTCAGCAGGGCGCCGGAGCCCGGCCGGCCGGCGACCACCACCGTCGCGTCGGCCAGCGCCGCGATGATCCTGTTGCGCGCCGGGAACATCCAGCGTCTCGGACGCAAGCCCGGCCCAAGCTCGGAGACGACCGCTCCGGCGCCGGCGATGCGCCGGTGCAGCGCCCGCGTCGAGGCCGGGTAGGGACGCTCGGGCGCGCACGCGAGCACCGCGAGCGTAGCCGCCGGCGCCGCGGCGGACGCGGGCGCCGGTGCCGGCGCCGCGGTGGACGCGGGCGCCGCCGACATCAGGCCCGGCCCGGCGGCGGAAGCGGACGCCGCCGCTGCCAGACCCACCCCGGCGGCGGGCGCGGCCCTCAGCGCTCCGTCGTGGGCGGCCGCGTCGACGCCCGCCGCCAGGCCGCTGATCACCGTCGCGCCGGCGCAGGCAGCGGCGTGCGCGAGCTCCGTCGCCACCTGCACGGCATACGGGGAGGCGCGCCGGGCGCCGACGATCGCGACCGACGGCCCGCGCGCCAGCGCCAGAAGGCGGGCGATCGGGTCCGCGCCGGGATCCGCCCCGGCGACGTCCGCGCTCGGACCGGCGCTGGCCGCCGCCGGTGCGCGCGTGGCGACGTGCAGCACCGCGGGCGGCGCCGGCAGGTCCCTCAGACGCGCGGGGTAGCGCGGATCGCAGCGGCAGACCGCCGCCACGCCGGCGGCGGCCAGCCGTGCGCGAGCGCGCCCCGGATCCAGGCGCGCAAGCTCTGAGCGAACCTCTCGGCGTGCGCCCTTGGCCACCGCGTCGATCAGGCCGCCGTCGTCGAGCGCAAGAAGCCGGAGCGCCGCCGCGCGGGCCACCTCCAGATGGCCCGCCAGGCGCTCGAGCAGCCAGGCGCGGGCCAGGCACTCCTCGCAGGCGAGCGCTCCGGCCGCCACGCCCCGCTCGGCGTCTGCGGGCGGCCTCATGCCGCCGCTTCGCGGCCGGGATCGGCGCGGTGGCGCAGGCTCAGCGCGAGCATCACATCGTCACGCGACACGCGCTCGCGGCCGGCCAGATCGGCGATCGTGCGCGCCACCCGAAGCGTCCGGTGGCGTCCGCGCGGGCTGAGCAGCCCGCAGGCGTAGGCTCTTGACAGCTGCTCCTCGGCGTCGGCGTCCAGACGGACGGTGCGGCGCACCAGGCCGGCGTCCAGCTCGCCGTTTCGGCCCGCGGCCGTCCCGCGCAGCCTCCTGCGCTGGCGCTCGCGCGCCTCCTCGACCAGCTCGCGAGCGCGCGCGGAGCTCGTCTGCGGCGGGGCGCGCAGCTCCTGCGCCGAGGGCCGGCGAACGTCCACCAGCAGGTCGATCCGATCCAGCAGCGGGCCGCTCAGGCGGCGTTGGTGGCGGCGCAGGTCCGACTCTGCGCAGCCGCAGCGGTCATCGACGCCGGCGAACCCGCACGGGCACGGGTTGGTGGCCGCCACGAGCTGAAAACCGGTCGGGAAGCGCAGCGCGCGCTGGCCGCGCACGATCGTCACGTGCCCGTCCTCCAGCGGCTGGCGCAGCGCGTCCAGGCTTGAGCGCTGAAACTCGGACAGCTCATCCAAGAACAGGATCCCGTGGTGCGCCAGGCTGGCCTCCCCCGGCCTGGGAGGCGATCCTCCGCCCGCAAGCCCGGCCGGCGAGATGGTGTGGTGAGGCGCGCGGAAAGGCCGGGCGGTCATCAGCCCGTCCGCGTGCAGCCCGGCGATGCTGTGGATGCGGGTGACCTCCAGCGCCTCCGCGCGTGTCAGCTGAGGGAGGATCGTCGCCAGGCGCCGCGCGAGCATCGTCTTGCCGGTCCCGGGCGCCCCCTGCATGAGCAGGTTGTGGCCGCCGGCGGCCGCGATCTGCAGCGCCAGGAGGGGGATCGCATGGCCGCGGACGTCCGCGAGGTCGATCCCCGCGCCTGCTGCGCCCACGCCAGCCGCCGGGCCGTTCGCCGCCGGCCGGGGAACGGGAGCGGGCGCGCGCTCGCCGGAGATGATCGCCGCCGCGCATGCCAGGCCGTCGGCGGGCGCCACCTCGACGCCGTCGACGAGCGACGCCTCGCGGGCGCGCGATGGCGGGACGATCAGCCGGGGCACGCCGAAGCGCCGGGCGCCCTCGGCGACCGCCAGCGCGCCCGGGGAGTCGCGCAGCTCACCTCCCAGGGACAGCTCGCCGAAGACGGCGAAGCATCCGAGCCTGTCGGCCGACAGCTGGCCGCTGGCGGCCAGCAGCGCCAGGGCGAGCGCTGCGTCGAACCCGGGGCCCGCCTTGCGCAGCGACGCGGGGGCCAGGTTGGCGGTGATCCGGCCGTCCGGGAAGCGAAAGCCGGAGTTGAGGATCGCCGCGCGGATCCGCTCGCGCGACTCACGCACCGCCGTGTCCCCCAGCCCGACGATCGAGAAGGCAGGCAGGCCGCTTCTGATGTCCACCTCGACCCACACCTGTCGCGGCTCCACCCCGTCGATCGCGAACGTCCTGGCCCTGGCCAGCATCGATGCGGACGCTAGGAGCAAAGCGGTGGCGCGGGTGCGGCGATGGTCACGACACGGTCACGATCGCGGGATCAGCCGGCGCGATTCCCTGACCTCTGTGACACCGCTGTCACAACGGCGGCCCTACCGTCGTGTGCATGGGCGCTGACCGCCGTCACCGTCTCGGCGCCGCCGGCGAGAGCCTGGCGGTGGAGCATCTCGTGCGGCTGGGCTACCGGATCGTGGAGCGCAACTTCCGCACGCGGCTGGGCGAGCTTGACATCGTCGCGCTCGACGGCCGGACGCTCGCCTTCTGCGAGGTCAAGACGCGGCGGCGCGGCGGGCGAACGGGCGGGGCGCTCGAGGCCGTCACGGCCGCAAAGCGCGCGCGGGTGCGAAGGATGGCGGCCGCGTGGCTGGCGCAGCGAAGCGACCGTCCGTATGCACCTTCGATCAGGTTCGACGCGATCGCAGTCACGGTCGACGGCGCCGGGCGCCTGGTGGCGCTCGAGCACCTGAGGGGGGTGTTTTGAGTCGCTCAGCGTGAGCTGCCGTGCCCGGTCAGCGTGCGCGATCTGCCGTGCCCGGTCCACCGAGCGCGAGCGCTGTGCCCGGTCGCCGAGCGCGAGCGCCGTGCTCGGTCAGCGTGCGCGATCTGCGGCGCTCAGTCGCCCAGCGTGAGCTGCTGGTAGGCGGTCGACTGAAACGACAGGCGGTGCAGCGGGGAGATGCCCAGCCGCTGGATCGCCTCCCTGTGCTCGGGCGTGGAGTAGCCGACGTGCTGGGCGAACCGCCAGCCGGGATGGGCGGCGTCGGCGCGGCGCATGTAGCGATCGCGGGTCTCCTTTGCGATCACCGATGCCGCGGCGATCGCGGCGCTGGTGCGGTCGCCGCCGACGACCGCGCGCCGCTCATACCCCAGCTGCGGCAGCTCGAAACCGTCGCTGAGGCAGATGCAGCCGTCGCAGGCGACGGCCGCAAGCGCATCGCCAAGGGCCGCCAGGTTGGTTCGGTGAAGGCCGCGGGCGTCGATCCCCGGGGCGCAGCGGCTGACGATCGCCACGCGGACGGCGACCGACAGGATCACCGGGTAAAGCGCGGCCCTGCAGTCCGGCGTCTGCTGCTTGGAGTCGTTGAGCGCTCCCAGCGCCCTCGCCTGCGCCGGCCCGATCCGCTCCAGGTCAAGGAGCACAGCGGCCGCCACCAGCGGCCCCGCGAGGCATCCCCGCCCGGCCTCGTCGGCGCCCGCGACGAAGCGCCGGCCAAGCGAGCGGTCGAATGCCAGCAGGCGGCGCCCGGGCCGCGCGGGGGCACGCCGGGCCCCCGCGGCCCTCTCAGAGCGTGCCGATCCGGTCCGGCGGCCAGTAGGTGAAGAACGCGACGCCGATGATCCAGCTGGACGGGACTGGGCCCCAGAAGCGGCTGTCGTCGGAGAGGCCACGGTTGTCGCCCATCATGAAGTAGTGGCCGGGCGGAATGATGATCGGCTTGGGGAAGTTGCACGCGCTGCCGCCTCCGCACGGCTCCGCGTAGGGCGCGGGCTCGGGCTTTCCGTTGCGGATCACCCGGCCGTCGACGATCGAGATCCGGTCGCCGGGCAGCCCCACGACGCGCTTGATGAACGTCTGCGACGACTCCTGGGGCGTGGGGCGGTCGCACGCCTGGGCGTCGCCGGGCGACCCCTGGGAGCGGTCGCCGCACACCGGGGTCTGGAAGTCCGCGCCGTGCGGTGGGTGAAACACGACGATGTCATACAGGCTCGGGTGGGTCACGAGGCGGTAGGCGAGGATCCGCTGGCCGGGGATCAGGGTCGGGACCATCGACGGGCTCGGGATCCGGTAGGGCTTGACGATGAACGCCTGGATGAGGATCGCCAGGCCGACGGCCACGCCGATCGTGACCACCAGCTCCACCAGCGAGCCCAGCGCGGAGCGTCTCTGCTTCGGTGGCGCCGCCATCGCCTCAGAGCGCCCCGATCCGGCCGGGCGGCCAGTAGGTGAAGAACGCCTGGCCGATCAGCCACGCGCGCGGCACCGGCCCCCAGTAGCGGCTGTCGAGCGAGTCGCCGCGGTTGTCCCCCATCATGTAGTAGTCGCCGGGCGGCACGGTGATCGCCTGCCTGAAGTTGCACTCGGCCGAGTCGCCGCACGGCTCGGTGCGCCAGCCCCGCTCCGGCCTGCCGTTTCGGATCACCTGCCCGTCGACGATGGCGATCCGGTCACCGGGCAGCCCCACGACGCGCTTGACGTAGGTCTGCGAGGACTCGCGCCGGCCGGCCACGTCGCACGGGGCAGCCTGCGCTTCGCCGAACGGGTTTATGCCCTCCTGCGGGTCGGAGCAGGTCAGCGACGCCGGCGGGTGAAACACGTAGACGTCGCCGATCCGGGGCCTGACGAAGTGCGTCGCGATCCTGTCGACCAGGATCCGCTGTCCCTGCTGCAGCGTCGGGATCATCGAGCGGCTCGGTATCTCGTAGGGCTTGACGATGTAGGCCTGGATCCCGAGCGCCAGGCCGATCGCGACGGCCACGATCGCGATCGTCTCCGCCGCCGAGCGCAGCAGCGGCTTGCGGGTCGAGGTCACTCCCCGGAGTGGTCGGCCGCCGGCTCCGCGCTCGCCTCGCCGGCCGCCACCCCGGCGTCATCTCCGGTCCCGGTGCCACCCGGCGCTTGGTGCTGCGGCGCCTCGCCCTGCGCCTGGGCCCCCGCCTCCTCGGGGCCGTAGAGCAGCTCCCGCTCCACCACCACCTCCGGCCGCGTGGAGCGCCGCTCGCGCACCCGCGCGCGCTTGCCCACCCGGCCCCGCAGGTAGTACAGCTTGGCGCGGCGCACATCCCCGCGGGCGGCCACCTCGATCCGTTCGATCTTCGGCGAGTGCAGCGGGAACGTGCGCTCAACGCCCACCCCGAACGACTGCTTTCGCACCGTGAAGGTCTCACGGACGCCGTGCCCCTGGCGGCGGATCACGATCCCCTCGAACACCTGGGTGCGCCGTCGCGTGCCCTCGATCACCTGGAAGTGGACGCGCAGGCGGTCACCGGCGTCAAAGGCCGGCACCCGGCGGAGCTGCGATCGCTCCAAGCTGTCGATAACCGTGCTCATCTGCGGTGGTCTGCTGCGCGCCAGCGCACGGCGCCTCGTCCCGCGCTGGCGCTGCAGGGGCCGGCGCGCGGATCGCGCGGCACGGGCCGTGCGCCGAGCAATGGTAGCGGACCGTCGCCCGCCGCCCTGCCGCCGGCGCGCAGCCGGCGACGGGGCGCGCCGCCGGGACGCGGCGGTCCGCGCGGCGCGCTCCAAATCAGTGTCAGTCGGACCCCGGGGCGGGCGGCGAGTCGCGGTCGCCCCCAGCCCGTCGCGCGCTCTGCTGCGCCCTCCAGCGGGCGATCCGCGCATGGTGGCCTGAGAGCAGCACGTCCGGGACCCGCCAGCCGCGGTGCTCGGCGGGGCGCGTGTAGTGCGGGTACTCGGGGCGCCCCTGCAAGGCGGCGCTGAACGACTCCTCAAGCGCCGAGCGCTCGTCGCCCAGAGCGCCCGGGAGCTTTCGGAGCACCGCGTCGCAGATCACCATCGCCGCAAGCTCCCCGCCTGAGAGCACGTAGCGGCCGATCGAGATGCGCCGCGAGCAGAAGTGCTCGACGATCCGCTCGTCGAACCCCTCATAGCGCCCCGACAGCAGCGTCAGCTGCGGCTCGGCGGCCAGTTCCTGCACCAGCGCCTCGTCCAGCAGCCGTCCGGCTGGGTCCAGAGCCACCACGCACCGGCGCTCGCGCGTGAGCACCGGGTCCTCTCCGTAGGTGGCCCGCAACGCCGCCTCGACCACGTCGACGCGCAGCAGCATGCCTGCGCCACCTCCAAACGGGGCGTCATCCACCTGGCCCCCGCTCAACGGCGTGTGGTCCCGGTAGTTGATCGTCCGCAGGCTGTGCCCGGCCGACAGCGCGTTGGCGACGTGGCGCTGGCGCACGAACCAGTCGAAGGCCTCGGGAAACAGCGTGAACACGTCGATCCTCATCTCCCCGGCACCGATCCTCACCTCGCCGGCGCCGGCGGCTCAGCGGCGCGCCGCCCGGGCGTGGCGCCGCTCACGCCTCGCCCAGAAAGCCCAGGTCGATGTCGATCACGCGCGCGTCGATGTCGACCGTGCGCACGGCATCGCGAACGAGCGGCACCAGCAGCGCCGGCCGGTGCCCGTCGCGGGCGACCTCAAGCGCCTCGCAGGACGGGAGCGCCACCAGCCGCGCGACGGTCCCGACCGGCCGCGGGCCGTCGCAGACCGCGCAGCCCTCAAGGTCGCTCGCCCACCACTCGTCCTCGCCAAGCGCGGGCGCGGCCTCGCGCGCGACCAGCAGCTCCTGGCCGCGCAGGCGCTCCGCGCAGGCTCGTTCCGAGCAGCCCTCCAGGCGCAGGATCGGACGCGACGCGTGCCCCGCCAGGCGCTCGATGCGCCGAGCCCGCCCGGCGACCATCACGCTGGCGCCCAGGTCCAGCAGGCCGCTCTGCGGCAGGTTGACATGGAAGCTGCCGTCGAGGCCGTGGGGGCGCCCGACGATCCCGGCGCGCAGCCAGCGACCGGCGCGTTGGGCGTCGCTCACGAGTCGACGACGTCGACGAACACGCGCCGGCGCCGTCCCGCGGCGGCGGCCTTGATCACCGTCCGCAGCGCCGCTGCTGTCCGCCCGCCGCGGCCGATCACGCTCCCGTAGTCCTCCGGCGCCACCGACAGCTCCAGCAGCGTCGCGCCATCCTCCTCTGGGACCTCCCGGACGCGCACGCGCTCCGGCTGCTCCACGAGCCCCCGGGCCAGATACTCGAGGAGCTCGCGCACGCGCGCGTCAGGCGATGCCCTGCGTGCGCAGGAGCTTTCGGACCGTGTCGGATGGCTGCGCGCCGCGGGCCAGCCAGTCTCGGACGCGATCCTCGTCGAGCACGATCGTCGACGGGTCCGTCTGGGCGTTGTAGTGGCCGACCGTCTCGATCACGCGCCCATCGCGCTTGGCTCGCTGGTCGGCGACCACCACGCGCCAGATCGGGTTCTTGCGCCCGCCCACGCGGGTCAGTCTCAGCCTCACTGCCATCGGCACGGGAGCTTAGCGTGCCAAGCGCGCTGCCGGCCGCCGGCCCCAGCCGGCCCGCGCCGGGATCGCGCTCAGCGGCCGGCCTGCCTCATCAGCGCCGCCAGGTCTGGCATCTTGCCCTGCGAGGCCTGGCGCATCACGCGGCGCGTCTGCTCGAACTGCTTGATCAGCTGCCTGACCGCCTGGACGCTCGTTCCCGAGCCGCGCGCGATGCGCAAGCGCTGCGAGCCCTTGATCAGCTCGGGGTGGCGGCGCTCGGCCGGGGTCATCGAGAGGATGATCGCCTGCAGGCGGTCGAACTCCCGCTCGTCGATCTCGACGTCGCGAAGCTGCGCTCCGATCCCCGGGATCATGCCCAGCAGCGACTTCAGCGGACCGAGTCGCCGCACCTGCCGCATCTGCTCCAGGAAGTCGTCGAGGCCGAACTCCTGGCGGCGCAGCTTGCGCTCGAGCTCGGCCGCCTGGCGGGCGTCGTACTGCGCCTCGGCGCGCTCGATCAGCGTCATCACATCGCCCATCCCCAGGATCCGCTGCGCCATCCGGTCGGGGTGGAAGCGCTCGAACTGCTCCAGGCGCTCGCCGGTGGAGGCGAACAGGATCGGCTTGCCGGTGACCGCCTTGACCGAGAGGGCGGCACCGCCGCGCGCGTCGCCGTCGAGCTTGGTCAGCACGACCCCGTCGAAATCGACCGCCTCGGCGAAGCGCTCGGCCACGTTCACCGCGTCCTGGCCGGTCATCGCGTCGACCACGAGCAGCACGTCGTGCGGCCTGATCGCCCGCTTGATCTCGACCAGCTCGTCCATCAGCTCGCGGTCGACGTGCAGCCGGCCGCTGGTGTCGACGATCAGCACGTCCTTGCCCTCCGTCCGGGCGCGCTCGGCGGCCCAGGCGGCGATCTGCACCGCCGTGCGCTCGGTGCCCTGCTCGTAGACGTCGGCGCCGGCCTGGCGCCCGACCTTCACCAGCTGCTCGACCGCGGCCGGGCGGTGCACGTCGCAGGCCGCCACGGCCACCGAGGAGCCGCGCTCGCGCAGGTGGCGGGCCAGCTTGGCGGTGGCCGTCGTCTTGCCGGAGCCCTGCAGGCCGGCCATCAGCACGATCGTCGGCGGGCGCGGGGAGAACGACAGGTCGCGAGCCGCTCCGCCCATCAGCTCGGTGAGCTCGTCCGAGACGATCTTGACAACCTGCTGGCCGGCCTTCAGGCGGCCGATCACGCCGGCGCCCAGCGCGCGCTCCCGCACGGCCGCGGTGAAGCCCCGTACCACGCGGAAGTTGACGTCCGCCTCAAGCAGCGCCAGGCGGATCTCGCGCATTGCCGCGTCCACGTCGGCCTCGGTCAGGGTCCCGTGGCCGCGGACGTCGGCGAGCGTGGCCTGAAGCTTGTCAGCCAGCGAGTCGAACATCGCCTGCTGGCCGGCGGCCGGCGCGGTTGGGGTCTTGGCGGGCGGCTGGCCGGCCGGCGCAGGGGTGCGGAGCGGCGGCGGCGCAGTGGTGCGGAGCGGCGGCGGCGCGGAGTGCGGCTGCTTGCATCGACCGGCTAAGCGTACCCCCGGCGCGATGCGGCGCCGAGGCGCGCCGCCGCCGGCGCGCCTCCGGCTCGCCGCCCCGCCCTTGCCCTCAGGAGACGAGCGCGCGCGAGAACTCGGAGGCGTCGAACGGGCGCAGATCCTCGAGCCGCTCTCCCACGCCGATCAGCTTCACCGGGATCCCCAGCTCGCCGGCGATCGCGAGCGCGATCCCCCCCTTGGCGGTGCCGTCCAGCTTCGTCAGCACCAGCCCCGTGACCGAGATCGCCTCCGCAAACGCGCGGGCCTGGCGCAGCCCGTTCTGGCCGGTGGTGGCGTCGACGGTCAAGAGCGTCTCGTGCGGCGCCTGGGGGATCTGCTTGGCGATCACCCGGCGGACCTTCGCCAGCTCGGCCATCAGGTTGGCCTGCGTGTGCAGGCGCCCGGCGGTGTCGATCAGCACCACGTCGGCGTCCGAGCGCCTGGCCTGGGCGATCGCGTCGAAGGCGACGGCCGCCGAGTCGGCGCCGGGGGCGCCCCTGACGAACTCGACCTCCGCACGGCGCGCCCACTCCTGCAGCTGCTCGACCGCCGCGGCGCGGAACGTGTCGCCGGCGGCGAGCACCACCCGCCGGCCCAGCTCCCGCGACAGATGCCAGGCGAGCTTGCCCAGGGTGGTCGTCTTGCCGGTTCCGTTGACCCCGGCGACGAGGATCACGGTCGGGTGCGGGCGAAGGTCGATCGTCGCGTCCCCCGTCTGGGCGATCTCGGTCAAAAGCGAGATCAGCCGCTCGGTCAGCTCCTGGCCGCCTCTAAGCCGCTGCTCGGAGGCCTCGCGCTCGAGCTGCTCCACCACCCTGGCGGTGGTGGCAGCGCCCACGTCGGCGTAGATGAGCGCCTCCTCGAGCCGCTCCCAGGTCCGTTCGTCCAGGTCGCCCATCAGGGTGGCGGCCAGCTCTGACTGCAGCGCCTGCCTGGTCCGGCGCAGGCTCTCGCGCAGCCGCCTGAGCCGTCCGGCGCGCCGCTGCGGCTCGGCCTCGGCGGCCGCCGCCTCAGGCCGGCTTGAGTCCGAGACGATGAACAGCTCCCGCCATTCGCGCGCCATGACCGCGGCGACGTTACCAGCGGCCTGCGGGCGCTCAGGCGGCCTCGGCCGCCGGCGGCAGGCGCCGGGAGATCACCTTGGAGACGCCATCGGCGCCCATCGAGACGCCGTAGAGCGAGTCGGCGGCCTCCATCGTGCGCTTCTGGTGGGTGACCACGATGAACTGCGCCCGCGAGGAGTGGCGTCTGAGCAGCTCAAGGAAGCGATCGATGTTCAGGTCATCCAGCGCGGCCTCCACCTCGTCGAGGATGTAGAACGGGCACGGCCGGGCGAGGAACACCGCAAACAGGAACGCGAGCGCGGTCATCGACTTCTCCCCGCCGGACAGAAGCGACAGCCGGCGGGGCGCCTTGCCCGGCGGGGCGATCTCGATCTCGACCCCCGGCAGGTCCTGCGCCTCATCCTCGTCGCCATCCCCATCGCCGCCCTCGCCCGGCGGCGCCGCCCCCGGCGTTGCAGCGGCCTGCGGACCGGCCGCCGGGCTCGCCGCTTCGCCGCCCAGCACGCTCGAGCGCCGCGCCGCGCCGTCATCGTCGCTGACCAGCCGCAGGCGGCCGCTGCCGCCGGGAAACAGCGTGGCGACCATCTCCTCAAACGCCTTGGCGGTCGCCGTGAACGTCCGCTCGAACGTCTCCTGGATCTGGCGGTCGGTGTCGGCGATCAGCCGCCGCAGCTCCCGCAGCGCCGACTCCAGGTCCGAGCGCTGCTCCTCGAGCTGCGCGACGTGCGCCAGCGCCTCGGCGTACTCCTGGGCGGCGAGCGGGTTGACCGGGCCCAGCGCCTCGCGCCGCCGGGAGAGCCGCTCAAGCCTCTGGATCAGGCCGGCTCGCTCCTGCTCCTCAAGCGGCTGCTCGGCCGGCTCGGCGGCAAGCTCAAGCGCAGCCGCCAGCCGCCTGAGCTCGGCTTCGGACTCCTCCCCCTGGTCGCGAGCCCGCTGCAGGCGCACCTCGGCCTGCGTGAGCGCCTCGTGCTCGGTGCCCAGCGCCGCCTGCAGCTGCGCCTCCTCCCGGGCGCAGGCGCGCAGCTGCTCGGCGACCGACTCCCCCGCCTGGCGGTCGGCGGCGAGCTCGCGCTCGAAGCGCTCGCGCGCGCCCTGCACCGCCGTTGCCGCCTCGGTCAGCGCCTCGAGCGCCCGGTCCAGCTCGGGCGCCACCCGGCGGTCGCGCGCGAGCGCCGTGCGCATGCGCTCAAGGCGCTCTGCACGCTGCGCGCGCTCGCGCTCAGCGCTCTCGGCCAGCCGCTGCTCGGCTGCAAGCTCTGCGGTCAGCTGGGCGCGACGCGCTGCGTTTGGCCCGTCGTCTGGCGCCGCGGCGCGGCGCCGCAGCTGAGCCTCGAGCCGGTCGCGCTGCTCGGAGGCCTCGTCGAGGCGCCGGATCGCGGCGCGATCGGCCTCGGCCGCCCGCTCGCGGGCGGCCTCCGCGCGCTCCTGCTCGGCGGCGGCGCCCTGCAGGGCGGCCCGCGCGGCAAGCTCGGCCTGCGCGGCGCGTTCGCTGGCTGCGATCAGCACGTCGCGGCGGTTGCGCTCCGCCAGCACGCGCTCCTCACCGTGCGCCGGGGCCTGGCGCAGCTCGCGGGCGGCGGCGTACCACACCCGGCCCGCGGCGGTCACGGCCACGCCGGCGAAGTCGTCTGCGACCATGCGGAGGTCGTCGACCAGCCAGGCGTCGCGCAGCAAAAGCGACGCGAGCGCCAGCGAGCGGCCGCGGCCACGGACGTGGCGAAGCAGCGGGACCGCACCTGGGGCGGGCGCCCGGGCGGGATCGGGGGCGGCCGCCCGGGCGGGATCGGGTGCGGGCGCCCGGGCGGGCGGATCGGGGTCGTCCGCCACCTTGCGATCGCCGGGCGCGCCCGGCGCGACGGGCGCATCGGTGGCGATCAGCGTCCTGCCGCCCTCGCCCCCGGCGCGGTCCAGCAGCTCGTCGCCGGCCGCGAGAGCGGGGACGATCGCGGCGCGCAGGCGGCCGTCGAGTGCCGCCGCCACGGCCAGCTCCATGCCCGGGTCGACCTCGAGCTCGTCGCCCAGCGCGGGCGCTCCCCCGGGCGCCCCGGCGTGAGCGCGGAGGAACTGGTTTACGGCGGCCAGCTCGCCGCCGACCCGCGCGGCCTCAAGCCGGGCGGCGTCCGCCAGCCGCCTGGCCTCGCGATGGGCCCCGATCGCCTGCTGAAGCCTGGCATCGGCCTGTTCCCGCAGTTCCCGTGCCCGCTCGGCCTCGGCGCGGCGCTCGTCCAGCAGCTCCGCCGCCGCCTGCAGCGCGCCGCGCAGGTCGCGCAGCTCGCGCTCGAGCTGAGCCTCGCGGTCGCGGTCAAGCTCGTCCAGCTGCGCCTGCAGGCCGGCGATCCGGGCGGGCGCGTCCGCGTCCGGCGCCTCGGCCGCCGCCTGGGCCTCGAGCGCCTCGATCAGGCGGCCGTAGCGGTCGATGCGCGCCTGCAGCGAGCGCGTCGCGGATCGGACCGCCTCGGCGCGCAGAGCGATCCGCTCGGCGCACGCGCGCGCTGAGAAGGCGCGCCGGGCCAGCTCGTCGCGCCGTTCGCCGCGCGCCGCGAGCGCCTCCTCGATCTGCTGTCGGCGGGCGCCGACTGACTCCAGGCGCCCCTCGAGCTCCCGCCGGCGCCCGCGCGCCGCGTCGGCCTGCTCCTGCGCCGAGGCGATCGCGCGCCGCCGCTCGAGCGCCTGATCGCGCGCCAGCTCCCAGCGGACCTCGAGCATCTGGCGCTCCAGGCGCTCGTGCAGCTCGGCCGCCCGGGCCTGGCGCTCCAGGGGGCGCAGCCGCGAACGCGCCTCGCGCTCGACGTCCAGGGCGCGGTCCAGGTTGTCCTGCGTGCGCTCGAGCCTGAGCTGCGCGCGGCGGCGGCGGCGGCGGTGCTTGCCAAGGCCGGCGGCCTCCTCGATGAGCATCCGCCGCTCGCGGGGGCGGGAGGTGACCAGGGACTCGACCCTGCCCTGGGAGATCACCGAGTGCATCTCGCGGCCAAGTCCCGTGTCGGACAGCAGCTCGATCACGTCGCCCAGCCGGCAGCGCGCCCCTCCCATGCGGTACTCGCCCTCCCCGTCGCGACTGAGACGGCGCGTGATCGCGATCTCGCTGGCGCCGAGGCCGAGGCTCGCCTCCGAGTCGTCGAGCACCAGCTCGACCTCGGCATGGGCGGACGCCTGCCGTCCGGGCGCGCCACCGAAGATCACGTCCTGCATCGCCTGCCCGCGCACCGCCGCCGGCGACTGCTCGCCCAGCGCCCACAGCACGGCGTCGGTGATGTTCGACTTGCCCGAGCCGTTGGGGCCGACGATCACGCTGACCCCGGGGCCGAACTCCAGCCGCGTGCGGTCCGGGAACGACTTGAACCCCCTCATCGTGATCGACTTCAGGTACACGACAGCTCGCTCGGATCAGGGTTTTCGGCCGGCGCGATCGGGCTCATGCGCGGCTGGGCGTGATCGGATCCATGCACAGCGGGCGCGCACGGCGGGGCGATCGGCTCGCAGTGCGCCCTCGCGCCGCCATCGCTCAGCGGTCGATGCGCGCCAGCGCGGCACGGGCCGCCTCCTGCTCGGCGTCCTTCTTGCTGCGTCCGGCGCCGGACGCCAGCCGGCGACCGCGCACCTCGGCCGACACGGTGAACGTGCGGTCGTGCGGCGGCCCGCTCTCTGACACGACCTCGTAGCTGACCAGCTCCCCGCGCCGCGCCAGGCGCTCCTGCAGGGCGGACTTGTAGTCGACCGAGTGCTCCAGCGCCGCCTCGATCTCCGGCGCAAACGCCTCCACCACGGCGCGTGCCGTCGGCTCGTAGCCGTGGTGCAGAAAGCAGGCGCCGATCGCCGCCTCGACGACCGACGCGAGCACGCGCTCGGTGCCCACGAGCGCCTGCACCGCTGGGGAATCCGGGTCCGGCGCCACCTCGCGCAGCCGCCGCGGCGCGCCGATCCGCTCCGCAACCGCGCGGCAGGAGCGCCCCGAGACCGCCTGGGCGCGGATCTTGGTCAAGCGGCCGGCGCCGAACCGATCGGCGTCCAGGCGCGGGAGCAGGTGCGTGGTGACGGCCAGCGACAGCACGCTGTCGCCCAGGAACGCGAGGCGCTCGTAGGACTGCGACCGGCGCGTCGCAAACGACGCGTGCGTGAACGCGACGCGGCGCAGCTGCGGATCGAGCTGGTCGATCAGCCCCGCGAGGCTCGGTCCGCCGGCGCCCTCCGGCCCCGGCGAGGCCTGCTGATCGGGCCGGCTCACTCAGGGTCGGCGCCCCGGCCGGCGGCGGCTGGCCCGACCCCGCATGCGAGCACGAAGTCGACCGCCTCGCGCACGGTGCGGATCCTCGCCGCCTCCTCGTCGGACACATGCACGCCCAGCGTGTCCTCCAGCTCCTGCACGAGCGTGTAGAGGTCCAGCGAATCGGCTCCGAGGTCCTCCCGAAAGCGGGTCGACTCGACGATCGCCGACGGGTCGAGCTCCAGCTCGGCAGCCAGGTGGTCGCGGATCACAGAGAAGACCTGCTCCCGGTTCATCGGCTCAAAACGGTATCCGCAACGCCGGACGCTTCCGCTCAGCTTTTGACGAGCCCCGGCCCCGCCGGCGCACGCAGAGCCCCCGCGGCGCTCAGCGCCTGGCGCGTGGCTCCGACCACATCCTCCTGCACCGAGCGCGCGGCGCGCTCGATGGCGCGCGCGAACCCGTGCCGCGTGAAGCGGCCGTGCGCGACCACGCCGACCTGGCGCAGGCCCAGCATGTAGGCGCCTCCCTGGGTCTCGGGGTCGATCTGCGCGCGCAGCTCAGCGAGCACCGGCACCAGCAGCCGGTCCGCGAGCCGTCCGCGCGCGGTGAGCGCCGCGGTGGCGTGCAGCACGCGCAGGGTCGCGCCGGAGGTGCCCTCGATCAGCTTCAGCGCGACGTTGCCCGTGAACCCATCGGTGACGACCACGTCGACGCCGCCGTCGAACAGCCGCGTGCCCTCGATGTTGCCCTCAAAGCGAAGGCCGGTGCCGGCGGCGCCCGACAGCCGCTCGTGGACCTCGGCGAGGTCCGGGGTGCCCTTGCCGGCCTCCTCCCCGTTTGAGAGCAGCGCCACCCGCGGGCGCTGGATCCCGAGCACCGCGTGCGCGAAGGCCGAGCCCATGTGCGCGAACTGGACCAGGTGCTCGGGGCGGCAGATCACGTTGGCGCCGACGTCCAGCACGACGACCGGGCTGCCGCCGGGGACCGGAAGCGGGAGCGCCAGCGCGGGCCGGTGGATGCCGCGGTCGCGCCGGATCTCAAACAGCGCCGCCGCGAGCGCCGTGCCCGTCGAGCCGCCTGAGACAAGCGCCTGCGCGCGGCCCTCCGCGACCGCGCGGGCGGCCTGGACGATCGACGCCTGAGGGGTGGAGCGCGCCGCGAACGCGGGGTCGGTCGCCTTGGCGATCGAGACGGGCGCGTCGATCAGCTCAACGCCGGCCGGCGCGGCACCGATCTCGGCGGCGGAGCCGAACAGGATGACCCGGATCCCGCCCGCGGCGGCGATCGCCGCGCCCGCGGCCACCTCCGCCGGCCCCAGGTCGGCCCCGCCGGCGTCAACGGCGACGGTGACCATGTCGCCGCCGGCTACTGGTCGCCGGGGGCCGTGACGACGACGCGGCCCCGGTAGCTGCCGCAGTTGGGGCATACGCGGTGCGGCAGGCGCGGCGCGTGGCAGGTGGGGCACTCGTTGTGCGCGACGGGCGCCACGCGGTGCTGGGAGCGCCGGTGCGACGTGCGGGCGTGGGACTGCTTCTGCTTGGGGACCGCCATGAGGTGCCGCAGGCTAGCACGCACCGGCGCCGCCTCGGGGCTGCGCCGGGCCGGGTGGCGCGCCCGCGCCGCGTCAGGTCAGGCCGGGCGCGCCGGCGCGTTGCCGTGGCTGCGTCAGGTCAGGCCGCGAGCGCCCACGCGGCGCCGTGGCCGCGTCAGGTCAAGCCGGGCGCCGCGCCGCGGCGGCGCCGCGGGCGACAGCCAGCGTGCCATCAGCTCGGCGAGCTCGTCGGCGCGCATCGGCAGCCCCAGATGGGGCCCCTGGGCGTGGGTGATCCCGGCCTCGGCCAGGAGGCGCTCCTGCGCGGCGGAGCTCACCCCGTCTGCGATCACGTCGGCCCCGCAGGCCGCGGCCAGGGCGAACACCGCCTCAAGCAGCGCCACGGCGACCGGGTCGTCGGGAACGCCGGCCAAAAGGCGTCCGGCGGTCTTGATGACATCGAACGGCAGCTCGCGCAGGCGCGAGAGCGACGAGCGCCCGCCGCCCAGGCCGTCGAGCGCGAGCGCGAACCCTGCGGCGCGAAGGCGGCCGACGACGGCCAGCGCGTCGGCTGGCTCCGCGCTCCAGTCCGACTCCGCCAGCTCAAGCGCAAACCCCGACGGCGACAGCCCGCGCGAGCGCGCCGCTCGCGTGAGGCGCTCGACGATCCCGTCGGCACGAAGGGCGCCGCGCGACACGTCGATGCCGATGAACGGCCCCAGCCCCGCGGCGCGCCAGCGGACGACCTGATCGCAGCACGCGTTGACCGTCCACTCCAGGAGGCGATCGGCGACGCCAGCCTGCTCGGCCTCCTCGATGAGCTCGCTGCCTTCAAGCGGCGCGCGGTGCGCCTGATGCCAGCGCACGAGCGCCTCGGCGCCGGCGATGCGCCGCTCGCCGCGCAGCGACCAGACCGGCGCAAACAGCAGCTCAAGCCCGCCTGAGGCGATCGCCTCCAGAAGCGGCGGACCGAGATCCGCCTGCGCGTGCGGGGCGGGCCTCGGATCCGCGTGCGACCCGGAGGCGACGGGCGGCTCGCAGACGGCGGCCGGCGGGGACGCGGGCCCCTCAGCCGGAGGCGGCGCCGACGCGAGATCGGCGTGCGACGGGGTCCTGGGATGGGCGGGCAGCACGGATCGGCCGGCGCGGTGCACCGACCAGCGGCCGCCGCCGGCCGCCTTGGAGCGGTACATCGCCCCGTCGGCGTGGCGCAGGAGCGCGTCGAGGTCCGCGGCGTCGTCGGGGTAGATGCTCGCGCCGACGCTGGCCGAGGTGCGCACGCTCGTGCCGGCGATCTCAAACGGCTCGCGCAGCGAGCGAAGCAGCTTGGCGCCGACGCGCTCGGCAACCGCCGCGGCGTCCTCGCCCAGGTCGGAGAGCACTACGAGGAACTCGTCGCCGCCCTGGCGCGCGAGAACGTCGGTGTCACGCAGCACCGAGCGCAGCCTGGCGGCCACGGCCGTGAGCAGCTGGTCGCCCGCGGCGTGGCCCAGCGAGTCGTTGACGGTCTTGAACTCGTCCAGGTCGACGAACATCAGCGCGACCGCCCCCCCGGCCCGGCGCGCCCGGGCGACCGCCAGCTCAAGCTGCCGGCGCAAAAGCGCCCGGTTGGGCAGACCGGTGAGCGGGTCGTGGTAGGCAAGGTGGGTCAGCTGCTGCTCGGTGCGCCGCCGCTCGGTGATGTCGCGCGCGAACGCGTAGTAGACGGCGCCGCCGGCGTCCTCGCCGCCGTGCACGCGCGTCCACGTGAGCTCGATCGGGAACTCGGCGCCGTCGGCGCGAAGGGCCGTGGCCTCAAGCCGCCGCCCCACGCCGGGTGCGGCGCGCCCGGCCTCCAGGTCGGCGAAGACGGCCTCCAGCCAGAGGCGGCCGGCCTCGCCCAGCAGCTCGACGGCCGGGCGCCCGGCCACGGCCTCGTTGCGCCGGCCGAAGGTCCGCTCGGCGGCCGGGTTGATCTCCACGATCCTCCCGCGCACGTCGACCGCGATCACGCAGTCGAGCGTGCCGTCGATCACGGCACGGTTGCGAGCCAGCGCCGACTCCAGCGCTCGCACGTGCAGCGAGCTCTCGATCGCCAGCGCCGCGTGAGCCGCGAGCGCGCCCAGCAGCTCAAGCTCCTCGTCGTCCGGACGCCTGCCGGACGCCGGTTCGTCGACGGAGATGATCCCGTAGCGGCGACCGCCGGTTCCGTCCAGGGTGGCAAACAGCGCGTCGTCGGGGTGCCAGTCCGACGGCGCCCAGGGCCCGAGCGAGTCCGGCTCGGGGCGGTACCAGCGGACCGCGGGATCCTCGTAGGAGACCGATCCGGCCGCAAGGAAGTACACGCCGCGCCGGCGGAAGCGCTCGTCGAGCAGCGGCGCCCAGCTCTGCGGCTTGGTCACGTCGCCCAGCAGCGTCTCGCGCGCGCGCGCGTTGCCGTGCACGACGACCACCTCGTAGTCGTCGGTCTCCGGCCGGTAGGAGTTGATCGCAACCGTCCTGAAGCCGAGCGTCGAGGAGACCGTCCGTGCGACCGCCTCGAGCATCTGGAGCGTCGTCGGGCCGCGTCGCAGGAGCCGCGAGAGCTCGAGCAGCCCGTGCAGCGGCGCGATCGAGCCGCCCGCCGCCGCCTCGGGGCTCGAGGACCGGTGCTCCTGGATCGTCATGGGTGCTCCGCTCATCCGTGGTGCTGCGATCTGTATCGGCACGCCAGGCCGCTTACGAGAGAGCTGGGCGCGCGGCGATATTCCACGGCGACAGCCGCACGCCCGGACGGGTGCACGGCGGCTGCGTGAAGCGGCCTCAGCGCAGGCGCAGCCGCGCGAGCGCCGCCCAGCGCCCGTCCGCCCCGGGCGGATGCTCGTGAGCGGGCCCGGCGAGGTTCAGGTCGGCGCCGCAGGTCGCGCACAGGCCGGCGCACTGGGGGCGGCAGAGCACCTGTGCGGGGACAGACAGCGCCACCGCATCGCGCACCCACGAGCGCACATCGAGCACGCCGCGGCGCAGATAGGGGGACTCCAGCTCCTCGCCGCCTCCTGGCTGGTCGACCTCGCGCATCTCGATCTCAAGCGTCGGCTGCGCAGCCCCCAGGCAGCGCATGCATGGGCCCAGCAGGCGCGCCGTGAAGGCCAGGCGCAACGCGTAGCCCTCGCCCGTGGTGCGCGAGACGTCGATCCTGACCGTCAGCGGGTCGGGGGCCACCTCGTAGCGCTCGCCTCCCAGCGAGAGCACTGGACCGGCGACCTGCAGCTCCAGTCGGCGCCCGGCTCCGGCGGCCAGCCGCAGACCGCCCAGATCAAAGCTGTCGATCGGGCGCGACATGCCTTCAGGATGACACTCGCCCGGCGGTGCTCGCCGGTCGGCCGCGATGCCAGCCTCCCCGGTGGGCGGGAGGCGGGCCGCCCCGGCGGGCGGAAGGCGGGCCGCCCCGGCGAGCGGAAGGCAGGCCGCCCCGGCGGACGAGCGCGCGCACCGGCGATCATGTCGCCCGTGTCCGAGTGGTTGTCGCGTTACGGCTTTGCCGATGTGCGCGAACGCCTGTCGATCGGCGCCTACCCCATCGACGCCGACGATGTGCGCCTGCTGGCGGGCCTGGGCGTGGACCGGGTGCTGAACCTCACCCAGGACGGCGAGTATCCGCCGGGGGCGCGCGCCGCGGTGGCGCTGGAGCTCTCAGGCGCCGGGATCACCGAGCGGCGCGTTCCGTTCGAGGACTTCGGACGCCTGGACGCACGGTCGCTTCAGCTGGCCGTCGAGCAGACGCTCGCCTGGCTGGCCGGGGGCCACACCGTATACGTTCACTGCCGGGCGGGACGCCATCGCTCGGTGGCGGTCGCCGCCGGCGTGCTGGCCCTGGCAGAGGGCGTGTCGCTCGACGATGCGCTCGCGGCGGTGCGCCGGCGGCGCCCCGGAGCGGCTCCACTCCCCCACCAGCTGGACGACCTGCGCGCGTGGTGGACGGACGGTCCCGGGGCCCGACGCCCGCCTGGGCCCTCCGGGGGCGGGACGCGCAAGGGCGGCCGCTGCGGCTAATCGGCGGCCCTCAGCCGCCGCGCGATGAGCGGCTCGCCGGAGGGCTCGCGTCGCGGCTGGCCCTCGGCCGCAAGGGCGTCTGCGGCCGCACGGGTGTCTGCGGCCGCACGGGTGTCCGCGGCCGCACGGGTGTCCGCGGCCGCACGGGCCTCACGCGCGGCGGTCGTCACCGGCTCAAGCTCGGGCAGCTCGCGCCCCTCGGACACCGCCCCGTGCTCGGCGAACCTTCGGGCACCGGGCAGCACGCGCGCCTCGTATGAGCCGACCACCTCGTTGTAGGCGCGCACCGTTGCGTTGAGCCTGCTTCCGAGCGTGCCAAGGAGGGTCGCGAGCTTCACCAGCCGGGAGTGCAGCTCGCGCCCGATCTCGGAGATCGCCTGGGCGGACTCGGCAACCCGCTCCTGCTGCCAGCCGTAGGCGACCGAGTGCAGCAGCGCCAGCAGCGTGGTGGGCGTGGCGATCAGCACCCGCCGCGCCATCGCGTCCTCGATCAGCCCGGGATCCGCCTCCAGGGCCGCGCTGTACAGATGCTCGCCGGGCAGGAACATGACGACCACGTCCGGCGCGGAGCCCAGGCCCTCCCAGTAGGCCTTGTCGGCCAGCTGCTTGACGTGGCGGCGAAGAAGCCGCGCGTGGTCGGCCAGGTGGCGCTCCCGCTCGGCCTCGTCGCGCGCCTCGTAGGCGTCGAGCACTCCCTGCAGCGGCGCCTTGGCGTCGACGACCACGTGCTTGCCCCCGGGCAGGCGCACGATCAGATCCGGCCGCAGCGCGCGCTCGTCGCCGCCCAGCGACGACTGCTCCACGAAGTCGCAGTGGCGGACCATGCCAGCCATCTCGACCACGTTGCGAAGCTGCATCTGACCCCACTGCCCGCGGGCGTTGGGCTTGCGCAGCGCGCTCACCAGCGCGCCGGTTTCGCTGCGAAGCCGCTCACCGGTCTCGGTCAGCGCCCGCAGCTGCGCCTCCAGGCGCCCGCGCGACTCACGCCGCTCCTGGTCCAGGCTCCTGAGCTGGCCATCGACTTTGCCCAGCTGCTCGCGAAGCGGGGCGACCAGCTGCTCCACCGCCTGCTGACGGCGCTCCAGATCGCCTCGCGCCTCCGCCTGGGCCTCCCGAAGCTGGGCGCGCGCGAGCGCAACCAGCTGGCCCATGCTCGCCTGCAGCGCCTCGGCGCTGAGCGCCTTGAAGGACGCCGACAGCCGCTCCTGGGCATCGGTGACCGCCGCCAGGCGCTGCTCAGCGAGCTCGCGCTGGTGGGAGACCTCCGAGCGCGCCTGCGCCAGCTCGCGCTCGAGCTGTTGCGCGCGCGCGGCGGCGCTGGCCAGCGCGCGCAGGCGCGGCGCGAGCGCCCCGGCGACGATCGCGGCCCCGAGCAGCACACCGGCGGCCAGCCACAGTCCGTTCATCGGCTGCCAAGCATGGCGCGCGCCGCGGACGGACGGGCACGCGGCCCCCGGTCACCCCTGACGATGGCCGGCAGGCGCCGCCGGCCGACTGGGCGGCGGGGCGCGGCCTGGACTACACCGCGGCGACGGGCGGGCGGAGCCGACTGGCCGACGGGCGGGCGGAGCCGACTGGCCGCTAGGAGACCTCTGCCGGCTCGTCCTTGCCGGCGAGGCGCTCGCGGCCGCGCTGGACGGCGGCGATGAACTTGGACAGGTTGACCTCCAGCGTGTTGAGGATCTCGTCGGCGTAGTCCTCGGCACCGAGCCTGATCTCGCGTTCGCGGGCGCGCGCGTCCTCGATGATGTCCTCCGCCGCGCGCTCGGCCTGCTTTGTGACCTCCTCCTCGGAGATCAGCCGCTCCTGGCGCTCGCGCGCCTCCTTGACGATGCGCTCGGCCTCCCGCCTGGCCTCGGCGAGCATCTCCTGACGCTCCTTGACGATCCAGCGCGCCTGCTTGATCTCCTCCGGGATCGTGGCGCGCATCTGGTCGAGGATGTCGTAGATCTCCTCCTTGTCCACGCGCACCTGGTCGGTCAGCGGCACCGGCTTGGCGTTGTGGATCAGGTCGTCCAGCTTGTCGATGAGTACGAGAACGTCCATTGGTCGCTCGATTCGGTCGCAGACGGCGCCAGGCCAGGCCGGCACCGCTTGTTTTCGTCAGCGGCGCAACCGATCCTTCAGGCTTCGGGCCACCGCCTCGGGGACCAGCCCGTCGATGTCGCCGCCGAACGTCGCCAGCTCCTTGACGCCGCTGGACCTGAGAAAACTGTACTTGGGCGAGGCCATGAGGTAAACGGACTCGATCTCGGGCGCCTGACGACGGTTGAGCTGGTGCATCTCCAGCTCGTACTCGAAGTCGGAGATGGCTCGCAGCCCCTTGACGATCGCCATCGCGCCCTTCTCGCGCGCGAAGTCGACCAGCAGCGTGCTGAACGTCTCCACCTCGATGTTGTCCAGCTCCCGCGTCGCGTCGCGCACGAACTGGATCCGCTCGGCGGCCGAGAACAGTGTCTGGCCCTTGCGCCACGGATGGTTGACGATCGCGACGATCACCCGGTCATACATCGCCGACGCGCGGCTGATCACGTCCAGGTGGCCGTTGGTTATGGGGTCAAACGTGCCCGGGCAGATCGCGGTTCGGTTGTCTAGCGGCATGGATCCTGATCAGCGTGTCTCCGTAGCGGCGCTCGCGCACCGTCTCAAGGCCCAGCTCCAGCGGCTCGCGGCGGCTGCACTCGCAGACCACCAGAGCGCCGGATGCGAGCACCGGCTCGAGCGCCGGCGCCAGCCTGGGCCCGAGGGCGCCGGCCTGGCTGTATGGGGGGTCGAGGAAGACAAGATCGTATTGGCGCGCCTGGCGCCGTGCGGTCTGGAGGAAGGCCAGCGCCGAGCCGCGCCACAGCTCGGCCTCCACGCCGAGCGCCCGCAGGTTGGCCCGCGCGGCGTCGAGCGCGTCCGGTGCGCGGTCGACCAGGGTGGCGGCCGAGGCCCCGCGGGAGAGCGCCTCGATCGCCATCGCGCCCGACCCGGCGAACAGGTCCAGCACGCGTGCGCCCGACACGTCCCCCACGAGCGAGAACACCGCCTCCCGCACGCGGTCCGAGGTCGGCCGCGTGCGGCGGCCGGCGGGAGCGACCAGCCGGCGCCCTCGGTGCACACCGGCGATCACCCGCACCGGGAGCCCATCCGCAGCGCAGAGCCCATGTCGCGCCTCACATCCCGCCCAGCGCCTCGCCGGCCAGGTCCGACAGGAGCGCGTGCTCGGGCAGCCGCAGCCAGGGGTCGCGCGCGTCGATGCCCTCGGCGAGGCGCCGGGCTCGCTCCTGCAGCTCGCGGTCGCGCGGAAGCTGCGCGAATCGAAGCTGCGCCGTCCCGCTCTGCCGGGTTCCAGCCAGGTCCCCCTCCCCGCGGAGCTCCAGGTCGATCTCGGCCAAGGTGAAGCCGTCGCTGTGGCGTTCCATCGCGCGCAGGCGGGCGGACGCGCGCGGCCCGAACAGCAGGCACAGCGACCGGTGCCGTCCGCGCCCGACCCGCCCGCGCAGCTGGTGAAGCTGCGAGAGCCCGTAGCGGTCGGCGTCCTCGATCAGCATCACGGTCGCGTTTGGCACGTCGATGCCCACCTCGATGACGGAGGTGGCGACCATCACGCCCGCCGCCCCGGAGGCGAAGCGGTCCATCGCAAGCTGCTTGGCGGCCGGCGTGAGCCGGCCGTGCATCAGCACGATCGGGAAGCCGCGCAGCTCCCCGTCGCGCAGCCGCTCGTACTCGGCGCTCGCCGCCCTCGCCTGCGACTGCTCGGATTCGCTGATCAGCGGGCAGACGACGAACGCCTGGCGCCCGGCGCGCAGCTCCTCGCGGATGCGCTCGTAGGCGCGCGCGCGCTCGCGGGCGCTTGAGCAGACGTGGGTGGCGACCGGCAGGCGCCCTCGCGGCAGCTCCCGCAGCACGGTCTGGTCCAGGTCCCCGAACTGAGACAGCGCGAGCGTCCGCGGGATCGGGGTGGCGCTCATGTGCAGCACGTGCGGCGCCCGCCCGTCGGGCGCCTTGGCGTCAAGCGCGGCGCGCTGGCGCACGCCGAACCGGTGCTGCTCGTCGACGACGGCCACGGCCAGCGCCGCAAAGCGCACCGGCGGCTCGATCAGCGCATGCGTGCCGACGACCAGCGAGAGCTCGCCGCTTGCAAGCCGCGCGAGGATCTGCGCGCGCTGCCCGCCGGCGGTGGACCCGGTCAGCAGCGCGATCGGCACGAGCTCATCGCCGAGCAGCGACTGCAGCGTATGGAAGTGCTGCTCGGCCAGCGGCTCGGTGGGCGCCATCAGGGCGCCCTGACACCCATGCTCGACGGCGCGCAGCAGCGCGTACAGCGCAACGACCGTCTTGCCGGACCCCACCTCGCCCATCAGCAGCCGCTGCATCGGCCTTGGATCCGCGAGGTCGCGCTGGATCTCCTCGATCGCCCTTCGCTGGTCTGAGGTGAGCTCGAAGGGCACGTGTCGCTCCAGCCAGCGGGCGGTGAGCGCCGGCTCGCCGCCGAGGGCGAGCGCGCGGGCGCCCTCCCGGCGCTGGCGCCGGCGCCGCAGCATCGCGAGCTGGCGGGCCAGCAGCTCCTCGAGCGCGAGCCGCCGGATCGAGACGGCTCGGGTGCGCTCGTCGCCGTGATGGGCCGCCCACAGCGCCGCGGGGCGGTCGGGCAGCCGCTCGGCGGCGCGCAGCGCGGCGGGCAGGGGCTCCGCGACGTGGGCAAACGCCCACTCGTGCTCGCGCACGAGCGCGAGGATCCGGGTCGACGAGAGCCCCTCGGTGGCGGCGTAGTGGCCGACCTGAGCGTCTTGCGCCGGCTGGCCCCCGGGCTGACCGTCGCAGGTCGGCCGGTGCGCCGCCCGGTCATCGCCAGCCGGCCGGCGCGGTGGAGATCCGTCCCCGGCCTGCCCGTGCCCCGGACGCCCAGCTGCGCGCGCCCCGTCCGTCGCAGCTCCGCCGGCAGGCCGTGAATCGGCGGCCGGCTCGCCGGCGGCGGGGCCGCCGGCCGCCGGCGCATGGGCCTGCACCGCCAGGCGGCCGCGGGCGCTCAGCCGGCCGTGGAGGAGCAGGCGGGTGCCGGGCGGATAGCGGCCGACCAGCCACGGCTGGTTGAAGAAGGTCGCCACGAGTGAGCCGCTCGAGTCGGACACGGTGGCCTCTACCAGCGGGCGCATGCCGCGGCGGCGGACCGGCCGGGCCGCGATCGACCGCACCTCCACGAGCAGCGTCGCGGCCTCTCCGATCGTCAGTGCCGAGATCGGGCGTGCGTCGCGCCGGTCGCGCGGCAGATGCTCGAGCAGAGCCCCGACGCTGTGCAGCGACAGGGAGGCGGCCGCGCGCCTGGCGCGGTCTCCCGCGAGCGGCAGCGGGGCCAGCAGGCGCGAAGGCTGCGGCCAGCGAATGGGCGCGGCCTTCAGCTGCTCGCGCGACAGCACCCGGCGGCCCGCGAACTCGGTCGGCGCGGTCACCTCAGTGGGCCGACAGCAGCCACCACCAGCGGGCCGGGCCCGCCTGCGGCGGCTCGCAGCCGGCATCCACCCGGGTGCTGTCGCCCCGAGCATCCGCCCCGAAGCCGCCGACTGGGGCATCTGGCCCGGAGCCGCCGACTGGGGCATCCGGCCCGGAGCCGCCGACTGGGGCATCCGGCCCGGAGCCCGGGCCCCGCGCATCCTCCAGGTGGGCGTCACCGCCCGGATCCGCCCGGTGGGCCTCGCCGCCCGGATCCGCCCGGTGGGCCTCGCCACCCGGATCGTCCGGGTGTGCCTCGCCACCCGGATCGCCCCGGTGAGCCGCGCCGGCCGGACCGGCTCGCAGCAGCTCGATCCCCGCCCCTGCCCGGGACAGCTCGCGCACGCGGGCGTCGCCCAGCGGCGCACCCTCGGCGCACAGCACCGTGATCAGCTCAGCGCCGGCGCCGAGGCGCTCGAGCACCGCCGCCAGGGCATCCTCAGGCCGCCCTGAGCCGACCAGCTCTCCGTCCACGTCGCCGATCGCATCGCCGGCCCTGAAGCGCCCTGCGGGGTCGTCCGCTGCGGCCGGGCGCACGCCCCCGGTTCGCAGGCCCGCGAGCAGCTCCTGGATCCTGCGCGCGTTGGGCTCCGCGCCGGCCTGCGGGTCGGCGGCCCGCGCCCCCGCCACGATCGCCTGCGGGGAGCGCGCCTCAACGACCACCGCCGGCCGCTCGGACAGCTCGGCCGCCCGCCGCGCCGCGGCCAGGACGCCGGGCTCGCCGCAGATCAGGACCACCTCCTCGCAGTCAAGCTCGTGGATTGCAGCCAGCAGCTCGTAGACGGACGGGAGGCGGCCAGGGTCGCACCGCAGCCACCGCGCGCCCGGCTGCGCCGGCAGCCCGTCGCCAGCCACAATGCCCAGCACGCCGCATGCGGCGTGCTGGCCCTCGCCGGCCGGCCGCCGCTCGCGGACCGTCAGCTGGCTGCGCATGTCGGCCACCTCCACGCGCGACACCGACCCCGCCCCGCAGAACAGGTCCGCGGCCGCGGCCGGGTCGTCGGTGTGAAGGTGGACCCTGAGCGTGCTGGAGTCGCCCACGACCAGCACCGAGTCCCCGATGCGCTCAAGCTCGGGCACGAAGTCTCGCCGCCTGAGGCCGGCGCCGCAGACGACGAAGCTCATGCAGTAGCGGAAGGTCGTCGACGTGTGCTGGGGCCGGTTCACGCGCGGCGCGCGCTGGCTCGCAGGCGCGGGCGCCGGGGCCTCGCCGCTGCGCAGAGCCCCGACGATCCCCGCCAGCAGGACCGTGAGCCCGTAGCCGCCCGCGTCGACCACGCCCGCCTCGCGCAGCGCCGGCAGCAGGTCGGGACCGCGACTGACCGACTCCTCGCCGGCCGCCAGCGCGCGCTCGATCACCACGGCCAGAGCCGCGTCCTGCTGAGCGCCGGTGGCGTCCTCGTCAAGCCTCGCGTCAGGGCGGTGGGCGATCTCGGATGCCACCCGGTGCGCCATCTCGCGGACCACCGTCAGGATCGTGCCCTCGACCGGCTCGCGCACCGATCCGTAGGCCTGGTCGGCGGCGCGCGCGAGCGCGGCTCCGATCAGGACGGGGTCCACCAGCTCGCCGGGCCGGCTGGCCAGCTCCTCCGCGGCGCCGCGGATCAGCTGCGAGAGGATCACGCCGCTGCTGCCCCGCGCGCCGAGCAGGGCGGCGCGGGCGACGGAGGCGACGATCTCGTCGCGTCCGATCTCGTCGATGGTCCGGCCCTCCGTCGCCTGCTCCAGGCGGTCCAGCTCCTCCAGCACCGCGCGCAGGGTGAGCACCATGTTGTCGCCGGTGTCCCCGTCGGCGACCGGGAAGACGTTGAGGTCGTTGACCTCTTCGCGACGCGCCTGAAGCGCCGCCAGGCCGGCCTCGAGCACGGCCCGGAAGCGCACGATGCTCGGATCGGACGCGCCGATCCGGTCGGTCGCTCTCCCGGGGCCGGCCACCGAAGCGCCTCGCGCGCGGCTCAGCTGGCCTTGGTGACCTTGCCGGCCTTCAGGCAGCGGGTGCAGACGTGGACGCGCCTCGGCGTGCCGCCGTCGTCGATCCGGACCCGTTGGAGGTTTGGCTCGAAGCGGCGCTTGGTCGCGACCATCGAGTGGCTGCGGTGGTGGCCAAACGCCGGTCCCTTGCCGCACACGTGGCAGATCTTCGACATCGGCCGGCGAGTATAGGTGCTTGCGGCCTCGGCACGACGCTCGCGGCCCCGGCACGACGCTCGCGGCCTCGGCGCGGTGCTCGCGGCCCCGGCACGGTGCTCGCGGCCGCCGTGCCCGCGGCCCCGGCCACGCGACGCCCGCGATCCGTACCATCTGCCTTTGATCGGCCTGCCGGACCCCGTCAGCCGTCCCGATGCAGCACAGCGAACAGATGCCGACGCCGACGCTCCCGGGGCGCTACCGGGTGCGCCGCCACCTGGCGTCCGGGGGGATGGCGTCGGTGTGGTGCGCCGACGACCTCGTGCTCGGACGCCGCGTGGCGATCAAGATCCTGTCGGAGCCTCTGGCGCACGACGAGACGGCGCGGCGGCGCTTCAAGCGCGAGGCCCGGGCCGCGGCGCGCGTCTCCACCCATCCGCACGTGGTCACGATCTTCGACGTCGGGGAGCTGGAGAGCGGTCCCGACAAGATCGGCGGGGCGTTCATCGTCATGGAGCACCTCGCCGGCGGGACCGTCGCCGACGCGCTGCGCGTCGGGGCGGTGCGCAGGCGGGAGGCGCTGCGCTGGCTGCGCGAGGCGGCCTCGGCGCTGGACCACGCCCACGCCTGCGGGATCGTGCACCGGGACGTCAAGCCAGCCAACTTTCTGCTGGACCGAAGCCGCGTGCTGCACGTGGCGGACTTCGGGATCGCGCGCATCGCCAACGAGGAGACGATCACCAGCGGAGAGCTGCTGGGGACCGCCGCGTACCTGTCGCCTGAGCAGGCGCTGGGGCGCGAGGCCACCGGAGCCAGCGACCGATACGCGCTCGCGGTTGCGGCGTTCGAGCTTCTGTGCGGCGAGCGCCCGTTCGCCGCCGAGCACTTCGCCGCCCAGGCCCGCCAGCACATCGAGGACCCGCCGCCCCGGATCTCCGCCCGCGACCGCACGCTGCCGCCGGCGCTTGACGAGGTGCTCGCGCGCGGTATGGCGAAGGTCCCGGAGGAGCGCTTCCAGAGCGCCACCGAGCTCGTCGACGCGCTGGAGACGGCGCTGGCGGGCGGCGTGCTGATCCGGGGCGCGGTCCCCCGGCCGGGCGCGCGGAGCGCCAAGGGCAGGGCCGCGCCCGGCGTGCGCGGCATCGCCAGGCCCGGTGCCACGACGGCGACCCGCATCGCCGGGCCCGGGGCGCGGCCGCCGGCGCGCGCGGTCGCTGCGAGCGCGGCGGGCACCGGGCGCCCGGGCGTGCGGTCAAAGACGCGCTCGACGCCCGCGCGCCCGGACGGCGATGGCTCGCCGCGCGCCTGGCGGAGGGCTCGCGCCGGCCTGCCGGGCGCACGCCCCACCGCCGGCAGGCGCCCGATCGCCGGTGCACGATCCACTCCCGGCGCGCGCGCAGGACGCGGGGCGCGCGCGGTCGCGGCCGCGGCGGCCGCGGTGGTGGTCGCGGCGGGAAGCTGGCTGGCGCTGACGCCCTCAGCGCCGGCGGGCAGCGGCGCCGCTCGCCGGAGCGCCGCGGGGTCGGCGGGCAGCGGCGCCGCTCGCCGGACGCCAGCCGCCCGCCGCAGCTCGGCGGCGCTGACCGAGGCCCGCCTGCAGCGGGCCGCCAACCGCCCCGCCGCCGGGGCGAGGCCCGCAGCCTCAAGCCCCCGGCCGGCGGCCCGGACGCCGGGCTCCCAGCAGGCGATGAGCGCCGCCCAGCTTCAGAACCTGGGCTTTGCCGAGATGCAGGCCGGTGAGCTGGATGCGGCGATCGCGACGCTGCGCCGCGCCCTCCAGGAGGCCGACCCGTCGAGCCTGACCTACGCGTACGGCCTCTACAACCTCGGCGTCTCGCTTCTGCGCGCCGGGGACCCGCGCGCCGCGATCCCGATCCTGGAGCGGAGGCTGCGGATCCCCAACCAGACCGCGACCGTGCTGCGCGCGCTGGACCAGGCGCTGGCGGCCGCCGGGGAGCCGCCCGCCGCCGCCCCCGGACCCACCGGCCCGGAGGGCGCATCGGCGGGCGAGCAGCCGTCCGGCGGCGCCGCGCTGGGGCCGGGGCACGGCCACGGACCGCCGGGAGCGGGCGGGCCGCCCGGCCAGCAGGGGCGCGGCGGCGGCCCGCAACCCGGCCCGGCCGGCGACGGCCGGCCCGGCGGCGGTGGCGGTCACTCCAGCCTGGAGGATTGATCGGTCGGCGGCCTCGCCTCAAGCGCGGCGCATCCAGCCCGCGGTCGCGTCGCTCTAAGGCGCGCGACGGTACTGCGCGTGCGCTCAGGTAGCGGCGCGCAGCGCGTCCCTGATCGCCAGCTGAGCGAGCACCGCCTGCGCGGCGTGGCGGCCCGTGTCCCGCCGCGATCCGCCGGAGACCCGCTCCAGGGCCTGCTCCAGCGTGTCGACGGTCAGCACGCCGAACCCGCACGGCACGCCGGTGTCGAGCGCCACCCGCATGATGCCCTGGGTCGTCCCGGCGCACACGTGCTCGTAGTGGTCGGTCTCGCCCCGGATCACAGCGCCCAGGCACACGACGGCGTCGAACAGCCCCGAGCGGGCCGCGTACTGAGCCGCGAGCGGCAGCTCGAACGCGCCGGGCACCGAGAGCTCGCGCACCTCGACGGCGCCGGCTTCCGAGAGAGCCCCCCGCGCGCCCGCCACCAGGCGCTCCGCGAGCTGCTCGTAGAAGCGGGACACGCACAGCGCGACGCGCGGACCACCGGCGATCTTTGCCGCCGCGGCCGCCGCGGAGACGGGGGACGGCGCCCCGGCGGCCGCCACCGAGACAGGGGACGGCAGCCAGGCGGCCGCCGCGGAGACAGAGGACGGCGCCCCGGCGGCCGCCGCGGAGCCCGGCGACGGCGGCTCAGCGGCCATCCCGGCGCCGGCGGTCGTGCTCGTGCTCGGCCTCGATCATCTCCTCGTCGAGCGGCAGCCCCTGGTGGTGCAGCGTGTGCCCGAGCCGCTCGCGCTTGGCGCGCAGGTAGGCCTCGTTGTGCGGGTTGGGGGCATGCTGGATCGGGATCTGGTCGCTCACGGAGAGCCCGTAGCCGGCCAGCCCCGAGATCTTCTTGGGGTTGTTGGTCAAAATCCGGATGCTGGTGAGCCCCAGGTCGACGAGGATCTGGGCCCCGATGCCGTAGTCGCGCAGGTCGGCCGGCAGCCCAAGGCGCAGGTTGGCGTCGACCGTGTCCAGCCCCTGCTCCTGCAGCCGGTATGCCCTCAGCTTGTTCAGCAGGCCGATCCCGCGGCCCTCCTGGGAGAGGTACAGCAGCACGCCCCTGCCCTCGCGCTCGATCATCGACAGCGCGGACTCGAGCTGCTCGCCGCAGTCGCAGCGCAGCGAGTGGAACACGTCCCCGGTCAGGCACTCGGAGTGCACGCGCACGAGCACGTCGGGGACGCCGTCGACCTCTCCCTTGACGAGCGCGACGTGGTGCTTGTTGTCCACCAGCGAGCGGTAGCCGACCGCGACGAAGTCGCCGAACGCGGTCGGCAGCGACGTCGAGACCACGCGCTCGACCAGCCGCTCGTGGCGCCGCCGGTAGGCGACCAGGTCCGCGACCGTGATCATCCGCAGCCCGTGGCGCGCGCAGAAGCGCTCGAGGTCCGGGACCCGCGCCATCGTGCCGTCGTCGTTCATGATCTCGCAGATCACGCTCGAGGGGTTCAGGCCAGCCAGGCGCGCCAGGTCCACTCCCGCCTCCGTCTGGCCGACGCGCTCGAGCACCCCCCCGGCGCGCGCCTTCAGCGGGAACACGTGGCCGGGCTGCACCAGATCGCGCGGGCTCGAGCGGGGGTCGATCGCGACCTGGATCGTGCGCGCGCGGTCGGCGGCCGAGATCCCCGTGCTCACCCCCGAGCGCGCCTCGATCGAGACCGTGAACGCGGTCTCGAACCGCGACTCGTTCTTGGCCGCCATCAGGTCGAGCCCCAGCTCGTCGCAGCGCTGGGGGGTGAGCGCCAGGCAGATCAGGCCACCGCCCTCCTTGCGCATGAAGTTGATCGCCTCCGGCGTGACGAACTGGGCCGCCATCGTCAGGTCGCCCTCGTTCTCCCGGTTCTCGTCGTCGCACACGACGACCATCCGGCCCTGGCGGATCTCCTCGATCGCCTCCTCGATGGTCGCGAACGTCGCCGAGCGCTCGCCGCCCGCACGGGCGCCGCCAGCCGGTGCGCCGAACGGCTCCGCCGGCGTCACCGGCCCGCCACCCCGTGCCCGGCACCGGGCGCGATCATCCGCTCGACGTATCTGGCAAGCACGTCCACCTCCAGGTTGACAGTCGTCCCGGCCTGCGCCGCGCCGAGGTTGGTCCGCTCCAGGGTCTCCGGGATCAGCGAAACGGTAAACGATGCGTCCGCGAGGGCCGCGACGGTCAGCGAGACGCCGTCGACGGCGATCGACCCGCGCTCCACCACGTAGCGCATGATCTCCTCCGGCGCGCGGATCTCCACGCGCCTGGAGAACCCATCCGCCGCCACCGCGGCGACGGTCCCGGTCCCGTCCACGTGGCCCTGGACGATGTGGCCGCCCAGCCGGTCGGACGGGCGCAGCGCAAGCTCCAGGTTGACGCGCGTCCCCGGGCGCGCGGCCGCCAGCGAGGTCCGCCGCAGCGTCTGGTTCATCACGTCGGCCTCGAACTCGCCGTCGCGGGCCGCAGCGGCCGTCAGGCACACCCCGTTGACGGCGACCGAGTCGCCCGCGGCCAGCTGGCCGGCGAGCGCGGTGGCGACCGTCAGGCGGACCCCCTCCGCGGAGGCCTCAAGCGCCGTCACCCGCCCCAGGTCGGCGATCAGGCCCGTGAACACCGCCCCACCCCCGCCGCGGCCACTCCGAGCAGCCTGGGCCACCTCACCATTCCCGCAGCCTCGCGCGCACGAGCAGGTCCTCTCCGACCCGCTCGCAGGTCAGAGCCCGCGCCCTGACGGCGGAGGCGATCCGCTCGACGCCCTCGCCCTCCAGCGGATCGCGGGCCGCCCGGCCTCCGAGGATCATCGGCGCCAGAAACAGGGCGACCTCGTCGATCTCCCCCGCGTCCAGGAACGCGCCGGCCAGATGCGGGCCCCCCTCCAGCAGCAGCGACGCGACCCCCGCTCCGCCCAGCTGCTGCAGCGCCGAGACCACGCGCGCGGGCTCGTTCTCGCCCGTGGCGACGATCACCTCGGCTCCGTGGGCGGCGAGCGCGCCGGCCGCCGCGCGCGGCGCGGCGCGCGAGACGACGACGATCAGCGGCACCGTGCGCGCGTCGCGCAGCAGGCGCGCCTGCAGCGGCAGCCGCGCGAGCGAGTCGAACACCACCCGCCGCGGCTGGCGCCAGGCCCCGCCCTCGGGCCGAGCGGTCAGCAGCGGGTCGTCGGCGAGGGCGGTGCCGATCCCGATCGCGACCGCGTCGCACTCCGCCCGCCAGCGGTGGGCCATCGCGCGGCTCGGCTCCCCGGAGATCCATCGCGACTCGCCGCTGCGGGTGGCGACCTTGCCGTCGAGCGTCATCGCGGACTTGAACAGCACCCACGGCCTGCCGGTGATCGCGCGCTTGCGAAACGGCTGGTTGAGCAGCCTGGCGAGCGTTGCCAGCTCGCCCTCGACGACCACCACCTCGATCCCCTCGTCGCGCAGGATCCCCAGCCCCCGTCCGCTCGCGTGCTCGGAGGGATCGTCGGATGCGACGACCACGCGGGGGATGCCCGCGGCGCGGATCGCATCGGTGCACGGCGGTGTGCGCCCGTGGTGGCAGCAGGGCTCGAGCGACACGTACAGCGTGGCGCGCGTCAGGTCGCGGTCGCCGGCGGCGCGAAGCGCCTGGACCTCGGCGTGCGGCCCTCCGAGCTCGCCGTGATAGCCCTCGCCGAGCGGCTCTTCGCCCTCGGCGATCACCGCCCCCACGAGCGGGTTGGGGCTCACGCGGCCACGGCCCAGCTCGGCGAGCTCGATCGCGCGGGCGAGGTGGCGCCGGTCGGACTCGGCGATCGCGTTCATCGGCCCCTCGGAGCATAGGACGGGGCACAGCGCCCGATCCGCAGCCGGTAGACGCTGACCTCCGGGCCCGGGCGCACGTACTGCGCCGGGTAGTAGTCGATCGACCAGTCGAAGCTGAACGGGACCGCGCGATCGCCGCGACCGAACGGGCTGATGTGGTACGCCAGGCGCGCGTCGTCGGCCAGCTGGGCGTAGTAGGCGACCGCCGCGGGGGCGATCCGCGGCTGCGCGAACGCGCGCCCGGCCTGCAGGGAGCCGATCACCACCCAGCACCAGCGGCCGGCGGCGTAGCGCTCAAGCAGCGCCGGGCGCAGCGTGCGCTCGTACTGGTCGACGGGCACGTAGCGGTGCTCGCCGGGCGGCAGCGGCCGCCCGTCCGCGGACACGTCGCTGACCGCGGTGTTCCACAGCTGCCAGCGCGCGCCGGTCGACGTGTAGGGGAGCGAGCGGCCGATGTCCTGGGCCCAGTCGCCTGAGACGATCGGCTCCACCACGACCCTCGCCCCGGCCGGCACGTGGGCGACCATCCAGGCGCGCGTCAGGTTGCGGGTGTCCGCGCGCGAGAGCACGAGGTCGTCGTGCACCGTGGTGGAGATCCCCTGCGACAGCGACACGACCGCGGTCGCGAGCGCCACGGGCAATGCCGGGAGGCGACGGGAGCAAACCAGCCAGCGGGCCGCCGACACGATCCCGTAGGCGCCCAGCAGCGCCACGATCTCGAACACCGGCATCAGCCAGCGGCCGAAGTAGCGCTGCTGGTCGCCCATGAACAGGATGAACGCGATCGGCGCGGGGATCAGGGCCAGCGCCGCCCCCAAGCGCCGGCGCGCGAGCAGGAGCGCCGCGCCGCCCAGCGCCGCCAGCGACGGCACCCACCCAAGGCCCCAGGTGAACGTCCAGACGTAGAACGCGGTGCCGCTTGAGGAGGTGGTGCCGAGCTTCTCCGGGTTCGAGCCGCCGGCGAGCGCCTGCTGGGTGACGATCCCGGCGTGGAAGGCGGGGAAGTCCAACAGCGCGTAGGGGTTTGCGACGATGAACGCCCCCAGCGCGACCGCGCCGGCGAGCGCCAGGCGCCGCAGCGCCCGCCATGGGGCGCCGCGCCCCGCGGGCCACGACGCGCCACCGGCGCCGCGCCCCGCCGGCCACGACGCGCCACCACGCCACGCCGCGGCGCCCACGACGCAGACTGCGACGATCCCGCCGGTGTACTTGGTGGCCGCCGCCAGGCCCACCCCCAGGCCCGCCAGCACCCAGTCGCGCCGGCGCTCGGCCGTCAGGATCCCGCTCACGCCGTAGAGCGCGAGCGCGACCGGCGCGAGCGTCGGGACGTCGTTGAGCGCCAGGTGGCTGTAGAAGACCGGAAGGAACGCGCACCCGCTGATCGCCGCGGCCAGAAGCGCGGTCGTGCGATCGAACAGACGCGCGCCGGCGAGGTAGGTGAGCCACACCGCCACGGTGCCCAGGGCGGCGGCCACCACCCGCGCGACCATGAACACGGCGGTCGGGTCGGTCGCGTAGATGCGCCGCACCACGTCCCCGGAGCCGAACCACAGCTCGAAGACGATCTCCAGCAGGTAGGAGTACGCCGGGGGGTTGAGGAAGTAGTGCGGGTTGGGCCCGTGGGAGAGGAACGCGATCGCCCGCGGCACGAAGTGCGACGCCTCGTCGGAGTTGTAGCTGTAGGGCAGCCCCTGGCGCACGCCCCAGAGCCGCAGCGCGAGCGTGCCGGCGAGAACCAGCGCCAGGGCGACGCGGTGCGCCCGTCCGCTGCGGCGCGTGGCGCCCACGCGCCGCGCCCGCGCCACGCGCCGCGCCCGCGTCACGCCGTGCGGCCGCCTAGATGCGACTGGCGCGTCCATGTCGAGCGGGCAGTATCCCGCTACCGTGTGGCCCAGAGCGCGCCCGGCACCGGCCCAGGTCGCCGGGTCGCGGGGCGCGCGTGAGGACCGGCGGGCCACGCAACGCGATGAAGCTGATCATCCAGATCCCCTGTTTCAACGAGCGCGACCAGCTTCCCGAGACCCTCAGGCACCTGCCGCGCCAAGTCGAGGGCTTCGACACGGTCGAGTGGCTGGTGATCGACGACGGCTCCACCGACGGGACGATCGAGGTGGCGCGCGCCTGCGGCGTGGACCACCTGGTGCGCCTGACCAACAACAAGGGGCTGGCGGCCGCGTTCCAGGCCGGGCTGGACACGGCGCTCAAGCTCGGCGCCGACGTGATCGTCAACACCGACGCCGACAACCAGTACGAGGGCGCCGATATTCCCAAGCTCGTCGCGCCGATCCTGGCCGGCGAGGCCGACATGGTGATCGGCGACCGCCAGGTGGGCACGATCCCGCACTTCAGCGCGGCCAAGCGGCGCCTGCAGCGCCTCGGCTCCTGGGTCGTCCGCCAGGCCTCCTCGACCGAGATCCCGGACACGACCTCGGGGTTTCGCGCCTACAACCGCGAGGCGGCGCTGCAGGTCCAGGCGGTGTCGAAGTTCACCTACACGCTGGAGACGATCATCCAGGCCGGGAAGCTGCTGGTGGCCGTCAGCCACGTGCCGGTGCGCACCAACCCCAAGACGCGCGAGTCGCGGCTGTTCCCGTCCACGTCGGCCTACGTGCGCCGCAACGCGCTGTCGATCTTCAGGATCTACTCGCAGTATGAGCCGCTGAAGGTCTTCTGGAGCGCGGCGCTGGTGACCGGCGTGGCCGCGCTGGGCTTCTTCGTGCGCTTCCTGGTGCCGTTCATCGAGAACGGCGGCCGCGCGGGGCACATCCAGTCGCTGATCGCCGGCGCGGTCCTGTTCAACGCCGCGATGCTGCTGGCCGCCCTTGGCGTGATCGGCGATCTGCTGGCGGCTCAGCGCACGCTCTCGCAGCGGACGTTCGAGCGCGTGCGACGGATCGAGCTGGCGCTCGGGATCGAGCCCTCGCACTACGAGCGGGGCGGCGGGCGGCCCGCGGGACAGCCCGCCGGTGACACCGCGGCGCCGGCGGGACAGCCCGCCGGTGACACCGCGGCGCGGGCGGCAGAGCCCGCCGGTGACACCGCGGCGCCGGCGGGACAGCCCGCGGGCGACACCGCACAGCCCGCGGGCGGCACGGGCGACGCCCGCGGGCCGCAGCGCGGCCGCCCCGGCGAGCGCGAGGCGATCAAGGCATGAGCGCCGCGGCGGTCCCAACCGGCAACACCTACGACAAGTACGGCTCGCGCAACCCGGTCGTCAGGCGGCTGATGGGCGCCTTCGAGCGCGACCTCGACGCGCTGCTGGAGCGCGCTGCGCCGTCGTCGGTGCTGGACGTCGGCTGCGGGGAGGGCGTGCTCACCGAGCGATGGGCGCTGAGGCTGCGCGCGAGCACGCCCGCGGGGCGCGTGGTCGGCGTCGACCTCGACGATCCCAAGCTCGCGGCCCACTGGGGGCGGCGGCGGGCCGAGAACCTCGCCTTCATGGCGATGGACGTCGAGCGGCTGCGCTTCGCCGACTCGGAGTTTGACCTGGTCGCCGCCACAGAGGTCCTGGAGCACGTCGCCGATCCGCAGCGCGCGCTCTCTGAGATGGCGCGCGTCGCGCGGCGCTTCCTGCTCGTGTCGGTGCCGCGCGAGCCGCTGTGGAGGGCGCTGAACGTCGCCCGCGGAGCGTACGTGCGCCAGCTGGGCAACACGCCAGGGCACCTCAACCACTGGACGCGGCGCTCCTTCATTCGCCTGCTCGCCCGCCACGGGGAGGTGGTGGAGGCGCGCTCACCGCTGCCGTGGACGATGCTGCTGGTGTCGGTCGGCCGGTGAGCGCGCCGGCGGCCGTGCCGGCGCGCGGCGATCCGAGGGCCGGCGAGCCGTCGGTCGAGTCGTTCGGCTCCGGCGCGCGGATCCTGTCGATCGGGATCGCCTCCACCGGCCTGTTCACCTTCGCCTACCTGGCGACCGCCAGCCACGTGCTCGGCGGCGCGGCCTACAGCCGCATCTCGCTGTGCTGGGCGATCATGTTCGTGATCCTCTCGGTCATCTACCGGCCGATCGAGCAGCTGCTGTCGCGCACGATCGCCGGCCGGCGCGCGCTTGGCCTTCGCTCGCACCCGCTGCGGGTGCCCGCCACCATCCAGCTCGCCTTCGCGGCGCTGTTTTTGGCGGTGGCGCTTGCCGCCCGGGGATCGATCCAGCGGGGCATGTTCGGCGGCTCGGCGACCCTGTACTGGATCCTCGTCGTCGGCGTGCTGGCCTACGCGGGCAGCTACTTCGCGCGCGGGTGGCTGGCGGGCCACAAGCGCTTCGAGCTCTACGGCGCGCTCGTGTTCCTGGAGGCGACGTCGCGGTTTGTGCCGGCGCTGGTGGTCGCGGTCGGGGTGGCCTCCGGCCAGGGGGCGGTCGGGCTGGGGATGGCGATCGCCCCGTTCGTGTCGCTGTCGGTGATCCCGTTCGCGTTCTCGCGGCTGCGCGCGCGGGGCGCGCGGCCGCGATCGCCCGCCGTCCAGCCGGAGCGGCTGGACGGCCCCGGCCGGCGGCCTGCGGGCGTGCGCGCGCGGCTCGGCGGCGCACCCCGGGGGCCCGCGGGCGTGCGCGCGCGGCTCGCCGGCTCGCCGCGGCGGCCCGCCCGCCCGTCCGGCGTCGCGGTCGCCGGCGCAGCGGGGATCCCGGTGGCCGACGCCGCCGGCGAGGGGCCCGCGCACGCCGCGCTTGAGGAGGCCTCCGCGGACCTTTCGCTGGCGCACGGGGCGGACTTCGCCCTGTCGGTCGTGGGCGTGATGCTGTCCGAGCAGACGCTGATGAACGCCGGCGTGCTGATCGTGGCCGCCAGGACCGGCGGGGTGAACCTGACGACCGGGCTGGTCGGCTTCGTGTTCAACGTGATGCTGATCGTGCGGGCGCCGCTGCAGCTCTTCCAGGCGATCCAGACCTCGATCCTGCCTCACCTGACGGGGCTTGACGCGCGCGCCAACGCAGGCGAGTTCTCCCGCGCCGTGCGCGTCACGGTGCTGGCGATCGCCGCCTTCGGGGCCGCTGTCGCCGTGGGCCTCCTGGCGATCGGGCCCCCCGTGATGCGGATAGTGCTGGGCGACAAGGACCCGGCGCTCAGCTACGGCCGCCTGGGGCTGGCGATCGTGGGGGTCGGCATGGGGCTTCACCTGGTCTCCGGAACGCTCAACCAGGCGGCGCTGGCACGCGGCCAGGCGCGCTGGGCGGCCCTGGCGTGGCTGTGCGCGGCGGCGCTGTTCGTCGCGTTCGTGGCCGGCGGCCCGGCCGGCGGCGAGGCGGCGGTCACGCGCGTGGAGCTCGGCTACTTCGGCGCCACGGCCGTGCTGTGCGCGCTGCTGTGGCTCGTCTACCGCCGCGGGGGCGCTCAGGCGACGCCGGCCGCGGCCGCGAGCCTGCGGTAGGCCGCGGCCGGGTCCCCGGAGCCGAACACCGCCGATCCGCAGACCAGCAGGTTGGCGCCGGCGGCCGCCGCGGGAGCCGCGGTCTGCTCGTGGATGCCGCCGTCGACCTCGAGCGCGACCTGCTCCGGCAGCTGGGCGCGCATCCTTCGCAGCTTGTCAAGCGACGCCGGGATGAACGGCTGCGCGGCCCAACCGGGGTCGACGCTCATGCACAGCGCCAGGTCGAGCCCCTGGGCGGCGGCCTCCGAGAGTGCCTGGACCGGCGTGGCGGGACACAGCGCCGCGCCCGCGGCCGCGCCCGCCTCGCGGATCACGTCAAGCGCGTGGTGCAGGTGCGGCGTGGCCTCGACATGGACGGTGATCGAGTCCGCGCCGGCGCGCGCCATGTCGGCGACGTGGCGCTCGGGCCGCGCCACCATCAGGTGCACGTCAAGCACCGCGCCGGCGTCGTGAACCTGGTCGGCGAGCGCGGCGACGACGATCGCCCCGAACGTGATCGGCTCCACGAAGCGGCCGTCCATCACGTCGACGTGGATCACGCGCGCGCCGGCCGCGAGCACCTCCGCCACCTGGGCGCCCAGCCGGGCGAAGTCCGCCGACAGGATCGATGGCGCCAGCCGTCGCTGCACCATGAGCTCCCGGGCGCGGGCGCCAGCCTCGCCGACGCGATCCGCGCCCGGACCTCCCGGGGAGCCCATGCTCAGCTCCCGCTCCGCACCGAGCTCGGCCCTCGGGCGCCACCGCGCTTCGCTCTTCGGCAGCATCCAGCCAAGACCGCCCGCAGCATCGATCTCAGACCTCCCGCAGCATCGAGCCGCCGCAGTGGTTGCAGCGCACGATCGCTGTGCTCGACATCCTCACGATCGTCGAGTGCTCGCCGCAGTCCGGGCACACCGATACCAGCTCCCAGCGCCGCAGGCAGTGGACGCACCGGTAGCGCCCGGGCATCGCCGCCGCGCGCAGCTGCGCCTGGCCGCAGCCCGGGCAGGCCGGCCCGGGCGTGATCGGCGAGTCGCTCATTAGCGCCAGATTAACGGCCGTCGCGGCGCAGCAGCGCGACGTAGAAGCCGTCCGTGCCGTCGGTGTCCGGCGCGGTCCGAAGCCGCGCGCGGCAGGACCACCCCCCGTGGCGCTCAAGGAACGCGTCGATCACCGCGTCGGTCTCCCGCGCGGAGATCGTGCAGACCGAGTAGGCGAGCGTCCCGCCCGGCCGGGTCGCGGCGGCGCCGGCGCGCAGGATCGCCGCCTGCAAGGACGCCAGCGCGCGGATCCGCTCCTCGCTGGCGCGCCAGCGCAGGTCCGGCCGGGACTGCAGCGTTCCAAGGCCGCTGCAGGGAGGGTCGACCAGCACCCGGTCATACGGCCCTTCGGGAGCCGGCTCGGTGGCGTCGGCGACCAGCACGCGCACGCCCGGCACGCGCATCCGCTCGAGCGTGGCCTCGAGCGCCCGCGCGCGGCCCGGATGGCGCTCAATCGACACCAGGGCGGCCGGCGAGCCGGCGAGCGCCGCCAGATGAGTGGTCTTGGCTCCCGGCGCCGCGCACAGGTCGAGGATGCGCTCGCCCGCCCGGGGCGCCAGCGCGCGCGCGACCGCCATCGAGCCGCGCGACTGGGGCATCAGCTCCCCGCGCCTAAAGGCCGCCGAGCCGTGCACGTCGAACGGCTCGCAGAACACGAGCCCCTCCGGGATCCCCTCGGCCGGGCGCGTGCGCACCCCCAGCGCCGCCGCGACCGCGCCTGGCTCGGCGAGCAGCGTGTTGACGCGCGCCGCCGACTCGGGCGGGCGGTTGACGGCCGCAAGCAGCGAGCGAGCGCGGTTTGCGCCCAGCTCGCGCCACCACATCGACGCCAGCCACTCGGGCACCGAGTGCGCGATCGCCGCACGCTGCGGCGTCGAATCGTCGAGCTCTGCGAGGATCGCCTCGCCCTCCCGCGCGGCGCGCCTCAGGACCGCGTTGACCAGCGGCGCGCCGCCGCGCGAGTGGCGCCGGGCGAGCGCCACCGACTCGTGCACGACCGCGTGCGCTGGGAAGGAGTCCAGCAGCAGAAGCTGCGCCAGCCCGGTGCGCAGCGCCGCCAGCACCGGGGGCTCGAGCCTGTGCAGCGGCCGCTCGCACAGCAGGCCGGCGACGTGGTCCAGCGTGGCGGCGCGCTGAACGGTGGTGTAGGCGATCGCGGTCGCCTGAGATCGCTCGCGGCCCCGCAGCGCGGCTGCCTCGGCGTGCAGCGCGCGGTCGGCGTATGCGCCGCGCTCGAACACGCGGCGCACGACCGCGTACGCGCACGCGCGCGCAGGCGCCACCTCGACGGCGCCGCGGCGGCTGCTCGCGCCGCGCATCTCAGGTCCCGCGCGCGCCGGCCGAGCCGCGCAGGCCGCGCAGGTAGGCGTCGCCGGGCATCGCGCGCCGCCCCTCCGGCTGGACGACCAGCAGCTCGAGCGCGCCCGGCGCGCATCCCAGCAGCGGCAGGTGCCCGTCCGTGGCGATCTCGCCCGGCGGCGGGTCGGCGGCTGTCGCGCCGCGCGCCCGCGCTTCCCAGACGATCAGCCTGCGCCCGCCCGGCGCGATCGCAAAAGCGCCGATGTGCGGGGCGAGCGCGCGCACCAGGCGCTCGGAGCCGACGGCGTCAAGCTCGCCGGTCAGACGGCGGTCGGCGGGCTGGATCCCGGGCGCGTGGGTCGCGAGGCGCTCATCCTGGGGCTCGCATCGCAGCGCGCCGGCGCCCTGGAGGTCGAGCGCGCGCACCAGCAGCCGGCCGCCGAGCGCCGCCAGCCGCTCGGCCAGCGTGCCGTAGGTGTCGCGCTCGCCGATCGGCTCGGTGGCGGCCAGGCACACCGGCCCGCTGTCAAGCCGGGCGTCCAGGCGCATGATCGAGACGCCGGTGAGCCGGTCCCCGGCCATGATCGCGCGCTCGATCGGCGCCGCGCCCCGCCAGCGCGGCAGAAGCGACGGATGCACGTTGAGGAAGCTGTGGCTGGACAGCAGCGGCTCGGCGATCAGTCCCCCGAACGCGCAGACGCACACGGCCTGGGGACGCGCCGCGCCGATCAGCTCCCGGGCCGCCGGTTCGTTGACCGACTCGGGCTGGACGAGCGTGAGCCCCAGCTCGCGCGCCGCCTGGGCGATCGGTGGAGGCGCGCTGCGACGGCCGCGGCCGGCCGGGCGGTCCGGACGGGTGACCACCAGCTGCGGGCGGTGCGCCGAGGCGGCGAGCTCGCGCAGCACCGCGACCGAGAACGCCGATGTGCCGATGTAGACGGTCCGCAACGCAGGCCGGGCCAGACCGGGCGAGGCGCGCTCAGCCGCCGAGCGCCTCGCGCAGCGCGCGCATCGCCTCGCGGCGCTGGGCGCGGCCGATGCGATCGAGCACCAGCACGCCGTCGAGGTGGTCGATCTCGTGCTGGATCACCCTCGCCTCCAGGCCGGCCGCCTCGACGCGCAGCGGCCGTCCGCGCTCGTCACGGGCGCTGACGATCACGCTCACGGGCCGCTCGACGTCCACATGCACGCCCGGGAGGCTCAGGCACCCCTCCTCGAGCGTCTCGAGCTCCTCGCCGGCCCACTCGATCTCCGGGTTGACCAGCGCCGCGACCGGGGACTGCTGCTGGACGCGGTAGACCAGCACGCGGTGAAGGATCCCGATCTGGGTGGCGGCAAGGCCAACTCCCACCGCATCCACCATCAGCTCCCCCATCCTGCGGATCTCGTCGCGCAGCGCGCCGTCGAAGCGCTCGACGGGCCGCGCGCGTGCGCGCAGGACGGGATCGCCGAACTTGCGCACCTGGGCGAGCGCCGCCGCGCGCCGCGCCTGGGCCTGCGGATCCAGCTCATCGGGGCCGCCCTCGACGGCCTGCTGGCCGTCCCCGGCCACCTGAGCGCCGCCCGCGGCATCCGCCGCACCGGCTCCGGCGGGCTCCGGGCCGCGCCCGTCGGACCGTGGCCTGCGCTCCAGGAGCGCGACCTCGGCCTCCCCCTCTCGCTCTGTGCGCGTGTCGGACGCCATCGGCTGCCAGTCTAATGGGAGGCCGGGTCGTGCTCGGACGCTGAATGGGGCAGCCCAGACGGCGCACACCACCTCGATCAGGCTGATGCTTGCGCGGATCTGGGAGCTGCGACAGAGCCTGAGCGCATACGAACCGCGACCGCGAGGGCCGCGACCCCTCGCGCCGGGCTGTCGGTAGGTGGCGCTCGCCGGTCAGCCGACGCAGCGCGTCCCACACATGGGTCGAAGCAGAGACTTCGCTGCGGGTCGGCGTCGGCGCTGGCCGCGGGTCGGCGTCGGCGCCCGCTGCGGGTCGACGTCGGCGCTGGCCGCGGGTCGGCGTCGGCGGCGCTCCACTGGCGGGTCGACGCTCACTGCGGGTCGACGTCGACGCTCACCGCCCCTCCGGCTCGGGCCGCCGCCGGCGCGACGAGCCCCACCGCGCGGGCGACCGCCGCGATCGCCGGGCGGCGCGTGCGCGCCTTGAGCACCAGCTGCCAGCGGGCCCTGCCGCGCAGGCGAAACAGCGGCGCCGGGCCGAGCACCGCGGCGTCCAGCGGCCCGAGCAGCGCGCGGATCTCTGCGGCCGCCGCGCGCGCGGCCTCCTCGTCGGCCGCCGCGCACACGACCCGGATCAGGGAGGTGTACGGCGGATAGCCAAGCTCGCGACGGCGAAGTAGCTCCTCGGCGATGAACCCGTCGGCGTCGTGACGGGCGGCGTGCACGATCGACCGCGCCTCCGGCGCGAGCGTCTGCACCAGCACCTGTCCCCCATCGGAGCCCCGGCCGGTGCGACCCGCGAGCTGGCAGATGAGCGCGAACGTCCGCTCCTCGGCGCGGAAGTCCGGGAAGCGAAGCGTCTGATCGGCGTCCAGCACCACGCCGAGCGAGACGCCGGGAAAGTCGTGGCCCTTGGCGACCATCTGCGTGCCGACGAGCACGCCGCGCGGCGCCGCCGCAAACCGGGCGAGCACCGCGGCGCGGGCCGACAGCGTCGTCGCGTCCGCGTCCAGGCGCAACACGGGGAACCCGTCGCCCCCGAGCACGGCGCGCAGCTCATGCTCGATGCGCTCGGTCCCCGCGCCGTGCCGCGCGACCGTGACAGACGAGCAGCGTTCGCAGCGCGCCGGGACATCCTGCGCGTGGCCACAGTGATGACAGGCGATCGCCGCGCCCTGGCGGTGCAGCACCAGCGCCACGTCGCAGTTGGGGCACAGCCAGACGTGCCCGCAGGAGCGGCAGGACAGGAAGTTCGACCAGCCGCGGCGGTTGACCAGGACGATCGCCTTGCCCCCCCGGCGGCGCAGGTCCGCCAGCGCCTGGGCGGTCTCGGGGTGAAGCGGCGACGGCCGCTCGCGCATGTCCAGCAGGCGCACGGCGGGCAGCGGCCGCCCGTCCACGCGGTGGCGCAGGCGCAGGCGCCGCGCGCCGAGCGCGCTCTCCGGGCGCGGGGTGGCGCTGCCCAGCAAAAGCAGCGCCCCATGGGCGCGGGCGCGCTCGCGTGCGACCGTGCGCGCGTCGTAGCGCGGGTCGCCCTCGTGCTTGTAGGAGCTCTCGTGCTCCTCGTCGATGACGATCAGCCCGATGCGCTCGAGCGGCGCGAGCACCGCCGAGCGCGGGCCGATGCACACGCGCGCCTCGCCGCGGCGCAGGCGCATCCATTCGTCGTGGCGCTCGCCGGCCGACAGCCCCGAGTGCAGGACCGCCACCACGTCGCCGAAGCGAGCCCGGAAGCGGCCGAGCGTCTGGGGGGTGAGCGCGATCTCGGGCACGAGCACGATCGCCGTGCGCCCGGCGGCCAGCGTCGCCCCCACCGCGCCCAGGTAGACCTCGGTCTTGCCAGAGCCGGTGACCCCGTGCAGCAGGTGCACGGCGCGGTCGCCGTCCGCCAGGGCCCGCTCGATTCGCTCGAGCGCCGCCGCCTGCTCGGCGGTCAGCCGCGGCGGCGGCCCGAGGGCCGAGCCGACCGCGTGCACGGCGGGCCTGCGCGGTACGGGGCCGCGTTCGAGTGCCACCAGGCCCCGCCGGGCGAGGCGACGCAGCGAGTCGCCGCGCAGCGAGGCGGCGGCGAGCGGCCCCCGCCGCGCGAGCTGCGCCAGCAGCTCGCGCTGGCCGGCGCTCAGCGGCCGGCGACCGGGCGCGGACGGGACGCCTCCGGCGAGCTCGAGCTCGCCGGCCGGCGTCAGCCGCGCAAACACGGCGGTCCGCTCGCCGCGGCCGGAGACGGCGCCGGGCGCCACCATCAGCGCCAGCGCGCGCGCAGGGGTGGAGCAGTACTCGTCGGCCATCCACTCGGCGAGGGCCACCAGGTCGGCGCCGATCCCGGGCTCGACGACCGCCTCAAGCTCCGCCAGCCGCTCGGGCGCAAGCTCCGAGCGCTGGGACAGGGCGACCACCACCCCGCTCAGCCGGCGCGAGGAGAACTTGACGCGCACGAGCGAGCCGACCCGCACCTTCTGCCCGGGCGCCACGCGGTAGTCGAACGGCCCGCGCAGCGCCCGCGTGGCGATCAGCGGCTGCACGCGTGCGATCATCGGCCGGGGCGACGCGTCATCGGCAGGCGAATGTAATGCGCGCGGCGGGGGTAACCTCGCGCCATGGACCGCCGCGACGACGAGCGGGTGTTCTTCCGCGGCCACGCCAGCTGGCGCGCGATGCTCGGGATGGCGGCCCGCGGCGCGCTACTGGCCCTGCTTGCCGCCGTGGCGGCCGGCCTGGCGTCCGAGATCGCCGACGGCCGCGTGCAGGTGCTCTGGGTGGTCGCCGCGGCCGCGGCGGTCCTCGCCGTCTCGCTGTGCGCGGTGGCGCTGGCGCGGGTGCGCACCACCTACTCGATCACCGACCGCCGCCTGACGATCGAGCGCGGCCTGCTGGGCAGGGAGCTTCACCAGACGCGCCTTGAGCGCATCCAGAACGTCACCGCTCGCCAGTCCCTGCTCGAGCGCCTGCTGGGCGTCGGGACGGTCGACTTCGACACGGCCGGCGAGGCCCAGTTCGGCTTCTCCTTCCGAGGGGTCGCCGACCCCCGGGGGATCGTGCGCACCGTCGACGACGCGCTGCACGAGCTTCGTGCGGGCGGGGCGGCTCTGGCGGACCCCGGCGCGGGCGCGGGGGCCGAGGTCCCTCTCCCCGACACGCCCGGTTCCCCGCTCAACGGCTGAGGCTTCCACAGGCGCCGGCCGGCGCCAGCTCGCGTGGAAGGACCCGAATGGACTCATCCCAGGCTCCTGGGCCGCAGGCGTCAGCCGGCCGCGCCCCAGCTGCTCCGACAACGCTGCCACGCGCAGCGCCACCTCGTCGATCAGTTCAAGCACGGTCAGATCAGCTAGCCGGTAGACGAATCTGCCTCGAAGGGACCGGCGCTCCAGCAGCCCGAAGACATACAGCGTCTGGAGGTGCCTCGACACGCGGTGTTCGGGGAAGTCGAGCCGCCGGGACAACTCGCCGACGGTCCACTCCCCATCGGCAAGCAATAACAGCATGCGGAGACGCGTCTGCTGTCCGATCGCGCGGAGGTAGCTGCTCACCGCACGCGCGGCCGCATCCGCGCCGATCGCCGAGCCGCGGGCCGAATCGGGGTGCGCGACCGTCAACGGTCCCGCGGCAAGACGGCGCTCCAGCGCTCCTCAATTCGACCGACGCGCCAGATCGCAAGCGCCGCCACCCAGGTCAGGACAAACAGACCCACAATCACGAATCCCAGCTCGTCCATGTGGATCTTCTCAAACCATCCCCAGAACGATCCCGAGAGACCCACCCGCGAGGCCAGCAAGCCGCCGAGCTCGACCGTGCCGATTAGCACCGCGACCGCCACCGACACGCAGGTCACGGTCAGGTTGTAATACACCTTGCGCGCGGGTCGCGCCACGGCCCAGCCGTACACGAGACCCATGAGGCAGCCGTCCAGGGTGTCCATCAGTGACATGCCGGCCGCGAACAGCAGTGGCAGACACAGCACCGCATACCACGGCAGGCCCGCTCCGGCCGCGCTGCTGGCGAGCACGAGTAGCGCGATCTCGCTCGCCGTATCGAATCCTAGCCCGAACAGGACGCCGATCGGGTACATCTGCAATGGCCTCCGGACGATCCTCATCGCGGGCCCGATCAACCGGCAGATGAGACCGCGCTTGGCGAGGAGCATGTCGAGCTCGTCCTCGTCGCAGCGCGCTGCTCGCATCCGACGGACAGTGGTGGCAATCCCCAGAAGGATCGTCACATTCATTGCCGCGATCACGTACAGGAATCCGCCCGAGACCAGCGTCCCCACCCAGGTGGCCGCCTCGTGCAGTCCGGAGCCCCCGTAACCCGGTCCCGCGACAGCGCGCACCCCGACTGCCAACAGGACCGCAGCCGCAAACACCACGGTCGAGTGCCCGAGTGAGAACCAGAACCCGACACTGATCGGGCGCTGGCCATCCACCATCAACTTCCGCGTCGTGTTGTCGATCGCCGCGATGTGGTCCGCGTCGAACGCATGCCGCACCCCGAGTGCATACGCCGTGATCCCGATGCCCACGCTCAGCGCGCCGCCAGCGCGCGCCTGGTCTGCCATCGGCATTACGCCTAGCAACGTCAAGACTCCCGCAAGGTGAAGGACTCCAACCGCCCCCATCATGAGAACTACCGTTCGCCGCTGCTGGCGCGTGGACGCCCGCCCCGGCCTGCGGGCTCCTCGCCCTCGACCGCATCGCATCCCGACGCCCTCAGGTCAGCTGGCCGCCGCCGGCGCCTGGCCTCGCTCCCCGGCCTTCTTGCGCGATCCCAGGTGTCCCGCCTCGACCATCGTTCCCAGCACGTCCATGATCGCACGGCACCCGAGCTGCGCGGTCATATCCGAGACGTCATAGGGGGGCGCGATCTCGACAACCTCCATCCCGCAGATGCCCTCCCGCGCAATCATCCGCAGCGCCCGAAGCGCCTCCCGCGGAAGCAGTCCTCCAGGCTCCGGGGACCCCGTGCCCGGCACGAACCCCGCATCGATCGAGTCGATGTCGAACGACAGGAATACCGCCGCGGCATCCTTCCACGCGCACTCGAGTGCGATCTCCACAGCCCTGTCGATCCCGAGTTCCTCCACGTCCGAGATCGTGATGACCGTCGTATCGCGCTCGCGGGCCACCTTCATCCCAGGCCGCGAGCCGTACCAGCCTCCGATCCCCATCTGAACCAGGTTTGACGGCGGGGCATTCGGGATGTTGGTCGCATGAAACCACGGAGTCGTGTGCATGCGCTCGTCCATGTCTCGCTCTTGTATGTCGATGTGACGGTCCAGATGGATGATGCCCACCTTCCCGTCGATCTGGGGCGCGATCGCTCGGACATCGGGATATCCGATCGAGTGATCTCCGCCGATCACGACCGGGAAGACGCCCTGGCTGTGGATGAAGGACACAGCCCGATCGATCTGGTCGAACGACTTCTCGAGGTTCGCCGGGATCACGAACACGTCCCCGGCGTCGCACATGTTCAGCTCCTCCGCCAGATCTACGCCCATGTCGGCGTTGTACGAGTCATACAGGGCCGAGATTCGGCGCACAGCCTGTGGTCCGAACCGGCAACCGGGCCGATAGGTTGTGCCCATGTCGAACGGGGCGCCAAGGATGGCGACTTCGTATCTCCCCACCTCGCGAATGTTCTCGCAGTACGGTGCCTTGCGGAAGGTATTGATGCCCGCGAAAGCCGGCTGCTGCCCTCTGGCAAAGGTCGATATCGTCCTGTCCTGTACCGACGGTGCCGCCTCGAGCCCCAGGTCGATGCCGCGCTCGGCCTCTTCCCGCTGCTTGCGGTCCGTGATGTCCTTCAACCGCCTCTGCACGCGCATCCCCCGCAGATCCTCGCGTCGCCATCCTCCAGCCTGCGTCTTATGCCCATGATCGTGGAATAGCCCCATGAATCCCTTGCTCCTTGTCTCGTTCGTGTCCGCCTAACGACCCGCGCCGGCGTCAGGCAACCTGTACCCCCGCAAGGGGCTCCGGCGAGGCCGCGCCACCACCGCCATCGGCGCTGTCACCCAGCTCAAGGAGCGCGGTGTCGATGTCTCCTGCGCGGCTGGCGAAAAGCGCCCTCAGAAGCCACAGCTCGGCCGCTCCCAGTAGCAACAGCGCGATCACGATGATCGGCGCGTAGATCGTCGGCACGCTGATCGGGAAGAACGTGGCCCACATACCCGCGAGAATGGTGATCACCGAGATGCCAGGGAGCACGTAAAATGCCGCCACGCGTCTGATCTGATGCTTGATGCCCTCGCCGATCAGCGCGGCGTCCCCCACCAGATGCCCTACGAACTCAGCCATCGTCGTGACGACCAAAAGCAGGGACATCCCGGCCAGCAGCCCCTGCCACACGCCGAAGATCAGCGCGAGGGCAAATGCCGCGACCCCGGTCACTAGGATTGCGATCACCGGCGTCCTGCTCACGCCGACCAGCGTCGACAGGCGCCGCGGAAGCAGACCGGCATGGCCGAACGCGTGCAGGAGCCGACTGACGATGATCGTTGACGCCACGCCCTCTCCGATCGCGCTGTTGATTGTGAAGAGAGCGACCACGAACTCCGGCCATTTGCCCATGTAGCGCCCGACCAGAACCAGACCGGGGACGTTCGTCGTCGAGAAGCCCGCCATTCTGCTGGGTCCCCAGCCGACCGTGGACGCGTAGCTCACCACGAGAAAGATGAACACGACCAACCCGGTCGCCCACAGGAGCGCTCGGCGGATCGTG
>DATGLC010000034.1:0-15044 GCA_035294345.1 Solirubrobacteraceae bacterium
GGAGATCTCGGTGATGGGCGCCGAGGGCGCGGTGGAGATCCTGTTCGGCCGCCGGCTGGCCGAGCAGGAGGACCCGGACGCCGCGCGCGCCGAGTTGATCGAGCGCTTCCGGGAGCAGATCGACGTCTACGCCGCCGCCGCAAACGCGATGATCGAGGACGTGATCGACCCGCGTGAGACGCGCGCCACGATCTGCCGGGCGCTCGAGCGGGCGCAGGGCAAGCGCGTCCGGCGCCCGTTCAGGCGCAACGGGGTGGTGCCGGTGTGAGCGGGGTGGTGCCGGTGTGAGCGGGGTGGTGCGGGCGTGAGCGGGGTGGTGCGGGCGTGAGCGTCGAGGATCCGGCGATCATCACCTGCGCGATCTCAGGCGCGGTCGCCAACCGCGACCAGTGCCCCGCGATCCCGTACACGCCGGCCGAGTACGCGGCGGAGGCGCGCAGGATCGTCGACGAGGGCGGCGTGATGATCCACATCCACGCCCGCTCCCCGGACGGCAGGCCCAGTCACGAGGTGCACGACTACGCCGCGATCACGGGCGCGATCGCCGATGAGATCGGCGACGCGGCGATCATCAACCTCTCGACCGGCGCGCTGGGCGTCCCGGTGGCCAAGCGGGTCGCCTATCTGCGGGCTTGCCGGCCGGAGGTGGCGGCGCTGAACATGGGCTCGCTCAACTACGCCAAGTACTCTCGCCGGCGGGGCGAGCTCGTGTTCCAGTTCGTGTTCGCCAACCCGTTCGACGAGATCGTGCAGCTTGCGGGCGCGATGCGCGAGCTGCGCATCAAGCCCGAGCACGAGTGCTTCGACCTCGGCCACGTGGGTTCGCTGGAGCCGCTGGTCGACATGGGGCTGCTGGACGCCCCGCTGCACGCCGAGATGGTGATGGGCGTGCTGGGAGGCGCGCCGGCCACGGCCCCCAACCTGGCGGCGATGGTCGACAACCTCAGGCTGGCGTGGCCCGCGGAGCGCCACCATTGGGGGGTGATCGGGATCGGCCGTGCGCAGTGGCCGCTGGTCGCCGCCGCCCTCGCGCTCGGCGGCTCGGTCCGCGTCGGGCTCGAGGACAACTTCTACCTGCCCGACGGCACGATGGCGCGCTCAAACGGCGAGCTGGTCGCCCGCGCCAGGAGGCTGGTCGGCGACTGCGGCCGGCGTCCGGCGACCGTCGGCGAGGCTCGCGAGCTGCTCGGGATCGCGGGGCGCGGCCGATGACGCTGCCGCTTGAGGGCCTGACCGTGCTCGATCTCAGCCGCCTGCTGCCCGGGGGCTTCTGCTCGCTTCTGCTCTCCGACTTCGGCGCCGATGTGATCAAGGTCGAGGAACCGGGCTCCGGCGACTACATCCGCTGGGCGCCGCCGCGCTACGAGGGCGCGCAGGACAGCGCCGCGAGCGCGCTGTTCATGGCGCTCAACCGCGGCAAGCGCTCGGTGGGCATCAACCTGCGCTGCGAGGGCGGCCGGCGGGCACTGCTGGCGCTCGTGCGCCGCGCGGACGTGCTGCTCGAGTCGTTTCGCCCCGGGGTGATGGAGCGGCTCGGCGTCGGCTGGGAGGTGCTCAGCGATGCCAACCCGCGCCTGGTCTACTGCGCGATCACCGGCTACGGCCGCCACGGGCCCGACAGCCGGCGCTCCGGCCATGACCTGAACTATCTTGCCCGCAACGGCGTGCTGGCGCTCGCGGGAGAGGCGGGCGGCCCGCCCGTGGTGCCGGGGGTGCAGGTCGCCGACCTGGGCGGGGGGGCGCTGATGGCCGCGGTCGGCATCCTGGTGGCGCTGCGCGAGCGCGAGCGCTCCGGGCGGGGGCAGCTCGTGGACTGCTCGATGTTCGACGGCTCCCTGTCGTGGCTTGCGATGCTGGCCGCCGAGGTGCTGGCCGGCGGCCGCGCGCCGCGCCGCGGCGAGGTGGGGCTGGCGGGCCGCTACTGCTGCTATCGGCCTTATGAGTGCGCCGACGGGTGGGTGACGCTGGCTGCGCTTGAGCCGAAGTTCTGGCGCGCGTTCTGCGAGGGCGTCGGCCGCGAGGACCTGATCGGCGGCGCGTTTGAGCCGCCGGGCTCGCCGACGCACTCCCAGCTTGCGCAGATCATGCGCTCGCGGACGCGCGAGCAGTGGCAGCGCTTTTCCTCAGAGCACGACTGCTGCCTTGAGCCGGTGCTCGAGCTCGACGAGGCGCTGGAGTCAGAGCTCGTGGCCGCGCGCGAGATGGTGGTGGAGCTGGCCCAGCCGGGCGTGGCATCGCCGGTGCGCCTGCTCGGGGTGCCGATCAAGCTGAGCCGCACGCCGGGCGACCCGGCGCGCGGCCCCGCGCCGGCGCTCGGCGAGCACACCGACGAGGTGCTTGCGGCCGCGGGGCTGTCTTCGGCCGAGATCGCCGCGCTGCACGAGCAGCGCGCGATCGGCGGGCCGGGGGAGTGGGGGGAGGCGGCCGGCGAGGGCTCGCAGTCCCGGCCCGAGCCGTTCGTAAGCTCGTGAGGGGCTATCGTAAGGAGCTGACTGACCAGTCAATCAGGAGCGTGAGCAATGCGCGCAGCAGCGATTCAGTTGAACGCGACCGACGACCTCGATCGCAACCTGAGCACCGCGGACCGGCTCGTCCGAGACGCCGCCTCGCGCGGCGCGCAGCTCGTGGCGCTGCCGGAGAAGTGGACCGTGCTGGGCTCCCGCGAGCAGATGCTCGCCGGCGCCCAGACGCTCGAGGGGCCGGCGATCTCCTGGGCCAGGGCGACCGCCGCCGAGCTGGGGATCGACCTGCTGGCGGGGTCGATGTTCGAGCGCGAGGCCGGGGCGGAGAAGGGCTTCAACACGAGCGTCCACGTCGGGCCCGACGGCCAGGTGCGGGCCGTCTACCGCAAGATCCACCTGTTCGACGTCGAGGTTGACGGCGCCGTCTACGCGGAGTCGGCGACCGAGGACGCCGGCGAGGAGATCGTCGTCAGCGAGCTCTCAGGCGGCGCGCTGCTGGGCATGTCGATCTGCTTTGACCTTCGCTTCTGCGAGCTTTACCGGATCCTCGCCCTGCGCGGAGCGCAGCTGCTGGCCGTGCCGGCCGCCTTCACGCTGCCGACCACCCGGGACCACTGGGAGGTGCTCCTGCGCGCCCGCGCGATCGAGAACCAGTGCTTCGTGATCGCCCCCAACCAGGTCGGCGAGCATCCGGGCGGCCTGCGGTCCGGCGGTCGCTCGATGATCGTCGACCCCTGGGGGCTGGTGCTCGCGACCGCGTCCGACGCCGAGGTGGCGATCGTGGCCGATCTGGATCTTGAGGCGCAGCGGCGGATCCGCCGTCGCCTGCCCACGCTCGAGCGCCGCCGCCCTTCGGCCTACGTCTGGGACGAGGTCGGCGCGGGGGTCGCGTGACCGCCGCGAGGGTCGCGTGACCGCAGCCACAGGCGACAAGCGGCGGCTGATCCTTCAGGCTGCCGTGCGCGTGTTCGCGCGGCAGGGGTTTCACACCTGCCGCGTGTCGGACATCGCCGACGAGGCGCAGGTCGCCTACGGGCTGGTCTACCACTACTTCTCCTCCAAGGAGCAGATCCTCGACACGCTGTTCCTCGAGCGCTGGGACGCGATGCTCGAGGCGATCGCGCAGGCGGACGCCTCCCAGCTAACGCCGGAGGCCAAGCTCCAGGCGATCGCGTCCTTCATCGTCGACTCCTACCGCCACGACCCGGACCTGATGAAGGTGATCGTGGTGGAGGTCACGCGCGCGGCCAACACCTTCGGGCGCACGCACATCGAGCGCATCCGCGAGGCCTATGCGCGGATCGCGGCGATCGTGGAGGCCGCCCAGCGCGATGGCCACTTCAGGACCGAGATCACGCCGGAGTTCGCCGCCCAGGCCTTCTACGGCTGCATCGAGCAGGTGCTGACCGGCTGGATCTTCGAGCCCGAGCCGGTGCCGGCGGCGGCGCTCGAGCGCGCCAAGCGGATGATCGTGGACACGGTCTGCCACGGCCTCGCCGCGCCCGCGTCGGGGCGGCCCGCTCGCCCGGCGGCGGATCCTCCGCTCCCGACTCTGATTGAATGACCGGCGAGATGCTGGAGAGCCAACTGGTGAAGCGGCTGCTGTGGTCGGGCATGATGGCCGGCGTGAGTGCGCTTGCGACGCTCGTCTCCACGCGCGTCGCCGCGATGATCTGGACGCGCGTGTTCGGCGAAGAGCCGCCCGAGTGAGCTCGGAGCCCACCAGCCGGTTGGCGCCCGAGCCGCCGACCGAACCGCACTCGGCAACCGGGCCGGAGCCGCCGGCTGAGGCCGACGCGCCCACCGAGCGCCAGCCGCCGGTCGCGCCGGATGCGCCGATGCAGCCGCAGCCGCCGGTGGATCACGACGTGCCGACCGAGCGCCGGCCGCCGCTTGAGCCGCCGCCGGATTCTGGCCCGCAGGCGCAGGGCCTGGCCGCATCCGTGGCCCGGCTGCGCGAGCAGCGCCCCGAGGTGGCGGTCGGGGCAGCGTTCGCGGGCGGCCTGCTGCTGGCCACGATCCTCAGGCGCCTTGCCCGCTGAGCCCACCGATCGCGCCGACAGCCTCGCCGCCGCGCTTGCGGCGGTGTCCGAGCGCATGGCGGTGCTCGTGCGCGAGGAGATCGAGCTCGCGAAGGCCGAGATGGTCCAGAAGGCCTCCAGCCTGGCGCGCGGGGCCGCCGCCGTCGTGGCGGGGGCGGTGTTCGGCGTGTTCGCGCTGATCTTCGTGCTGCTGTCGATCGCCTGGGGGATCAACTCGCTCGCTGGCAGCGTCTGGCTCGGATTCGTGGTCGTGATGGTGGTGCTCGTGATCGCGACCGTCGGGGCGTTCCTGTTCGCGTGGCGCAAGCTGCGGGTTGGCGCGCCGGTGCCCAGGATGGCCATCGACGAGGCGCGCCGGATCGGCGGCACGATCAGGCCGGGGACCGAGCGCTGATGCCATCCCGCTCCCCCGAGCAGATCCGCGATTCGATCGAGGCCAACAGGCGGGAGCTGGGCACGGCGGTGCAGCGGCTGCAGGTCGAGGTCGTGCGCCTGACTGACTGGCGCGGTCAGCTGCGCCGCTACGAGCCGCAGCTGCTGATCGGCGCTGGCGTCGCGGGCTTCGTGCTGGGCGGCGGACTGGTCGCGCTCGGCGCGCTCGCGTTCGGCCGCCGGCGCCGGCGCGCCGCCGGCGGCTGAGGCGCGCCTTTGCGCTGGATGGCCCGGGCCGGCGCGGCGCCGGCGGCTGAGGCGCGCCTTTGCGCTGGATGGCCGGGGCCGGCGATCCGCGGATCACCCGCGTGCGGGCTCGGCGCGCTCCGCGGGCCGCCTGCGAGGGCCGCTGCCGGGCTCGGCCCGCCGCGGGGAACCCCGGCATGCTGCCGGGGGCTTTCGGTCAGTCCAAGAACGAGCTCGGAAGCGAGCCGACGCCCAGCAGCCCGGAGCCGACGTGAGCGCCGATCACCGGCCCGATCTCAGAGACGACGACCGGCGGGCGGCCGACCAGCTCGGTGCCCCGCGCCGCGAGCTCCTCCGCCGCCTGGGTAGAGCGGATGTGCTGCACGATCCAGGCATCCCCGCCCCGGGCTGCCCGCTCGCCCAGCAGCTGCAGGAGCCGCTCGAACGCGCGGGCGCCGCTTCGCACGCGCTCCACCGGCGCGATCTGGGAGTCGAGCGTGAGGATCGGCCTGATCCTGAGCGCGGAGCCCAGCCAGGCCTGTGCTCCGCCGATCCGGCCGCTGCGGCGCAGGTGCTCGAGGTTGTCGACCGTAAACCAGGTGCGGACCTCCAAGCGAGCCCGTCGCGCACGGTCGGCCACCGCTGCGGCGTCGGCTCCGGCCCGCGCCGCCGCCGCTGCCGCCAGCACCACCAGCCCCTCCCCGCAGCAGGCGCTGCGGGAGTCGACGATCTCGATCCGCGCCGCGCGCTCGCCGAGCTGCGCGCGCGCCTGCTCGGCCGCGTGCACGGTCCCGGAGATGCCCGCCGCCACGTGCACCGAGACGACCTCGTGCCCCTCGCCCAGCAGCGCCTGGTAAGCCGCCGTGAAGTCGCCGATCGCCGGCTGCGAGGTGGAGGGCGTCGACGGCTCGGAGCGCAGCCGCCGCCAGAAGGCGTCGTAGTCGGCGATCTCCGACTCCCGCTGGGCTCCCTGCGGCCAGTGCACGTAGAGGCTGACCTGGCGAAGCCCGGCATCGGCCACCAGCCCGGCGGGCAGGTAGTGGCAGGTGTCGGTGACGATCGCGACGGTCACGCCTCGGCGAACTGGCGATAGGCGTCCAGGGCGCGCGGGCCCCAGACGGTTCCCGGCCCGCCGTTCATCATCACCACCACGCCCATCGCCTCCGCCACCTCGGCCTCGGTCGCTCCGGCGCGCGCCGCCCCGCGCGCGTGCGCCGCGATGCAGCCGTCGCACTCGCGCGTGGCGGCAATCGCCAGCGCGATCAGCTCCTTGACCTTGGCGCTGAGCGCGCCGTCGGCCATCGCCGCCCGGTGAAGCGCCGCGTAGGCGCCGATCACCTCCCCAACCTGCGAACGCAGCCGCCGGGCGGGCTCGGCCAGCTCGCTGGCCACCTCACGCGCATCCATCTCTTCCTCCTGTTCGTCGGTCCGTGCCGGATGCTCCGGCGCTGGCTGGGTGTTTGCCGCGCGGCCGCAGGCCGTCGCTGCTCGGCACTGTCGCAGGCGATCCCGGGCCGGCGTCGTCCGGGTCGGCGTCGTCCTGTCCCAGCGTCGTCCTGCCCCGGCGTCCGATCCGGCCCGGCGCCGATCCGGCCCGGTGCGGTCCCGGCCCGGTGCGGTCCCGGCCCGGCGGGGCCGCCGCTCTACAGCCGGTTCTCGATCGTCAGGGGCGCCGGCTCTGCCGCCGCGCTCGGCGCGCGCTCGGCCGGCTCGCCGGCCGCCTGCACTCCGAGCACCTGCGCGAGCTCGCCGGACTCGTACATCTCGGTGACGATGTCGCACCCGCCGATCAGCTCGCCGTCGACGAACAGCTGCGGGATCGTCGGCCAGTTGGAGATCGCCGACAGCTCCTGGCGGATGCGCGGGTCCGGGAGCACGTCCACGGCGGCGAAGCTCGCCCCCACCGACTGCAGGATCGCGACGGTGCGCGCCGAGAACCCGCACATCGGCGCCTCCGGGGTGCCCTTCATGAACAGGATCACGGGGTTTGAGGCGATCGCCTCCTGGATCGCGTCGCGCAGCTGGTTGTCGCTCACTGGGTCTCCTCTCGCTGGTCGGGGGCGGTCCCGATCCGGGTCTGGATCGACAGCGCGTGGATCCGCGTGCCTATCTCCTCGCCGAACACGTCGTAGACGAGCCGGTGCTGGGCCAGGCGGCCCAGCCCCGCAAACGCGGGGGCGCTGACGACGGCGTTGAAGTGGTGCCCGTCGCCGGTGACCGTCGCCACGGCGCCCGGGATGCCCGCCTCGATCCTGGACTTCAGCTCCTCTGGGGTGACTGCCATCGATGCAAAGGCTAGCGGGCCGGGGCGAGTGCCCGATGGCGCTATATTCTCTGAAGCAATGATCACGCTCACCGACAGAGGAGCCGAGAAGGTTCGCGAGTTTCTCGCCGCGCAGGAGGCGGTCGCGCGGACCGCCGGGCTGCGGGTCGGGGTTCGGGGCGGCGGCTGCTCCGGGTTTCAGTACGCGCTCGCGTTCGATGAGCAGCGGGATGGCGACTCGGTGTTCGAGGACAAGGGCATCCGCCTGCTGGTCGACCGCTCAAGCCTGCCCTATGTGGACGGCTCGACGATCGACTTCGTCGACGGCCTGCAGGGGGCGGGGTTCAAGGTTGACAACCCCAACGTCATCGCCGCCTGCGGCTGCGGCTCGTCGTTCCGGGTCGCAGACGAGGAAGAGGTCTCGGCGGTCTGAAGGCCTTCTCCCCGGTCTGAGGGCCTGGACCCAGGGGCTCGGCGGGCTTGGAGCACGGGCCGCCGCGGCCGCGGCCCCGTGCAGCCGGCGCTTTGCAAGGCGCGGGGCGCTCGCGCGGGGGCCGCGGGGCGCTCGCGCGGGGGCGCGGGGCGCTCTGGAGGGCGCCGGCGCTCTGGGAGGCGCGGGGCGCTCTGGCAGGCGCGGGCGCTCAGGCGGGCGCGCCGTCGACAAGGTCCCAGAGAAACAGGCAGGCGAGCGTCCGGTGCGGCCTCCACGGCCGCGCGATCGCCTCAAGCTGCGCCGGACTCGGCAGCTGCCCCAGACCGTAGGCGATCGCGACAGCCCTGCGGATCCCCAGGTCGCCCACCGGCAGCACGTCCCCGCGGCGCAGGTGCAGCATCAGGAACATCTGCGCGCTCCAGACCCCGAGGCCGCGGACCGCCGTCAGCTCCCGGATGACGTCCTCGTCGCCGAGCGCCGCCAGGCGCTCGAGCGCCAGCTCGCCGCCGAGCAGCCGCTCCGCCAGCGAGCGCATGGCGCAGACCTTGGCGCGCGACAGGCCGCAGGCCGCGCGCAGCTCGTCGGGGTCGGCGGCGAGCACCTCCTCCGGGGTCGGCGACCGGCCGCCGAAGCGTGCCATCAGCCGCCCGTGGATCGCGCGGGCGGCGGCCGTGGAGATCTGCTGAGCGACGATCGTGCGCACGAGCGCGGCGTGGCCGTCGCCGTCCCAGCGCTGGGTGGCCGTCGGTCGCGCACGCTCGATCAGCCCTCCCTGCACCGGATCGGCCGCCCGCAGAGCGAGGATCGCCCGCCGGTCGTCCGCGCTGGCGCTCCGTCGGGCGCTCGGGCGCCCTGAAGCCTTGACGATGGCGCGGGCCGGTGAGCGATCCTGTCCGGGGTGGGGCAGGGCGCTAGAGGGCACCGGCCAGCGACAGCGCCACGCCGTCCAGCGCCCCCAGCGCGCGCTCCACCGAGCACGCGACGCACGTGAACGTGGGCGTGTCGCGCAGCGTGTAGGCGCTTGACTCGGTGCCGCGCAGCCGCTGCACGAGGTCCAGGAAGTCGGCCGGGTTGTCGGTCTCGAAGGCGACCACGAACTCCTGGTCGTCGAGCCCGAACGAGTAGGCGGTGTTGAGGTCCACCGACGGGAACTCGCGGCCCACCCGGATGTGCTCCTGCATGATCCTCCAGCGCTCCTCGGCCGGCAGCGCGTACCAGGCCCGCGTCTTTACGAACGGGTAGACGAACAGGTAGCGCCCGCGGCCGGGACGGATCTCCAGGCGCGACTCGTCGCTGTACTCCGACGGCTTGGTCATCGCCAGATACGAGTAGGGGATCGTGCACCACTTCATCAGCCCGCTCTGAGCGAGCACGACGTGGAACTCGTGGATGCGCTCCAGGTTCTGGGCCTGGCTGAGCAGCATCAGGTCGGCATCCCCGCGCGTGCCCACGAGCGAGAACGCCCGCAGCAGGTGCCCGTCGGCGAAGTCGGCGCAGGCGGCGGCGAACTCGCGCTTGTCGACCGCGCGCTGCTCGTCGTCCAGGCGCCGCCAGGCGGGATCCACCTTCAGGAACGTGTACTTGACGAAGTGGCGGACCGGCATCGCAGCCCCGATCATACGCGCCCGCCCGCCGCTGCCGGCGCCGGCCCCCCGGGCTCGCCGGTCCGCCCTTATCCGGGCCGGACACCGATGCGGATATGATCAATCCGATGCGGATCGCGCTGGTCTCGCCCTACTCGTGGAGCTATCCGGGGGGCGTCACCCGGCACATCCAGGCGCTCGCCGAGCAGTTCTTGGCAGACGGTCACGAGGTGCGCGTCCTGGCGCCGCTTGACCCCGACGACGCGATCGCAGCGCTCGCTCATCGCGGGGCTCGGCCTCAGCGGCTGCGCCCGCCGGACTACCTGCGTTCGCTTGGCCGGACCGTGGGCCTGAAGGCCAACGGGTCGGTGTCGAACCTGATGCTGTCGGGGCGCGGGGCCGCCGTCTTGGCGCGCGAGCTGCGCCGCGGCGGCTACGACGTGGTGCACGTGCACGAGCCGGTGGCGCCGCTGGCGGGCTGGGTGGCGGCGCTGTGCTCGCGCTCTGCGCTTGTGGGGACCTTTCACTCCTACTCGGTCAACCCCGTGTCCAACGGGCTCGGGGTCGCGTTCGGGGCGCGCCTTGTGCTCAACCGGCTGCATGTCCGCATCGCCGTGTCGGAGGCGGCCGCGTGGACGGGCCGGCGCTTCTTCGGCGGGCGCTACCGCGTGATCCCAAACGGCGTCGCGGTCGGCGAGGTGCCCCCGGCGCCCAAGGCGCCCGCCGACCGCCTGCGCCTGGTGTTCGTCGGCCAGGCCGTGGAGCGCAAGGGGCTGCCGCTGCTGCTGCGCGCGTTTGAGGCGCTGCGCGAGCACGTGCCCGCGGAGCTGACCGTGATCGGGCCCGACGCCGCGGAGCTTGAGCCGATGATGCTCGACGGGCGGGGGGTGCGCGTGCTGGGCAAGGTCGACGACCGGCGAAAGCGCCTCGAGCTTGAGGCCGCCGACCTGCTGTGCGCCCCGTCGCTGCGGGGCGAGAGCTTCGGGATGGTTCTGACCGAGGCCTTCGCCGCGGGGACGCCGGTCGTCGCCTCGGACATCGCCGGCTACCGCGACGTGGTTCGCGACGGCGTCGATGGAGTGCTCGTCTGCCCCGGCGACGCCCAGGCGCTGGCCGAGACGCTGCGCGATCTCTGGGAGGAGCCCGAGCGGCGGGCGCGGATGGCTCAGGCGGCCGTCGAGCGGGCGCGGCGGTTCTCGTGGCCGACGGTCGCCGCGCAGGTGATGGACGCCTACCGCGACGCGATCGCCGTGCCCGCGCCGCAGGGAGCGCGCCACCGCGCGGCCGTTCGCCTGGGCCTGCGGTCCGCCGGCCTCGAGCCGCACGCGCCCGCACAGCGGCTCCCAAGCCTGGAGCCGACGCTGCGCGAGCGCGCCCGCCCCGCGGTGCGCGCCGCGCGACGCGTGGCGGCGGCGACGGTGTCCGTCGCCGCGATCGCGCTCGCGGTCAAGGCGATGCTGGCGATCGGGATCGCCAGCATCGCGGCTGCCCTGGTGGCCTCCAGCCCATCGTTCGTGCTGCTGGGGCTGGGCGTGATGTGCTCGGCGATGGCGCTTCGGGCCGTCTCCTGGCACGCGATCCTGCGCGCGGCGCTGCCCGGCGTGCGCGTGCGGCTGGCGGATGCGCTGCGGGGGACCTTCATCGGCGTGCTGATGTCCTCGACGCTGCCCGCCCGGCTCGGCGAGCCGTCCCGGGCGCTGGTGGTCGCGCGGCGGACCGGCAGACCGCGCGAGCATCTGCCGATCGTGCTGGGCACGATCGTCTCGCAGACGCTGCTGAACATCGTCGCGCTGATCGTGCTCGGATCGGTGATGGTGTCCTCGATCGGGCTGTTCAGCGGACACCAGGACGCGCTGCTGGCGGTGGCCGTGGCGCCCGCTCTGCTTCTGGCGCTGATCCTGCTGGCGCCGCTGATGCTGCGCGAGCGGGGTCTGGCGAGGAGATTTCGCCGCCTGCAGGCGCTCGTGTCCCAGGCACGCCGCGCGATGGCGCGCGTGCGGACGGGGCTGATCGTGTTCCGAAGGCCGCGTCTGGGTGCGATCGCCGCCGCCGCCCAGCTCGGCGCCTGGGGACTTCAGATGCTGTCCTGCTACGTGCTGCTGGTCGCGCTGGGACTCAGCCACCGCGCGGGGCTGGCCGCCGCGGCCGCCGTGCTGTTTGCTGTCAACATCACCGCCGTGCTGCCGGCCACGCCCGCGAACCTGGGCGTCTTTCAGGCCGCATGCGCGACCGTCCTGCACGCCGGTTGGCACGTGGGCTTCGGGACCGGCGTCGCCTACGGCGTCATCCTCCAGGCCGTGGAGGTCGCGACCGCCATCCTGATGGGCGCGCCTGCGCTGCTCAAGGAGGGGATGTCCTGGCGCGAGGTGCGCCTGCGCGCGCTGCACGCGTCGCCCGTGAGCCTCCCCGCGCGTCCCCGGCGGCCCGCGCGGTCCCCGGCCGGGGCGCTTGAGAACGGTTAGCCGGCGGCGCCCTCGAACACCTCGATCGCGCGGATCAGCCCGTCCTCGACGCGCGCGATCCACACCACGTCGGCGGACACCGAGTCGGCGCCGGCGCGGCCGCCGCGCGGGCGCGCCTCCGTGCGCCCGAAGCCGATCACCGAGCTGCCGGTCTCCCGGAAGGTCGGCATCCGCAGCTCAAACTGCTCCCAGGCGCAGGCGACGTCCTGCAGGTAGGCGCGCAGCCCCGCGTGCCCCACGTAGGGCTCGGCGCGCGCCACCGCGCGGGCGGCCACCGACGGGCGCAGCACCACGTCGTCGTGGCAGCGCGAGAGCATCCCGGGCAGGTCGCGCGCGGCGAACGCCGCAAACGCGGCGCGCACCACCTCCGCGCGGGCGCCGGGGCGCGTGTGGGCGCGTCCGCCGCGGGCCTGGCTTCGCCGGCGCGAGCCTCCCGGGGGGCGCGACCGGTCGCCCGTCAAGGGTCCGGGCGCCGCATCGTCCGCCGGGGGCTGCGCGCGCGGCTCCGGATGGCCCAGCAGATAGCCCTGCGCCCGGTCGACCCCCAGCTCGCGAAGCAGGACCATCGTGCGAGCGTCCTCGACCCCCTCGGCGATCGTCGTCTGGCCGAACTCGCGCGCCAGCCAGACGACCCCGCGGATCACGCGCGCGTCGGTCTCGCTTGAGGCGAGCTCGCGCACGAACTCGGCATCGATCTTGAGATAGTCGGCCGGCAGGCGCTTGAGGTAGCTGAGGCTCGAGAAGCCGGTGCCGAAGTCGTCCAGGGCAAGCCCGCAGCCAAGCGCGTGCAGCGCACGCGCGAACCTGCTGCCGGCCTCGGTCTGGTCCATCAGCGCGGTCTCGGTGACCTCCACGACCACCAGCGAGGGGTCGGCGCCGGTGCGCTGAAGCTCGAACGCGAGCTCGTCGATCACGCTCGGGTCCGAGATCGAGCGCGCGGAGAGATTGAGCTCGGTGGGGATGCCGGCGGCGGCGCTGCGCACGGCCTGGCGCAGAACCCATCGGTCGATCTCGGCGATCAGGCCGTAGCGCTCGACCACGGGCAGGAACTCGCGCGGACCGACGATCGTGCCGTCGCGCTCGCGCAGGCGCAGCAGCAGCTCGTTCTGGACCGTCTCGCCCGTCTGCAGGTCCACGATCGGCTGTGAGTACAGCAGCAGACGATGCTCGTCCAGCGCGTCGCGCACACGACCCAGCCAGGTGGCGTCGGCGACGGTGCGCTCCAGCTGCGCCTCCCGCTCCTTGCGCTCGGTTATGTCGATCAGCTGCGAGTAGAACATGTGCACCGACCCGTCGGCGCGGAGCATCGGCGCGACGTGAAGCAGGCCCCAGGCGACGCTCCCGTCCGCGCGCAGGTAGCGATGCTCGCTGCGAAACGGCCTGCCGCCGCGAAGCATCCCGGCCCGGGCGCGTCGCAGCCGCGGGCGATCGGCGGGGTGGGTGGCCAGCTCCATCAGCGAGCGCCCCAGAAGCTCGTCCCTGCGGCGGCCGAGCAGCTCGCACATCGCGTCGTTGACGCGCAGGCAGCGGCCGCGCACCGCCGCTTCAGACAGCGCCATCCCGACCGGCGAGGAGTCGAACCCGTGGCGGAAGATCTCCTCGGCCGCAAGCCGCTCGCGGTCCGAGGCGCGCTCGTCCGTCACGTCCAGCGCGGCGCCGCGCACCAGCGTCGGCGACTCCCCGCGCGCCATCTCCAGTCGCAGCGACAGGATCCGCTGTGAGCCGTCGGCGCGCACCAGCCGCAGCTCGCACGCCCCGTGCCCGTCCCGCCGGCAGTCGTCGATCGCCTCGGACACGAGCGCGCGATCGGAGGGATGCACGAGCTCGAGCAGCTCGGCGAGCGAGAGCCGCCGACCGGCGACGCCCAGGACGCGGCCCAGCCCGGCCGAGATCCGCAGCGTGCCGCTCGGCAGCTGAAGCTCCAGCGCGCCCAAGCCGGCGAGGCGCTCGGCCGTGGCGAGCATCAGCTCCTCCGGCGCGTCGCCGGCTGGCGGCTGTGCGGGTGCGGGCAGGGCAACCGGCGCCGGCCGCTGAGCCTGGGGCGAGTGTCTGACGCGAGCCAGGTTCGCGCTCCCGTCAGCGAGCGCCAGCGGCCTGGTCGGCGGCGGGAATCGGGCTCTCACGCATGCTGTTATCGGGCGCCGGGGGCGGCGCGTAAAGCGCCGCCGCACGCGGCGGACGCTCGTGTCAGGCTAGCGGGGCGCTTGCGGGTGGGTGGGCGCGGCTCGCTGGGCTGGCTACGCCAGCGCCGGAGCCGGCTGCGGGTCGCCGCCGGGCGTCTCGTCGACGTCGTCCGGGCCGTCGGCGCCCGCGGGCTCGTCGTCGGGCAGCAGCGCAAGCCTCGTCGGGTCGCGCTCGGTGCCCGCGATCAGCTCGTCCGCCGCCTGCGCCGCGGTGCGCGGCAGCGTCCCCGATCGCATCCCGAAGTAGACCGCCTGCGGGTGGTGGGCGACGATCGCAAGCGTGGACTGCTCGGGCTCCACCGCAAAGCCGCCCGACAGCCGCAACCCGATCGAGGGCGCGTCCAGCAGCCGGAAGACCTTCTCCAGCTCCGACTGCTCGGGGCAGGCCGGGTAGCCCCAGGACCACCGCCGTCCCTGCGCGGGCGCGATCCCAAGCTGCCGGCGAACCGTGGCGTGCAGCCACTCCGCCATCCCCTCGGCCGCCTGCACGCCCAGCCCGTGCACGAACAGCTGCTCGGCGAACGAGCCGGCCGCCTCAAGCTCGCCGATCAGCTCGGTGACGCGCTCGCCGACCGTCACCGCCTGCAGCGCCACCACGTCGACCTCGGACCCGAGCGGGCGGTAGAAGTCAGCCAGGCAGATGCGGTCATGGCGGGGCTGGCGCGGGAACACGAGCCGCTCGAGCTCGCGCTCACCGGGGGCCTCGGGATCCCACAGGATCAGCTCGTTGCCCTCGGCGTTACAGGGGAAGTAGCCAAGCAGGGCGCGCGGGTGCAGATAGGTCTGCTCGCGCCACATGCGCTCGAGGCGGGGTCCGAAGTCGTCCTGTACCAGCCGTTGCCAATCCTCGCCCTTGACGCCGCGGCCGCCCCAGTGGAGCTTGAACAGCACGTGGGTGTCGAGGTGGTGGTAGACGGCGTCCATGTCGACCTCAATCTCGCGTACGCCCCAGAACGGCGGCTCGGGGATCGGGTTGTCGGTCGGGGCGCCGCTACGCA
>DATGLC010000035.1:0-46817 GCA_035294345.1 Solirubrobacteraceae bacterium
GGCCTTGAGCTTTTGGTCTACGGGCCGTATGACCCGCGCGGGCTGCCGCAGCTGCTGGCCGACGTGCACGCGGTGATCGTGCCCTCGCTGGTCTGGGAGAGCTACTCGATCGTCACCAGAGAGGCGCTCTCGCTGGGCGTGCCGGTGATCGCGTCACGCAGCGGAGCGCTGGCGGAGGCGATCCGGGACGGGTCAAACGGCATCCTGTTTGACCCGGGGTCGGCAGCCGAGCTGGGGCGCATCCTGCGCGGGCTGCACGACGACCCGGGCAGGCTCGAGGCGCTCAGGCGCGGCATATCGGCCTCCGACGCGCCCGACCCCCGGAGGCGCATCTCGCTGCTGGTCCAAACGCTCGAGGCAGCTCGCGCGCGCGGCGCCCGGCGCACCGATCCGCACGAGCTGGCGGAGCTGCGAGCGATCCGCGCCCGGCTGTCCCCGTACTCGCAGGCCGCGTGATCGTCCAGGCGTACGGCGCCGCCATCCTGATGGTCGCCTGCGCGGTCGTCGTGGGTCACGCGCTGTGCCTGGCGCTGGCCGGCAGGCGCAGCCGCGCGGCGGCGCCTGCGATCGGCCTGGCGGCGCTGATCGTCGTGTCCGAGGCGGCGATCGAGCTCCCGGGGGGACCCGTCGCAGCCGTCACTGCGGCGGCGCTTGCGGTCGCGCTGAGCACGGGGTTCCTGCTCTGGCGGCGGTCGGCGCCCATCGGCGCCGGCCAGCTGATCGCGGCAGCGCTCGCGCTCTGCGCCAGCGCCATCCCCTTCGTCGCCAACGGTCGCGTGGGGCTGCCCGGCGTCAGCCTCGACGACGACACCGCGACCTTCCTGCTGTACACCGAGGGGCTGCGATCGCCCGCGATGCACCGCCTGTGGGGCCCGGCCAACGGCTATCCGCTCGGCCCGCAGAGCCTGGCGGCGACGGTCTCAAGCGCCACCGGCATGGGCCTGGACATGGCGTTCGTGGGGCTGATGATCGCGATCGTCGTGATCACCGCGATCACCGCCGCGTCGATCCCGGGCCGCGGCCGGCGCTGGGCCGCCGCTCCGGTGGGCCTGCTGTGCGCCCTGCCCTACCTGGCCGCGGCCTACTACGGAGAGGGCTCATTCAAGGAGCCGCTGATGGCGCTGTTCCTGCTCGCGTTCGTCCTCGCGCTCGAGCAGGCGCTCGAGCAGCGGACGCTCGAGAGCGTCGACCGCACCTGCCGCAGCCTGGCGCCGCTGCCGGTGCTGCTCGCCGGCGCCGTGTACACCTACAGCTACACCGCGGTCGCCTGGTTTGGGGGGACGGTCGCGATCTGGGCGATCGCCTTCATCCTCCGCCATCCACGCCGCGCCCGGGCGCTGCTGGACCGGCGGGTCGCGATCCAGCTGCTGCCGTGGGCGAGCGGCGGCCTGCTCGCGATCGCGCTGCTGCTGGCGCCGGTGGTCGGCCAGCTGACGCAGTTCTACTCCCAGGTCGGCGTCTCTCCGTCCACGGGCGCGATCCCACGCGCGGCGCTGGGCAACCTGGTGCACCCCCTCTCGGCGTACGAGGCGCTGGGGATCTGGCCCAGCCCCGACTTCCGCCTGGCGCCGGCCAACGCCTTCCACGCTGGGGAGCTGGGCGCGTTCGCGCTCGCGCTGCTGATCTTCGCGCTGCTGAGATCGGTGCGCGGAGACCGGCTCCTGATGCCCGCGGCGGTCGTCGCCTCGCTGCTCATCTGGTGGCGCGCCAACGGCACGCAGTCCCCGTACCTCGCGGCCAAGGCGCTCGTGATCGCCGCCCCGGTGGTGATGGCGATCGACCTGCGCGAGCTTCTGCTGACGGACGTGCACGATCGCGCCACGGGGGCCGTGCTCGCCGCGCTGGGCCTGGCGTTCTGCGCGTTCTCTGCGTACAGCAGCTCGCTTGCGCTCCGCAACGAGCCGGTGGGCGCCCCGGAGGCCGGGGGAGGCCTCTCTGCGCTTCGCCGCCTCGTCGGCTCCGCGCCGGTGCTCTACCTGGGCGATGACCAGTACGCCGCCTGGGAGCTGAGGCCCGCGGCCGTCAGCGTGCTTGACCCGAGCATCCTCTCGCTCGGCCGCGCGCTCGCGCGTCCCGGCGCGGGCCCCTCCGCGGGGCAGCCAGGCTTCAGCTCCGTGGTGCCCGCCAGCCTCGACAGGTTCCGCTTCGTGATCACCAGCAACTCCCCCTACGCCAGCCCGGCGCCGCCGAACTTCCATGTGCTCGCACGCACCCGGATGTACGTGCTGTGGCAGCGCAGCGGGCCGACGCCGGAGCTTCAGACGATCGCCGCGCCCGGCGCGCCCGGCGCGCTCGCCGACTGCGAAAGCGCCGGCGAGCGCGCGCTCAGTCGCCGTGCCGGCGTCGCGCTTGTGAGCGCGACGCCGGTCACCGCGCCCGGGCCGGGGCTCCTGCCGGGCGATTCGCAGACCGTCAGCCTGCCGCTGCCCACGGGCCGCTGGGAGCTCTCGCTTCAGTACGTCAGCGACTTCGCCTTGACCGTGAGCGCGCCGGGGTTGAGAGCCACGATGCCGCCCCTGCTCGGCACGCCCGGCCCGTACTTCGCGGCGGGCGAGGTGACCGGCCGCGGAGCGCGCTCGCCGCTGCCCGTCACGCTGCACCTGGCCCGGCCCTCGACGCTGACCGGCTCTTCGGGGCTGCAGTACGCCGATGTCGCGCAGATCGCCGCGACCCGCGTCCCCGACCCCACCAGGCTCGTGCCGCTGCGGGACATCTGCGGACGCTACGTGGCCTGGTATCGCCTGTCCGGCGGAGGCCGGTGAGCGCCCGCCTGGCGCTGGCCTCGCTGCCCGCGCTCGCGGCCACCGAGGCCGAGCGCGAGCGATGGACCGTGGATCGCGACGGAGTGCGCGGCCGCGCGCTGGTCGTCGGCGCCGGGCACAGCGTCGTCTGGGCGCTGCGTCCCGGCCGCGCCGTCCACCTGCGCTCGCACGCGATGCTGGCACCGCGCGACCGGCTCGATGGCGAGGGCGCGATCGTCGCCCGCGTCTCGGCCCTCACCGGCGACGGGGCGGAGCGCACGCTCTGGCGCAGGCGCCTGGCCGCCGGCAGGCGCGCCGGCCCGCCGCGGCACCGGGTCAGCTGCCTGATCCCAGCCGACGCCGTCGCGCTGTCGCTGGGTGCGGTGGCGTGCGAGGGCGGGCCGCGCGCGCCGCGAGCCGTGCTGTGGCTTGCGCCGACGATCGAGGACCCGGGTGTCGCACCGCTGGCCGCAAGCCAGCGCTCGGCCGGCGCGCCACTGCCGGCCGGCGCTCGATCTCTGGCCGGCCTCGCACCCCTGGCCGGCGCGCTCGCGCCGTGGCGGCGAGCGGGCGGCGGCGCCGTTGGTGGCGTGCGAACGCTGCTGCGGGCGCGATATCGGCGGCCACGCGACCCCGGCAGGCCGATGATCTCGGTCCTGATGCCGGTGCACGATCCCCCCGAGCCAATGCTCGCCGAGGCGATCGCCTCGGTCCGCGGCCAGACGATCGCCGACTGGGAGCTGTGCATCGCAGACGACGGCTCGACGCAGCCACGGATCCGGGCGCTGCTTGAGCGGGAGGGCGCGCGCGACGCGCGGATCCGCGTCGTGCGCCGCGCCCGCGCGGGGGGGATCGCCGCCGCCACCAACGCCGCGATGGACCTCGCCCGGGGCGAGTACATCGCACTGTTGGACCACGACGACACGCTCGCGCCGGAGGCGCTTGAGGAGGTCGCGGTCCGGATCGCCGGCGCTCCGGACCTCGACATGATCTACACCGACGAGGACATCGTGCTCGACGGCCGGCCCGTGTTCGTCCACGCCAAGCCCGACTGGTCGCCTGACACGCTGCGCACCAACGGCTACACCTGTCACCTCGGCGTCTACCGCCGGTCGCTCGTCGAGCGGATCGGCCGCTTCCGCAGCGAGTTCGACGGCTCGCAGGACATCGACATGATCCTGCGGCTCACCGAGCGGACCGACCGCGTGGCTCACATTCCGCGCGTGCTCTACCACTGGCGCGCGCACGGCGGCTCCACGCCGGGCGGGGACGCCAAGCCCTACGCGTACGTCGCCGCCCGGCGGGCGATCGCCGCCCACCTCCAGCGCGCCGGGCTGGATGCCGCGGTCGACTTCGGACCCCCGGGGCTCTATCGCGTCGCCCATCGCGTTCACCCGGCGGCCACCGTCGACCTCGTCGTCGCCACGACGGATCCGGCCGCGCTTGAGGCCGCGGCGGCCTCGTGGGCGCAGCAATCGCACCCGACCTGGCGTGCGGTTGTCGTCGCGCCCGGCGCCTTGCGGGGGCCGGTCGCCGAGGCGCTGGCCCGCGCGGACCTGGAGCGCGGGCGCTTCACGGTGCTCGCAAGCGATGACGGGCCGGCCACGGCCGCCTTGCTGGCCGCGGGCGCCGCGGTCGCCAGCGCCGCCCACATCGTGCTGATGGAGAGCCCGGCGGCGGGCCTCACCCGCGACTGGCTGAGGCGGCTGCTCGGCTACGCCTCCCAGCCCGGGGTGGCCGTCGCCGGAGCGGCCGTGCTCGAGCCCGATGGGACGGTACGCCACGCGGGCGTGGCGCTGCCCGAGGGCATTGCGCTGCGGCTGCTGCATGGCGACAGGACGTCGATGAACGAGCTGTTCGGGTTCGGCACCTCGGTCTACAACGTGAGCGCGGTCCGCGGCGTGCTGGCCATCGGTCGTGACGCCTATCGGCGCCTCGGCGGGCTGGACGTCCGGCTGGGGGAGCTCGCGCTCGTGCACCTGTGCCTGCGGGCGCGCAGCGCCGGCCACCGGGTGGTGATCGTGCCGGACGCGCGCCTGCGCGCAACCGAGCCCGAGCGGGCCGAGAGCGACCTGGAGGCGATCTGGCTGCTGCGTGAGGAGTGGGCGCGCCTCGGTGGCCGCGAGCCCTACTACAGCCCGGCGTTTCGGCCCGATCGCGGCGACTTCGCGCTCCGGCACTGGCCGCGATGAGGAGCCTTGCGGGCACGCTGCCGCTGTCGGGGCTGCTGCAGCGCATCGATGCGCACGGGGCGGCGACCGCGTGGCCGGTGCACCACGACGGGGCGGCGGGACGCGCGCTGCTGGCCCCGCCGGGCTCGACCGCCACCTTCGCGCTGCGCCTTGAGCGCCCGGCACTGATGACCGCCCGGGTGATGATCGCGCCGCACCGGTGGCGCGACCACGCCGACGAGCTGCTGGCCACCGTCTCCGTCGTCTCGGGCCACGGCGGCGGGCGGCGCGTGTGGTCGCGACGCCTCCGCGCCGCGGCGCTGGGCGGGCGACCGAGCCACCGGCTCGTGTGCACGATCCCGCCCGAAGCGACCGAGCTGCGGCTGAGCACCAGTTCAGCGTGCCCAGATCCAGACGCCGGGCCGCTGCTTTGGCTTGCGCCCGCGCTCGTGGCGCCCCTGCCCCCGTGGACGCGGCTGCCCGCGGCCAGCGGGCGCGAAGCGGGCAGCTCGGCGCGCGCCGCTGCAGCCCGGCCCGTGTCGGCGACCCGGGCGACGGCGGGGGTAGGGCACCCCCTTGGCGGTCGAGGTCGCGCGCGAACGGCGCCCCGGGCGCGGGCGGGCGAAGGCCCGAGCGCGGGTCCGCTGTTCTCCGTGCTGACCCCCGTGCACGACCCCCCGGTCCGACTGCTCGCCGAGGCGATCGACTCGGTGCGCGCCCAGACCTTCGCCGACTGGGAGCTGTGCATCGTCGACGACGGGTGCACCGATCCCGAGGTCGTCGCGCTGCTGCGCCGCGTCGTCGCCTCCGACGAGCGCATCCGCCTGGCGCGCCGCGAGCGAGCGGGCGGCACCGCGCTTGCCACCAACTGCGCCCTCGCGCTGGCGACCGGGCGCTTCGTCGCCCTCCTGGACCACGACGACACGCTCGCGCCCGACGCGCTGGAGCGGGTGTCGATCGCCCTCGGGGAGCGACCCTCGATCGACATGCTCTACAGCGACGAGGAGGTGATCGGCCCCGACGGCAGGGCCGAGCCACAGATCAAGCCCGGATGGTCGCCGGACCTCATCCGTGCGGCGATGTACACCTGCCACCTGGGCGTCTACCGCCGCTCGCTGGTGGCGGAGCTGGGAGGCTTCGACCAGCGCTTCGACGGCTGCCAGGACTACGACCTCGTGCTGCGCGCCTGCGAGCGCACCGACCGGGTCGCCCACATCCCCCGGATCCTTTACCAGTGGCGTGCGCACGGCGGCTCGGCGGCCGCCGGGGACGCGGTCAAGCCGCAGGCCTACCTGCGCCAGCGCCTGGCGATCGTCGAGCACCTGCGTCGCAGCGGCATCGAAGCGGAGGTGCACTATGGGCCGCGGCTGGGCCTTCACCGCATCGTGCACCGCGTCCGGCCCCAGACCACGGTGCAGGTGGCGATCGCCCACCCCCAGGCGAGCGCGCTCGCGGCGGTCGCGGCGACGCTGCGCAGCCAGCCCCATCCCGGCTGGAGCATCGCCGCCGCCGGCGCGCAGTCAGCCCTGGAGCACGCCGAGCGCGTGCTGGCGGCCCAGGGCATCCCGCCTGAGCGCGTGTCGCTCGTGGAGGTGGCGGCGGAGACCGAGCCCGCGCGCGCGCTGGCGATCGCCGCCGAGCGCTCCGCCGCCGAGCACCTGCTGCTCATGGACCAGCCGGCGGCCGGCCTGACGCGCGACTGGCTGCTTCGGCTGATCGGCTACGCCGAGCAGGCGGGCGTCGCCGCGGCCGGTCCGATCGTGCTCGCGGCCGACGGCCGGATCCTGCATGCCGGGGTGGCGCTGCCCGAGGGCCTGCCGCTGCATCTGCACCGCGGCTCGCATCCGTGCCAGGCGCGCCTTGAAACGGTGCGCAACGTGGCGTCGCTCAGCGGCGTCCTGCTGACCCCCCGGCGCCTGTACGAGCGCGTCGGCGGCCTCGACGCCAGCTGGCGAGAGCTCGCGCCGGTCCACTACTGCCTGCGCCATCACGACGAGGGCGGCCGGTGCGTGCTGGTGCCCGACGCCCGCCTGCGGGCGCTGGGGCCCGACCGCTCGGTCAACGACGTCTCGGCGCTCCTGCGCCTGCGAGCCTGGCGGTCGGCCGCGGGCGGCGGCGACCCCTACTACAGCGCTGCGCTGCGCAGCGACCGCGGCGACTTCATCCCGCGCGACCGTCCGCCCGGACGGCACTGATCGGATCCATCCCCGCCGGCCAGGGCTCGCCGACCAGCTCGACGACAGCGGCGCGGAGCACGGCGACGTGCAGCGCCAGCGGGAGCCAGTCGCGCAGCCTCGCGCGCGCCGCGTCGCGCAGAGCCTCGCGGCGTGCCGGCTCGCGCAGCAGGACACGCGCGAGGAAGCCGAGCGCGGGTGCGCTGCCGGCAAGCAGGTGCTCCCCGGCGACCAGCGGCGAGACTCCCACCCCGTGCTCGCACACGACCGCCGCGCCCGCGTGGATCGCCTCCACGACCCGCTCGGCCTCCAGGCGCGGATCGGCGTCGTCGCGGCGAAGCGCGATCGCCACCCGGCATCGCGCGAGCGCCTCCAGGCGCTCTTGAAGGTCTCTGCCTCCGGCGCCGCCGGCGCCGATCACCACGCAGTGCCGGTCGCCGAGCACCTCCATCGTCAGGCGTGCGCACTCGCTCTGGCGATGGTTGAGCGGGCCCAGGAAGCCCACCTCGATCTCCCGAGCCTCGTCGCGCCTCCCGCGATCAAGCGCCTCGGAGTAGCCGGGCCTCAGCTGCCTGGCCTGCACGCCCGCGTGCGCGAGCTCCACCGCGTCCCGGGGGTCGAGCGTGAACACCGCGCCGGCGCGGCGCAGCAGGCTCACCGTCGCCGCGCTCGGACGGGGCTCCAGCCGAGCGCAGATGAAGATCGACCTGCGCAGCACGCCCTCCACGGGCAGCGCCGCCTGCCCGTGCGCTGCGACGAAGCCGACCGGGTCCACCAGAACGTGCACCCGCTGCAGCGCCGCAGGCGGGAACTCGCCGCTGTGAACGGTCCACGCCACATCCTGAAGGGCCAGCTCGTGGCCCACGACCTCAGCCAGCTCGCGCATGCGCGAGCCCTCGGCCAGCACGAAAGCGACCTCCGGCACCCGGGCGATCCTACCCGCCGACCGCCTAACCTCCAGCGCGATGTCCACCGAGCGCACCCAGCGGGCCGCCGGCGGCCCGGAGCACGAAGGGCCGGCCGCTGAGCGGGAGCGCCTGGAGGCGCTGCTCCTGGAGGCCGAGCAGCGCCTCGCCGAGGTGCCCGAGCTGCGGCTGCGAATCGCGGACCTCGAGCGCGAGCTGGCGATCGCCCGCAGCGCCGAGCGCGCCGCGCGGGAGGAGGCGCTGCGGCTGGACCAGATGCTCATGTACGGCAGGCGGATGCTGCACTACGTCCGCCCGCTGATCGGGCCGCTGCGCCGGGCACGCCGGCGGCTGCGCGGCTGACGTGCCCCGAGATCTGCTCGACGGCAGGCGCCGCGGCCCGCTGCGCGGGCTGCCTCGCCGGGTGCTGCTCACCTACCGCCACCGGGGCCTGCGCTCGGTCCTGTTCAGGAGCCTGGTGTTTCCGCTGCGGCTGACGCCGCTTGACCGGGTGCTTGCGCTCGGCGGCGACCGTGAACTGGGGCGCGACGCGCGCCGCTGGTATCGGACCCACGGCGAGCCGGTCACGATCGTGATACCGAGCTACCGCGACGCGCCGCTGGTCCGCGCGCTCGCCCGAAAGCTCCGTCAGACGACCCTGCCGGGGCGGGTGCGCATCATCGTCGTCGACGACGACAGCGGGCCCGAGCACCTGGCCGAGCTCTCGCGGATCGGCGGGATCGAGGTGGTCGCCGGGTCGCCGAACGCCGGCTTCTCGACAAACGTCAACAGGGGACTGCGCCTCGCCGATCCGCGCCACGACGTTGTGCTGCTCAACTCCGACGTGCTTCCGATGCGCGGCTGGCTTGCCGCCCTGCAGCACACCGCGGCACACAGCCCCAGGGTGGGCGTGGTCGGCGCCAAGTTGCTCTACCCCAACAACCGCATCCAGTACGCGGGCACGATCCGCAACCCCACAGCGCCGGAGTGGTTTGACCATCGCCACCGCGGACTGCCCGCCGACTGGGGGCCTTCGGATGTGCCGGGCCCGACGCTCGCGGCCACCGGGGCGTGCATGTACATCACACGACGCGCGCTCGAGCGCGTCGGGCTGTTCGACGAGCGCTACGGAATGGGCTATGAGGACGTCGACTACTGCCTGCGCACCTGGGAGGCCGGCCTGGAGGTCCACTACCAGCCCGGCGCGCGCCTGCATCACCACGAGTCGGCGACGCGGGGCACCGCCATGGGGGACCGGGAGCGCACCTCGCAGCGGGTTTTCTGGGATCGGTGGCGCGCCACGTTTGACCAGCGCAGCGCACGCACGCCCGACGGGCGCCTGCGCGCCGTGTACGTGACCGTCGACTGCTCGCTTGGCGGCGGCCACCGGGTCGTCTTCGAGCAGCTCAACGGCCTCGCGGCGCGCGGCCACGACGTATCCCTGTGGACGCTCAGCGGGCCGCCGGACTGGTTTGATCTCCGCTGCCCGGTCAGGACCTTCACCGACCTTGACGAGCTGGCGGCGGCGCTGGCCTTGGTCGATGCGGTCAAGGTCGCCACCTGGTGGCAGACCGCAAGCGCAGTGTGGCGCGCCAGCGTGCTGCGCGGCGTGCCCGTGTACCTGGTGCAGGACATCGAGACCAGCTACTACCCAGACGACGAGCGAACCCGCTTTGAGGTGCTGGACTCCTACCGGCCCGAGTTCCGCTACCTGACCACCTCCGGCTGGAACCGGGACAGGCTGCAGGACCTCGGCCTCGAGGCCGAGGTGATCGCCCCCGGCGTGGACGCCGAGACGTTCCGGCCGCTCTCGGACGCGCGGCGGCGGGAGGACGCCATCCTCGCGATCGGCCGCGCGCACCCGTTGAAGAACCTGCGGCTGACGCTTCGGGCGTGGCAGACGCTGCCCGAGCCGCGCCCGGAGCTTTTGCTGTTCGGCACCGAGGCGCCCGCGGGCGCCGCAGACGACGAGCGCCGCGGCGAGCCGGAGGTCCAGCGGCTGCTCGCCGCCGTGCTCGCCGAAGGCTCGCGCGCGCGGTATGTGAGCGCGCCCGGCGACCGCGAGGTGAACCGCATGCTCAACGAGGCGACCGTGTTCGTTCAGACATCGCGCCACGAGGGCTTCTGCCTGCCGGTGCTGGAGGCGATGGCCGCCGGCACCCCGGTTGTGTGCACCGACGCCGACGGCAACCGCGACTTCTGCCAGGACGGGGTGAACTGCCTGATGCCTGAGCCCACGCCCGCGGCGGTGGCGGGCGCGATCAGCCGCCTGCTGCGCGACCCCGGGCTACGCGCGCGGCTCTCCGACGCCGGGCTGGCCACGGCCGAGCGCCACAGGTGGCCCGCGCGCATCGATGAGCTGGAGCGTTGGCTGCTGGAAGCGAGCGAGCCGCGTGTCGGCTCTGAGCCGGCTCGCCGCGCGCCGCCGGCCGGCGGATGAGCGTGTTCAGAGGTCCTCGGCGACCCGCCGCTCAGAGGCCCTCGGCGACCCGCCGCTCAGAGATCCTTGGCGACCCGCCGCTCAAAGGTCTGCTCAGAGGTCCTCGGCGACCCGTGGCGCGATCCGCCGGAAGACATGGAAGCCGATCCCAAGCGTCGCCAGGCAGATCACGACGGGGATCGCGATCGAGAGCGCGGTGCCGCCCATCAGCGCAGCCGCGCTGGGCGCGCCGTGGGTGACGAACGCGTGCTTGAACTGCTCGAAGACCACCGCCAGCGGGTTGAGCATGTACACGTGCACCAGCGTGCGGCTCAGGTACTTGCGCACGGTCGCGATCGGGATGATGATCGGCGAGGCGTAGAAGATCACCTGCAACGTCACCTCCCAGATGGGCTCCAGGTCTCGCAGGTAGACGAACAGCGAGGAGAGCAGGAGCGCGATCCCGGTCGCCAGAACCACGAGCAGCAGCACGATCGCCGGCGCCTCAAGCCAGGTCACCATCGGCCTGACCCCGGCGATCAGCGCGAACACGATCACGACGATCATGTTCAGCGACAGGTTGAAGAGCGCCAGCAGCACGACCGACAGCGGGATGGCCAGGCGCGGGAACTGGATCTTTCGCACCAGTGCCTCGTTGGCGACGACGCTGCGCACGGCGCCGCTGGTCGCCTCGGAGAAGAAGGTGAACAGCACGATCGCCACCAGCAGCTGCACGCTGTAGTAGCGGTTGGATGCTCCCCCGTGGGCGCCGAACCTCGCCACGAGGCTGAAGAACACGTACAGGACCAGGAACAGCAGCAGTGGGCGAACGAGCTGCCACAGGTAGCCGAGCGCCGATCCGAAGAAGCGCAGCTTCCAGTTCATGTAGGCGACGTTGAACGTCAGATGCCAGAAGCGCCGCCAATCGCCCGAGAGCGCACCCGGCCCGGGGATGGGGCGTCCGAGCGCGTCCGCCACGCGCTCAAGCTCATCGGTCGACCAGACCGTGGTGGCACCCGTCCCGCTCACACCCGCACGCGATCCTCGACCGCCGACGAGAGTCGATCGATGCGGCACTGCGCCGGCAGGTCCACAACGCCCCCGAGCGCGCCGGGGCCGGTCACCACGAACGAGAACGAGCCGCCGAAGCGATCGATCAGGTCCACGCCGACGCCGTGGCGGAAGATGTCGAACACCGGGAAGTAGCGGCCCGGCGCGAGGACGTTGTCAAACGAGAACGAGAACACGACCTGCTCGCCCGCGCCAAAGCGGCCGCTGTGCTCATGGTCGGTCCCGGTGCTCGCGACCATGATCGTCCGATGGTCCTCGTTGAGGACGTACATGGTCACGGCGGGATCGACCACCTCCTCGTGAAACACGATGCGGGCGCCCAGGGTGACGCGGCGGTGCTGCGGGGCATTGGTCAGGCGCGTGCCCGAGTCGTCCTGCAGCCACACCTCCAGCACACGCGCCTGCCCCTCTCCGGCCCTGCTCGACGTCTCGCCCGACGCCTCGCGGCCGAAGTTGAGCTCCAGGTAGCGCTCGGCGACCTCGTGCGTATCACCCAGGTAGACCGGCCGGCCGCGCTCAAGCAGCAGTGCCCGGTGACAGAAGCGCTGCATCACGCCCATGTCGTGGGTGACGAAGATGATCGTCTTGCCCGCGTCCCGCAGCTCATTGAAGACGTCGAAGCACTTCTGCTGAAACGCGGCGTCGCCCACCGCGAGCACCTCGTCGATCATCAGGATGTCCGCGTCGACCTGGATGGCCACCGAGAACGCGAGACGCACGTGCATCCCGGAGGAGTAGTTCTTGAGCTTGAGGTCCTTGAACTGCTGCAGCTCGGCGAACTCCATCACGCTCTCAAAGCGCCGGCGCGCCTCCCGCGGAGTGAGGCCGAGCATGATCCCGTTCATGATCACGTTGTCCCGCGCCGGGAGGTCCAGGTTGAAGCCCACTCCCAGCTCGATCAGGGTCGAGATCCTCCCGCGGCACCAAATCTCGCCGTCCGCCCGGTAGATGCCGGCCAGGCACTTCAAAAGCGTGCTCTTGCCGCTGCCGTTTCGACCGGCGATTCCGAAGAACTCGCCCGCGGCGACCGCGAACGACACGTCGTCCAGCGCCACGAACGCCCGCCTGCGGGATCGGCGCCTGGGGTGCAGCGCCCGCTCCTTGAGCGTGTGAACGCGCTCTTCGGGGACCGTGAACGTCTTGGAGACGTGCCGCGCGGCGACGATCGGCAGCCCGTCGCGATCGTGGGGTCGCGTTGGCATTTGGGTGAGGGTACCCAACGGCCCGCGAGCCTCCGCCGGGCCGCCGCCACGGCTCACCGAGCGCGGCGCTCCAGCGACAGGTGCGCCACCAGCCGGCGCGGAAGCGCGTCGGCGTTGGCGCCGAGCAGCTCGCCCGCGCCGCGCGCCGCGTGGTGGATGAGGGCCGCGCCCAGGACCTCCAGGCGCCAGCCTCCGAGGCGCTCGGGCGGCCACGGCGGCCGCTGCGCGCCGATCGCCTCCTGCGCCGGGCGTCCCGCCCCGCGCGCGCCGAGCGCCTGCTCCGCCGGCCGCTGGGGCGGATGCCCGCCCGCCACAAGCTCCGCCGGCCACCGCGCTCGGCGCCAGTCGGCAAGTGCTCGCCCCCGCACGTTGCGCAGCGCATCGCGCACGGTCACCCGCCATCCGTACACCTCCCGGATCGCCCTGGCCTCATCGAAGCTGCGCCGCAGCCACTGCCACGGGCTGTAGTCGTGCGAGTGGATCACGGCTGCGTCGGGAACGAACACCTTGGCAAAGCCAGCGCGCAGCATGTCCTGCGCCAGCATGTGGTCCTCCGCGTAGGCGATGTCCCGAAACGGCACGCGCTCCCAGGCGGCGCGGGCCACGCACCCGTTGGCGCTGGTGAAGAACCCCAGCGGTCCCATGAACGCTCTTTGCGGCAGATCGCGCAGGCCAGGCGCCAGGACGTCGATCCTGGGGCGCCCGTCCGGTGACAGCGACGCAAACCAGTCCGTGAGCTCGCGGGCCACGCTGAGGCTCGCCTCCGCACGCGGCAGGTAGGGGCCGAACGTCAGTCCCACGTCCGCCGCCAGCTCGAAGGCGGACAGCAGCCGCTCCAGCCAGTGCTCCGAGGCCGGCACCGCGTCCTGGCTGAGAAACGCGACGTGATCGCCGGCGGCGCTCGACATCAACAGGTTGCGCGTCCCGCCGTGCGAGAAGCGCTCTGCGGGGATCGTGATCACCTCGGCGCCGCGGGCGGCCGCCAGCACCGGCGTGCCGTCGCTGGACCCCGAGTCGCACACCAGCACCTGCAGCGCACGGCGCTCGAGCCGCTGGGCGCGCACGGCATCGAGCGTGCGCGCGAGCTCGGGTCCCGCGTTGAGGGTCGGGATCGCCACGGTCACCGTGTCCGGCATGCGCACAATCTTGCCGTCCGCGCGCGACGCGCCGGGCCCTGGGACAGCTCGGAGGAGAGAGGTCAGCGCGTGAAGCCAAAGGGCGTCGCCTGACCCGAGGCCGCCGCACGATCCCGAAATCCTCGCCCGATCCCGACGCCGCCGCACGACCCGGAAATCCTCGCCCGATCCCGACGCCCTCGCCCGACCGCGAGACGGTCGCACGCCCCGAAACCGGCGCATGACCCGGAGAGCCTCGGGCCACCCTGAGAGCGCCGGAGAGCCCAGAGCGCCGAACGACCCGGGGGAGCGCCGGACGACCCCGAGCAGCGCCGAGGGCATACGCTCCCGGCTGCGATGGCAGGCGAGATGGGCAGCAAGATGGCAGGCGAGATGGGCGGCGAGCCCTCCGAGCAGCACCTGGGTCGAGCCTCCTCTCAGACGGTCGCGTCCGCAGACGCGCTTGTCATCGGCGGCGGCGTGGCGGGGCTGATCGCCGCTCGGGAGCTCAGCGCACAAGGCCTCACGGTCATCCTCGCCGAGGCGCGCGAGCGGCTCGGCGGGCGGCTGCTGCGTCGGCGCTTCGCCGGCGACGGCCCGCCGGTGGAGCTGGGCGGGGCGTGGTTCTCCGCTTCTGAGATGCCGCCGCTGGAGCGCGCGCTTCGCCGCCACGGGATCTCGGTGCGGGCCGCCGCGCCGGCCCACGCGCACCGCTGGCTGACCGGCGGGGCCCTGCGCGACGGCGCGCCGGTGCCCTTGGAAGAGGGGCGCGCGCTGGAGCGGGCAGCGTTCGAGCTGGGCGCGGCATCCCGGCGGCTGCCCTCAAGCGTCACGCTCGACGGGGGAGAGCAGCTCGCCGATCTTGACGTCAGCGCCGCCGAGTGGATCGAGCGGCTGGCGCCGCCGCCCGCGACGGGCGACCTGCTGCGCACGTTCGCGTCGATGTACGGTGGCTGCGATCCCCGCGAGGAGGCACTCCTGGGCCACCTGGCGGATGTGGCGGGCTTCGGCCACAGCGGCTTTGCGCTGCTGGACGGCCTCGCCCAGGAGCTGGCCGGCGGCAGCGACGAGCTCATCGGCCGCCTGGCCGACGCCTGCGGCGCGGAGATCAGGACCGGCTGCGCCATCGGCGAGCTGCGCCAGGGAGAGGACGACGTCACCGCGCTCGACGCCGACGGGGCGCGCCTGCAGGCAGCGGTCGCCGTGATCGCCGTGCCGATCAACGCCCTGCCGGCGATCCGCCTGTCCCCCGCGCCCGCGCCCCAGATCGCGGCCGCCGCCAAGCTCGGCCAGCCCTGCCGGTCGCAGAAGCTCTGGATCGCCGCCGAGGGGGTCCCGGAGGGGCTCGTGGCCGCCGGCTGGGGCGCCCCGCTTCAGTGGGTGGCCGACGCCGGCGAGCTCGACGGGGCCCGGCTGCTGGTCGCCTTCGGCCACGAGCGCTCCGGCTGTGACCCTGACAGCCTGGACTCGGTCTCGGCCGCCGTGCAGCGCCTGATGCCCGAGGCGCGCGTGCTGGCCGTCGATCGCCACGATTGGAGCAAGGACCCGTACTCCCGCGGAGCCTGGGGGATGTGGCGGCCGGGCTGGGTCAGCGACGGGACCCTGCGCGCGCTCAACGCGCCCCACGGCCGCCTTGCCTTCGCGAGCTCGGACTTCGCGCCCGAGTGGCCCGGCTGGATCGCGGGCGCGATCAGCTCCGGGGAGCGGGCCGCGGCGCTGATGGTCAAACGGTTGCGCGGCTGATGGCCGCGCGGCGACCGTCCAGATCACGATCCATGCGGGGGACGGCGGGCGGCGCGGGGGGCGGGCGGCTGACATGATCTGCGCCGTGGTCGCACTCGCGGGCCTGATACCTGCGCCTCCCGTCCGCTCCTGAGATGGGGGCGCTCGAGCACCTGCTCTCGCCGCTTGAGATCGGCCCGGTCACGCTGCCCTGCCGGATCGTCTCCACCTCGCACCAGACGACGCTGGTGCACGATCACCTGCCGACCGACGACTTCGTCGCCTACCAGGAGGCGCGGGCGCGCGGCGGCGCCGGGCTGATCGTGATGGAGGCGGTCGCGGTTGCCCCCAGCGGCCTTCTGACCGCGCACACGCTCGGCGGCTACCTGGAGGCGATCGTCGACGGCTATCGGCGGGTCGCGGCGGCCGTCCAGCGCCACGGCACACCTCTGTTCGTGCAGCTGTTTCACGGCGGGCGCGAGGTGATCTCAAGCGGGCCGCGGCCCCCCGCGGTCTCCTCCTCGGCGCTGCCCAGCGCTCGCTACCACACCGAGCCGCGCGCGCTGCGCACCGATGAGGTGGCCGAGCTGGTCGACTCCTACGGGCGCTGCGCGGCGCTGGCCGCGCGCGCGGGCCTGGACGGGATCGAGGTCACCGCGGCCCATGGCTACCTCGGCGAGCAGTTCTTCGACCCGGCGCTGAACCTGCGCCAGGACCGCTACGCACAGCCGGCCCGGTTTCTCACCGAGGTCCTGGAGGCCGTCCGGGCGGCCGCCCCGGGGCTCGCGCTCGGCCTTCGGCTGAGCGCCGACTCCCCCGCGGCCCGCGCGATCGCGCCCGAGCTCGCGCCGCTGGTCGACTACCTGCACGTGGCGGTGGGCAACTCCGCCACCTTCGACGGCTGCAGCGGGATCGTGCCGCCTCCGCCGCTTGAGCGCAACCTGATCGCGCCGCTCACCGGACCGTTCCGGCTCGGCCGGCCGCTGATCGCCACCAGCCGCATCGTCGACCCCACCGAGGCCGACCAGCTGCTGGCCGCCGGCGTCGCCGACGCGGTCGGGATGACCCGCGCGCTGATCACCGACCCGCAGCTGCCGAGCAAGGCGCGCGCCGGCGAGCTTGGCTCGATCCTGCGCTGCATCGGCTGCAACGTGTGCATCGCCCACTACCACGCCGAGACGCCGATCCGCTGCGCGCAGAACCCGCGCACCGGACGCGAGCGCACGCTGCCCGCGCCGGCCACCGCCAGCAGGCCCGCGCGCGTTGTGGTGGTGGGCGCGGGTCCGGCCGGTCTGGCCGCCGCGGCCGAGGCCGCCGCAGCCGGGCACCAGGTGCTGCTGCTCGAGCGCGAACGGCGGATCGGCGGGCAGGTGGCGCTTGCGTCGCCCGCGCCGGCTCACCGCGAGCAGGCGGCCGCGCTCGCGGCCAACTACGAGTCGCTGCTCGAGCGACCCAACGTGCGCCTCGAGCTCGGCCACGAGGCGGTCGCCGACGAGCTCGCAGAGCTGGGCGCCGACCTGGTGATCCTCGCCACCGGCGCGCGGCCGGCCCCGCCCCGGATGGCGCTGGACGGCATCGAGGTGATGCAGGTGTGGGACCTGCTGGCCGGCGCGCGCCCCGCGGGCCGCAGCGTGCTGATCTGCGACTGGGGCGGTGACCCGGCGGCGATGGACTGCGCGGAGCTGCTCGCCGGCGAGGGGCTCGAGGTGACGCTCGCGGTCGGCGCGATCATGCCCGGCGAGACCGTGCACCAGTACCAGCGAAACCAGTACCTGGCGCGGCTGACGCGCGCCGAGGTGCGCATCGAGCACTACCTCGCGCTGGACGGCGCCGAGGGCGGAGCGGTCAGGCTGCGAAGCATCTTCGCGCCCGAGCGCACGCGGACGCTGAAGGCCGACGCGCTGGCGCTGTCGCTGGGCCGCGTGCCCGACGACGCCCTCGCCACCGAGCTGCACGAGCGCGGCCTGCCCGCGGTGCAGACGGCCGGCGACTGCCGCTCGCCCAGGGGCCTTGAGGAGGCGATCCTCGAGGGTACGCTCGCCGCTCGGACGCTGGCGGCGCAGCGGGTGCCCGAGCCGGCTGCCTGAGCCCAGCGAGCCCGCCAAGACCCGGGCCCGCAGCGGCGGCGAGGGCGCCAAGACCCCGGGGCCCGCAGCGGCGGCGAGCGCGCCGGCCACAGCCGGGGTCCACAGCGCGCAGCAGGCGCGTGCGCCAGGCCACAGCCCACGGCACGCGGCGCGGCGGCGCCGGTGGCTCAGATCCCGGCGATCACCCAGGGCAGCAGCAGGCTCGTGGCGCCCGCCGCCGCCGCGATCGCCGTGGCGGCACGGGAGCGTTGCTCGAGCCCGGCGATCAGCAGCACGCCGAACAGCGGCGCCGTGTAGCGGGCGAGCGCCCACTGGTCCACGAACGGAGCCACCAGCATCGTCGCCGCGAGCCCGAGGGAGGCGACCCCCGCCGCCCGGCAGCGCCTGGCGAGGAAGGCCGAAGTCACCATCGCCGCCAGCGCGAGCAACACGACGACCAGCTCCCAGCCCGACAGGATCGTCGTGGGCAGATGCACAACCGGTTCGACCCGTCGCCACAGGCCGCCCGCCGTGCCGGTGGGGACCGCCGCCGCAGCCGCCGGGACGGGTGCCCCGGGCACCGTCGGAGGCACGAGCCGCAGGTACGCCTGCCAGGCGGCGTAGGCGGCGGTCGGGATGAGAAGCGGTGGCCACGCCCTTCGCAGCAGCGCACGGACCCTCGGTCCGTCGGCGCGAGCGCGAACACAGCCGAGCACCGTCTCGATCATGATGGCCGCGACGGCGACCGCACCCGTCTCGCGAGACAGCACCGACACGGCCAGCAGCGCCGCGGCCGCGAAGCGGCGCTGCGAGCGCCACGCCAACAGGCCGCACAGAAGCGTCGCGGTCGCAAGCGGGTCGGTCAGGTCGCGCAGCGCGGGCATCAGCACCCCGGGCAGCGCGCCGGCCGCAAGCGCCCACCAGACCGACCGTCCGCGGCGCGCGCAGAACACCGCCAGCGCAGCGGTCAGGCCCAGCACGGCGAGCACGTTGACCGCCAGCATCGCCCACGGCAGCGCCGACCGGCGGCCGAGCGCCACAAGCCATGCCAGCGCCGGATAGGCCGGCCGCTGCAGGTGATAGCCCGGGAACCCCGCCAGGCCCGCGAGCGTCGAGCGGTCAAGCAGCAGGGGATCCCCGGCCTGGATCCAGTAGAACTGGCCGTCGTAGCCGTAGCGGGAGAGCACGGGCGCGGCCGCCGGCGGATGCGTGTAGCGCACGAAGCGCTGGCCGAAGAGGATGAAGCCGGCCGGGTCGCCGTGGTAGTCGGCCAGCCGCGAGCCGATCAGCAGCGCCAGCGCCAGCGCGACCACCAGGACCGGCCCCGCGACCGCCAGCCGGCGCGCCGCGAGCCTGAGCCCCGCGGCCGAAGGCGGCGCGATGCGTTGCGCGAATGACACCCGGCCCCTGTATCGGCCAAACCGCGCGGACGCTGAAGCGCCGCGGCCGCAAGCAAAGCGGCCCCGCATTCGAGGGCAACGGGGCCTGCGGCCAAGCCCATCGCGGGCCTCGCGCGTCGGGCCGGGCCTCGCGCGCCGGGCCGGACCTCGCGCGCCGGGCCGGACCTCGCGCGCCGGGCTGCCTCAGGCCGCCAGGCCGGCGAGGATCGTGCGAAGCCCATCCCGCAGCGACACCGTCGGCTCCCACCCGAGCTCCCGGCGCGCGCGGCCCACGTCGAGGCAGCTGCGCCTCACCTCTCCCGGTCGCTGCGCGGCGAACACGGGCTCAAGCGAGCACTCCCCGCCGGCGACGTCGTTGAGCGCCGCGATCAGCTCCAGCACCGAGGTCTCGCGGCCGTGGCCGATGTTCACCGGCCCGGTGATGCCCGATTCGGCGGCCAGCAGGTTGGCGCGCACGACATCTGAGACCTCCACCCAGTCCCGCGTCTGGCGGCCGTCGCCGAACACCGTCGGCCGGCGGCCGTCGGCCAGGCAGCCGCAGAAGATCGCCACCACGCCCGCCTCGCCGTGAACGTCCTGACGCGGTCCGTAGACGTTGCCGTAGCGCAGCGACACGGTCGAGAGGTCGTGCAGCCGGCAGAACAGCTCGCAGTAGCCCTCCGCGGCGAGCTTGCTCTGCCCGTAGGGCGCCAGCGGAACGATCGGATGGTCCTCGGGCGTGGGCAGAAGCTGCGCCTCGCCGTACAGGCCGCCGCCGGTGGACGTGTTGACCACCCGGCGCGCCCCCGCACGGCGCGAGGCCTCCAGCACGTTGATCGTGCCAAGCACGTTGACCGCGGCGTCGGCGGCGGGCGCCAACAGCGAGTGGCGCACGTCGATCTGGGCGGCCAGGTGGAAGACGACCTCGGGGGCGGCCCGGTCGATCGCGCGCGCCAGCGCCTGGAAGTCGCGGACGTCCAGCTCGTGCAGCTCCGCCCCGCGGGCGAGCGCGTCCTGGAGGTTCTCCCGCCGGCCGCTTGAGAGGTTGTCGATGACCGTCACGCGGTCGCCGCGAGCGAGCAGCGCGTCGACGAGGTTTGACCCGATGAAGCCCGCCCCGCCGGTCACCACGCAGTCCATTTGCGAGCGCCAGGTTATCCGCGTTCTGCGGGCCTCACGCCATTGGCGCGGGCAGCCGGCGAGGGCAGCCGCCCGTCGCCTCCCGCCCGCGGGGCGACGAGCCGGAGCGGACGCCCGGGCGCGGCACGGGCGCACAAGTGCGTAACTTCCGCCGCCGGATCGCGTTCAAATGCGCGATCGCCGCGATGACCGGCCCCACCCCACAAGGAGCCAGACCGATCCAGATGCCCGCCCGGCGCTCGCTCGAGCCGCTGCCATCCGCGCCCGTCGAGCCTCCGACCGCGCGCCTGGTCGGCGTTCCGATCTCGCTGGTCGACTACGAGCAGGCGCTGGACTGGATCGACTCCTGCGTGGATGCGGGCGAGCGCGGCTACGTCTGCGTGTGCAACGTGCACACGCTGATGGCCTCCGCGGAGGATCCCGAGCTTCGCACCGCGCTGATGGCCTCCTCGCTGAACGTGCCCGACGGTCAGCCGCTCGTGTGGGCGCTGAGGGCGCTGGGTACCCCGCTCGGCGACCGCGTATACGGGCCCGAGCTGATGTCAAGAAGCTGCGAGCGGGCGGCCCGCTCCGGCCAGCGGCTGTACCTCTACGGGGGCCGCGACCAGGGCGCGCTCGTGCAGCTTGCGCTCAACCTGCGCCGGCGCCACCCCGGGCTGCGGATCGTGGGCGGCTACTCGCCGCCGCACCGGGAGCTGACCGCCGAGGAGCGCGAGGCGGTGATCGGCGAGATCAACCGATCCGGGGCCGACGTCGTCTGGGTCGGGATCGGCGTGCCCAAGCAGGAGAAGTGGATGGCGCAGATGCGCCGGCATCTGGACGCGCCGGTGCTCGTCGGCGTCGGCGCGGCGTTCGACTTCCACGCCGGGCTGGTCCCGCAGGCGCCCGCGTGGATGCAGCGCTCCGGCCTTGAGTGGGCATACCGGCTTTCGCAGGAGCCGCGGCGGCTGTGGCGGCGGTACCTTCGCTACAACCCGCGGTTCGTGCTCGCGTTCGCCGGACAGCTGCTCGCGCGGCGCGCCGCCGGCCGCCGCTAACGTCTCGGCGCGGCCGCCGCGGACAGTGCGCCGGGCTCGTGGCAGAGAGCGCCCCGGTTCTGCGCCGGAGAGCGCGGCGGACCGCGGCGGCGCCCGCCGCAAACCACAGTTCACTTGCCGGACACGCCGACAGCCTCGATCGTCATCCCCACGCGCCGGCGCTCCGCCTACCTGGAGGTCGCGCTGCGTTCGATCGCGCCGCAGGCGCGCGCCCTCGGCGCGGAGCTCATCGTGGTCGATGACGGCAACGACCGCGCGACGCGTGAGGTGGCCCGGCGTCAGGGGGCGACGCTCGTGGCCGCGGCGCCGCCGGGGGGCGTCAACGCCGCGCGCAACGCCGGCATCGAGGCGGCCGCCGCGTCCCTGATCGTGCTCACCGATGACGACGTGCGGGCTCCCGACGGCTGGCTTGCGGCGATCCTGGAGGGGGCGGAGCGCCACCCGGAGCACGACGTGTTCGGGGGTCCGATCGTCGGCGTCCTCGAGGGCGGGCCTCGCGGATGCGGCCGTGAGCCCGCGCCGATCACGACCCTCGACCTCGGGCCCGCCGACTGTGACGCCGAGCTTGTCTGGGGCGCCAACATGGCGATCCGCCGTCGTGCCCTGGAGCGAGTGGGGCTGTTCGACGCGACGCTCAGCGGGCGCGGCGACGAGGAGGAGTGGCAGCGTCGCCACACGGCGGCCGGGGCCCGGACGCGATACCTGGCCCGCGCGACGATCCAGCACCGGCGCAGCCGCGAGGACTCGCGGCTGGTTGCGCTGACCCGGGCGGCCTACCGCCAGGGCCGGGAGGCGCGTCGACACGACGTGCGCTCCGGCAAGGCCCGCCCGCCGAGCACCGAGCTGCGCACCCTGGCGGGATGCGCCTGGCACACCCTCCGGCACCGATGCGCCTTTGGGATCGTGATGGGGGCCCGCGCCGCGGGAAGCCTTCGCGAGATCGCCGCCGCGCAAGCTCGCCGGCCGCCCGACCGGGCGCTCGCGTCCGAGAGCTCTGCGCCGCCGCTGGACTTTTTGTCCGGCGAGAGCGGCCAGGTGTCCGGCATGCGGGCCACCGTGCGTGCGGTGGTGGCCGACGCGGCCGTCGACCTCGCGCGGCTCGTGGCGGCCGAGCCGTTGCGACTGCGCCGCGCGGCGCGGGCGCAGCCCCCCCGCCGCGTTCTCACGCTGGCGGTGGAGCGCGCCGACCGGCCCAACCTGCTGGCCGCGGCCCGCGCCGAGCTGCTGCGCTCCCGCCACGAGGTCACGTTTGAGAGCTGCGAGGCCGGCGACCGCGGCAAGTTCGAGAACCTCAACTTGCTGCTGGAGCGCTCAGACCCGTCCGGCCACGACTGGCTTGTCGTGCTCGACGACGACGTGCGACTGCCCCGGGGGTTCCTGGACGTGTTCCTGGCGCTCGCCGAGCGCTTTGACCTCGCCCTGGCAGCGCCCGCTCACCGGGCGCGCTCGCACGCCGCCTGGCGCGTCACCCGCCGGCGAGCCGCGAGCCTGGTGCGCGAGACAGCCTGGGTTGAGATCGGGCCGGTGGTGGCGCTTCACCGCCGGACGTTTGAGGTGCTGCTCCCGTTCCCGCCGCTGAGGGCCGGCTGGGGGCTGGACGCCCACTGGGGGGCGCTGGCGCGCGAGCACGGGTGGCGCTGCGGCGTCGTCGACGCCACCGCGATCACGCACGGGCTCAGACCGATCGCCTCCGCATACGACCACGCGGCCGCGGTCGCCGAAAGCCGGGCGTTCCTGCGCGACCGCGCGCACATCACCGCCGGCGAGGCGCGGCGGACGCTCGCGACCCACCGCAGGCTGACGTGAGGACCACGGCCGAGGCGAGCGGACGACCCCTGCCGGCGACCCACCGCAGGCTGAGGTGAGGACGACGGCCGAGACGAGCGGGCGACCCCTGCCGGCGGCCGGCGCTGCGCTCGGCTCGGCGCCCTACCGAGACGACAACCTGCTTGACCGGCTGACCTCGCCGGCGACCCTTGAGCACCACTACCGCCACCAGGAGCGCCGCGAGCGCGCGATCCTGGCGCGGCGGCTGGCGCTGGCCGGCGGCGAGGTGCTGTCGGTCGGCTGCGGCTGGCACCCAGGCCGGCACCTGTTCCCCGCCCCCGCGTTCAGGCTGACGGCCGTCGATGCCGACCCGGCCTGCGTGGCCGCCGCCGTCGAGCTCGGCGGCGCCGACGAGGCGATCCATGGCCACGCCGGGCGCCTTGAGCTTGACGGGCGCGCCTTCGACGTGGTGCTCTACCGCCTGGTGCTGCACCACATCGCCCACCAGGGGCCGCTACAGCCGTGCTTTGAGGAGGCCGCGCGGCTGCTGGCGCCGGGCGGCGCGCTGGTCGCAATCGAGCCCGGGCTGTGGCATCCCGTCGGCGCCGCCCTGGCGCTCGCCAACGCCGCGCACGTCGCGACCCGCCTGCACGGCACGCCCGACGATGTGCCGCTGTCGCCGCGGCGGCTGATCGCGCACGCGCGCGCGGCCGGGCTTGAAGCCGAGCTGCACGCCGTCGGCTTCGGCTGGCGGCGGATGGCGCCCGCGCTGCAGCGCGCGCTTGCGCCGCTGGACGAGCTGGGCTCGCGCCCGCGCCTGGCGCCGCTGGGCCACACGCTGATGCTGATCGCGCGCGCGGGCACCGCGCGACGCCGTGCCCACGAGGCCCGGCGGTGAGCGCCACGCCGCGCTCGCAGGCCCCTCCCTCCCCCAGCGGCGCCCGGGCGCCGGCGGGCCGGCGCGCCGCCGGCGCACTCGGCGATGCCGTCATCGCGGCCGTGCTGGCCGCGGCGATGGTCGCCGTCGCCGCGCTGGCGAGCTCTGGCTCTGACCCGAGCGTGCCGGTCACCGGCGGCTTCGCCTGGTCTGAGATCGTGGCGCTCGCGCTCGGGGCCGGCGGCTGCGCGGCGGGGATCACGCTGGCCGCGCGCGGCCCGCTGTGGGGCGTCTGGAGCGTCGCGCTGTTCGCCGCCTTCACCGCGCTGGCGGGGCTGTCGATCGCCTGGTCGGTCGCGCCGGACTGGTCCTGGTACGGCGCCGACCAGCTGCTGTGCTGTCTGGCGCTGTTCGCCGGCTCAGCCGCCCTGGCCCGCGCGTTCCCGGAGCGCTGGCGCGCGCTGGTGGGCGGGGTTGCGATCGGCACAGCCGCGCTGAGCGGCTGGGCGCTCGCGGCCAAGGTGGCGCCGGCGACGCTGAGCCCTCCGAGCGCCCACGCCTACGGACGGCTGCAGGAGCCGTTCGGCTACTGGAACGCGGTCGGCCTGGCGGCCGCGATGGGCCTGCCCGCGTGCCTGTCGGCCGCCGCCCGCCGCCAGAGCCCGCGCGCGCTGCGCGCCGGCGCGGTCGCGGCGCTGGCGCTCGACATCACCGCGGTCGTGCTCTCCTACTCGCGCTCGGCGGCGCTCGCCGCGGCCGTGGGCCTGGTCGTGGCCCTGCTGCTCGGGCGCCGCAGGCTCGTGGCCGGGGCGCTGCTTGCCGTCGGCGCGGCGGGAGCGCTTTCGATCTGCGCCTGGGCGCTGCACGAGCACGCCCTGACGGGCGACGGGGTCCCGCTGTTTGGCCAGGTCTCGGCCGGGCACCGCTTCGCCGCCGTGCTCGCCGTCGCGCTCGCGCTCACCTTCGCCGCCGGGTGGGTGATCTGCCTGCAGACCGATCGGCGCGCGCTCTCGCCGGTCGCCCATCGGCGGATCGCCCTTGCGCTGCGGGCGCTCGCGGCGCTGGCCGTGCTGGCCGTGGTCGGCGGGCTCGCCGCCTCGCGCCGCGGGCTCACCGGCGAGGTCTCCCACCTGGTTGATCGGCTCACGAGCATCCACAGCACGGTGGGGCTGAGCGCCGCCCGGCTCACGCAGCTTGACTCAAGCCGCCCGCTGTACTGGCACGAGGGCATCGAGGTCGGCCTGCACCACCCGGTGGCGGGCGCCGGTGAGCTCGCCTACGGGATCGCTCGCCTGCGCTACACCGACAGCCCGCAGACGGTCCACCAGGCCCACAGCTGGCTGGTGCAGACCTTCTCTGACCTGGGCCTGATCGGGCTGGCGCTGACGCTTGCGCTGCTGTGGGCGTGGGGGTGGGCGGCCGCACGGTCGCTCGGGCTCTCACGCGCTCTGCTGCGCTCGGGCGCCCGGCAGCGCAAGCGGCGCACGACGGTGGATCCAGAGCCGGCCACGGGTCGCGTGCTGAGCCCGGTCGATCGCGAGCTCGGCTCGGCCGAGCCTGAGGTCCGAAAGTCGGCCGAGCCTGAGGTCCGCAAGGCCGATGGCCAGCTCGGCACGACCGGTCGCGAGGTCGGGTCTGCCGGTCGCGGGATCCGGACGGGCGAGCTTGAGGTCCGGACGGCCGCGAGCGCCGAACGGGCGGACGAGCGCGACGGGCTCGTGGCGCTGGCGGCGGTTGTGGCCTGCTTCGGCGTGCAGTCGGCGCTGGACTGGACGTGGTACTTCCTGGGGGTCACGCTGCCGGCGCTCGCATGCGCCGGCTGGCTGGCCGGCAGAGGACCGCTGCCAAGGCCGGTGGGCCGGCGAGCGGGGCGCGGCGCGCTGCTCGAGCGACCCGCGGCGCTCGGGGCCGTGGCGGTCATCTGCGCGCTTGCGCTGCTCGGCGGCTGGCTGATGTGGGAGCCGCTTCGCTCCGCCCAGGCGCTCGCCGACTCCTACGGCGCGCGCTCCTACGCGCAGGCGCTTGCCGACGCCCGCGCCGCCGCGACCGACAACCCGCTCTCAGACCAGCCGCTGCTGGAGCTCGCCGGGCTCTACGAGGGGCTCCACGACCCGGCGGCCGCGCGCGCGCAGCTGCTTGAGGCGACCGCCCGCCAGCCCGACAACCCCGAGCCGTGGCTGTGGCTTGGCAGCTTCGACCTGCGAGCCGGTCGCCTGGGCGCGGCCGCGTCAGAGCTGGCCCGCGTGCTGGCGCTGGATCGCTCCGGCGACCCGATGGCGGCGCAGGCGGCGGGGGAGTTGGCGCGGGCGCGAGCCGGCGTGCGGGGCTGAGCCCCGGACGCACCGGGCGCGCGCATGAGTCCGCCCGCGCGCGCGAGCCCGCACGGGCGCGCGGGCCGGTCCACCTGAGGCTCCGGGCGCGCGGGCCGGTCCACCTGAGGCTCCGGGCGCGCGCATCACCCGCGTCCGGTCGCAACGCGACGGTCACGACGCGCGGCCGGGCGGCCACGTGCGGCCGGCGGGCCGCGGGCCCGCCGGCTCGGTTCGCGAGCGCGCGTCGAGCTCCTGGGCGATCGAGCGCCACAGCGTCACGTGCACGGCCGGCCGCGCGCGCGGCGGCCGGGCGCCGTGGCGTCCGGCGGACAGCGCCTGGACCGCCTCCGGCGTGGTTGCGAAGCGCTGCAGCGAGAGCGCCGCCGGCGCGGCATAGCCGACGCCCAGGGTGCTGGCGTGCCACAGCTCCACCATCGGCGTGCCCGCCACATCCAGCCTGACGAGCGCCCGGCGGCGCAGCGGCTCGAGCACCGCGTGCGCGGGGCTCAGCGCCACCCCCTCGCCGGCCGCGGCGGCGCCCAGCGCCGCCGCATGGCTTGTGAAGTAGCGGACCTGCGCCGGCGCCGTATGCGCGCGCGCCAGCAGCAGCCCCTCGGCGGTGGTGGGATCCAGCGGGCCGGGGCCGACCAGCCACCGCTGGCGCGCCAGAGCGGCCACCGGGATCTGAGGGCGCCCAGCCAGCGGGTGGCGCGCGGAGGCGACCACGATCATCCGGCAGCGCAGGAACGGGACGGCGGCGATCCGCTCGGCGCGCCTGCCGCCGGGCGCCGGGCCCAGCGCAACATCGATTCGCCGCTGCTCCAGCAGCTCCCCCAGCCGCTCGCCCGCGGCCTCCTGCACCTCCACCTCGAGCCGGGGATCACGCTCGATGAAGGCGGCGATCAGAGGGCCGATGTACTCGCCGACGAGGCCGGTGGCCCCGATGCGCAGCTGGCCCTGGCCGTCGCCGACCGAGCGCCGGGCCTGCTCGGCCAGCGCCAGGATCTCGGCCGCCAGCGCGGCCAGCCGGCGCCCACCGGGCGTCAGCACGATCCCCCGTCCGCCGCGCACGAACAGCTCGTCGCCCAGCTCCCGGCGCAGCGCGGCCACCGACACCGACACCGCCGCCTCGGTGACCGCCAGCTCGGCGGCGGCCGCCTTGACCGAGCCCAGGCGCGCCACCAGCACGAACGAGTGAAGCTGCGCGAGCGTCAACCGGATCCACCCTAAGCGATCGCTTAGGTCGGCTTGTGGGCCGACGATAACAGCGCGATCGTGGCAGGCGGACAGATCCGACCACAGAGGGAGGGCGCATTGCAGGTTCCGGCCCCGTTTGAGTACGCTCGAGCGAGCAGCGTCGAGGAGGCACTGGAGCTGCTGGCCCGCCTGGGCCCGGAGGCACGGCTTCTGGCGGGCGGGCACTCGCTGCTGCCGATGATGAAGCTGCGCCTGGCGGCGCCCGAGCACCTGATCGACATCGACGGGCTGCACTCCGAGCTTGGCTACGTGCGCGAGCAGGATGGCGAGGTGCGCATCGGCGCGATGACCCGCCACCGCGAGCTACTGGAGTCCGAGCTCTTGGCCCGGCGGCTGCCGATCTTCACCGACGCCGAGCGGGTGATCGCCGATCCGGTGGTCCGAAACCGCGGCACGATCGGCGGCGCGCTGTGCCAGGCAGACCCGGCCGAGGACCTGTCGGCCGTGTGCGCAGCCGTCGACGCCCGGCTGGTGGTCCGCGGCGCGCAGGGCGAGCGGTCGCTGACGATGCAGGAGTTCCACCGCGGTCCCTACCAGACCGCCGTCGGCCACGACGAGATGCTCGTCGAGGTGCGGATCGCGCCCGCCGAGCACTCCGGCAGCGCCTACGAGAAGGTGGAGCGGCGCGTCGGGGACTGGGCGATCGTCGCCGCCGGCGCGTCGCTCACGCTCGAGGGCGGCACCATCGCCGCCGCCGGGATCTCGCTGTCGGCCGTCGGCGCCGGCGTGCGCTGCTCGCGCGCCGAGGCGGAGCTCACCGGCCGACGGCCGTCCGACGAGCTGCTGGCGGCCGCCGGGCGCCTGGCGGCCGAGTCCTGCTCGCCGGTCTCAGACCAGCGCGGCAGCGCCGAGTACAAGCGCCATCTGGCCGAGGTGCTGACGGTGCGAGCACTGCGGCGCGCACTGTCACGAGCGCTACAGGAGGAGGCATGACATGCAGGTGACCGTCAACGTCAACGGCGTCGATCACACGCGTGAGATCGAGCCGCGACTGCTGCTGGTGCACTTCCTGCGCGACGAGCTCGACCTGACCGGCACCCACTGGGGCTGCGACACCTCCAACTGCGGCACCTGCGTGGTGCTGATGGACTCCGAGCCGGTCAAGTCGTGCACGGTGCTGGCCGCCACCGCCGCGGGGCACAGGATCACCACCGTCGAGGGCCTTGAGCGCGACGGCCAGCTCGACCCCGTCCAGCAGGGCTTTCACGAGTGCCACGGCCTGCAGTGCGGGTTCTGCACCCCGGGCATGATGCTCACGGCCCGCGCGCTGCTTGACCGCAACCCCAACCCGACCGACGAGGAGATCCGCGAGGCGATCTCCGGCCAGATCTGCCGCTGCACCGGCTATGCCACGATCGTCCGCTCGATCCGCTGGGCGGCGGAGCACTCCGACTCGTCCAGCGCCCAGGAGGTGAGCGTCTGATGGCCACCACGACCGAGCAGCCGCCCGTCGGCTTCGGCCGCCACAAGCGCGTCGAGGACGCGCGCTTCATCCGCGGTCAGGGCCGCTACGTGGACGACATCAAGCTGCCGGGGATGCTGCACGGCGCGATCCTGCGAAGCCCCCTGGCGCACGCGAGGATCGTCTCGATCGACAGCTCGCGCGCGCTCGCGCACCCCAAGGTGGTAGCCGTCATCACAGGACGCGACCTGGAGGCGCAGAACCTCGCCTGGATGCCGACGCTCTCCTACGACACGCAGGCGGTCCTGGCCACCGACAAGGTCCGCTTCCAGGGCCAGGAGGTCGCGTTCGTGATCGCCGAGGATCGCTACGCAGCCAGGGACGCGCTCGAGCTGATCGACGTCGAGTACGACCCGCTGCCCGTGGTCGTCAACGCGCGCAGGGCGCTCGACCCCGACGCGCCCGTGATCCGCGACGACAAGGAGGGTCAGACCGACAACCACATCTTCGACTGGGAGTCCGGGGACGCTCAGGCGACGGAGGAGGTGTTCGCGCGCGCTGAGGTGGTGGTCGAGCAGGACATGCTCTATCCGCGCTCGCACCCGGCGCCGATGGAGACCTGCGGCGCGCTGGCCGACTATGACCGTGTCAACGGACGGCTGACGCTGTGGTGCACCACCCAGGCGCCGCACGTGCACCGCACCGCCTACGCGCTGGTCGCCGGGCTGCCCGAGCACCGCGTGAGGGTCATCTCGCCGGACATCGGCGGCGGCTTCGGCAACAAGGTGCCCGTCTACCCGGGCTACGTGTGCGCGGTCGTCGGCTCGATCGTCACTGGGCGCCCGGTGAAGTGGATGGAGGATCGCTCGGAGAACCTGATGTCTACCGGCTTTGCCCGCGACTACGTGATGCACGGCGAGATCGCGGCAAACCGGGACGGGAGGATCCTCGCGATCCGCGTCAACGTGATCGCCGACCACGGCGCGTTCAACGCCACCGCGCAGCCGACCAAGTACCCGGCCGGCTTCTTCAGCGTGTTCACCGGCTCATACGACCTCGAGGCCGCGCACTGCAAGGTCACCGGCGTGTACACCAACAAGGCGCCGGGTGGGGTGGCATACGCCTGCTCGTTCCGTGTCACCGAGGCCGTGTACCTGGTGGAGCGGATGGTCGACCGCCTGGCCGGCGAGCTGGGCATCGACCCGGCCGAGCTGCGTCTGCGCAACCTGCTTGCGCCCGAGCAGTTCCCCTACGCCTGCAAGACCGGCTGGGTCTACGACTCAGGCGATTATCCGACCGCGCTGCGCAAGGCGATGGCGCTGATCGGCTACGAGCAGCTGCGCGCCGAGCAGGCTGAGCGCCGCGCACGCGGGGAGCTGATGGGCATCGGCGTCTCGTTCTTCACCGAGTGCGTCGGCGCCGGCCCGCGCCGGCACATGGACATCCTGGGGCTGGGGATGAGCGACGGGGCGGCGCTGCGCATCCATCCCACCGGCAAGGCGCAGCTGGCCCTCAGCGTCCAGACGCAGGGCCAGGGCCATGAGACCACGTTCGCCCAGATCGTGGCCGAGGAGCTCGGAATACCGGTCGCCGACATCGAGGTCGTCCACGGCGATACCGAGCTGACGCCCTACGGCCTGGGAACATACGGGTCGCGCTCCACGCCGGTGTCAGGCGCCGCGACCGCGCTCGTGGCTCGCAAGATCCGTGACAAGGCGAGGCTGATCGCCTCGGCGATGCTCGAGGTCTCGCCGGATGACCTGGAGTGGGAGAAGGGGCGGTTCTTCGTCAAGGGCGATCCGACCATGGGCGCCAGCATCCAGGAGATCGCGATGGCCGCGCACGGCACGGTCACGCTGCCCGAGGGGGTGGAGCCTGCGCTCGAGGCAGAGACGACCTACGACCCGCCCAACCTGACCTTCCCGTTCGGGGCCTACATCTGCGTGGTCGACATCGACCCGCAGACCGCCAAGGTGCGCGTGCGCCGGTTCGTCGCCGTCGACGACTGCGGCACCAGGATCAACCCGATGATCATCGAGGGCCAGGTGCACGGCGGCCTGACCGACGGGGTCGGCATGGCGCTGATGGAGGTGATCGCCTTCGACGAGGAGGGCAACTGCCTCAACGGCTCGCTGATGGACTACCTGATCCCCACCGCGCTGGAGGTGCCCGACTGGGAGACCGACTACACGGTCACCCCCTCGCCGCACCATCCGATCGGCGCCAAGGGGATCGGCGAGTCGGCGACCGTCGGCTCGCCGCCGGCGATCGTCAACGCCATCTGCGACGCGCTCGCCCCCCACGGCGTGCGTCACATGGACATGCCCTGCAACCCGTCGCGGGTATGGGAGGCGATGCAGGGCCGGCCCGCCCCGCCGCAGTGATCGACCGCCGTCAGATGGAGCTGGCGGCGGAGCTGGCCGCCGCGCGACGCCCGTTCGTGACCGCGACGGTGCTGCGCGTCCGGCGCCCGGCGAGCGTGCACCCCGGAGACCGGGCGCTTGTGCTGGCCGACGGCACGATCGAGGGGTTCGTCGGCGGCGCGTGCGCGCGCGAGTCGGTGCGCCTGCACGCTCTGCGGGCGCTTGAGACCGGCGAGCCGCTGTTGCTGCGGATCGTCGCCGGCGGCGGAGATCGGCCGCACCCGGGCCCACCCGGCGACAGGGATCGGCAGGCGCCACGTCCACCCGGCGGCGGGGATCGGCGGGCGCCACGTCCACCCGTGCCCGGCGAGCAGGAGCGCTTGGCCCCGGACGAGCCGGCCGGCCACGGGGCCATCGGCGAGCCGGCTGGCCACGGGGCCATCGGCGAGCCGGACGGCCGCGAGGCCATCGACGAGCCGGACGGCCGCGAGGCCATCGACGAGCTGGCCGGCGGCGGCGCCCCGGACGCCACCGTCGCAGTCGAGCACAACCCCTGCCTGAGCGGCGGCTCGCTGGAGCTGTTCCTGGAGCCGCGGCTGCCCGCGCCGCTGGTGGCGGTGCTCGGCGACGCGCCGATCGCCCGCGCGCTGCGCACGGTGGCCGGCGCGGCCGGCTTCGACGTCGCCGACTCGCAGGTGGACGGCCCGCCCGCGGACGCGGCCGCGCTGGTGGTCGCAGCCCACGGCGCCGACGAGCGGCGCGCGCTCGAGGCGGCGCTTGAGGCAGGCGTGCCATACGTGGCGCTTGTCGCGAGCCGCGTGCGGGGCGAGGCGGTGCGCGCCTCGCTGCGCGTACCCGAGCAGCTGCGCGCCCGGCTGCGCACCCCGGCCGGCCTTGACCTGGGTGCGCGCACGCCGGGCGAGGTCGCGATCTCGATCCTCGCCGAGCTGATCGGCGACCTGCGCGCACCGGTGCCGGGCGGGGTGACGCACGCGGCGCCGAGCGGGGCCGTGAGGGCGGTGCAGCGCCGGGCCGCGCGGGCGGCGCCGGGCGGGACGGCGCGGTCAGCGCCGAGCGGCGCGACTGCGCATGCGGGCGCCAGCGCTGTGCGGAGCGCTCGCGATCCCGTCTGCGGTATGCAGGTGGTAGTCGACGAGCGCACCCCGCATATCGACACCGAGCACGGGCGCGAGCACTTCTGCTGCGAAGGCTGTCGCGACGCGTACGCCGAGCGCCATGGCGCACGGGCGTAGCGACCAGGCGCTGGCGGCGCTGCTCCCCGACCCGGAGACGCTCGCACGGCGGCTGGACGAGGTCGGCTACCTGGCGGACGAGGGCCTGGCGACCGCAATGTTCCTGGCGGGGCGACTGCCCCAGCCGCTGCTGCTCGAGGGCGAGGCCGGCGTGGGCAAGACCGAGGCAGCCAAGGCGCTGGCGACCGCCCTGGGAACCCCGCTGATCCGCCTGCAGTGCTATGAGGGGATCGACGCGACGGAGGCGCTGTATGAGTGGAACTACCCGCGTCAGCTGTTGCGCATCCGCCTGGCCGAGGCCGGGCGCGGAACGCCCGAGGAGCGCGAGCTGTTCTCCCGTGAGTACCTGATCGCCCGGCCGCTGCTCGCCGCGCTTGAGCACCCGGGCCCGTTGCCGGCGGTGCTGCTGATCGATGAGCTGGATCGCGCCGACGACGACTTCGAAGCTTTGCTGCTTGAGCTGCTGGGCGAGGCGGCGATCACGATCCCGGAGCTCGGCACGATCGCGGCAGCGCAGCCCCCGATCGTGATCGCGACCTCCAACCGCACGCGCGACCTGCACGACGCGCTCAAGCGCCGCTGCCTGTACCACTGGATCGACTATCCGCAGCCGGAGCGCGAGGTGGAGATCGTCCGGCGCCGGGTGCCGGACGCGGAGCGGGAGCTGGTGCTCGACGTCACCACCGCGCTGCGGCGGCTGCGCGCCGGCGACGTGCAGAAGCCGCCCGGGATCGCCGAGGCGATCGACTGGGTCGCGGCGCTTCGGTTGCTCGGCGCTTCACGGCTTGACGCAGCCAGCGCCGAGCTCACGCTGGGATCGGTGCTCAAGTACCGGGAGGACCAGGAGCTGGTGCGCGCGCAGGGCCTCGGCGCGCTCGTGGCCGGGCGCGATGGATGACCTCGGCGTGGGCGGCCACCGCAAGGCCGCGGATGCGCAGATCCCCAGCGGCGAGCCCGGGACGATCGACGTGCCCGCGCTGGCGGCCGCGTTTGGCCGGGCGCTTCGCCAGGCGGGGGTCCCGGTCACCCCCGAGCGCTCCGCCGCCTTCGCTCGCGCGCTGGCGCTGCGCAGGCCACGGACGCGCACGCAGCTCTACTGGACCGCCCGGGCCGCGCTGGTCTCCGGCCTCGATCAGCTGAGCGAGTTCGATCGCGTGTTCGGCGCGATCTTCGGCGGCCTGCAAGACCCGGCCGCCTTCCGGGGCGATCGGCCCGAGCCGGCCGCGCGGCGCCCAGGGCTCACGCGGTCGCCGGGCACCCTCGCGCCGCAGTCGCAGCCCCAGCGCCGCCCGCCGGCGGGCGGCGGCGCGCAGGCAACCCTCGACGGTCCGGAGGATCCATCGCTGGCGCGACGCGAGCTGGCGCTGGCGTCCGCGAGCTCGCTCGAGCGGCTCGGAGAGCGTGACTTCGCTGAGCTTGATCCCGGCGAGCTGGCGGCGCTGCGGCAGTTGATGCACGCGCTGTCGCTCGCGCCGCCGCCGCGTCCGAGCCGTCGGCGCCGCCGCGACCGCCGCCGTGGGCGCGTCGACGTCCGCGCGACGCTGCGCGCCGGGGTGCGGACCGGCGGCGATCCAGCCCGGGCGGTCCGCCGCCGGCGCGTCCGGCGACCGCGGCGGCTGGTCGCCCTCTGCGACGTGTCGGGGTCGATGGAGCCCTACACGCGCGCCTATCTGCAGCTGCTGCACGCGGCCGTGGCCGGCGCCGGGGCCGAGGCGTTCGTGTTCGCGACACGGCTGACGCGGGTCACGCGGGCGCTGAGCCGGCGCGACGCCGACGCAGCGCTGGCGCGGGCCGCGGAGGCCGTGCGCGACTGGTCCGGCGGCACCCGCCTGGGCGAGGCGCTTCGGCGCTTCAACGACGACCATGGCCGCCGGGGGATGGCCCGCGGCGCGGTCGTGCTGATCATCTCCGACGGGTGGGAGCGCGGCGACCCGGCGCTCGTCGCGCGCGAGATGGGCCGCCTTTCGCGGCTCGCCCACCGGATCGTGTGGGTGAACCCGCGCCGGGCCGCGCCGCGCTTTGAGCCGCTGAGCGGCGGGATGGCTGCGGCGCTGCCGTTCTGCGACGCGTTCGTCTCCGGCCACAGCGCCGCCGCGCTGGCCGAGGTGGTCGACGCGGTCGGCGGCCGGGAGGCCTGAGCGCCCCGTGCAAGAGCCGGGGGCGCAACCGCCCGGGACAAGAGGCCCGGGCCGCGACCGCCCGGAGCAGAGGCCCGGGCCGCAACCGCCCGGGCGACTAGGTTGAGCGGCCATCCCCGGCGGCGAGCGCGGGCCTCACCGCCTCAGCCAACAGGAGCCGGCGCGCGAGCGGCGGCCCGGCGGCGCTGCGAACCCGGACCTCGGCGAAGTCAAGCTCGCAGAGCACGCGGCGCAGCGAGCGGGCGGTGTAGAGGTGCAGGTGATCGCCCAGCGGCTCGCTGAAGCGCTCCATGCCGCCGATCGCCACCCGCAGGCGACCGTGGCTTGGCGTCGTCAAAAGCAGGCGCCCACCCGCCGCCAGCACCCGGCGCGCCTCCGACAGCCATCGTTCGGTGTCCGCCACGTGCTCGATCACCTCGCTGGCCCACACGACGTCGAACGCGCCGTCGCCGAACGGGAGCGGCCCGTCGATGGCTACCAGCTCCAGCCGCAGCTGCGGATGGCGCCTGCGGGCCCGGGCCAGGGCAGCCTCCGCCACGTCGGCGGCGGTCACCTGCGCGCCGGCTTGCGCGATCCGCGCCGCCAGCTCGCCCTCGCCACAGCCCAGATCGAGCACGCGCTCGCCCGCGGCGATCCGCTTAAGCGCAAAGCGCGCGCGCAGCTCCAGGTCCGGGGGATCGAGGTCGTCGGGTAGCCGCGCCCACAGCCGCTCGTAGTAGTCGCGCACGGGCGCACCGTAACGCGCCGGCCGCGGCCGCCGGGGCCGGCAACGACCGGCGCCGATGCTGACAAGCCGCCGCCGTCGGCGCCGGCGGCCGTGCTCGAGTGGTGAGCCTAAGGTCCGGCTCAGCCGGCAGGGCCGCCCGCTTGCGCCCCCGGCCAGGCCGCAACCGGCCGGACCGTGATCGTGTGCCTGCCGGTCCCGCTCAGCTCGCCATCGAGCTGGGCGGGCAGGTCCCACAGGTACAGGCCGATCGCCTCGGCCAGCGCATCGCGGAGCTCGCTCAGCGTTGCGCCGGAGGCGAAGCATCCCGGGAGCTCTGGGACCTCCGACCAGAGGACCCCATGCTCCTCGCGGACAACGACCTGAAGCTCCATGGCTGGCTCTCTCCTTGGACGTGCTTGATGATCGCGTGCGTCAGGCCCGGCGGGTAGTCGCGACCGCCGTGCCGTGGCAGGACCGCGCGACGGCCTCCCCTGACGACCAGGGTTCCGTGGCGGGTCTGGCGCTTCACCGTGAAGCCGGCGGAGCGCATGAGCGCAAGCGCCCTTCGGTGATTGAGCGGCGCGTGGGACGACATGCGCCGACCGTAGAGCCGATCGGCGCCGCCATGGGGCGCTGGCGCGCGGACTGGCACCGACCTGCGACGATCGTGGCACTCTTGCCACAGGCGGGCGCGGCCGGATGTCGGCAGGCCGCCGATGGTGATCGGCCCGGCCAAACGGCTCGACGTGCTCGCCACGGCCAGAGGCTCGCCGGCATCGGCCGGGGTCGAGGCGAGCCGGCATTGGCCGGGGTCAAGGCGAGCCGGCATTGGCCGGGGTCGAGGCGAGCCGGCTCCGGCCGGGCTTGAGGATCGCGGTTCGCGGCCACGGCGCCCTGGGCGACAGATGTGCCCTCAGCGGCCAGGTTCGTCGCCCAGGTGGGCGGTGGCCGGCAGCCTGGGCCCTGCCCGCGCCGCATACTTGGGCCGATGGCACCGCAAGACAGGGTCGCGCCGGGCACCGATGCCGCGGCTGACCCGACCAGCCGAGCCGCGGACGCGCCCAGCCGAGCCGCCGACCAAAACAGCCGAGCGGCGGACGCGCCCGGTCGAGCCGCGGACCAAAACAGCCGAGCGGCGGCACCGACCCGGTCGCTGCGACGGGTGCGCCACGCGGCCGTGCGCCCAGGGGACGACCTCGCCGCCCTGGCCGACCGGCTAGATGCCGGTCGCTGGGAGATGGTGGAGCTCGACGTGCTGGCCGCCGACGGGCGCCTGCTGGTCGCTCACGACGCGCAGGACCTGACGCACCCGGGCGCGCTGAGCTTCGTCGACGCGCTGTCGGCGCTGCGAGACCAGCTCCCCGAGCGCCTAGAGCTGGACATCGACCTCAAGGCGACGGGCTTTGAGCTTGAGGCGCTTGAGGCCGTGCGCGAGTGCGGGCTCGTTGGCCGCTCGCTGTTCTCAAGCATGCACACCTCGAGCCTGCGGGTGCTGCGGTCGGCGCAGCCTGAACTGCGGCTCGGACTGTCGGTCCCCCGCGCGCGACGGGACCACCTCTCCCACCCGGCGACGCGTCCGCTGGCGCTCGTGGGGCTGGCCGCGCTCAGGCGCACGCTTCCACGCCGGGCGGCCGCCGCCGTGCGCTCCGGACTGGCCGACGCGATCATGGCCCACTGGGCCACGGTCACCCCGGCGCTGGTGGCCGCGGTGCAAGCGCACGGCGGCGAGCTCTACGCGTGGACGGTCGACGACCCCGACCGCGCTCGCCGGCTCGCGGCGCTCGGGGTCAACGGCGTGATCGCAAATGACACGGCCGCGTTTGCGCAGATCGGCGATACGGCACACCGATGATGGGGTGCCGATCCGGAGCGCGGCCGGCTGATCCAGAGAGGCCGGCTGATCCACAGGGGCAGGCTGATCCACAGAGGCCGGCTGAGTGCTCACCCGGAGAGCGGCCGGCTGGTTCATCCGGGCGCCAAGCCCCAGGGCGGACCGCCGCGCCAGGGCTCCCGTCAGCCCACCGGAGCCGACGGCACGCCGCCGGGCCAGACGATCAGCGGCCAGCCGCGGAGGGCGACTCCAGCAGCAGCGTCACCGGCCCGTCGTTGACCAGCGACACCCGCATCCGGGCTCCAAACACGCCGCGCCTGGCTGCGGTGAGCTCGCAGAAGCGCTCATACAGCGGCTCGGCCAGCTCGGGCGGCGCGGCGCCGACCCAGCTCGGCCGGTTCCCGCGCTGCACGTCGCCGTAGAGCGTGAACTGGCTCACGCACAGAAGCTCGCGATCGCCGAGCGGCTCGTTCATGCGCCCCCGCTCGTCCTCGAAGATCCGGAGCGCGCGGACCTTGGCCGCCAGCCAGCGGACGTCGGCCTCGGTGTCTGTGCGCGCCACGCCGAGCAGCACGAGCAGCCCGGCGCCGATCTGCGCCACCAGCGAGCCGTCGGCCTGCACCGACGCGCGGCTCACACGCTGCACGAGCGCGCGCAGCTCACGCCTCCCGCAGCCGCGCGGCGGCAACCTCTGGCGCGATCGGGTTTGCCCCGACCCCGGTGCCCAGCTCAAACCCAGAGCCCGCCGCCCCCGCCCGGTCGAGCCGCGGCAGGACGTCGATCCGCCAGCAGAAGTGCTCGGCGCCGCCGGGCGCGGTGCGCACCCACAGGCTGAGCGGCGGGTGCTCGCCCAGCAACCGCCCCAAGCGGGCCAGGCCGTCGCGCAGCAGCCGGGCGCCGGTGGGGCCTGGATCCTCAAAGCGCATCCGCGGAACCCGCGGCGCCAGCAACAGCTGGTAGGGGACCCGGCTGCCGAACGGCGCCATCAGCACGGCCTCCCGGTCGATCGCGACGATCCTCTCTCGCAGGCGCACCTCGTGCTGGACGAGATCGCCGAGCAGGTTCGCGCCCATCGTGCGCGTCGCGTAGGCGCCGAAGCGCTCGCGCTCGCGCGCGATCGCGGCGGGGACGAACGGCAGCGCGAACAGCTGGGCGCTGGCCGGGCCGTCCCCCTGGTCGACGGCGAGATGCAGGCACGCGGCGCCGGCGTGAGCGCGCATCCGCTCCCGCCAGCGCTCGGCGGCGGCCTCGATCGCCTCATCATCCAGCTCGGCCAGCGAGCGGACCGGCCCCCCGGGGATCTCGATCGGCTCCTGGGCTCCATGCGCCGCGCCGCTCCAGAACAGGTCCGGGTAGGCGGTGGCCGGCGGGTCGGGCGAGTCGGCGTCGAGCAGCGGCGGGGCGCCGTCGGCCGATCCGGCGATCACCGCCCGGTGGCCGGTGAGCGGGTCGATCCGGATCTCGGGCACCCCCGGCAAGCTACACCGCGGCGGCGCGCGGCTTCGCCTGACACCGTCCCGGTCACGGGCTCAGTCCAGCACCTTCTCCATCGCGATGTGCTCGATCCCGGCCTCCACGAACGCGCGGCCGCGTGCCCGGTAACCCGCCGCCTCATAAAGCGCTCGCGCGTAGGTCTGGGCGTGGAGCACGATCCGCCGCGCTCCGCCGGCGCGCGCGCGCTCGTCGGCCTCGCGCAGAAGCGCCGTCGCGATCCCGCGCCGGCGCTCCGAGCGCCGCACCGCCAGCCGGCTGAACTGAACTGTGGGGCCGACGAACAGCAGCCTGCAGGTCGCCAGCACCTCCCCCTCGCGCACAGCCACCAGGTGAAGGCCCTGGGCGTCGTGGCCGTCGAGCTCCTCGTGGGCGGGGACGCCCTGCTCCACGCAGAACACCTCGTGGCGCAGCGCGACGGCCGCCTGAAGCTCCCGAGGGTCGCGCACGGGGCGCACCTCCCATGGGGCCGTGCCTGGCTGCTCAGCGACCGCGCCCCCGGGCGCGGCCGCCAGCTCCGGGCGGGGCTCGCGATCCTCCGGCCGCGGCTCGCGATCCTCCGGCCGGGGCTCGGAGGGCTCCGAGCGGGGCTCGGTCATCCCAGGAGGTGGGCCACGACGGCGCGCTGCAGCGCCGCGGCTGTCGCCCACGTGCCGAGGTGGTCGTCCACGACGGACCCGTGCCGGTCGATGAACACCGTCTGCGGGTATGCGTCGGCGGAGGTCAGCGAACGCGAGATCTTCCCGCTCGGGTCAAGCCAGCTCGGGTAGCTGACCGGGAAGCTGCGCAGCAGGTCGGCGCCGGCCGGCGGCGGGTCTCGCACGTCAACGCCCAGGAACGCCACCCGCCGGCCGTCGGCGACCGACACCCGCTGCAGGGTCGGCAGCTCACGCCGGCAGGCCGCGCACCAGGACGCCCACAGAGCCACCACCACCGGCTGTCCGCGCAACGCCAGCAGCTGGGCATCGAAGCCGCGCAGCCCGCCGGACAGCAGCCGGCCGCCGCGCGAATGCAGGGCCGCGAGCGCCGGCGGGGAGCCGGCGAACGCGGCCGCGATCGCGGCCCTCGACGGCTCGGCGCTCTGCGGGCCGGCCGCGTGGCGCAGCAGCCCAACGAGCACCACCAGCGCCACAAGCGCCAGTGACAGCAGCAGCCTCGATCTGCTGCGACCGCTCACGCGCCAAGCTTGACAGAAGGCGGCGTCGGGGCGATCTGCTTGAATATGCTTAGCCCTGGAGCCGGCAGGCCGGGGACGCTTCTGAGGAACACCTCGCCGTTGTCCGGTCACAGCGCCGTGAACGGCGCAAGCCGCACGCCCGGCCTCGCGGCTCGCTGATTCGACTCTCCATCTCCAACCATCGATGGGTGCCAAAGCCCCGTTTCCGAGCCCTGAGGCGATCGCACGCGCCGAGCTGCTGACGCGCGAGCGCTTCGTCTACGAGGGCGAGACGCTCGAGGACGCGCTCGCGCCCGGATCCGCGCGCAGGCGCGCGCTGGACGCCGCGCTGATCGAGGTCCAGGAGGGCCGCAGGGTGCCCTCGGTGCAGTGGCGACGACGGTTCTCGCTGCTTTTGGGCCTCGAGCGCCTGCTGTCCGAGGAGGAGCCCCATCTCGCAGACGGGACCGTCCTGTCGGCCCATCAGGTCGACGCGCTGTCGGGCACGCTGACCGCGCTCCTGGCCGAAAGCCAACCGGACGGCGCCGGGGAGGGCGAGACGGCGGGGGCCGAGCTCGAAGCCGACCCCGGCCTCGACGGAGACGGCAACGACCTTGACGGCAACGGCGACCTCGACGGCAACGGCGACCTCGACGACGAGGAGGATGAGGACGAGGACGAGGACGAGGAGGACGAGGAGCCCCAGGACTGGCGCGAGCAGGATGACGACGAGGACGCCCAGCTGCCCGAGCAGCCCGAGGATCCAAACGCAGCGCGTCGGTTCTGGTTCGAGCACGCGACGGGCGCGGGCAAGACCGTCGCCGCGCTCGGCTTCGTGGAGGCGTCGCGCACCGGCGGGGTGCTGATCCTCACCCACCGGCGAAACCTCGTGGACCAGTTCAACGGCGAGCTGCGCGACCGCGGCTACGCGGATCGCATCTGCCCGCCGCTGCTCGACGGCGAGGACGCCGCCAACGGGCCGGTGACGGTCGAGACCTACCAGTGGTTCGTGCGCAACGCCGGCCGGATCTCAGACGCCTACGCGATCGTGATCTGCGACGAGGCGCACACCGCACTGGGCGAGAAGACCTCGGCGGCGATCCGCGCCTGGTCGGGGCCGATCTTCATCGGGATGACGGCGACCGGCGCGCTGATCGCAAGGCACGTCACCGACCTGTTCCCCACCCAGACCAGCCGCTTCGACCTCGCTCAGGCCGCGCGGCGGGGGGTCATAGCGCCACTTCGCTGCATCCGAATCCCGCCGGGCCCGGGAGTGCGCACGATCGCCAAGGTGCCCCTGCGCCGGGGCGAGGTCGACACCGAGTTCGACCAGGAGATGCTCGCCGAGCTGCTGGACCAGACGCCGTTCAACATGGCGATCGCGGACCTCTACAACACCCGCTTCAAGGGCGTGCCGGGGGTCGTCTACGCGGCGGGCGTGCGCCACGCCTACAACGTCGCGCAGGCGTTCCGAGACATCGGCATCAACGCCAAGGCGGTGTCCGGCGAGACGCCCAAGCGCGAGCTTGCCCGGGTGCTGGCCGACTACGAGTCGGGCAAGGTGGACGTGCTGGTCAACGCGCAGCTGCTGGCCGAGGGCTGGAACAGCCCGCGCGCGACCGTCTGCATGCACCTGGCGCCCACGGCGTCCAAGCGCATCTACCAGCAGCGGGTCGGCCGCGTCACGCGCCGGCACCCCGGCAAGGAGGCGGGGATCGTGGTCGACTTCGTGCACCCGGCGACCAAGCACGACGACCCCGTGGTGACGCTGCACTCGCTGCTTGATCGCGACGTCTACCGCGGCGGCGCGATCGTGGTCGGACCGGTGCGTCGCGGGCGCGGGCGCCGGGTGCGGGTCGAGCGGCGCGTGCTGCCTGTGACGCCGGACCCGGAGCGCCGCGCCGAGGTCTTCGAGCGCGAGCTGTGGCGGATCGCCGTCGAGCATCTGGACTACGGCGAGCAGCACGTGTGGGCGGCCCTGGCGGGCGCGCGGGTCGCGCCCAACGGGTGGCGGCGCGCCAAGGCGATGCTGCACTTCGACCGCGGCGGGGAGCTCAAGCGGCGCTTCTTGCTGACCGCGCTTCAGCGCAACCGCAGCTCGCAGGTGCGCCTGCGGGCCCTGCAGGAGATCGCCGCCGGCCGTGACCCCGAGGCGTTCGACACGGCCGTGGACATAATGGCCGCCTGGCCGCGCGAGGAGCGCCGGGAGGGCGTGAAGGTCATGTTGCAGGCGCTCGCCGAGCGGCGGATCGGACGCCTGGACCAGGCGAGCGCCTGGATCTGGCGGATGGCCGAGTACACGCGTGAGGTCCACGAGGAGTACGCGGTCGCGCGCTGGCCGGAGACCAAGCGCCTGCTCGGGCTGCTGGTCAACTCCTCGGGCTCCGCGCATGCGCGCAACGCGCGCCGGCTGGTGCATGCCGCGCGCCGCAAGGACCGCCGGCTGCAGGCCGCGCTGCTGGCCGCGGCCCTGGCGCACACGCCGGAGGCCGAGGAGGCGCTTCGCGGCGCGCGCGTGCGCCTGGCCCGCAAGCCCTCGGCGCTCGCCCGCGAGCTGCTGCGCAACTTCCCGCGCGGCCGGCGCGGCGTCCACCGTCGGCGCAGCCGCGAGGAGGCGGTCGTCGGCGCGATCGACGAGACGGGGCTCGAGCTGGTGGGCGCAAACGGCGAGCAGGACGGGGACGGCTCGGCGGTGGCGTCCCGCGACGGTGGCGACGAGGAAGGCCAGGACCTCTACGACGAGGACGTCGAGGGTGGGCCCGGAGACGAGGACGAAGCCGACGAGGACCAGCTCTACGACGATGAGCCCCGCGGCGACGAGGCGGACGAGGACGACGAGGACGAGCCCCGAGACGAGGACGAGGCCCACGGCAACGTCGAGGCCGGGGCCCAGGGGGACGTCGGCGATCAGCCCCGCGACGAGGACGAGCCCCGCGACGGCGACGAGCGCACCGGCGAGGACGATGAGATCGCGCAGCCGCGCGGCGCGGCGCACGATGACGAGCCCCCGGTCGGCGAGATCGCGCGGCCGCGTCGCGCTCGTGCGCGCCCGCGCCCGCCCCACGACGCCGAGGAGGCGGCCTAGCCGCCAAGGAGGCTGCCCACCGGCGTCCCTGCTGGCGTCTGAAGGAGCAGGGAAGCGCTCGGTGCCACAGGCGCCACAAGGTCCTGGCGACGCGACTGCGTGCCGACAGGCCGGTCGATGCCGCGCACGCGACTGGCAGGCTCGCCGCGACCGAGGCCGCGCCTGGCAGCGGTGTAGACTTAAGCTCACAGTACGTACACGAAAGCGCGGTCACCTGTGCACTTGCGCATCCACTGCACCAGGCCGAACGCCGAACGTGGGACGTCTGCGCTTCGATGCCGCGGCGGAGGGGTCGGGGCCGTATCTGAGGACCGTGGACGGGCGGTGATGCCCGCCGTAGGCGCCTCGGTCCGCTCACCTGGCCGTTTGACCGTGGTCCCGGGCGCGCACGGCGATCAGCTGCACATGTCCGCCCCTTGGTCCGCACCGGCTGGAGCAATCAGGTCAACACGACCGGAGGTGGAGAGATGGCTCTGACAACAGAGCGGACGCAGGAGACCGTGATCGGCAGCTTCGAGCAGTCCGATCGCGAGCTGCGCAAGACGATGAGCTTCACGCACCTGCTGTTCATGTCCATGGGTGCGATCATCGGTTCAGGGTGGCTGCTGGCGACGCTGGGCGCAGCTTCGACCACCGGGCCGGCTGCGATCGTCTCGTGGGTGATCGGGGGCGTGTTCATCGTGTTCATCGCGCTCACCTACGCGGAGATCAGCGGCATGCTCCCGCGGACGGGCGGAATCGTCCGCTACCCCGTGCTCACGCACGGCAACTTCACCGGGTGGCTGATCGGCTGGACCTACTGGCTGTCGGCGATCAGCGTGCCCGCGATCGAGGCCGAGGCAGTCGTCACCTACGTCTCCAGTCAGACGAAGTCCGGAACGCTGACGACCGTCTCATCCGGCGTCACCGAGCTCAAGTGGCCCCTGGGCATCCTGTTCGCGATCGGGCTGATGCTGCTGTTCTGGCTGTTGAACTTCTTCGGCGTGCGGCTGCTCAGCGAGGTCAACCGGTGGGTCACCTGGTGGAAGCTGATCATCCCCACGATCACGTTCATCTTCCTGTTCACCGTCCTGCGCGGCGCGAACTTCTCGTCCTACGGCGGCTTTGCGCCGCTGGGCACCTCGTCGATCTTCGAGGCGATGTCGACCAGCGGCATCATCTTCGCCTACCTGGGCTTCCGCCAGGCGCTGGAGTATGCGGGGGAGGCGCGCCGCCCGCAGCGTGACGTGCCGCTGGCGACGATCGGCTCGGTCGTGATCGCGATGGTGGTCTACGTCGGCCTGCAGGTGGCGTTCATCGGCGGCCTGCGCTGGGGCAACGCCGGCGTTCACCCCGGCGACTGGGCAGGGCTGTCGGCGAGCAAGTGGGCGAACGCCCCGCTGTATGACGCGCTGAAGGCGGCGGGCGTCGGCTGGCTGGCGTCCTACGCCTACGTGCTGCTGGTCGACGGCGGCATCTCGCCCTCGGGCACCGGCTGGATCTACCTGGGCACCGCCACGCGCACCAACTATGGGCTGAGCGTGCACGGCATGGCCCCAAAGAGCCTGCAGACGATGAACCGCTGGAAGGTGCCGTGGGTGTCGACGATCGTGTCGCTGGTGATCGGCTGCCTGTTCTTGGTGCCCGAGCCCAGCTGGTACAAGCTCGTGGGCTTCATCACCTCCACGACCGCTCTGACATACATCATGGGCGGCGTCGGGCTGCCGGTCTTCCGCCGCTACGCGTCGGCCCTGCGCCGGCCGTTCCGGCTGGGCTGGGCCGAGTTCTGGTCGCCGGTCAGCTTCCTGGCGGCGATGCTGATCGTCTACTTCTCCGGGTACGCGACGCTGATCACCGTCTACTGCGCGGTGTTCATCGGCATGCCGCTGTTCATCTGGTACTTCGCGCCCGCGCGGGGCTGGGTGAAGCCGGGGCCGGCGGCCCTGCTCGGATTGGTGTTCCTCGCCGCCTGGGTGTACATCGCGATCGAGGGCGGCTGGGTGCTGCGCGTCAACCCGCCCGTGAAGGGCGCCTGGGGGTTCGGCACATACGACGTGGCGCAGTCGGCCGACGTGCTGTTCTTCTGCGTCGGCCTGTGGGCGCTGTGCAACGGCGAGGGCCGGCGGCAGGTGCTGTCCAGCGCCTGGTTTGTGATCATGCTGCTGTGCGTGCTGCCGCTGTCCTACTACGGCGCGTTCGGGCCGCAGAAGACGCCGTCGATCGCGTTCCCGTGGGACACGCTGATCGCGCTGGCGATCGGGCTCGTCGCCTACTACTGGGGGGTGGCCAGCGGCCTGAACACCGAGGAGCTGCAGGACATCGTCAAGCGCGCCGGTGAGCCGGCGCCGCTGGCGCCGGCCGGCGACGCCGCCGGCGGCCAGCCGATGGCGGCTCCGGGCAGCTGAGCGCCTGATCCCGGGCGGTGGCGGGGGCGGCGTCCGGCGGCGCCGCCCCCGATCTGCTGCTCGCCGGCCGACGATTCGTGCGACGCTGAGACGGCCTGCAGGAGCGCGGCCACGACCACCGGATCAAGCTGGGAGCCGGAGGCCGCCAGCAGCTCAGCGCGGGCGCGCTCGAGCGGCAGCGCACGCCGGTAGGAGCGGTCGGTGCGCATGGCGCTCCAGGCGTCGGCGCAGGAGATGATCCGGGACTCCAGCGGGATCTCCGTGCCCGCCAGCCCGTCCGGGTAGCCGCCCCCGTCCCAGCGCTCGTGGTGGTGGCGGACGATCCGCCCCACCTCGACCATGAACCCGCCTACGCGCCGCAGCATCCGCTCTCCGAGCTCCGGGTGCGCGCGCACCACCTCCCACTCCTGCGCGCTCAGCGGCCCGGGCTTGTTGATGATCTCCTTGGGCACGGCGACCTTGCCAACGTCGTGCAGCATGGCGCCGAACTCGAGGTTTCGCCGGCGATCGGGGTCCAGGCCGAGCGCGTCGGCGATCGCGAGCGACAGCTCGACGACGCCGTCGGAGTGCTCGCCCGTGTAGCCGTCGTCGGCCGAGATCACGTCGCCCAGCAGCAGCGCGGTGCCGCGATAGGTGTCGTTGAGCTCAAGCAGGTAGCCGATCCGCCCGCGTCGCTCGTTGGCGAACAGGGCGAGGATCCCGAGCAGCGGCGCGACCGCAAGCACCGCGTAGGGCGCGCTTGCCATCTGCTCGGCGACGACCAGGCCCACGCAGGCGAGCGCCGCGTCGACGGCGTACACCCAGCTGTCGCGCAGCTGCTCGCCGACGCTCGCCCCGGACGCCACGGCGGAGCGAGCCGCCGAGACGCCGAAGTCAAGCGCGAACTGCGCTCCAAGCGCGGCCAGCAGCAGCCCGGCCCCGGCATGCAGCGGGCTTGTCCCGGCCGCCGCGAACACGGCGCAGGGACCGGCGGCAAACCACGCGTTGGCTGGAGAGCGCAAGAGCGCGCCCGTGCCCGCCCGCCGGCGCAGCACCTCCGGCAGCCTGGCGAGCGCCATCGAGAGCGCCACCAGCGGGACCACGAGCGCCAGCGGCAGCGCGAACAGCGCCGGAACGAAGGCCAGCTCGGTTGCGACCGTGAAGCCGAACGGCGTCTCGAACACGACCCGGTTTGCGAGGATCAGCGTCAGCGCGCACAGCAGCGCCGGCCAGAAGGCCGGCATCGCCGGTGGCTGTGAGAGCCAGAGGGCGGCCGCGGCGGCAGCGATTGCGAGCGCCGCCACAAGCTCCGCCGCCAGCTCGCGCCAGCCCGCGCGAGCAGCGCCGGCACGGTTGGCCGCCAGGCGCGCCTGCTCGGCGAGATTGGGCTCGAGCGCCATGCTCGCCGTATCGGCCGGCTCGTCCGAGCGGGTGAGGGCGCCTACGTCATCCGTCCACGGCCAGCGACGGACGCTAACGGCCTCGGCGCGGCGGGCCGATCCGCGACGCGCAAACCCATACTGAAAAGGGCAAACGGGGTATCCATTTTGCTCCGGTTGCTCCGGCTAGGCTGCGAGCTGCCTTTGCCGCCAGGGCCGATCTGCAGCGACGACCACGGGCGGGCGGCCGCGTCGGCGGAGGTGCAGCGGCTGGGGGCGCTCGCGGGGCTGGGGG
>DATGLC010000036.1:0-100685 GCA_035294345.1 Solirubrobacteraceae bacterium
GAACGGTCGTCGAGCTCGAGCGAGAGCTGCTCAAACGCGCTCTCGCCGGATTGCCCGCGGGTGATCAGACCTTCGAGGATCGCGTCGATCACGGCCGCGGAGTCGGTCGGGACCGGCACGGCAACGCCGAGCGCTTTGCGGATGCGCTGGTGCTTTCGCAGCAGCACCTCGAGCACGATCCCGTCGATCGGGGAGTTCGAGCCGTAGAAGGTGACGGTGCGGACCCTCGGCCTAGGTTGGCCGTAGCGGTCGACGCGCCCCTCGCGCTGCTCGTGGCGGGTCGGGTTCCAGGAGAGGTCGTAGTGCACGACCGCGTCGAAGTGCTCCTGCAGGTTGATCCCCTCAGACAGGCAGTCGGTCGCAACCAGCACCCGGCGGTCACACTTCGCGAGTTCCGCGACCCGCTGCTCCCGTTCGGCGGGGGCCAGGGTGCCGGTCACGGCAGCGACCTCCACCGGGTCCTTCCGTCGCTTGGCCAGATGCTCGCGGAGGTGCTCAGCGAGGTACTCGGCGGTCGGGATGAACCGGCAGAACAGGATCGGGTTATGGCCCGCGGCGAGCAGCTCGTCGACGAGCTTGACCGCGGCGGTCAGCTTCGGATCGCGGGGACCCGACAGGGCGGCGGCGTCCCGGGCGAGCTCGCGAAACCAGGTGTCCCCCCGCACCTGCGCCTCCCCGCCGTGCCCGCCCTCGCTGTCCGGGTAGCGGGCGCCAGGCGCAACGTCCAGGCTCTCAGCGTCCTCGTCGCCGGCCTGGTCAAGCACCGCGCGACGCCCGAGCTCATCGGCCTCCTCGACGCTGCGAGCCTCGGCGTTGACCGCACGGCTGTGCAGCGTCGCGACCGCGGCGGCGGGGCTTGAGCCGAGCGAGCGCAGCAGCGCAAGCGCAGACCACCAGTGCACGCGCTGCCGGCGGCTGTCGCCCTGCGCCTGCCGGTAGCTCTCACGCGCGAACGCGAGCGCCTTGTCGAACAGCCGCCGGTAATCGGGGGTGAGCTGGAAGGTGACGTCCGCCTGCTCGCGCCTGGGGAACGGCGTGTCCTCGTCAAGGTAGGTCTCGATGTCGCCGCGGCGGCGCTGCACGAGATGGCGGGCGAGCCGCTCGCGGTGACGGCGGTTCTGCTCCCCCGACATGTCCTCCGGCAGGTCTTCAAGCGCCGGGTCAAGCAGCGCAAGCAGCGAGCGGAACGCGTCCTCGTTGCCGCTGTGCGGCGTCGCGGTCACGAGGATGATGTGCCGATTCGGGTCGCTCGCGAGCCGGCTCAGCAGCTCGTTGCGCAGCTGCCGACCGCGGTCGTTACCCAGCGCAAAACCATGGGCCTCGTCGACGATCACCAGGTCAGGGCAGACACGGATGAAGTCATCGCGGTGCCGCTCGGCCTTGATGAAGTCGGTCGAGACGATCACGTTGTCGTAGCGCTCAAATAGCGACTCGCCGATCCCAAGGCCCCGCTCGAGCCGCCGCGCGGTGGAGGAGAGCACCGGCACCGCCTCGATGTGGAACTTCGCGGCCAGCTCCGACTGCCACTGCTCGGCCAAATGCGGCGGGCAGAGCACCGCCAGGCGCTGCGCGGCGCCCTGGGCAAGCAGCTCGACGGCGATCAGCGCCGCCTCGATCGTCTTGCCGATCCCGACGTCATCGGCGATCAACAGCCGGACGGTGTCCTGCTTGAGCGCCATCAGCAGCGGCACCAGCTGATAGGGGCGCGGGTCGACGCTGATCTGCGCAAACGACCGGAACGGGCCGGCGCTCGAACGGAACCCCAGCCGCAGCGCACCCCGCAGCAGCGCGGCGCTGCGCGCATCCCCCGGCCGGGTCGGGTCAGGCGCCGCGAAGCTCGCCGGAACGACCTCCTCAAGCGCCGGGAGGATGCCGGCGGTCTCAGCGTCAGTCGCACCGAGCGGACGGAGGACGAGCAGCTCCGGGTCGCTGTCGGAATAGGACTCGGGCAGCACGACCCACTCGCGGCCGCGGGCACGGACCAGCGAACCGACCGCAAAGCGGCCCTCAGCCGTGGCGGTGGCGCTCAACTCGAGGTCCCCGCCAGCGCCGTGCCGAACACGTACGGGTGCTGGTCGAGCACCGCTCTCCAGTCCTCGTCGTGGCGCAGGCGGATCACCGTCCAGCCGAGATCCTCAAGCCGCGCGTCGGCGCTTCGGTCCTCCTGCCGCTGGTCGGGGAGGTCATGGTGCGGTCCGTCGATGAACACTGCGACCCAGTGCTGCTCGTAGATGAAGTCGGGTCGGCAGCGGGCGCCTGAGATCAGCTCCTGCGCGGCGGACGGGAGCCGGCGCTGCTGCTCTGCCAGCAGCTCCAGGAACTTGCGTTCGAGGTCCGAGTCGGCGCGCTGCATCAGGGTCTTGAGCCGTTCGGCCGCCGGGACCGTGGTGGCGCTCGCCCGCACTGTGCAGCGGGCGAGCGCACGCAGCGCGTCGTTGATCTTGATCCGGTCAAGCAGCCGGTGGTCACGCTGATTGCCGTAGCTCAACAGGCAGTCGTAGCAGGCCGCCTCGCAGCGCTCGCTCACACCCGGAGCGTGCCCAAGGTCAGCGCCGCTGTCGGGGTCGAAGTGGCAGATCGCAAGCGCCTCCCGGGCGACCCGGGCAAGCGCCTCGGGATCATCGAGCAGGCGGCGCAGGACGCCCGCGCCGCCCTCGGCAGACTCGTACAGCAGCACCTGGGAGCGCAGCTGCTCTGAGGGGAGCGGTTCGGCGGCAAGCTCCTGATCCTCAAGCTGGAAGACCGCCTGGATCCCGCGCTTCAGCGCCGCCTGTAAGGAGGCCATCTCGCTCTCACCGAGATCACCGGCAGGATCGAAGATTAGGCAGTTGCGGTGATCCTCGACGAACGGGATCACCCGCCGCGCGGCCTTCGCCTTGACCTCGTCGCCGGGGTCGATCACGTCGAGGTCGCCGGCGAGCTGATCCTGCTTCTGCCAGCGTCCCTTCTCGGTGTCGAGCACGAACCCGAGCCGCTGCTGGTCCTTGCGCCGCCGCCACCCGTAGTTGACCCGCCACACCGTCGCGGCGTGCCCATAGAACAGGGTCCCGAGCGCTTCGCCGTCAGGGCCGTCGACCTGCGCCGTCCGGCCCGAGGTCCGGCCGTCCACCTCGCCGAAGCGGACAGCGGTGCGGATCTCATACCCCTGGCGGCGGCGCTCCTCCTCATCGGAGGAGATCCGCTCACGCCGCCGCGCCTTGACGTTCTGCAGCCTGAGCAGCCCCTCAAGCGCCGCCGGCAGCATCGTGCCGCAGCGCACGCACAGGTCGGGGCCGCCGCCCTGCTCGATCTCGTGCAGCTGGCCGCAGCGGTCGCACAGCTTGGCCCGGGAGGTCGCAAGCGTGCGCTCCTCCCCCGGTTCGGGCACCGGCAGGATCACGCTATCGACCTCGTACTGCGAGCCCTCGTGGTAGATGATGCTGCGCGGGCCGAACTCGGTGATCGCCAGGAACCTGGGTCGCTGCACGAACTCGTCCCGCGAGTCGCGGCGCACCCCAGCGCCGGGAATGTAGGCCGACAGCGGCAGCCGCGGGAAGTTGTAGCCCGGCAGGAACCCCTCGCTGGCGAGATACCGGTACACGTAGAAGTCCGACTGCGACACACGGGCCTCGCTGGCCGCCAGCAGCCTCAGCTGCGTCTCGGCTTCACGGCGGATGCGCTTGGCGGCGTTCTTGTCAGGCTCGGAACGGCTCGCGTCCTTGATGACCGCCGTCTGAATGTCGATCGTCGCCTGCGCGGAGCGAAACAGCCCGCGCCAGCGGTCGCACGCCCGGTCCAGCCGTGCCGCGGCCGCGTTGATCACGCCGTCAAGCCAGGCCTCCGACCACCAGTCGGTCTGCGCAAGCTCGGCGCCGATCGACGCGAGCACCTCGCCGGCGCGGCGGCGGGCGCGCTCACGTGCACCGTCGTTGCGGATCGCGCTCGCGACCTGCTCGCGCAGCTCGAGGCTTGGGTTCTCGCCTTCGCTCTCGAGGATGTCGGTCAGCGAGCTCCCCAGGTTCGCGCCCGTCTCCGCCAGCCAGATCGAATGCACATGCGCCCGGACGAGGTCCTCGTTGCCAAGGTCGAGCTGCGGTGGCGCGACCTGACCGGACACCATCCGGTCCGCGCGACGAAAGAAGTATTGGTCGTGGTTGTTCCAGGCCGAGCAGAACGTGTACACGAGCGCCGGCTGGCCGCTGCGCCCCGCGCGCCCGGAGCGCTGCGCGTAGTTCGCGGGGGTCGGCGGCACGTTGCGCATGTTCACGACGTTGAGCGCGGCGATGTCGACGCCGAGCTCCATCGTCGGCGAGCAGAACAGGACCGGCAGCCTCCCGGCACGGAACGCGTGCTCGCGCTGCTCGCGCACCTCGGGCATGACCTGCGCCGTGTGCTCGCGCGCCTCGATCCCCTGCCCGTCCTGGGCGACCTTGCGGTACAGATCGAGGAAGAAGTCGTTGCTGCGCTTGCCGTGCCTCGGTGGCTGGGGCACCCGGATCGGATCGTGAAACCCATGCTCCCCGGCGCCTGCGTGCCAGACCATCTGCGCGGCCTGGACCCGGAACCCGGGCACGGGCTGCTCCTTAGACGGGTCGGTGACCTGCTCTATCAGGCCGTAGACTCTGAGTGCATTCAGCAGCCCGGCGATGATCCGGGCCCGTTGCGCAAGCGAAAGGTGGCCCCAGTGGGCTGCGAAGGTGCCGTGGCGAGCGAGGTACTGCCCAAACCCGCCGCGCGCGGACAGGTAGATGTCGCCGCGCGGGTCATCCGGCACCCGTGAGCGCGGGTACAGAGTCGCGGCGTAGGCAAGACGCTCGAACTCGTCGATCGCCCAGACGCCGGTCAAAAGGCGGCTGGAGCGTTCCTTGATCCGCTCCTGCGTGCGCGGCTCAAGCACGGAGACTCCGATCGCCAGCTCGCGGCGCATGTAGTCAAGCAGCGTCTTGGCGATCTTTTCCCGCTCCTGCGGCGAGGCGCCGACGAGGGCAGGGTGCGGATCGCGATCGTCAAGCTCGCCGTCAGGGTCGATCCAGGCGGGCAGCTCCTTGTTCCATGCGGCCTCATCGGCGCAGCACTCCGCCAGGCCGTCGTATTCGATCCGCAGCAGACCGGTCTGCTCAAGGTTCGGTGAGGTCAGCCGCCAGCCGCGCGCCTGATCGCGATACACCCGATAGGCCAGCACGCCCCGCAGCGCCTCTTCGGTCTGGTCGAGCGCCGGCCCCTTGAGCTCCGGCTCGGCCGCATACGCCTCCGGGGACAGGTTCAGCTGCGCGAACACCGCTTGGGCAAGCTCGTCATGACGCAGCCCGCCGGGCGCCGCCTCAAGCGCTCGGTACAGCGCCGAGCGCAGCAGCCCGACCTCGACGAAGTCGTTGAAGTGGCCGGCCTGCAGCGAGGCGTCCTGGCGGTTGTCGCTGAAGCTGAGCAGCTTCCTGGCGGTGTCCGGAAGCTCGTCGTCGCGGCGCAGCTCGCGCACCGCGGTCAGTCCGAGGATCGTCGTCGAGGTGCTGCGGCCGCCCGAACCGAGGCTTGAGAGCTTGCCGAAGTCCCTTTGCCGGGGGCCATATGAGACCCCGCAGCTCAGACAGAACGAAAACGGCGCCGGAACGAAGTGCCCGGCGATGCCCGCAGGCGACTCCTCCCCGCCCGTCGTCAACACCATCGGCCGCGGAAGCTTGTCGCGTCGGCTGGACTTGATCGCACCGGTCCCCGGGTCAAGCCAGTCGGCCGGGATCCGCTTGGCGTAGTTCTCGGCATCGTCGCGATCAGGGAACGGGTCGGTCGAGGAGTAGTAGAAGAAGCCGATCTCATCGTCCCCAGGCGAGGTGTCATCCAGCTCCCGCGGCTCGGCCACCTGCGTGCCCTGCTCGTTGACCATCACGCGAACGGACATGTACTCCTGCCCGCACTCCCGGCAGAACACCAGCGGCATCAGCAGCTGCTCACGATGCCCCGGCACGAACAGCTGGCCTGTGGTGCTGATGAAGCGCTCGTCCTCGGGGTGCAGCGACACGGCGACCGCGCTGCCGCCGCTGAAGAACTGGTGAAGCCGGAAGGCAAACACCGGAAAGCCATCGGGGTCGCGGACCTGGCTGCCAGCCAAAAGCGCCTCCTGGAGCCTCGTGGCGCAGACTTCGGCGTCGACCCCGGTGGCGTCGGCGAGCAGTCTTGCCGCGCCCTGCTCGCCGCTGATCGGGCGCGGCGTGCAGCGCACGTAGCGCCGCTCGGCCTGGTCGTAGAGGATCCCCAGCTTTCGCTCAATCCACTGCGCGAGCGGGTCGTTGACCGTCTGCTCGAAGGTGGCGGGTGCACCGCCGGATCTCACGCGCGCGGTAAGCGCCTGCAGGAACCTCGGGTCATCGACATCAGCCTCGTGGGTTGCCGGGCGCAACGTCTCGCCGATCACGTTGTGCGGCTCGACCACCGCGCCGAACAGGCGGCTGGCGACCCGCGCGACCTCGGCCCGTTGCTCGGCGAAGCTGCCCGGGCCGGCCAGCGTCGCGGAGGTCCCCACGAAGCGCAGGTTCGCGGCGCCGGTCGCGTCACGCACACGGCGCACCAGCAGCGCCACATCCGAGCCCTGCCGGCCGCGGTAGGTGTGCAGCTCGTCGAGCACCAGGAATGAGAGATCCTCAGCCGCGCGGACCAGCGCCCTGTCGAACGGGCGCGTCAGGATGTACTCCAGCATCACGTAGTTGGTCAGCAGGATGTCCGGCGGCTGGCGGCGGATCTCCTCCCGCTCCTCTTCGGATTCCTGACCGGTGTAGCGGCGGAACGTGACCGGCCCTTTCCCATCCGCATAACCGTTGACGAGGAACTTCCGCAGCTCCTCCTCCTGGCTGTTGGCCAGCGCGTTCATCGGATAGACCACGATCGCGCGGATCCGCCCCCTGGCCCCGGCGCCCTCCTCCTCCCGAGCGCGAAGCACATGGTCGACGATCGGCACGATGTAGGACAGGCTCTTGCCCGAGCCGGTTCCGGTCGTCAGGACGTAGTTGGCCCCGGCGGCCGCCGCCCTGATCGCGTCCGCCTGATGCCTGTGCAGCCTCAGCGGCTCCCCGAAGCTCGCGTGCCCAGGCGCCTTGCCGACCCGGAAGATCTTCGAGCACTCCGGGTGCAGGAGATTCTGCTCGACAAGCTCGTCGATCAGGCCGCCGGGCTCGAACGCCGGGTTGAGCTGGAGCGCCGGGTCAGGCCACAAAAGGCCCTTGTCAAGCTCCTCCGCGACGTGAGCGCGAATCCGCTCGTCCTTGATCGTCAGAAACGACTCGGCGTAGTGCCGATAGTCCCTGACCAGCTGCTCCCGAAGCGCGAATACGTCCATTGGCCCCTTCCTGGCGGATCCTAAGCGTCGCGGGAGCCGGGTCTCAAGCAGATCTGAGGACGACCAGGGCCCGCTTCCTCGCTCCGCTCATCGCACCAGATTAATGGACTGCGTCCTGCCCGTCCGCCGACCGCGCCACCCTGGCCATCGTCGCCGTGATCGCCGCGGCCAGAGCAGACCTGTTTCAAACGTCGACTTCCCCGGACGGGGCCGGGCTGGCGGCGGCCGGGACAGCGGTCGGCCCGGGCAAGCACCTCGAGCGCGAGCAGCACGACGCGCTCGATCTGCTCGCCCGCGGCGGCTGGGTGTGCTTGATCGGCGGATAGCCACTGAGCGCCCCGCAAAGGCGCATCCGCGGCTGCGCGAAGGCTGGGGGCCAGTCCGCCAGCCGGAGGCGTCTTGCCGTCGCCCGCGGCGGCCCCGTAGACGCGCGGCAAGGCGAGCGCTGGGCTCCGCCGCCCGGCGGTCGCGCACGCCAGATCGGCAAGAAAGCGGGCCAGCGGTCAGGACGCGAGGAAGCGCTCGATGTCGCCAGCCTCGCTCTCAAGCGCCGCGGCGGGTGCGGGGCGACCGAACCACGAGGGCACGGGGCGTCCGTTCCTGATCGACCAGGTGCCGGTCGCCAACCCGTCCACCAGCACTACGGGCTTGAGCATCCCACCGCCCCCGAGGATGTGATGATCGTCCTGCGCGGCAACGAACGGTTGGCGGGTTCGATACCCGAGCATGAGCGTGTCGAAGGCGGCCAGCAGCAGGCAGCGCGGCGGATCGCCGCACCCGTCGGCCTCGCCGGACGGGCGGGCGGCGTCGAGAGCTCGGCGCGCCTGCGTGATCGGAAGTGATGACCTTTCGCGAGATCGGTCGCCTCGCAGGAGCCGTAGCCTGCGCAGTAGCGGGCGCCGAGGATCGCCAGCGCCTCGTCACGGTCGACCGCCGGCGGGGGGTCGGCCGCGTGCAGCAGGCCGTCGATGTCGGTGACGATCAGGCCCTGCGTCGAAAGCCACGGGACGAACGTGTTGAGCGGGCCCTGTTGCAGCGGCGGGTGGCCTCGCTGGGCGAGCGCGCGCAGCAGCGATCCCCGGTCACGGGGTCGCTCGGCGCACAGCTCAACGACGTCCCCGCGCATCGCCTTGACCTGCGCCAGGAGGCCGAAGCGCTCAAAGCGCGCAGCGAAGGTGCGGGCGTTGCGCTCGGCAAACAGCGCGTGCAGCCATGGTCGATCGGACGCCGCGATCAGATGCACGGTGCCGCGGACCGTCCACGTTCGCAAAAGCGGCGCGGCGCGAAGCGCGCTACGGGTGAGGCCGGGCACGCGCGAGCGCAGCGCAAGCGCGGCGGCGCGCAGGTCCTGCGCTTGGACGCCGATGACAGCTCGCGCCGCCTCCTCGGCGCTCGAGCATGCGCTCGCCGGGGTCAGGCGCTGCGCCGCCAGGCGGACGCAGCGCAAGCGCTGGTCACTGTCCACCACCGAATGCGCGCACGACGCCACGATCTCAGGCGTGCAGCCGACATCCTCGGCTCCTCCGCTCACCACAGGCCGAGCATCGCCGCTCACCACCGGCTTTGCCCGCAACGTGCACGCCGCAGACGCAGCGCTGGGTGCCGGAGGAGCAGACCGAGCCCGTCCCCTCAGCCCGGGCTCGCAGAGCCGATGCTGGGTACGGGGGCGCTTGACTCGGCCGTGAGCGGAGGCGCCACGCCCTCAAGCCGCTTGCGCTCGGCGCGCACGCCGAACGCCAGCTCAGCCAGCCCGCCGACAGCCATCAGACCCGCACCCAACGCCAACGCGCCGAACACGGGGCCACGGCTCGAGGTGGCCACCAACGGCCCAAACAGCTGCGGCCCGATGATCCCGCCGATTCCGGTCCCGACCGCGTAGAAGATCGCGATCGCCAGTGCGCGCGTCTCCATCGGGAAGACCTCGCTCACGGTCAGGTAGGCGGCGCTCACCCCCGCGGAGGCGAAGAAGAACACCACGCACCAGCCGAGCGTCAGCGTTGTGGCTGTGAGCACGCCACGATCGAACAGCAGGCCCGTGATCGCCAGCAGCAGCCCGGAGAGCAGGTAGGTGCCCGCGATCATCGGCCGGCGGCCGACCGAATCAAACAGGGGGCCGAGCGCGATCGGCCCGAGCAGGTTGCCGGCGGCGAACGCGACCAGGTAGTAGGGGGCGTCAGCCTTGCTGACGCCGAAGAAGGTGGCAAGCATGGTCGCGTAGCCGAACAGGATCGAGTTGTAGAGAAAGGCCTGGCCCACAAACAGCGCGAGACCGAGCGCCGTCCGCTTTGGGTATCGCTCAACGATCCCGCGGGCCACCTCGATCAGCCCCAGCGACCGGCGCTGTCTGATGCGTATCGTCTCATCGACCGCCTCAAGCTCCACCCCGGTCGATGCGACGACCTGACGCTCGATGTCACGCGTCACCGCCTCCGCCGCCTCCTCGCGCCCGTGGATGAACAGCCACCTCGGGCTCTCCGGGACGTGGCGGCGGACGATCATGATCCCGATTCCGAGCGTGAACCCCAGCGCGAAGCACACGCGCCAGTCCAGGAACGCCGAGAAGATGTGCAACGCCGCGACCGCCAGCAGCGCACCCGCGGCTGCGCCGGCCCAGTACGTGCCGTTGATCAGGATGTCTATCCGCCCGCGGTGACGCGCCGGGATCAGCTCGTCGACCGCCGAGTTGATCGCGCTGTACTCGCCGCCGATGCCCATCCCCGTGATGAAACGGCAGGCGAAGAAGAACGGAGCCGACCAGGAGAAGGCGGTAGCGAGCGTGCCAGCGAGGTAGACGCCGAGCGTCACCATGAACAGCCGCTTGCGACCGAACAGATCGGTGAGCCGCCCGAACAACAGCGCCCCGGCACAGGCGCCCGCGACGTACATCGAAGCCGCCATACCCGCGATCTGCGCCGCGGAGATCGACACGCCGCTGCCCCGCGAGGAGATCGCCCCCGCGATCGATCCGACGATTGTCACCTCAAGGCCGTCCAGGATCCAGACGGTGCCGAGGCCGATCAGGATCCGCCGGTGCCACGCAGACCACGGCAGCCGATCCAGGCGGGCGGGTATGTCCGTGTCGATTGTGGACAGCTGTCCACTGCTCGTCGCATCGGCCATGTCGGGCTCCGGATGACAGCTACCCGCCGGCCGCGACCCTCAAACCGCTCATGGCCAGCTCCGCAGGCGCGGTCGCACAAAGCCGACGAGCCGTTCTGTTGGCCAGGATGGCATGGCCGGCTTGGCCGGCGGGCAACGGCCACCGTTTCCAGTCCAGGCGGGGCGGGTAGTACCCTTGGTAGCTTCAGGGCTTGGCACGGCCGAGGCCGCCAGAATCGGGGCGCCGCGCCTGGACCTGGGACTCAGGGTCCCGAGCCTGGACCGAGAACTCGGATGCCGGGCCAGCACCGAGGACGAGACTCGAACCCAACCCACGCGCACAAGCCACGCATCAGGAGGCCACGCTGACCGAGGACCGACCGCCGCTTGACCCCCAGGCGCCCGACGAGGCGGCCCCATCCTCCAGCCCACCGGAGCCCGCCGAGGGCACGGCGAGGCCGGCGCCCACTCCCCCGCGCACACGCCTGGCGTCTGCATATGTCGGCGTGATCGCAGCCGTGTTGGTGCTTGTGCTTTTGCTCGTGTTCATCCTGGAGAACACGCGAACGGTGACGATCAGCTATTTCGGCGCCAGCGCCCACCTGGCGTTGGGGGTCGCGCTGCTGCTGGCCGCCGTCGGCGGGGCGCTGCTGGTCGGGATCCTCGGCGCCGCGCGAATCGCGCAGCTTCGCCGGCACGCGCGCCGCGTCTCGTCCTGAGCTGACCAGCTCAATGCATGAGCGCTTTGCGCAGGTCGCGGCTCATGAAAACGGCGGGCTGCGCAGGTTGATGAGGACCAGCGAGCTGCGGGCGTTCGCTGACTCGCTGGGGCCCGGGAGGATCACGCGGTGCTCGAGGCGACGCCGATGACGCGGGCGATTCAGGCGCTGCTCTCTGCGCGTGGGGGGCGGGTCACCGTGTCAAACCCGATGCCCGCCGGGGCGATCGCCAGCGCGCAGATCAAGACCGGCAAGATCGACGTAAAGGTCCTGTCGCAGCTTGGCGCGGGAGCCCGGGCCCGCACAGCTCCTTCTGCGCCGTTTGCCTCGCTTTGGGCGCTGGCCGTGTCGCCGTCGGCGACACGGCGGGGGGCGGGCCGCGCTCAAGCCCGGTCGTCGCGGTCTGCGCGCCTGTGAGCCGACGCGCGCTACGAGGGCGCCGCTGACGCCTGCTGGTCGCCCGCCCGCGCGGCGGCCACCCGCACGAACGCGTCGAGCGCCCCCGGGTCGGCCAGCGAGTCGCGGCTTGCCACCCGCTCGGGCGGCTCGCCCAGCAGCAGGCGCTTGACCGGCGCCTCGAGCTTCTTGCCGGTCAGCGTGCGCGGGATCCCGGGAACCTGGATGATCGTGTCCGGGACGTGCCTTGGCGACAGCTGGCGGCGCAGCGTCGTCGAGATCCGGGCGCGCAAGCCGTCGTCGACCTCCACGCCCGGCCTGGCGACGACGAACAGAATCAGCTCGCCCGCCCCTCCCCCGGGGTCCTCCAGGTGCACCACCAGCGAGTCGGCCACCTCGTCGAGCTCCTCCACCGCCGAGTAGAACTCGCCGGTGCCCAGGCGGACGCCGCCGCGGTTGAGGGTCGCGTCGGAGCGGCCGGTGATCACGCAGCTGCCGCGCTCGGTGAAGCGGATCCAGTCCCCCTGGCGCCAGATGCCCGGATAGCGGTCGAAGTAGGACTCGCGATAGCGACTGCCGTCCGCGTCGCCCCACAGGCACACCGGCATCGAGGGCATCGGCTCGCAGATCACCAGCTCGCCGAGCTCGCCGACGACCTCCCTGCCCTGCTCATCGAAGGCGCGGGCGTCGACGCCCAGGCAGCGACCGGAGATCTCGCCCTCGTAGACGGGCTGGGCCAGGGAGCCCGACACGATTCCCGTGCAGACGTCGGTGCCACCGGATCCGTTGATCAGGCACACCCGCGAGGGCAGCTGCTCGTAGACGTAGCGATAGCCCTCCGCCGGCAGCGGCGAGCCGGCGGTGCAGAAGGCGCGCAGCCGCGATAGGTCGCACTCGCGCCCCGGCTGCACGCCGGCCTTGCGGCACGCCATCAGGTAGGCGGGCGCCACGCCCATGACCGTCGCGCGGTAGCGCTCCGCCAAGCGCCACTGCTCGAGCAGGTCAGGCCACGCCGGGTCCCCGTCGAGCATCACGATCGAGGAGCGCAGCAGCAGCGCCGACACCAGCGCGTTCCACATCATCCACGCGGTCGTCGAGAACCACAGCAGCCGCTCGCCGGGCTTGAGGTCCCAGCCCAGCCCCTGGTTTTTGTGGTGCTCGATCAGCTGCCCGCCGTGACCGTGGACGATCGCCTTGGGCAGGCCGGTCGTGCCGGAGGAGAACAGCACGTAGATCGGATGGTCGAAGGGCACCTGCTCGAACTCAAGCTCCCCCTCCTCGGCCAGCAGCTCATCGAAGGAGATCGCGTCCGCCAGCGAGCCAGGACCGTAGGGGACCTCGATCAGGTGCTCGAGCGAGGGGATCGCCGCGCGCACCGCGGCGACCTCGTCGCGGCGGTCGATGTGGCGGTCGCGGTAGCCGTAGCCGGACACCGCCAGCATCACCCGCGGCTCGATCTGCCCAAAGCGCCCGATCACGCTGCGAGGGCCGAACTCCGGCGCGCAGGCCGCCCAGATCGCCCCGAGGCTGGCGGTCGCCAGAAACGCGATCAGCGTCTCAGGGATGTTCGGAAGGTAGGCCACCACCCGGTCTCCCGGGCCGACGCCGAGCCGCCGCAGGCCGGCGCGGGCACGCGCCACCTGATCGCGCAGCTCCCCGAAGGTCAGCTCCACGTCCGCGCGCGTCTGCGAATGGGCGACCACAGCCACGCGGTCAAGCTCGTCGGCGCGGCCGATCGCATGCTCGGCGTAGTTGAGCCGCGCGCCCTCAAACCAGCGGGCGCCGGGCATCGTGCGCTCCGCGAGGACCCGTTCGTAGGGCGCCGAGGAGCGGATCTCGTAGAACTCCCACAGAGCCGACCAGAACTCCTCAAGCTCGCGCACCGACCAGCGCTGCAGCTCGTCGTAGCCATCGAAGCGCAGCCCCCGGTGCGCCTCAAGCCACTGCATGAAGCGACCCACCTCGGTGCTCGAGCGCATGTCCGCGGGCGGGGTCCAGAGGATGTCGCCGATCATCCGGCCATCAATCTATGCCCTCGGCGGCCGCGCGAAGGCAGATCCGGCGTGTTGAGAGGCACGGAAGCGCAACCTCTGCGCTGGCGGTCAGCCGACGATGCGCCAACGGACAGGCGGGCGGCGGCGCTCAAGCAGCGCCCGGGGCCAGGCCCCGCGACGCGCGGTCCCAACGCAGCTCCGTTTGGCGGTATCGTGCGCATCGAGGAGAGGCAGACGGCGGTGAGCCAGGCCAAGATGCGCTCGCCCGCGGCGGCAAGACGCGGCACCCTGCGCGCGTGGGGGCGGCGCGGCCTGGCCGCAGCGGCCGCGTGCGCCTGCGCGATCGCCCTCGCGCCCGTCGCGACGGCGCGTCCGCACTCGCCCGCGCACCACGCGCCGGCCTGCGCAACCCACTGGGTCCTGCAGCTGCGAGGGGCATCCCTGGGGTTCCTGACCCGTGCCGCCGCGGCCGGGCGAGACGACGTCTGGGCGGTGGGCATCTCCGCCTCGCTGGCGGCGGGGCCGCGCGCGCTGGCGATGCGCCTGTCCGGCGGCCGCTGGGTCGCCGCGCCGACCGTCAACCCCAGCCCGCTGGAGAACCTGTTTGACGGCGTGGCCGTGCTGTCGCCCGATGACGCGTGGGCGGTGGGCGGCCAGGGGGCGATGTCCGGGATCACGGCCGGCGTGCTGACCGAGCACTGGGACGGGAGCACATGGAGGCTCGTCGGCGCGCCGGCGGTGCCGCTCGCGGGCGCCGTCCTCGACGCGCTCGCCGCGATCTCAAGCCGGGACCTGTGGGCGGTGGGCAGCGCGGACGTGACCTCCTTCCTGGGGCCGATGAGCACCGTGGCGATGCACTGGAACGGAAGCGCGTGGACGCTGGTCCCCACGCCCCGCGTCGGCCTCTACGAGGCCCTGGCCGACGTCGCGCGCGTGCCCGGCCGCGACCGGCTGTGGGCGGTCGGCTACCGGCGCCAATCGACGGCGGCGGCCTTCGAGCCGCTGATCGAGTACTGGAACGGCGGCTTGTGGACGGTGCAGCCGGCGCCGGCCGTGGCGGGCGGAGCGCTGTATGCGGTCACCGCGCTCGGCCCTCGCGACGCGTGGGCCGTGGGGGCGATCGAGAGGCCCGACGGCCAGGCGCGGACGCCGCTGATCCTCCACTTCAACGGGATGAGTTGGTCGCGGGAGCCGATTCCGCCGGTTGCGACAAAGCAGCTCACGGGGGTGAGCGCCACCTCGGCGCACAGCGTGTGGGCGGTCGGGGGCAACACGATCCTTCACTGGAATGGGTCGAGCTTCGCCAGCGTCCCCTGGGCCAGGCCCGCCGGTGCCGACCTGATCTCGGTCGCGACCGGCACCGCCGCCGGCGGGTGGAGCGCATGGGCGGTCGGCGAGTGGGGCTCGCCTCCGCGGCCGCTGATCGTGGCTCGCTGCAGCTAGGTCTCGATCGCCTCAGGAGACCAGCGCGCGAATGTCCTCCGCGGTCAGCGCGCTCGCGAACGGGTCGCCTTCGTCCATCACGCCGGCGAACAGCGCCGCCTTGCGCTGCGCGAGCGCGACCACCTTCTCCTCGATCGTGGCCCCGGAGATCGCCCGGTAGACCATCACCGGCCGCGTCTGGCCGATCCGGTGGGCGCGGTCGATCGCCTGGTTCTCAACCGCCGGGTTCCACCAGGGGTCAAGCAGGAAGCAGTAGTCGGCCTCCATCAGGTTGAGCCCAAAGCCACCGGCCTTGAGGCTGATGAGGAACACGGGCACCGACTCCGAGCGGAAGCGGCCGATCACCTCGCTGCGGCGGCGGGTGCTCCCGTCCAGGTAGCAGTGGTCGATCCCCTCGGCCCGCAGCCTCTCACGCACGATCGACAGAAACGAGGTGAACTGGCTGAAGACCAGCGCCCGGTGGCCCTCCGCGCAGACCTCGCGCAGCTGCTCGCAAAGGGCGTCGAGCTTGGCGCAGGGGACCGACGCGTGACGGGCGTCCACGAGCGCCGGGTGCAGGCTGAGCTGGCGCAGCAGGGTGATCGAGCGCAGGATCGTGAAGCGGTGGCGGTCGAGGTCTCCGATCAGCCCCAGGATGCGCTGGCGCTCACGCTGCAGGTGGGTGTCGTAGAGGCGCCGGTGGCGCCGGTGAAGCTCCACCGCGAGCGTCTGCTCCTGCTTGGGCGGCAGGTCGGCGGCCACGAGCTCCTTGGTCCGCCGGCGAACCAGCGGCCGGATGCGCCGTCGCAGCAGCTCGAGGCGGTCGCGGTCGCCCTGCTCGATCGGACGGCGGTAGTGCTCGGCAAAGCGAGCCGGGTCCGGGAACAGGCCTGGAGCGACGATCGAAAGCAGCGACCACAGCTCCATCAGGTTGTTCTCCATCGGCGTGCCGGTGACCGCGAGCTTGAAGCCGGACTGCAGCCTGCGCGCGGCACGGTGGGTCTTGGCCTGATGGTTTTTGACCTGCTGGGCCTCGTCGAGCACCACGCCCGCCCACTCAAGCTCGCAGTAGGCGTCGGCCTCCAGGCGCAGGAGCGTGTAGGTCGTCACGACGAGGTCGGCGCCGTCGGCCACCGCGTGCAGCGAGCGGCCCGAGCGCGCGAGCGTGTCGCAGATCGCCACCACCTCAAGCGAGGGCGCAAACCGCCGGGCCTCGGCCACCCAGCCGGAGACCACGCTGGTCGGCGCCACCACCAGGAACGGCGCGCCGCCACCCTCGCGCTCGCGCACGTCGCAGATCATCGCCAGCACCTGAAGCGTCTTGCCCAGGCCCATGTCGTCGGCGAGGATCCCTCCCAGCCCACGCTCGGCGAGCGCTGAAAGCCACGCGAACCCCTCACGCTGGTAGGGGCGAAGCTCGGCCAGCAGCGTCTTCGGCACCTCGCGCGGGCGGATCTCCTCAAGCGAGAGCAGCGCCTGCGTCGCCTGCCGCCAAGCCCGAGCCTGGCGCGCGACGACTCCCAGCGCCACCAGCTCCTCCCACAGCCCGGCCTGATAGCGGCTGAGCCGAAGCGCCCCTGATGGCCGATCGCAGAGCGCCCGCGCCTCCTCGATCAGGCGCCGCAGCGCCTGCAGCCTGGGCGTCTGCAAGGAGAAGTGGGCGCCGTCCTGCAGCAGCATCCGCGACTCGCCGGCGGCGAGCGCCACGAACACCTCAGCGAACGGCAGCTCCCGCCCCTCCACCGAGATCGTCACGCCGAGGTCGAACCAGTCGCGCTCGCCCGCGGAACGGGTCGCCGACAGCGCGATCTCAAGCGAATCGTCGACCGCTCGGTAGGCGGGAGGCTCGCCGATCACGCGAGCCCGGATCCCGTCCAGCCCCTCAAGCGCGGGGAGCTGCTCGGTCGCCAGGCGCATCCGGTCCAGCCCCTCAAGCCTCACCGGCGAGCCGCCGGACGGCCGCCCGGCGCCGTCCAGGAGGCCGAGGGCGCCGAGGCCGGCGTCGGCCAGCGACAGCCGCGTGAGCAGGGCGCTCTCGGCGGCGGGGTCGCGGAGGCCATCGTCGCCGTCGTCGAGCGCCACCGTCAGCGCCCGGTCGCCGACGCGGTACTCCCACTCCCAGGACACGTCGCACCCGGTCTCGTCGTGCGCGACCCGCAGCACGAGCTCCGGCGCGGAGATCTCCGGGGGCGCGAACGAGCCGTCGGAGGAGATCACCGGCGAGATCCGGCGAAGGCTCGGCCACAGCTCGAAGGCGAACCGGTCAAGCTCCTCATCGGCGATCGCAAGCGCTGCGCCGGACAGCGCCATCTCGGCAAGCGGCGGGGGCGCCGGCGACGACAGCGCCACGAGGCTCAGCCTGAGCCGATCCGGGTCGGCCCCGGCGGCGCGAGCGCCGGGCTGCGCGAGCACCAGCCCATGCCGCTGGGCTCCGACGAACATGAGCACCTCAAGCCCGTGATCGGCGCGACCGTCGATGCAGACCACCGGGCGAAGCAGCGACCCCTCGCCATCGGCGCGGCGGGCGACGTCAAGCGCCACCTCGCCGCTCTGCAGCGAGACGTCGCCCAGCTCTGCTCGTGCGTGAATGAGGCGCATCCCGCACCGGACGGCGTCCTGGAGCAGCGGCCAAAGCCGCGGGCTGTCGCAGGCGCCGAGGTCAAGGAAGCGCTCGGAGGCCGCTGTCGAGTAGCGATAGGCCGAGCGCGGGTCGCCGGCGCGGTGGATCGCTCGCAGCTCGCGCACCAGCGTCAGGTGTTCCTCGCGCAGCTGGGCGCCCCGCACCTGCCAGGGCTCGAGCGCGCCCCAGCTCAGCGAGCCCGCGATCCAGCCGCCGCGCGCGCCGGGTCGCATGAGGCGGGCGAGCAGCCGCGGTGGTGACCCCGGCTGGTCAGGCTCGCCCCTCAGCGACAGCTCGAGCGCGATCGGGTTGCCGACGGCGGCCGGCGCGGCGCTGCGGATGAGCGCGCGCAGCGGCGCCTCCCAGACCGGTGGCGACGGCGCCGGGGCCAGCGCGGCTTGGCCGTCGCCGTCGCGGGCTGGCTGGGCGCGCCGCAATCGATACGCGGACAACCGCGCAGGACCCTCGTCGAGCGGTCCGACCAGGCGAAGCTGGGCCGGCGAGCCCACGCGCGCGCTGTGCCGCCCGCCGCCAGCCGCCCGGCGCGAGCCTTCGGACGGGCTCGTGGCCGCGACCACGAGCGCCGCGACGTGCTTGCAGTTGTAGCCGACCGGGCAGGTGCAGTCGCCCCCAGCGAACCGCATCGCTCCCGCGCCGGAGGCTTGAAAGTACGCGGCGGCCTCGTAGAGCTCCCCGTGCCCGAGCACCGTTCCAAGCAGGGTGCTGATCTCCGGGTCCCACTCGAGCCTGAGCACCCGGTGCCCGCGCGCGTACGCGGCGCCGCGCTCGTAGGACCGCGCTCCGATCGCAGAAGCCAGCTCGCCCAGCTCGATCGAATCCATCTGAGCGACTGCCTGGGCCACCGTGAGGACGGTAGGGGTCGGGGCGGACGCGACGAGCAGGCGGCCACGGCTCAGCAGGCTGCCGGGCCCTGGCCGCCCGCAGGGCGTGAGCGGCCCGCTTCTCAGCGGCGCCTGCTAGAGGTGGCTCACCGGGGTGGGTGCTCGGCCGCGGCGGCGCTTGTGGCCGCCGGACCGCCATTGCCCGGCGACGCTGGCTGGAGCGCCTGAAGGACGACCGCCACCACGACGATCGCCCCGCCGATGATCGTGGCGACGCTGGGCCGCTCGTTGACCGCCAGCCAGACCCACAACGGCCCCAGCACGACCTCCAGCAGGCTGATCAGCGCAACCTGCGCGGCCGGGATTAGCCGCGCGCCGATCGTCAGCAGGATCAAACCCAAGCCGATCTGACCGGCGCCGAACAGCGCCAGCCACAGAACGTTTGCCAGGCCGACGTGCCCGCCCCCGGCGATCGCGAGCGGCATCACGGCGACGACCAGCATGATCTGAGCCAAGCCGGTGGCCGGCGCCATCGACACGTCGCGGCGATGGCGGGCGATCACGATCGCGACCGCAAAGCCGAGCGCCATCAGCACCGCCAAGCCGTCGCCCAGCGCGCTGCCGGCACCGGGCGAGCCGACCATCACGCCGACGCCCACGAGCGCCACGACCATCGCGAGCACGGTGCGCCGGCTGAGCCGCTCGCCCAGCAGAGCGCGCCCCAGCAGGGCTGCCAGCATCGGCGAGATCGCCTGGATGAACAGCACCTGGGCGACCGAATCGTGGTTGAGCGCGACCATGAACGAAGCCGAGGAGATCGCCACGCAGGCGGCGAACGCGACCCCGGCGCCCCCGACCGAGCGGCAGGCCGCCAGGAAGCGACCGCGCTCGGTCAGCGCGACGTAGGCGCCTACCGCGACGGCGGCAAACAGCGCCCGCCCCGCGACCTGCATGGCGACACCGACCGACAGCTGGCGCTGGAGCACCCCGGCCGTCGACCAGGCCACCGCCGCCATCGCGACCGCAAGCTGGCCGCGCGCGCTGCGTGCGGGCGTCGTCTCGGCCGCGGCCGACATGCTGGACATTCCCGGCACTCAAGCACGCCGGCCGCGCCGGCGGCGCTGCGGCGAGCGGCGTGCTGGCCGCCGACGCGCCGTGGGTTGATCTGCTTCGGCGCCGCCGGTCCACCGGCGGCGATTGCAGAGCTGTCGCGCGGCTCGGCGCAGGCTGCGCCGGAACGGCTGAGCAGAGGATGCGCCGGCACGGCTCAGCGCAGGATGCGCAGGACCGGCTCAGTGCAGGATGCGCCGGCACGGCTCAGCGCAGGATGGGCCGGGACGGCTCAGTGGAGGATGCGCCGCGCCCCTCAGCGGTAGATGAGCCGCAAGCCGAGCAGCTGCGCCAGGTTCACGAGCGTGTAGCCGCGCCGGCGCAGGCCCTGGATGATCGACGGCAGCGCGTCGAGGGTCTCGTAGCGGGGCCCGCCGCCGAAGTGCATCAGGATGATCGCGCCGGGCCTGGCGCCGTCCAGCGCCGCGCGCTCGATCGCCGCGGTGCCCGGCAGCGTCCAGTCACGAGTGTCGACGCTCCAGTAGACGGTGAGGAACCCCAGCCTGCGCGCACGCGACTCCAGGCTCGGGTCCGTGGCACCGTAGGGCGGTCGCCACAGGCAGGGGGTGAAGCCGGTCGCGCGGCGGATCGCGCGTGCGGTCATCAGCAGCTGCGCCGCCTGGGCCGCCGGCGAGAGCGACAGCATGTCCGGGTGAGTCCAGGTGTGATCGCCGATCATGTCGCCGTCGGCGAGCATGCGGCGCTCGATCGCGCCGGTCGGGTCGTATTCGGGGATCTGCCGGCCTATCTCAAAGAACGTCGCCGGCGCGTGGTAGCGCGCCAGGAGGTCCACGAAGCGAAGCGTCGGCGGCTCGGGCCAGGGGCCGTCGTCGAAGGTGAGCGCCACGTCCCGGTGCGCGGTGCGCCCAGTGAACACAAGCGACGGTCCGCCGGCGCTGCATCCGACCAGCCGGGGGACGTGAAGAGCCGCGAGCGCGGGACGCGCCGGGAAGAGAAGCTCACACACGGGCACGCCCGGAGAGCTGGCCGAGGAGGCGGCCGGTCCCGGGCATTCGCCGCCCGTCGCGGTGCTGCGGACCTGCCAGCGAAGGTTCCGGTAGTTTGGGTCAAACGAAGCCGGTGGGAAAGCCGCGGTGAGCTCGTCGCGCGCGCCGCGCGTGACCACCGCCGCCAGCGGGTGCGGCCGGCCAAGCCCCGCTCGTGTCGCCACGGCGAGGGTGAGGCGCAGAGGATGTCCTCTGCGCGCGGGCGGGGCGACGCAGATCTCCGCGTCTACCGATCCGGAGCGCCGCATCAGGACAAGGCACAGCGTGCGCGCTCCATGCGCGAACGCCGCGCCGGAGAAGCTGTGGCTCAACCTGACGGTGAGACTCAGCTGCTGTCCCTGCTGGACGAGGCTCGCGGCCGTCACCGCGAACGCGCCGCCCGCGCCCCCGCCCGCGGGCGATGCGCCGAGCGGTTGCGCCGATGACGGTCCAGCGGCCAGGATCGCGACCGCTGCGACCGCCACCGCGGCCGTCCGCAGCACACGCCACGCATGGCGGCAGCGGGGCCCTTGGTTCAGGCCGCGTGCCTGATCCAAGGCGCGCTGACGAGCCCGGCGACCGTCGCCGCGTGGCGAGCCCGAGCGGCCACCTGGCCTTTGTGACCGCGGCCCTGATGTGACCGACACAAGCCCTTCCCCCCCTTGACGTGACCGAACAGCAACGGCTCCCGTGCCGAGCATCGGACGTCCGCGGGCGTCGCGGTGCGGTCCTCTCGGAGCCCGGGCAAACCCTATCCACCGGCGCAGGCCCGTGCACCGGCTTGCCATCGACCGATGAGGCGGCCATCGATAGGATGCGCCCGTGACGGCGCCGGCGCATCCGGATGGTCGACGAGTTCGTGCGCGCCCGGCCGTGGCCCGTGCCCGGCTTGCGAGGCTCGCATGCCTGGTCGCCGTGGGGCTGGCGGGTGTCGTGCCGGGCGCAGCGCTGGCGGGCGTCTCTCGGGGCGCGGCGCCTGCGCGCGCCACGCACTGGAGCGGTCTTCGCCGTGTGACCGTCACGGTGGCAAACGGCTCTCTGCCCCCGCCCTACGGCGCGCCGCGAAGCAGGCGCTTCACCTCGGCGGCGGCGCTGCGTCGGGTCACGCGGGCGCTCAACACCTACCGGATCGCCCGCCGGCGTGCGGTCCGCGCGAGCGGGTGCGTCGGCGGCTACGAGGTGACGATCACGGTCGTGCCGCGTCGCGGGCGCACCGTGCACATGGGCGCCTACAGGTGCGGGGGGCGCACATCCGGCACGATCGCCGGTGATCTGCCGCGCTTTTTGGTGGCGATCGGCATCCGGCCGCCGGCCTGATCGTGGTCACCGTCTGATCCAGCCAGCCACCCGACCCGACCAGCCGCCCGGCCCGGTCCCGGCGGTCAGGTTGCCGCCGAGCGGAGCATCTGCACCGCCCGCACCAGCCGCACGCCCCAGCCCAGACAGGGGGGCGCCCCCAGCCGGGCCCCAACCCGGCCGGCGGGCGCTGCGCCGGCGACGGCCGGGACCCGCGCACGGATCTCACCCGCGGTCGCTGACCGCGCGCAGCGCGCGACGCGGCGCGGCCATCCCGCGACGGCGCTACCGCCGCAGCACAAGCTCGCTCAGCCGGCGCTGAGCGCGCCGAGCGCGGTGACCCCTTCGCGCACGAAGTGCGCGAAATCCCGCTCGGTGTCGTCCGCGAGCCAGCGCTCGAACGCGAACCTGAACAGCGCCACTCCCGCGTGCGACGCGATCGAGGCGGTTGTCTCGTCCGCGCCTCGCCCGCGCAGGGAGTCCCCGAGCACGGCCGCCAGGCCGGCGAGCTTGACGAGCTCACGCTCCCGAAGCTCCGGATTGGCGTCGATGATGGCCTGCCGCCTGCGCGAGTGCGGACGCCGAGACGCGTCGAACACCGTCCCGGCCGCCTCCAGGCCGGCCGCCACCGCCTCGATCGGAGCTGCGCCGTCGGGCGCCGCTGCCGCCGCATCGGCGATCAACCGCAGGAGCTCGTCCGAGCCGCCGAACAGCACCTCGCGCTTGTCGGCGAAGTGGCGAAAGAACGTCCGCTCGGTCAGCCCGGCGCGTTCAGCGATCTCGGCGACCGTCGTGGCCTCGTAGCCGCGCTCTGCGAACAGCTCAAACGCGGCCCGCTGAAGCCGCCCGGGGGCGTCTGGCTTCCACCGACCCATGCGAAGGATCCTACCCTGATGACAGCTGCTGTCATCAGGGTGATAAGGTGATGTCATCGACTGTCATCACGTCGTCGGCGGAGTGCCGACGCCCAACAGCCTCAGGAGGAATCCATCATGCGTGTATTCGTAACCGGCGCGTCCGGCTGGATCGGCTCGGCCGTCGTGCCGGAGCTGCTCGCCCACGGACACGAGGTTCGGGGCCTCGTGCGATCGGACAAGGCCGCCGAGCGAGTGGCGGCCATGGGCGCCGAGATCGTTCGAGGCGACATTCAGGACCTTGAAGCGCTGCGTGCCGGGGCGGCCTGGGCGGACGCAATCGTCCACCTGGCGTTCCGCCACGACATCGCCTGGACCGGCGGATTCGCGGAGGCGGCCGCCTCCGATCGCCGCGCGATAGAGCTCTTTGGCGAGGCGCTCTCGGGCAGGACGGGTGCGCTTGCGATCGCCTCGGGCCTCGCCGGCCTGCGGCGCGGGGCGATTGCCACCGAGCACGACCACCCCGACGAAGGGGCGAGCCCCCGCGTCGCCTCGGAGAGGCTCGCGCTCGCGCTCGCCCGCCGAGGCGTCAGGTCGATGAGCGTCCGCTTCGCGCCCACCGTGCACGGTGCGGGCGACCACGGGTTCATCGCGCGGATCGTCGATGCCGATCGCCGCCACGGGACGGCCGCCTATGTTGGCGACGGCGCCAACCGCTGGTCCGCCGTTCACCGCGACGACGCCGCGCGTCTGGTCCGCCTCGGAGTCGAGCGGGCGCCGGCCGGCTCGGTGCTTCACGCCGTGGCGGAGAAGGGCGTGGCGATGCGTGATGTCGCCGAGGCGATCGGTCGCAGGCACGAGCTTGAGCTGGCCTCGATCTCGCCTGAGGAGGCCGACGCGCGCTTCGGCTTCCTCGGACAGTTCGTCGGCCTCGACCTCGCCGCCTCGAGCGCGATCACTCGTCAGCTGCTCGGCTGGGAGCCCACGGGGCCGACGTTGATCGAGGACATCGAGGCCGGCGCCTACGCGGACGGGCTGCGGACATGAGCGCCGCCTCGTCGCCAGATCGGGCGATCGAGGCGGTCGCCCGCCGTTGGCCGGTGTCCACCGGTCCCGGCGATCACCCCGCCGCCGTGGCGATCGCCGGGTCGGGCGGGCCATCGGAGGAGGGCGCGGCGAACAGGCGGGGATCGGCGGTCGCGACGCCGTGCACGCCCAGTGCCCTAAGCGACGCGATCGCGCCGCGATCGTTGACCGTCCACGCGTAAAGCCGCCCGCTTCGGGCGCTGACCTGCGCAAGCAGCCGATCGTCTACCAGCCGGTGGTGGGCCATGAGCGCGTGCCAGCGTCCACAGGCCAGGCCCGCCAGCACATGCGCGCGCCAGTCGCCCCAGCGACGGCTGGCGCGCGCCAGCCGGCCCCCGACGGAGATCCCCAGCCGTGCCCGGGGCTCGCGCACCCGCAGGCGATCGATCACGTCGGGCACCTGCGAGGAGAGCAGCGCGCGTCCGAGCAGGCCGCGGCGGCGCAGAGCGTCCAGGAGCGCCGCCTCACAGCCGGCGTGCTTGACGTCCACGTTGACCGACAGCGAGCCAAAGCGCGCGGCCGCGAGATGGTCGAGCGCGGACTCGAGCGCCACCGCGCGGCCGGCGGCCGCATGCAGGATCGTGTGCGCGAGCACCAGCTCGCCGCGCCAGGCCCGCACGTCGAACTCGATCATGTCGACGCCGAGCGAGAGCGCGGCATCGAAGGACTCCAGCGTGTTGCCGGGCGCCAGCGCGCTCGCGCCGCCGTGGCCGATGCGTTCGAACACGTCGAGCGCAAAGATGCCACGCCCGGCGGCGATGCTGGACGGTGGGTACGCGCGCGCGGGCGATGCGGGCACGCCAGCGCGGGCGATGCGGGCACGCCGGCGCGGACGATGCGGGCACACGGGCGCGGGCGACGCGGGCACGCGGACGGTAGCCTGCGGGCGTCGATGACGCGCCGCGCCGCCCGGCTCCAGGGGCTCGGGACCACGATCTTCACCGAGATGACCGCGCTCGCGGCTCGCACAGGCGCGATCAACCTCGGCCAGGGCTTCCCGGACAGCGACGGCCCGGGCGCGGCGGTGGAGGCGGCGGTCGCCGCGCTGCGCGCGGGCCACAACCAGTACGCGCCGCTGGCGGGCGTGCCGTCGCTGCGCGAGGCGGTGATCGAGCACCAGCGCCGCCACTACGGGCTCGATCCGGAGGACGTGCAGATCACCTTCGGCGCCACCGAGGCGATCGCGGCCGCGCTCTTGGGGCTGTGCGACCCGGGCGACGAGGTGGTCGTGATCGAGCCCCGCTACGACTCCTACGCGGCCTGCATCGCGTTCGCCGGGGCGCGCCGGCGGGCCGTGACGCTGCGACCGCCCGCCTTTCGGCTGGAGCGCGATGCGCTTTGCGAGGCGATCACGGGCGGCGCGGGTCGTGCGCGCGTGCTGCTGGTCAACACGCCGCACAACCCCACCGGCCGCGTGCTCGATCACCAGGAGCTGCAGCTGATCGCCGACGCCTGCGCCGAGCACGACCTCGTCTGCGTCTCCGACGAGGTCTACGAGCACCTCGTGTTCGAGGGACGCCACATCCCGCCGGCGACCCTGCCTGGGATGGATCGGCGCACGCTGACGGTCTCAAGCGTCGGCAAGTCCTTCTCGTTCACGGGCTGGAAGATCGGCTGGTGCTCGGGCCCCGCCGAGCTGGTCGAAGCGACGCGCATGGTCAAGCAGTTCCTCACGTTCGCGGGCGGCACCCCGCTGCAGCACGCGGCCGCGGCGGCGCTGTCGCTTGCCGACGAGGTGCTGAGCGAGCTGCGCGACCGCCTGCGATCGCGGCGAGACGAGCTGTGCGAAGGCCTGCGCGCGGCCGGGTTTGAGCCGCTGACGCCGGCCGGCACCTACTTCGTGTGCGCGGACGCCGGGCGCGACGCGACCGAGCTGTGCCGGGAGCTGCCGGACCGCTGCGGGATCGTGGCGATCCCGGTCGGCGCCTTCTGCGATGACCCGCAGCCCTGCCGGACGCTCGTGCGCTTCGCGTTCTGCAAGCGCCCCGAGGTGATCGCCGAGGCCGTCAGGCGCCTGCGGACGCTTCGCCTCCAGCCGCACGCGCGCTGAGCGCCGCGCGCAGGTCGGCGACCAGGTCGGCGGGCTCCTCGACCCCGCAGCTGAGGCGGACCAGGTCGGCCGGCACCGCCGCGTCCGAGCCGGCGACCGACTGGTGGGTCATCGCCGCCGGGACCTCGATCAGCGACTCCACCCCGCCCAGCGACTCCGCGAGCGTGAACAGACGCGTGGCCGAGGCCACCTCCGCGGCGCGGGGGTGGCGGAAGCTCACCATGCCGCTGAACCCCGGCCAGCGCACGTCGCTGACCTCCGGCGCCGAGCGCAGCAGCTCGACGACCGCCGCCGCGCTGCGAGCGTGCGCCTGCATGCGCAGGTGAAGCGTGCGAAGCCCTCGATGCACCAGAAAGCAGTCGAAAGGTCCGGGGACCGCGCCGATCGAGTTCTGGACGAACCTCAGCCGCTCATACCAGTCGCGGTGCCGGGTGACGACCGCCCCGCCCACAACGTCGGAGTGCCCGCCCAGGTACTTGGTCGTCGAGTGCACGACGAAGTCGGCGCCGAGCTCCAGCGGCCGCTGGTTGACCGGCGTGGCGAACGTGTTGTCGACGGCCACCAGGGCGCCCGCCCGGCGCGCCACGACGCCCGGGATGTCGATCACGTTGAGCATCGGGTTGGTGGGGCTCTCCACCCAGACCAGCGCGGTGTCGTCTCTGATCGCGCGCGCGAGCGCGTCGAGGTCGGTCTGCCTGACCAGGTCGTGGGCCAGCCCCCAGCGGGACATCACCCTGCTCACGAGCCGAAACGTGCCGCCGTAGAGGTCGTCGGGCAAGACGATGTGCGCACCGGCGCTGCAGACGGCCGTGATCAGCGCATGCTCGGCCGCCAGCCCCGAGGAGAAGGCGACCGCCATCCCCCCTTCAAGCTCGCCCAGCGCCGCCTCGAGCGCTGCGCGAGTGGGGTTGGCGGAGCGCGAGTAGTCGTAGTCCTCCACGAAGCGCCCCGGCGCCTGCTGCGCGTAGGTGGAGGTCTGGTGGATGGCGGGGATCACCGAGCGGTAGGTGGGGTCGGGCGTCAGGCCCGCGTGAACCGCTCGGGTGGCAAGCGCGTGCTCCGAGGACCGAGCGCCGCTCGCCTGGCCTGTGGCGGAGGCCGGCTCCTGGGAATGACCGGATGCCGGCCCCTGCGACTGACCGGAGGCCCGCTCCTGCGACTGACCGGGGGCCCGCTCCTGGGATTGACCGGAGGCCCGCTCCTGCGACTGACCGCCGCTCACCGCGCGAGCGCCTCGAGCAGATCGGTGCGCGTGAGCAGGCCCTCCGTGCGACCGTCGCGCGTGACCAGCAGCGCCTGCTGGTCGCCGACCAGCAGCTGCACGGCCTCCCTGACGGGATCGCGGTCGGAAACCGCCGGGAATGGGGGCTCCATGACGTCCGCCACCTCCGCATCCAGCAGCGCCGGGTCCTCGGCCGCGTGGCGCAGAAGGCCCCGCTCCCCGAGCGCGCCCACCACGGTCGAGGGGTCGCTGGCCGACACCACCGCAAGCTGCGATATCTGGTGCTCGTGCAGCAGCGAAACCGCCTGGCGCACGCGCTGGTGCGGCTGGACGGTGACCAGCGCCGGCAGCTCGCCGGCCTCACGCTTTCGCGCGAGCACGTCGCCGACCGTCAGCTCGGCCTCGCGCTCAAGGAACCCGTACTGGCGCATCCAGCTGTCCGAGTAGACCTTCGACAGGTACGAGCGGCCGCCGTCGGGCAGGATCACGACGATCATCGCCTGCGGGTCCCGCACCTCGGCGGCGACGGTCAGCGCCGCGTGCAGCGCCAGGCCGGCCGAGCCGCCGGCGAGGATGCCCTCCTCGCTGGCGAGCCTGCGCGCCGCCAGGAACGCGTCGCGGTCTGAGACGGTGATCCAGCGATCGACCGTGGCGGGGTCAAACGTCTGCGGCCAGAAGTCCTCGCCGACGCCCTCCACCAGGTAGGGGTGCACGTGCTCCTCGCCGCCCGAGTAGATCGAGCCCTCGGGATCGGCGCCGACCACCACCAGGTCGGGCCGGCGCTCGCGCAGGTATCCAACCGTGCCGGTGACCGTCCCACCGGTCCCCACGCCCACCACCAGATGGGTGATCGCGCCGCCCGTCTGCTCCCAGATCTCAGGGCCGGTGGAGCGGTAGTGCGCCTGCGGGTTGGCGGGGTTGGCGTACTGGTTGGGCTGGAAGGCGCCGGGGATCTCGCGCTCCAGGCGATCGGCCACCCGGTAGTAGGAGCGCGGCGAGTCCGGCGGCACGTCGGTCGGAGCCAGGACCACCTCGGCGCCGTAGGCTCGCAGGAGGTCGATCTTCTCACGCGACATCTTGTCCGGCATCACCGCCACGACCCGGTAGCCCTTCAGCCGCGCCGCGAGCGCGAGCCCCGTCCCCGTGTTGCCGGAGGTGGGCTCGACGATCGTGCCGCCCGGCTGCAGTCGCCCCTCGCGCTCGGCGGCCTCGATCAGCGCCACCGCCACGCGGTCCTTGATCGAGCCGCCCGGGTTGAACGACTCGACCTTCGCGACCAGGCTGGGCGTCAGGCCCGCCCCGATCCGCGACAGCCGGACCATCGGCGTGGCGCCGATCGTGTCCAGGATCGAGTCGAGGATCGCGCCGCTCACGGCCCTGATTGTGATGGGTGTCGCCGCGGAGCGCGGTACCGGGGTTGCCGGCGCACGGCGTGATCGCGGGGAGCGACCCGGATCGATCACACTTCCCCGCGATGCTCGAGGCGCTGCACGATCGCGACCTCGCCGCACGCACGGCGCTTGCGTTCCCGGAGCGGTCGCTGACCTACGGGCAGCTGGCGACGGTGGTCGCGGGGCTGAGCCGCGAGCTCGAGGGCTGCCGCCGGGTGGCGATCCTCGCCGAGCCGAGGATCGAGACCTGCGCGGCGGTCGTGGCGGCGCTCGAGGCGGGCGTGGCCGCGGTGCCCGTCAACCCGCGCTCCGGAGCGCTCGAGCTTGGGCACATCGTGGCAAACGCCCGGCCCGATGCGGTCATGGCGGCCGCCGGCTCGCCGCTGGCGCCGCCGCTGGACGGCCTGAGGCGGGTATCGGTGGTGCTCCCGGGCGGGGGCGGCGCGGGCGATGGGCCGCTCGCGTCGGCAGACCCGGAGCTCCCCGCGCTTTGGGACCCCGAGCTCCCCGCGCTGATCGTCTACACGTCGGGCACGACCGGGCCGCCCAAGGGGGCGGTGCTCCCACGCCGGGCGATCGAGTCCAACCTGGACGCGCTCGCGCAGGTCTGGGAGTGGACCGAGCGCGACGTGGTGGCCCACGCGCTGCCGCTGTTCCACGTCCACGGCCTGGTGCTCGGGATCCTCGGGCCGCTTCGCCGGGGAGGGAGCGCGATGCATCTTGGGCGCTTCTCCGCGGAGGCCGCCGCGCAGGCGCTCGCCGGCCCCGCGACGGTGCTGTTCGGCGTGCCGACCATGTATCGCCGGCTCGCCGACGCCTGCGAGCGGGCGCCGGAGCTCGCCGAGGGGCTGCGCCGCGCCCGGCTGCTGGTCTCCGGCTCGGCCGCGCTGCCGGTGATCGAGCACCAGCGGCTTCAGAGGCTGTGCGGCAGGCGCGTGCTGGAGCGCTACGGGCTGACCGAGACGCTCATGAACACGGCCGTCCGGCTGGGCTCGGACTCCCCGCCCGGAACGGTCGGGCCGCCCCTGCCGGGCATCGAGGTGCGGGTCGTCGACGACGACGGCGCCGTGCTCGAGGCCCTCGACGACGAGACGATCGGCGAGCTACAGGTGCGCGGACCGAACCTGTTCCTCGGCTATCTGGACGCCCCCCAGGCCACGGCAGCGGCGATGCGCGATGGCGGCTGGTTTTCCACCGGCGACATCGTCACGCGCACCGGACGGGGGGAGGTGAGGATCGTCGGGCGCCGGGCGACGGACCTGATCAAGAGCGGCGGCTACAAGATCGGCGCGGGCGAGATCGAGGCCTGCCTGCGCGAGCACCCAGCCGTGGAGGACGCGGCCGTGACCGGCGAGCCGGACCCCGATCTGGGCGAGCGGGTGATCGCCTGGGTCGTGGCGCGGGCCGGCGCCTCGCCGCGACCGGAGGAGCTCATCGACCACGTCGCGGCGCTGCTGGCCCCGCACAAGCGTCCGCGCGAGGTTCACCTGCTCAACGAGCTGCCGCGGAACGAGCTGGGGAAGGTGCAGAAGCGCCGCCTGACGCGAACATCTCCCGCAGCGCGGTCTTCTTGAACTTCCCCGTCGCGGTCCGCGGGATCGCCTCGACGAACTCGAACCTGTCGGGCAGCTGCCATCTTGCGAAGCCGCGCGACAGATGCGCGCGCAGCTCGTCCGCGTCGGCGGCCATCCCCGGGTGCAGCGCCACGACCGCCAGCGGCCGCTCGCCCCAGCGCTCGTCCGGCACCGCGATCACCGCCGCCTCCGCCACCGCGTCGTGGGCCATCAGGAGGTTCTCCATGTCAACCGAGGAGATCCACTCGCCGCCGGACTTGACCAGATCCTTGGCGCGGTCGCAGATCCGCAGGTTGCCGGAGCGGTCGATGCGCACGACATCGCCGGTGCGAAACCAGCCGTCGTCGGTGAAGCGGTCGGCGCCCGCGCCCGAGTGATAGGCGCGCGCCACCCAGGGCCCGCGAACCTCCAGCTCGCCCATCGCCACGTCGTCCCATTCGATCAGCCGGCCGTCCTCGCCGCGCGCGCGGATCTCCACCAGCGGCAGCGGTCGCCCCTGGCGCGCGCGGTAGGCGTAGCGCTCGGAAGCGGGCGCGTCCTCAAGCTCAGCGGGGAGCCGGCACACGCTGGCAAGCGGAGAGGTCTCGGTCATCCCCCACGCCTGCACGATCCGCAGTCCGTGGCGATCGAACCCGGCCAGCAGGCTCTCGGGCACCGCCGAGCCGCCGACCATCAGCGCGCGCAGCGCGCGCAGATCCCAGCGGTCCGGCTCGGCGTCAAGAGCCTGCAGAACGGCCATCCACACCGTCGGCACACCGGCGGTGATCGTCACCCGCTCGCCTGACAAGAGCTCCAGAATGCTGACAGCGTCAAGGCGAGGTCCCGGCAGCACCAGGCCGGCGCCCACGAGCGCAGCCGTGTAGATCATCCCCCACGCGTTGACGTGGAACATGGGCACGACCGGCAGCACCGTGTCGCGAGCGCTCACGTCGGTGGCGTCCGGCAGCGCGGCGCAGATCGAGTGCAGCACCAGCGCCCGGTGCGAGTAGAGGACACCCTTCGGCCGCCCGGTGGTGCCCGACGTGTAGCACATGGCCGCCGCGGCGCGTTCGGGAACCATGGACCAGGCAAGCGGCTGAGCGCCCGACAGAAGCTGCTCGTAGTCGAGGTGCCCGGGTCCGAGCTGTTGGCCGCGGCCCGTGGCGCCGGGCTCGGGGCTCGCCGCGGCGGCGCCGGGATCGCCGCTCGCCGCGGCCGCGCCGGCATCGTGGCGCACGACCACCACGCGATCCGGTCGGCACGCCGGCTCGATCGCCTCCAGCACCGGCAGCAGCGTCCCGTCGACGACGAGGACCCGGTCGCCCGCGTCGGCGATGATGAAGCCGAGCTCCTCGGCCGACAGGCGCGGGTTGAGCGTGTGGATCACCGCGCCCATGGCCGGAAGCGCCAGGTACAGCTCCAGGTGCTCGGGCTGATTCCAAAGCAGCGTGCCCACGACGTCGCCGGGGCCCACGCCCAGCTCGCGCAGCGCTCCCGCCAGCAGGTGCGCGCGGGCGGCGCACTTGCCGAGCGTCGTCTTGCCGACCGTCCCATCCGGCCGGCGGAAGGCGACCGCGCGGTCCGGCGAGAACGTCTCCGCGCGCTGCACGATCGCCGCAAGCGACAGCGGGTGGTCATCCATCATCAGGCCCTCGCGCATGCTCCCTCCCTCCGGCGCCGGGTGCTGTCCGCGGAGCGTAGCGCCGGAGCGCAGGCGGCGGCGACGCCGCCGAGCACTACACACGCAGGCGCGGGGCGGCGCCGGAGGGCACGGTGGCTCCGGGCGGCGAGGGCATGGGGCGCCGGGCACCACCGGCGGCGGCGCGCCGAGCGGGCATGAAATGATGCGCGGATGCTGGATGCGGACAGGTGCGTGGAGCGTCTGGCGCAGCTGGCCGTGCGGCAGGGGGCCAACGTGCAGCCGGGCCAGATCGTGGCGATCAGCTCCGAGCCGGGCAAGGAGGCGCTCACGCGCGCGATCGCCCGGGAGGCGTATGCGGCAGGCGCAAAGTTCGTCGACCTGAGCGTGTTCGACATCCATCTCAAGCGCGCACGCGCGCTGCACGCCGCGCGCGACACGCTGTCCTACGTTCCGCCGTGGATCGGACAGCGGATCCTGGAGCTCGGCCGCCACCACGCGGCGCGCATCTCGCTCTCAGGGCCGGTGGAGCCCCACCTGCTCGACGACGTCGATCCGAGCCTCCTCGCCCTCGACCAGCTCCCCCGCGTGCCCGAATCCATGCAGGTGGTCAACGACGCCACGACCAACTGGACGATCGTGCCCTGCCCCACCCCCGGCTGGGCGACCCTCGTGCATCCGCAGCTTGCGCCAGACGAGGCGCTGCGGCGGCTGTGGCAGCAGGTGGCGCACGCCTGCCGGCTGGACGAGGAGGACCCGCTGGCGGCGTGGAGGTCTCGCACCGCGCAGCTGGTGCGCGTCAGCGAGACGCTCAGCGGCATGGCACTGGATGCCGTGCGCCTGCACGGCCCGGGGACCGAGCTGACCGTGGGGCTGCTGCCGTCCAGCAGATGGATCGCGGCGCAGTTCAAGACGGTCGACGGGATCGAGCACCAGCCGAACATCCCGACCGAGGAGGTGTTCACCACGCCCGACCCCGAGCGCGTGGAAGGGGAGGTACGCGCGACCAAGCCGCTTTTCACCTCCGGCACCACCGTCACCGGCCTGAGGGTGCGATTCGAGCACGGCCGCGCCGTGAGCATCGACGCCGATCGGGGCGCCGAGGTGGTGCGAGGCCTGGCGCAGACCGACGAGGGGGCCGCGCGCGTGGGCGAGATCGCCCTGGTCGATCGCGAGGGGCGGATCGGGCCGCTTGCCACCGTCTTCTACGACACGCTGCTGGACGAGAACGCCGCCAGCCACCTGGCGCTCGGCGGCGGCTACAACATGGGGGTCGGCGACCAGGCCGACCTTGAGCGGGTGAACCGCAGCGCGATTCATCTTGACTTCATGGTCGGCGGCGACGAGGTCGACGTCGACGGCCTGTTCGCCGACGGCCGCACCGTGCCGCTGCTGCGTCAAGGACGCTGGCTGATCTGAGCGCGGGCCGCGGCGCCACGAGCGAGGGGGCGCAACAGCGACCCGTGACCGGCACGGCGCCGCGAGTGCCCGCAGGGGCGGGTAGGCTGTCGCGGAGCCCGGAGAGGTGCCGGAGCGGCTGAACGGGCGCGACTGGAAATCGCGTAACGGGGGTCAACCTCGTTCGGGGGTTCGAATCCCCCCCTCTCCGCTGGCTGGCGTTGGCTGGCTGGGCTTGCTGGCTGGCGTTGGCTGGCTGGCTGGGCTTGCTGGCCAGCCTGGCTGCGCCGGCAGACCCGGCTGTGGCGTGCGGGCGTCGGGCGGGAGGCGCGCAACGCCGGGCGGGAAGCGCGCAACGCCCGGCGGGAAGCGCGCAACGCCGGGCGGGCGCTCGCGAGGCCGGCATGAGACGAGCACGGAGCAGGCGCAATTGCGAAGGTTGCGCGCGGACCGGCCGACACCTATCCTCGCGCGCGACCGCGGAACCGTCGCGTCCCAGCGCGAGGGGACCCTGGTCTGATCCGGTTCGGCGTCATGCGCGAGAGAGGCAGGCTCTCAGGATGGCCCCGTCCGAGGCTGGGCACCCTCCTCGGCGCGCTGGTCGGCGTGTTCGTGCTAGCGGGACTGGCGGGAACGCTCTACGTCCATGCCCGCAGCGATCGCGACGCGCGGGCGCAGGCGCTGTCGGAGGCCACCTTCGCGGCCCGCGGCGCGGCCTCGATGCTCTCCCAGGACCTGGGCGACGTGCGCCCGACGCTCGCCGGACTGGCCGCGAGCCCCGCGACCGGGCCGGAGGTGCTCGCCCATCCCGCCAACTGCCAGCTCACCTTCTCGCAGGGCGGCGCGATCGCGGGCCATCTGGACATCCTTCGGCCCGACGGCGCCGTGGCGTGCTCGTCGGCGCCAGACCACAACGGCGCCGGCTACGAGCATCAGCCGTGGCTGCCGGCCGCGCTCGCGGCGCCGCTCACGCTCGCGCCGGTCGGCGATCCGCGCAGCGCCGGCGACCCCTCGGTCCTCTTCACCGAGCCGCTTCACGGAGCGATCGCAGCCGCGTTCATCGATCTGCGCACGCTCGGCCCGGGGCTGGCCACCGAGCTCGCGGTGCCCCGCTCGATCGAGCTGCTGGTGACCACCGGCGACGGGCGCACGCTGCTGGCCGGATCCGGGCCCGCAGCGGCGCTCGCCGGACACCGGATCGTGGATACGGCGTTCTACCGCGAGCGCGGCTCCTCCCAGCGGCCTGGCCCGGTGGGGATCCAGCGGCTGTTTGCGCACAGCACCGTCCGCGGCATCGGATGGCGCGTGTACGCGGGGATCGACCGCGCCGTGGCGCTAGCCGATGCGTCGCACCTGTTCCGCGGCTATCTGATCGTGATCGCGGTCGCGCTGCTGGTGGTGCTGGCCGCCACCGCCGCTGTCGGCCGCCTGATCGCGGCCCCGATCGTCGCGCTCGGCGCCGCGATGCGCCGCGGCCCCGAGGGCGCGGACGCGCTGAGCGCTCGCGGGCCCGCGGAGGTGGCAGCGCTGACCGAGAGCTTCCGCGCTCTTTCGGCGGAGGTCCGCCGGAGGCTGTCCGAGCTCGAGCAGGCGCGGCGGGCCGCCTCGGACGCCGAGCGCGAAGCTCGCACCATCGCCGAGGCCTACCGGCTGCTGTTTGAGTCAAACCCGCAGCCGATGTGGATCTACGACGTGCGGACGCTTGAGATCTTTGAGGTCAACGCGGCGGCGGTCGAGTCCTACGGCTACAGCAGGGAGCGCTTTCTGTCGATGACGCTGCTCGACCTGCGCCCTCCCGAGGACCAGGAGGCGCTGCTCGCCAGCATCGCCGCGCAGGGGGTCTCGGACCGCTCCGGCCCGTGGCGGCACATCCGGGCCGACGGCAGCCTGGTCGAGGTGGAGATCACCTCGCACGACGTCGAGTTCCTGGGAAGGCCCGGGCGGCTGGTGATGGCCACCGACGTGACCGAGCGCGAGCGCCTTCAGCGCCGGCTCGCGCAGATGCAGCGGTTGGAGAGCCTGGGGCAGCTGGCGGGCGGGGTGGCGCACGACTTCAACAACATCCTCGCGGTGATCCTCAACTACGCCGCGTTCGTCGAGGAGCAGGTGGCGGCGGCCGCGCGCACCGACCGCGAGCGCTGGGCGCCTGTGCGCGACGACGTGCTGCAGATCGCCGACGCCGCCAAGCGCGCCGGGCGACTGACCCACCAGCTGCTGGCGTTCGCCCGGCGCGAGGCGATCGCCCCGGAGGTGGTGGATCTCAACTCGGTCGTCCGCGACGCCGAGGAGCTTCTGCGGCGGACGCTCGGGGAGCACATAAGGCTCACGCTGCTGCTGGGCGACGACCTGCGGCCGGTGCTGGCCGACCCGGGAAGGCTCGAGCAGGTGCTGCTCAACCTCTGCGTCAACGCGCGCGACGCGATGCCCGACGGCGGAACCCTGGTCGTGGAGACCGCCAACGCCGAGCTTGACGCGGGCCGCGCCGCGGCCCGGCCCGGGCTCAAGGAGGGCGACTACGTCCGCCTGCGCGTCAGCGACACCGGCATCGGAATGGACCGCCACACGCTCGAGCACGCGTTCGAGCCGTTCTTCACCACCAAGGGCGAGGGCCACGGGACCGGCCTCGGCCTGGCCACCGTCTACGGGATCGTCACGCAGATGGGCGGCGACGTGCGCCTCTACTCCGAGCCGGGCATCGGCACCACCTGCACCGTTCTGCTGGCCGCCACAGGCGAGCGCGCCGGCGAGGCGGCTCGGTCGGCCTCGCGGCTGCCCGCGGGCGCGGGGCGCACCGTGCTCGTGGTCGAGGACGAGGACGCAATCCGCGCCGCGGCCGCGCGCATCCTCGCCAGACGCGGCTTCCGGGTGCTGGACTGCGCGGACGGGCACGAGGCGGTGGCGCTCGCGCGCGACCACACAGGGCCGATCGACGCGCTCATCTGCGACGTGATCATGCCGGGGATGATGGGACGCGAGGTGGTGGAGCGAATCGGGCGGCTGCGCCCGGGGATCGCGGTGATCTACATGTCCGGCTACGCGGAGCCGATCCTCGGCTCGCGCCGCGCGCTGCCGGCAGACGCGATCCTGCTGGAGAAGCCGTTCGGGGAGTCGGAGCTGCTCTCAAGCCTGCAAGAGGCCCTCAGCAGGAGAAGCGCCAACGCCAGCGCATCGCAGCAGCCCTCAGAGCGCTGAGGCCGGCGGACGGCCGCATCGCACATCGGTCCAGTCGCCCGCCCGTCAACGGGCGATCATCGGTCCAGATCAAGCGCCGCGCGAGCTGCCGATCGGTCCACCAGCGGTGACGGTTGTGAAAACGGGCTTGCCAAGCGTCGATCACTGCCATAAACTAGACCAGCGCGGGAGCCGGGGGGAGCGAGTCCGGCGGGAGCCCCGAGCAAGCCACTGCATTGATCCAACGACCGGCACTCAGAGTCATCGAGGGCGGCGGTGCCGAACCGGTCGCCTGGAGCTGGTTCTGCGGCCACTGCGCCGCACCGGCGCCGGGCGGCATGACACCGGCTCCCACGGCGCGCGTGTGCCGGTCCTGCGGTCTGGGTCTGCTGCTGGAGACGCGTGCAGACGCGGTGCCGGCCGCCCACGACGCCTTCCTGGTCGTCGACTCCGCCCTGTGCGTGCAGGCGATGTCAAGCCGCGCCCAGGAGCTTCTGGGCATCGGCGAGGAGCTTGCGATAAACCGCCCGGTGAGCGAGCTGCTCATGGCCGCCGACGCCGAGGGCTCGGCCGGCAGCTTCGCGGCCAAGATCGTGCAGGCCGCCGCGGGCGAGGAGGGTGGCATGGCGCGCAGCTTCGTGCGCCCGTGGAACACCTTCGGCGTCCGGCTGCGGGCTCGGATCGCCACCTGCGGGCCGCCACGGGCGGCGCTTGTCGTGCTCGAGGGCCTGCGGCCGCCGGAGCAGCGGCGGCTTCGAGCCGTCAGCTGACCTTCCGCTCGGACGGCCCTGCTCGGGCGGCTCACGTCCGAGGCCGGGCAGCCGGTCAGGGGGCCGGCGGCGAGGACGCCGGGGGCAGCAGCTCCGGCGCGCCGTGGGCGACCAGGACGGCGGGGAGCACGACCGACCCGTCCGGGCGCTGACCGTTCTCCAGCAGCGCGATGATCGTTCGCCCGACGGCGACCGCGGTGCCGTTCAGGGTCGCGACGTGCGCCGGGCGCCCGCCGGAGGGCCGGTAGCGGATGTCAAGGCGCCGCGCCTGGAAGTCGGTCGTGTTGGAGGTGGAGGTGAGCTCGCGGAAGCGCTGCTGGCCGGGCAGCCACGCCTCGATGTCGAACTTGGCGGCCGCCGAGGCGCCCAGGTCGTCGACCGCGATCGCCACGACCCGGTAGGGGATCTGCAGATCTCCCATGATCGACTCCTCGATCGCCAGCAATCGCCGGTGCTCGTCGCGCGCGGCCTGTGGCTGCACGAAGCTGAACATCTCCACCTTGTCGAACTGGTGCACGCGGAAGATCCCGCGCGTGTCGCGGCCCGCGGCGCCGGCTTCACGGCGAAAGCAGGTCGAGAAGCCGGCGTAGCGGAGCGGAAGCTCGGCCTCATCGAGGATCTCGTCCTGGTGAAGCGAGGCCAGCGGCACCTCGGAGGTGCCCACCAGAAACAGCTCGTCGTCGGCCAGACGGTAGATCTGCTGCTCGGTGTCGGGCCACATCCCGGTGCCGTAGAGCGCGCGCTCGCGAACGAGCACCGGCGGGATGACCGGCTCAAAGCCCTCGTCGATGAGCTTGCCGATCGCGTAGCGAACGAGCGCGAGCTCGACGAGCACCAGCTCGCCGCGCAGGTAGGCGAACCGAGACCCGGAAACGCGCGCGGCGCGCTCCATGTCGATGCGGGGCCCGGCGAGCTGGAGGTGGTCGCGGCCCTCTGAAAGCCGCTCGCCGACCTCCCGCAGCACCGTGTCGCGGTCGGGCGCCTCGTCGTCAGGGAGGTTTGGCAGCGCGGCCAGCGCGGCGTCGCGCTGTGAGCGCAGCTCCGCCTCCTCGTCCGACAGCTCCCTGCCGCGCGCGGCCAGCGCCGCCAGCCGCTCGCGCTGCTCAGGCGTGGGCGCCCCGGTGATCTCCCGCCCGGCCTGGTTTCGCTCGGCGCGCAGCGCCTCGAGCTCGGCGGTGAGCGAGCGCCAGCGCGCATCCAGCTCCAGCACGCGGTCGATCCCGGCGGCCGCGTGCGCGCCGCGGCGCGCCAGCGCCGTGCGAACGGCCTCGGGCTGCTGGCGGATCAGCCTGATGTCGAGCACGGCGGCCCTGGAGCGCCGGCCGTCAGGAGCTGCCCGAGCCGCTCTTGCCCGAGACCGCGGCCGAGGCGGCCGCCGACCCGGCGTTGACGGTTCCCGAGCCGGGCGGCAGCGTGCCGATCGGTCGCTGGTGGCACGGCGTGACGCCCGCCTGGCGGGGTATCTGGCTGCCGGCGTAGGTGGCGACGAACTCCGCCACGTCGATCGCGTCCTGGCCGACCACCACGTTCTGTGGCATGTAGGCACCCGAGAAGCCGCCGTTCTCGATCGCATAAAGGACGCGGTCGATCGGCCGCTCGCAGCGTTGGTCGAAGTTGGGGCCGCTGATGTCCATCGCGTCACGGATGTTGGCGGGCGACCCGTGCGTGCCGGCGGCCGCAAGCGTGTGGCAGCCGGCGCAGCGCTCCGAGAACAGCACGGCGCCGTGGTAGAGGGCCGCGTTGGACTTCGGGACCGAGATGTACTGGGTGCCGCACGCGGCCGCCGCCACGGCCAGCGACGCGGCTGCCATGCCGAGCGCGAGGGTCTTCGCCAGCCGGCTCATCGGCGGCAGATCATAATCGGGCGCCCGTGCCGGCGACTCCGCCACCCGGACCGAGAGCCGCGCTGCGACGGGGCGCGCCCGCGAGGGCCATGGTGGGCGCAGCCGTCGCGGCCGCTTTGGCGATCGCCGGCTGCGCGCGCACCGTGACGATCGGCGCCGGCGGCACCCTGAGGGTTGCGCTGACCGAGTACCGCGTGATCCCGCAGGACGTGCGCGCGCACGCCGGCGTGCTGACGCTGGTGGTGCACAACTACGGGCGGCTGACGCACGACCTGCAGATCTCCGGCCATGGCCTCATCGAGGCATCGACCGGTCCCCTGGCCCCCGGAGGCACCGCGGTGATCGCCGTGCAGCTTGCGGCCGGCGACTACACGATGTCCTCGTCGATGCCGTCCGACGCCGCGCTCGGGGCCTACGGATCGCTTCAGGTCGCCCCGTGACGCGCGGCAGACGTCGGCCGGCCGGGTGAAGCCGCGCGCAGGCCGGGCGGGGCGCCCGGGCACATGCGCCGCTGAGCGGCGGGCGCGGCTGGGCGCCCCGGCGCCGGCACGTCGCGGCGACCGTCCGGCGCGGGCGCGGCTGGGCGCCCCGGCGCCGGCACGTCGGGGGGCGGCCAGCGCGAGCGCGGCTGGGCGCCCCGGCGCCGGCGCCTTTGGTTGCCGCCGTAGGGGGACGGTCGCGCGTTGCAGTCTGCGAGCGTCTTTAGCCGGCGTCCGGGGCTGGGGCTCAGTTCGACGTCCTGGGCGCCGCTCCTGCCGGGCCTGCCTGCGCCAGCGTGCTGGGTCCAGCGGCCGCGGGCAACGCCCGCGGGCGCTGTACCCTGGCCGCGGATGCCGACCGAGCCGGACCGGGAGCTGTTCAGGGAGGTGTTCGGCCGGTTTGCGACCGGCGTGGCCGTGGTGACGAGCGCCGGGGCGCTGGGCGCCGGCGGGATGACGGCCAACGCGCTGTGCTCGCTGTCGCTTGAACCCCTGCTGGCGCTGGTGTGCTTTGAGAACAGCGCGCGCACGCTGCCGATCGTCCGTGAGGCGGGGCGGTTTGCGGTCAGCGTGCTGGCCGCCGACCAGGAGCGCGTGGCGGGCGTGTTCGCCTCCAAGCTGCCTGAGGCAGAGAAGCTCGCCGGGGTCTCCCATCGCATCGAGCGCGGCGTTCCGGTGCTCGACGGCGCCGTGGCGTGGGCGGTCTTAGACCTGCGGGAGCTGATCGCCGGCGGCGATCACACGATCGCGATCGGCGAGGTGATCGACCTCGGACTCGGCGAGGGCAGGCCGCTGCTGTGGTACGCCGGTCGCTACCACGCGATGCCCCAGGACGGCGAGTCGCCCGGCCGCCGCGCCTGAGCGGCCGGCAGCGCGGAAGGCGCCCGCGGTCCGCGCCTGAAGGCCCGGCAGTGGGGCCGGGGGCTGCAGCCGCCGCCTATGAGCGGGCCGCGGAGCGGCTCAGGCGGTTCCGGCCGCGCGGATCAGCAGCACCACGATCACCAGCGCGGCGAGCACCATCACCCCCATCTCCCGGCGCACGATCGCGAGCACGATCGCCCGCTGCTCGGAGGCGGGCAGCTCGCCGACGGCCGCGGCGGACTCGATCCCGCGGGAGTCGAGGATCGTCTGCGCGGAGGCGATCCGCAGCTGCTCGGCGATGAAGGAGACGAGGATCGGGAGCACGCCGTAGATCAGGTGCAGCGTGTCGCCGCGGCGCCCGGCGGCCACCAGCGCACCACCGAGCGCCGCCTCCAGCACCACGGCCGCCTGACCGGCCCGCAGAAGCCGCCAGAACAGCGCGCTGTGGCGCGAGCGGCGCCAGCACCACGCCCCCCAAAGCGTGGCGGCCGCAAACAGCGCGCCACACAGCACCCCGAGGATGACGTGCGCGAGCCTCAGGGCGCTCGCCGCCCCGCGCCGGGCCGTGGCCGTGCGGCGCTGTCAGCGTGCGAACAGGCGGCCGGCCCGGCGCGCGCACCGGCGCGCTGCGCCCGCCGCGCACCTGCGATGCTGCAGGTCACCGAGCGCGGCGCCGGCGGGGCCGCGCGATAGCCGCATTCCGCACTAAGTGACACTCTGTTACAAGCTTCCCGTCATGGTGGTATAAGAGGTTCTCGATGCTGCGCGATTACCTGCCGGCGATCGTATTCATGGTGCTCGGAGCCGCGGTCGGCGGCCTGTTTGGGTTCCTGAACCTCATCACGGGCGTGCGGGGGACGCACCGCAAGCGCTCCAAGACCACCCCCTACGAGTGCGGCCTGCCGTCCGAGGTCCAGCAGGGGTTCCGCTTCGGGATCAGCTTCTACCTGATCGCGATGCTGTTCATCCTGTTCGACATCGAGGTCATCTTCCTGTATCCGATCGCGGTTCAGCTGCGGCGGTTCGGGACCTTTGCGATGTCGGAGACGATCGTGTTCGTGGCGCTGCTGATGGTCGCGTTCGTGTACGTGTGGCGACGCGGAGCGCTGGAATGGAAGTGAGGCGCGAGCGCCTGGCCGGCGGCGATCAGTTCCGCGCCCGTCAGCTTCTGGCGCGCGACATGCTGCGCGGCGACCTTGAGGGCGAGGCGCTCGAGCGCCACGTGGAGCAGAGCGTGCTGACGACCACCGTGCAGCGGGCCGTCGCCTGGTCTCAGGGCAACTCGATCTACCCGATGACGTTCGGCCTGGCCTGCTGCGCGATCGAGATGATGTCGATCGTCGGCGCGCGGGTGGACATCGCGCGCTTTGGCTGGGAGGCGTTCCGCGCCTCCCCGCGCCAGGCGGACCTGTTGATCCTCTCAGGGCGCGTGTCGGTGAAGATGGCGCCCGTGATCCGGCGGATCTACGACCAGATGCTCGAGCCGCGCTGGGCGATCTCGATGGGGGCCTGCTGCTCCTCGATGGGGGTGTTCAACAACTACGCGCTGGTCCCGGCCGACAAGTTCCTGCCCATCGACGTGCACGTCCCGGGCTGCCCGCCCCGCCCGGAGGCGCTGATGCACGGGATCCTGCGGCTGCGCGACAAGATCCTGGGCCACTCCCCGGACGGCTGGCGCGAGCGCTACGAGGCCGTGGGCACCGAGGAGATCCTCGCGCCGGCGGCCGACGGCCCCTCCGGCGACCGGGAACCTCACGGTGCCTGACGCGACCGGCCTGGAGCTGATCGCGCACGAGCTGCGCGAGCGCGAGGCGGACTCGATCATCGGGACCGAGTTCGCCCACCGCCGGGCGGTGCTCTTGGTGGCGCCGCGCAGCGTGCTCGGCGTGCTCGCAGCGCTGCGCGAGCGCGGCTACTCGTTCCTGGCCAGCCTCCACGGCGTCGACTACTACCCGCACGAGCCGCGCCTGGGCGTGCTCTACGAGCTGCTGGACATGCGCGAGGTGGACCGCCTCTCGGTCAAGGTGAGAGTGCCCACAGAGGACCCGCACCTGGACAGCGCGACCTCGCTGTTCCCCGGCGCCGAGTTCCCCGAGCGCGAGGTCTACGACATGTTCGGAGTGGTGTTCGACGGGCACCCTGACCTGCGCCGGATCCTGATGCCCGAGGACTTCGAGGGCTTCCCGCAGCGACGTGACTTCCCGGTCGGCGGCGAGCCGGTCCTGTTCACCTACAACGAGCGCGACTCCTACGGGAGATGGCAGTGACGACGCTTGACCCAAGCACCTATCGCCAGCGCGAGGAGTCGATCACCTACTCGGCCACGCCGGCCGGCACGGGCGAGACCCATGAGCTGCTGACGCTCAACATCGGCCCCCACCACCCGGCCACCCACGGCGTGCTGCGACTGCTCACCACGCTGGAGGGCGAGGTGGTGCGGGACATCAAGCCGATCGTCGGCTACGTCCACACCGGGATCGAGAAGACCGCCGAGCAGAAGTCCTACTGGAAGGCGATCCCTGTGGTGGAGCGGATGGACTACCTCTCCTACTACTTCAACGCGATGGCCTTCTGCGGGGCGGTCGAGACGCTGCTTGAGCTGGAGGTGCCCGAGCGCGCGCAGTACCTGCGCGTGATCCACCTGGAGCTGAACCGGATCAAGTCCCACCTGGTGTGGCTGGGAACGAGCGCGCTTGACCTGGGCGCGATCTCGATGTTCTGGTACTGCTTCAGGGAGCGCGAGGCGATCCTGGACCTGTTCGAGATGTCCTCGGGGCAGCGGATGCACACCCGCTACTTCCAGGTCGGCGGGGTCATCGAGGACATCCCGCGCGGGTTTGAGGCCAAGGTGAGGCGGTTCTGCGCCGAGATGCCCACGCGGGCCGACCAGTACGCCGATCTGCTTGAGAAGAACCAGATCGTGCTCGAGCGCCTGCGCGGAACCTGCCCGCTTGACCAGGAGACGCTGCTGTCGCTCGGGGTCACCGGGCCGCTTCTGAGGGCTGCCGGCAACCCCTGGGACCTGCGCAAGGCGCACCCCTACTCCTGCTATGACCACTTCGACTTCAGGATCCCGGTCGGCACGGTCGGCGACAACTACGACCGCTACCGCGTGCGCCACGCCGAGATCTACGAGTCGGTGAAGATCATCCAGCAGGCGCTGGACGGCCTGCCGGAGGGTCCGCACATCACCCCCGACCGAAAGGTCGCGCTGCCGCCCCGCCACGAGCTGGCGACCTCGATGGAGGCGCTGATCCACCACTTCAAGCTCGTCACCGAGGGCTTCCGCGTGCCCCCGGGCGAGGCCTACTTCCCGATCGAGGGCCCGCGCGGCGAGCTGGGCTGCTTCGTGCGCTCGGACGGGTCTGGCAAGCCGGCCCGGGTGCACATGCGCGACCCCAGCTTCGTGAACCTGCAGGCGCTCGCGCCGATGGTGCGCGGCAGCTACATCGCCGACCTGATCGCGACGCTGGCGATGCTCGATCCGATCCTCGGCGGGATCGACCGATGAGCTGGCACCGACCGACGAGCGCGGGCCGACCGACGGACCAGCACCGACCGATGAGCCGCGGAGAGGGCCGACGATGAGCATCGACCGCATGCCGCCGGTGCCGCGCTTTGAGCACGGCTCCCGCGTGCCCGGGTGGGACGACGCGGTCGATTTGACCAAGGACCCCGCCGTCGTGCCGGACCCGGCCACCACGCCGGTCCCCGCCCAGCTGCGCGCGGAGATCGAGGCCGCGATGGCGCTCTACCCGGACCGGCGCTCGGCCGCGATCCCCGCCCTGCACGCCGCCCAGCGCCACCATCGCTGGTGCTCGCCGGAGGCGCTCGAGCAGGTCGCCTGCGTGATGCGCCTGACGCCCGCGTATCTGACCTCGGTGGCGAGCTTCTACGACATGTTCGAGCTCGAGGCGCGCCCGGAGCACGACGACGTGTACGTGTGCACGAACATCTCCTGCTCGCTGCTGGGAGCCGACGAGGTGCTCGACGCGCTGCTTGAGGCCGCCGGCGGCGATGAGACCATCCACGTGCGCTCGTTTGAGTGCCTCGGCGCCTGCGACATAGCCCCGATGGCCTCGGTCAACGGCGAGTTCGTCGGTCCGCTGACGGCCGACGACGCGGCTCGGATCGTCGAGGACCTGCGCGCCGGCCGTCCGGTGCTGCCCGACCGCCAGCTGCGGCGGCGGCCGTGCGTGGACCCGGGCGCGCGGGGCCATGGCGACGGGACGAGCGGCCCCGGCGACGGCGGCGGAGGTGGCGGGTGAGCATCAGGATCCTGTTTGATCGCATCGACGAGCCGGGGCTCAACACGCTGGCGGTGTACGAGCGCCGCGGCGGCTATCAGGCCCTGCGCAGGGCGCTGTCGATGACCCCGGCCGAGGTGCTTGAGGAGATCACCCGCTCGGGGATCCGCGGTCGCGGCGGCGCCGGCTTTCGCATGGGCCAGAAGGTGTCCTTCCTGCCCCGCGGCGAGATGGCCAAGTACCTGGTGTGCAACGCCGACGAGTCAGAGCCGGGGACCTTCAAGGACCGCGAGCTGATGCAGAAGTGCCCGCACATGCTGATCGAGGGGATCGCGATCGCAACCTGGGCGGGCGGGATCGAGCGGGCGTTCATCTACATCCGCGGCGAGTACCAGCTGCAGGCCGAGATCCTGCAGGCCGCGATCGAGGAGGCGCGCGCGGCCGGCTACATCGGCGAGCGGATCCTCGGCTCCGAGCACTCGTTCTCGCTGGTGCTGCACCGCGGCGCCGGCGCCTACATCTGCGGCGAGGAGACCGGCCTGCTTGACTCGCTTGAGGGCAAGCGCGGCAACCCGCGCCTGAAGCCGCCGTTCCCCGCGATCGAGGGGCTCTACGCCGGCCCGACGCTGATCAACAACGTCGAGACGCTGGCGACCGTCCCGCACATCATCCGGATGGGCGGCGAGCGCTACGCCTCGATCGGCACGGAGACCTCCACCGGCACCAAGCTGGTCTCGGTGTCCGGGGACGTGGCGCGGCCCGGAAACTACGAGATCGAGCTGGGGATCCCCTCGCGCGAGATCATCTACGGGCTCGCCGGCGGCCCGCCCAGCGGCCTGCCGGTCAAGTTCTGGTTCCCCGGCGGCTCGAGCTCCCCGGTGCTCACCGGCGAGGACCTGGACCTGCCCTACGACTTCGACAGCCTGGCGAAGGCGGGCTCGATGCTCGGCTCCGGCGCGATCATCGTCGCCGACCAGTCCCGCCGCGTCCTTGACACGATGCGCAAGCTGGTCAAGTTCTACGCCCACGAGTCCTGCGGCAAGTGCGTCCCCTGCCGAGAGGGCACCAACTGGACCCACAAGATGGTGCAGCGGATCTTCGACGGGCAGGCGACGCCGATGGACCTGGACATCATGGGCTCCGTCCAGGAGCAGATCATCGGAAACTGCCTGTGCGTGCTTGGGGACGCGATGGCGATGCCGGTAGCTTCGATGATCCGCAAGTTCAGGGCCGAGCTCGAGGCCGACATCGAAGCCGCGCGCGAGCGCGCCGAGTCCGAGGCCCTGGGTGCCACGCGCGCCGGCGGCGCCGGCGGGCAGCCGCTCGCGCCGCAGGGAACGCTCGCCGTCCACTAAAACCTCGCCCCGCAATGCCACGCCCAGAGCGCAAGACCATCCAGCTGACGATCGACGGCCGCGAGGTGCAGGCGATCGAGGGCACGATGCTGGTCGACGCCGCCAAGCAGGGCGATGTCGAGATCCCCTACTTCTGCTATGAGCCCAAGCTCGGCAACCCCGTCGGGGCGTGCCGCATGTGCCTGGTCGAGATCGAGGGGATCCCGAAGCTGCAGACCTCCTGCTCGACGCCGGTCAAGGACGGCATGGTGGTGCACACCCAGACGGAGCGGGTGCGCCACGCCCAGAACGCGATCGTCGAGTTCCTGCTGGTCAACCATCCCCTGGACTGCCCGGTGTGCGACAAGGGCGGCGAGTGCCCGCTGCAGGACATCACCTTCGGCTGGGGGCTCGGGCACAGCCGCGTGATCGAGCCCAAGCGCCACTTCGTAAAGCCGCTGGCGCTCTCGCCGCTGATCGCCATCGACCGCGAGCGCTGCATCCTCTGCTATCGCTGCGTGCGCTTCTCCCAGGAGATCTCAGAGGACTACCAGCTGATCTTCGCCCAGCGAGGCGCGGACACGTTCGTAGCCACCCACGACGGGCACCCCTACGTCGCGCCGTTCTCCGGCAACATCGTCGAGCTGTGCCCCGTCGGCGCGCTGACCGCCCAGCCCTACAGGTTCCGCGCCAGGCCGTGGGACATCGAGAGCGGCGGCGGCATCTGCACGCTGTGCCCCGCGCAGTGCAACGTGACCTTCACGGTGCGTGACGAGAAGGTGATGCGCGTCCTGGCACGCGACAACGAGGACGTGGACGACGGCTGGCTGTGCGACAAGGGCCGGTTCGCCTACCAGGCGATCCACGTGGACGAGCGGATCACCCGTCCGCTCGTCCGCGACGGCGGCGAGCTGCGGCCCGTCTCCTGGGAGCGCGCGCTTGAGACGGCCGCCGGGCTGGCGCGCCACCGCGGCCGCCTCGGCACGCTCGTCGGCGGCCGCGCCTCAAACGAGGAGGGGCTGCTGCTCGCGCGGCTGGCGCGAGAGGCGCTCGCCTCCGAGGACATTGACTCGCGCGCGCCGGCCGCCGGCGGCGGTGAGCCGATCTCCGCGTCCAGCGCCCGCGCGCTCGCGGCGCCGGCGCTGCAGGCGTGTGTGGCCGACCTCGAGTTCGCCCACACGGTCCTGGTGCTCGGCTGCGACCCCCGCGACGACGCGCCGATCCTGGACCTGCGGATCCGCAAGGGCGTGCGCCGCAACGGCGTGGCGCTCGCGATCGCGACGGCGCGCCCCACGGCGCTCGAGGCCGGCGCGCGGCTCAGCGTCCGCTGCGAGGCCGGCGGCGAGGCACGCCTGGCGCAGGCGCTGGCCGCCGAGCTTCGGGGCGGAGCCACGCAGGGGCCGCCCGCCGCCAGCTCGCAGGGTGCCGCCTCCGCCGGCTCGAACGGGCCGCCCGCCGACGGGGTCGCCGCGCTGGCGCGACTTCTGCGCGAGGGCGGCGAGGAGGTGGTGATCGTCTACGGGGAGCGGATCGGCGAGGCCGGTGCGCGGGCGCTGCTTGAGATCGCCGACGCGCTCGGCCTTGCCCAGCGCGCCGGCGCCGGGCTGCTGTGCCTGCCGGCGGGAGCCAACGGCCGCGGGCTGCGAGAGGCCGGAGCGGTCCCTGACGCAGGGCCCGGCTATCGGCCGCTTTCCGGCCCGGGTGGCCGCGACGCCGCCGCGATCGCGGCCGCGGCCGCGGCCGGCGAGATCACCGCGCTTCACCTGTTTGAGATCGACCCGCTGCGAGACCTGCCAGACCGGGCGCTGTGGGAGCGCGCGCTGCACTCCGCGAGCCTGGTGGTGGCGCACGCATCGGTGCTGACCGAGGGGCTGGCCGAGCACGCGACCGTGGTCTTCCCCGCCGAGTCGCACGCCGAGAAGGAGGGCACCACCGTGCACCCCGACGGGCGCCTTCAGCGGCTGCGGATCGCGATCGCCCATCCCGGGGAGGTGCGCCCCGGGTGGGCCGTGCTGGCCGAGCTCGCGCGCCGCTGCGGGCTCGATACCGGGGTCGAGCACGCGGCCGACGCGTTCGCGCAGCTGGTCGACGCCGTGCCGTTCTATGCCGGGCTGACGCTCGAGGAGATCGGCGGGCGCGGGGTGCGCTGGCCCGCCCGGCCGCAGGCCGCGGCGCTTGGCGCCGACGAGGGGCGACCGTCCGGGGTGCCATCGAGCACCGAGGACGCCGGCCCGCCGCCATCGCAGGCCGTCGGCGCCGGCGGCAGCGGCGAGCTGGACCTGGGGCCCGCCGCGGCCGCCCAAGGCAACGGGCCCGCCGCGGCCGCCCAGGGCAACGGGTCCGCCGGCGGCGCGCTGCTCTTGGGCAGCCACCGGCCGCTCTGGGCCTCGCCGGAGTGCGAGATCTCCCCGTCGCTGAAGTTCCTGGTGCCCCGCCAGGAGCTGGAGCTCTCGCCGGCCGACGCGCGCCGGCTCGGGATCGCCGACGGCGCCCAGGTCACCGTGGAGCGCGACGGAGCGCGCGTGCGCGCGACCGCGCGGCTGCGCACCGGGGTGCCGGACGGCAGCGCGTTCCTGGCGGGGGGGCTGGCGGAGGACTCCGCCAACGTGCTGGGCGGCCCCGACGGGCGCCCGGCCCACGTCTCGCCGGCGGCGGACCGCGCCGTGCGGCTGGGGGCAAGCGCAGCATGAGGCGGGTGAGCCTGAGGTGACCGTCTTCGGCCTGGTCGACTACTTCGAGCCCTGGTGGGTTCAGATCATCAAGTCGCTTGTGATCTTCGGCGTGATCTTCGCCGTGCTGCCGGTGCTGATCGTCTACGAGCGCAAGCTGCTGGGACGCTTCCAGGGCCGCTACGGGCCCAACCGCGTTGGCCCGTACGGCCTGCTGCAGCCGTTGGCGGAGATCGTCAAGTTCGCGCTCAAGGAGCCGTTTCACCCGGCCACGTCGGTGGAGTCGCTGTTTCGGATCGCGCCGATGATCGCGATCGTGACCGCCGTCTCGGCGCTGGCGCTCGTGCCGTTCGGCGACGTGCAGCGCATCTTCGGCACGCCCGTCGGGCTGTACGGGATCGACGTCTCGATCGGGCCGCTGTACGTGTTTGCGCTGGGCGGGATCTCCTTCTACGGGATCATGCTCGGCGGCTGGGCGTCGGGCTCCAAGTACTCGTTCTTGGGCGCGATGCGCGGCGCCGCGCAGCTGATCTCCTACGAGGTCTCGCAGGGGCTTTCGCTGGTGGGCGTGCTGATCACCGCGGGGACGCTGTCGCTGACCGGGATCGTCCACGCGCAGCGGGGCATGTGGTACTTCATCCCCCAGTTCTGCGGCTTTCTGATCTTCATGGCGGCGTCGTTCGCCGAGACCAACCGGGCGCCGTTTGACCTGGTGGAGGCGGACGCCGAGCTCGTCGGCGGCTACTTCACCGAGTACGGCGGCACCGCGTTCGTGGCCTACCTGTTCGCCGAGTACACGAACATGATCGTCGTCTCCGGGATGGCGGTGACGCTGTTCCTCGGCGGCTGGCTGATGCCGTTCGGGATCCATCCTCCCGGCTGGGTGGACCCGTTCGTGGTGCTGGCCAAGATGCTGATCGTGCTGACGTTCTTCATCTGGGTGCGCGCCACGCTGCCGCGCCTGCGCTACGACCAGCTGATGTCGCTGGGCTGGAAGGTGCTGCTGCCGCTGGCCACGCTGAACCTGCTGGTGACCGCGATCGTGGTGGCCTCATGACCTACGACCCGGGCGATGTCGTGGAGGTGATCCGCGGGCCGGCGCCGGGGCCGGTGATGGGGGCCTACCGGGTGTTCGGCGAGACCCTGCGGGGGCTCAAGACCACCTTCATGCGCGTGCTCGAGGGCCCGGTCACGATCCAGTACCCGGAGGAGAAGACGCCGGTCTACCCGCGCTTCCGCGGACGCCACCGGCTTCACCGCTTCGAGGACACCGGGCTTGAGAAGTGCGTGGGCTGCTCGCTTTGCGCGGCCGCCTGCCCGGCGGACTGCATCCGCGTCGTGGCGGCCGAGAACACGCCGGAGCGCCGCGTGTCGGCCGGCGAGCGCTACGCCGCGGTGTATGAGATCAACCTCAGCCGCTGCATCTTCTGCGGCTACTGCGAGATCGCCTGCCCGTTTGACGCGATCACGATGGGCCACGACTACGAGATGTCCGACTACACACGCTCGGACCTGATCTTCACCAAGGAGATGCTGCTGGCCGAGCCGATCGAGCGCACCCCGCTGCGCCGGGAGGGCGAGTGATGGGCCGAGGCGCACGGGGCGGGCGAGCCCTCTGGGTTGGGCGGGACGGCTTGGGTCGGCGGGACGGCTGGAGTCGGCAGGACGACCGCTGCCGGCTGGCGAGCCGGGGCTGGCAGGCGAGCCGTAGCGGGCAGGCGACCCGGAGCGGGCAGGCGAGCCGGGGCTGGCAGGCGAGCCGGGCTTCCCTGGCCGGGCGAGCCGGACAGGGCGGGAGCGGCCGCTCGTGAGCGCGGTCCTGTTCTTCATCGCCGCGATCGTCGCGATCGCGGGCGCGCTCGGCGTGGTGATGCTGCGCAACCCGTTCTACAGCGTGCTGGCGCTCGTCTGCCACCTGGTGGCCCTGGCGGCGCTGTTTCTGCTGCTGCGGGCGGAGTTCGTGGCCGCGGCGCAGGTGGTGGTGTACGCCGGGGCGGTGATGGTGCTCTACGTGTTCGTGGTCGCCTACGTCGGCGGCACCGACGTCTCGGCCGGGCGGCTGACCGGCGGCGCCGAGCGCCCGTCCGGCGCGCTGCGGGTGCTCGCGCCGCTGTTTGGGCTGGCGATCGCCGTTGAGCTGTGCATCGCCCTGCTTGGGACCGCGCTGCGCGGGATCTCCGGCAAGGGCGCGCCCTACGTGCTGGGGTTCGGCACCCCCGAGCAGATCGGCACCGAGTTCCTCACCCGCTACCTGTTCCCGTTCGAGGCCGCCTCGCTGCTGCTGCTGGTGGCGGCGGTCGGCGCGGTGGTGCTCGCGCGCCGCCGCCGGGGCCTTGAGCCCGACGAGGAGCCCGTCGGGCGCCCGCGCTCGCGGCCCGCCTACACGGGCACGATGGCGGAGGTCGCCGGGCTGCTCTCGCCCGGACGGGCGCAGCGCGCGGATTGGGCGGCCGCGAGCGCGGATGCGCAGGCCGAGCGCGACCGCCGCGCGCCTGAGCCGACCGCGCCCGCGCCGGTGGCGGCGGCCGCGCCGGAGGACGGGCGCTGATGGCGATCGGCTGGTATTTGGCCGTGTCGGCGATCATCTTCTGCATCGGCGCCGTCGGGGTGCTCGTGCGGCCGAACCCGCTCGTGATCCTGCTGTGCCTGGAGCTGATGCTCAACGCGGCCAACCTGGCGCTGATCGCCTTCAGCCGCATGTGGGGCGGGCCGGACGGCCAGGTGTTCGCGCTGATCGTGATGGTGGTCGCCGCCTGCGAGGTGACGGTCGGGCTGGGGCTGATCGTGGCGATCTACCGCCGGCGGCTGGCGATCGACGTCGACGAGCTCAACGAGCTGCGCGGATGAGACGGCCCACGACCCTCAGGCGCGCCGGCCGATGAGCACCACCACCTGGGGCTGGCTGATCCTCGCGATGCCGCTCGCCGGCACGCTCGCGATCGCGCTCGGCTGGCGGCTTTGGAGGGGCACGGCGGCCGGCTGGATCGGGTCGCTGGCGATCGCGCTCGCGTTCGCCGCCTCGATCGGCGCGCTGATCTCCCTGCTGTCGCATCCCGCCGACCACCGCCAGCTGACCTCGGCCCTGTGGAGCTACGACTTCACGATCGGGGTGGACGCAAAGCTGTCGATCCTGGTCGACCCGCTGTCGGTGTTCATGGCGCTGGTGGTCTCCGGGGTCTCCACGCTGATCCACGTCTACTCGGTCTCCTACCTGGACTCAGACCGCGGGTTCAACCGCTACTTCGCGTACCTGAACTACTTCGTCTTCTCGATGCTGCTGCTGGTGCTGGCGGGCAACTTCGTGCTGCTGATCGTCGGCTGGGCGTTCGTCGGCGCCGCCTCCTACCTGCTGATCTCCTTCTGGTACCGGCGCCGGACGGCCACCGCCGCGGGCATCAAGGCGTTCGTGATCAACGTGCTCGGCGACGTGGGGCTCGTGCTGGGCACCTTCTTCATCCTGCGGCGCACCGGCACGGTCGACTTCCTGCGCGTGTTCGCGCTCGCGCCGCACCTGTTCGAGCACAACTCCACCGACCTTGTCGCGGGCTGCCTGCTGCTGCTGGTGGGCGCCTTTGCGAAGTCCGCCCAGGTGCCGCTTCACACCTGGCTCCCGGACGCGATGGAGGGCCCGACGCCCGTCTCGGCGCTGATCCACGCGGCCACGATGGTCACCGCCGGCGTGTACCTGATCGCCCGCATGCACCCGCTGTTTGAGATCGCGACCACGGCCGCCGACGTGGGCGCGATCGTCGGCTGCCTGACGCTGTTGATCGCCGCCACGATCGCGCTGGTGCAGACCGACATCAAGCGCGTGATCGCCTACTCGACGATGTCTCAGATCGGCTACATGGTGATGGGCGTCTCGGTCGGCGCCTACAGCGCCGGGCTGTTTCACCTGATGACGCACGCGTTCTTCAAGGCGCTTCTGTTCATGGGCGCCGGCTCGATCATCGGCGCGATGGGCGGCGAGCAGTCGCTTGACCGCATGCGCGGCTTTCGCAGGGCGATGCCGTTCACGTTCCTGTGCTTCCTGGTCGGGGGGCTGGCGCTGTCGGGGATCCCGCCGTTCTCCGGCTGGCTGTCCAAGGACGACATCCTCGCCTACCTGGACGACCGCGGCGGCGGCTTTGTGATCCTGGGGATCGCCGGCTATGTCGGAGCGCTGCTGACCGGGATGTACACGTTTAGGATGATCTTCCGCGCGTTCTTCGGCGAGCCCTGCGAGGAGGCGCGGGAGCTGCAGGCCGGGCACCTGCACCACCCGGAGACCCCCTACAACCCCGCCACCGGCGAGAGCGAGGACACCGACGTCGGCTTCCCCGGGCCCGAGCACCACATCGCCGAGCGCGATTGGCGCATGGCGCTGCCGATGTCTCTGCTGGCGCTGTGCGCGCTGGTCGGGGGGCTGATCCAGATCCCCGGCGTCGACGACGTGGTCTCCCGCTTCCTGGCTCCCTCGTTCGCCGGCTCGCGGCTGTATGGCCTGCACGGGAGCACCGGCACCGAATGGGTGGGGCTGATCGTCGGCGCGCTCGTCGGCCTCTGCGGGGTGACGATCGCCTACCGCGTCTGGCTCGCGCGCCCGCAGACCGCGCCACAGCTGCAGGAGCGCCTGGCGCCCGTGCACCGGTTTTTGTCCAATAAGTGGTACTTCGATGAGCTGATCGACGCGCTGGTGGTGCGCCCGGCGCAGTGGCTTGGCCGCTTCGCCGGGACGGTGCTCGAGCAGGGCGTGATCGGCGGCGGCGTGACCGGCGGCACCGCCGGCGCGGTGCGCGCGGCCTCGGCCGCCGTGCGGCGCGCGCAGACCGGCTTTCTGCGCTGGTATGCGGCGCTGATGGTGCTCGGCCTCTCGGCCATGGCCCTCTACTTCCTGATCTCGGCCGCATGACGACGGCACGCGCCCGCATCCCCGCGGTGGTCAGGCGATGACCCTCTCGATCCTGATCTGGGTCCCGCTGGCGCTGGCGCTGGCCTCCGCGACCCTGCCGGGCAGGCTCGCCGGACGCGCCGCGGTGGTCTGGAGCGCGATCGCGCTCGCGATCGCGATCTCGTTCGTGGTCCGCTTCTCAAGCGGCGTCGCCGGCCTTCAGTTCGTCACCGACGACGTCTGGATCGCGGCGCTCGGGATCCACTACAAGCTCGGGCTCGACGGGCTCAACGTGGCGCTGGTGCTGATGACGACCGTCATCTTCTGCGCGGCGATCCTGTGGGCGAGCTTCCGCGACTGGGAGCGTCCGCGCAGCTTCTACTTCCACATGGCGCTTGCCGAGAGCGCCGTGCTGGGAGCGTTCTGCGCCCAGGACCTGGCGCTGTTCGTGGCCTTCTTCGACCTGATGCTGATCCCGTTCTACTTCCTGTGCGGGATGTGGGGCGGGGAGCGGCGGGTGCCCGCGACGATCAAGCTGATCGTCTACACGCTGGTCGGCTCGCTGCTGATGCTCGTCGGCGCGATCGCCACGGGCGCGCTGGCCGCAGACCAGCACCACGCGCACCTGACCTTCGTGCTCAGCGCGCTGCGCGCGCTGCCGCTGTCGCACACCTCCCAGGTGTGGATCTTCCTGTGCTTCGGGATAGCGTTTCTGGTCAAGATGCCCCTGGTGCCGTTCCACGGCTGGCTGCCGGACGGCTACAAGGCGATGCCGATCCCCGCCGTCGCCGTGTTCTCCGCGGTGCTCTCCAAGGTCGCCGCCTACGGCTTTCTGCGAATCGTGCTGCCGCTGTTCCCATACGCGGCGGCGCATCTGCAGACGCTCGTGCTGATCATCGCGCTGGCGTCGATCCTGTGGGGGACGCTGGTGGCGATGACCACGCCGGACGCGCGCATGGTCGTCGCCTACTCCAGCGTCGCGCAGCTGGGCTTCATCGTGCTGGGCATCTTCTCGCTGCGGCCCGAGGGCGCCCAGGGCGCGCTGCTGCAGATGGTCAACCACGCGCTGGTGACCGCGCCGCTGTTCTTCATCGTCGCGATGCTCGCCGCGCGCGCCGGCGGCTCCGAGCGCCTGGCGGACATGGGCGGGATTGCCTTCCGCGCGCCGGTGCTCGCATCGCTGTTTTTGATCGTCACGCTCGCGACGCTGGCGATGCCCGGCTCGTCGAACTTCATCGGCGAGTTCATGATCCTGCTGGGCGTCTTCAAGGCCAAGCTGGCGATCGCGGCGATCGCCTTCGCCGGGGTGGTGGGCGCGGCCGCCTACGCGCTTCGCCTGTTCATCACCTCGATGCACAACCGCGTCGGCGCGCGGGTCAGCGCGCGTGAGATCGGCCCGGGCGACGCGCTCCCGCTGGCCGGGATGGTGGCCGTGATCGTCGCGCTGGCGCTGTATCCGCAGTTTGGCCTGTCGCGCTCGCAGGCGACGGTGCGGCAGACGATCGCAACGGTGCAGCTGGCCGAACGCGGCCTCTACGCGGCGGCGTCCGCCAACGCGTCCGCCCCGTCGGCCCACACCGCCGGCGCCGCACCGGCCGAGACCGCGGATGCCACACCTGGCGAGACCGCGGATGCCACACCTGGCGAGACCGCCGAAATCCCGCCGGTCCAGACCGCCGAAGTCCCGCCGATCCAGACCGCGGGCGCCCCAGCGCCCGCGGTCGGCGGCCGCGGCTCCGGGAGCGGCTCGCCATGACCTTCGCCCGTCACGCCCTCGGCGCCCTGCACGGCCCGCACATCGACTACCCGTCGCTGATGCCGTTCTTGATCCTGGCCGGCGGCGCGCTCGTCGTGCTGCTCGCCGGGCTGCTCGGACGCAAGGTGCGCGAGCTGGTGGTGCCGTCGCTGACGCTGGCGACGCTCGCCGCCGCGATCGTGGATGAGGCGCTGCGGCTGGGGCACCCGGCTTCGATCGTCTCAGGCGCGCTGTCGGTCGACGGGCTTGCGATCGTGCTGGACCTGATCTTCGCCGCGGCGGCGGTCGCAACCGTGCTGATCTCGCTGCGCGTCGAGGCGCCGCGCTCGGCGGGCCAGGGCGAGTACCACGCGACGCTGCTGTTCAGCGTGCTGGGCATGGCGATCCTGGTCTCCGCGCAGAACACGGTGACGCTGTTCGTCGGCTTTGAGCTGCTGTCGATCCCGCTGTATGTGCTGTGCGCCTCCGAGCTTCGGCGCGAGGGGTCGCTTGAGTCGGGCCTGAAGTACCTGGTGATCGGCTCGGTCGGCTCCGCCACGCTGGTCTACGGGCTGGCGATGATCTACGGCGCCACCGGCGCCACCCAGTTTCAGGCGATCGCCTCGGCGATCGTCGGGCGCGGGCCGCACGCGCTGGCCGGCGGGCTGCTGGGCGACCCGCTGCTTCTCACCGGCCTGGGCCTGGCGCTGGTGGGGTTCGCGTTCAAGGCCTCGGTGGCGCCGTTTCACCAGTGGACGCCGGACGTCTACGAGGGGGCGCCGACGCCGGTCACGGCGTTCATGGCCACCGCGACCAAGGCGGCCGCGCTCGGCGTGCTGCTGCGCTTTTTGGAGGTCGCCGTGCCAGGCGCATCGGGCACCTGGGCCCCGGCGGTGGCGGCCGTGGCGGCCATTACGATCGTGGTCGGCAACGTCGGCGCGCTGGCCCAGACCGAGCTCAAGCGGCTTTTGGGCTACTCAGGCGTGGCGCAGGCCGGCTACATGCTCGCCGGCGTGGTGGTCGACAGCCGCCTGGGCGCCGACGCCACCGTCCTGTACCTCGCCTTCTACCTGATGATGAACATCGCCGCGTTCGCGGTGATCGTCGCCGTGGCGCGCACGCGGGCCGACGGCAGCGAGATCTCCGGGATCTCGGGGCTGGGGCGACGCGACCCGTGGCTTGCGTGGTCGATGACGATCGCGATGCTCGCGCTGGCGGGGATCCCCGGGACCGTCGGCTTCATCGGCAAGTTCCAGCTGATCCACGCCCTGGTCAGCGGCGGCTACACCTGGCTTGCGATCGTGCTCGTCGTCGGCTCGATGATCTCGCTCGGCTACTACCTGCGCGTCGCAGCCGCGATCTGGATGCGCGACGAGGTGCCGGCTCCGTCGCCCCTGGCCGACGAGGCGGTGCCGGCGGGCCTGGGAGCCCTGGCGCCGATCGCGGGCGGCTCGCCGGAGCTTGACGCGCGGTCGGGGTCTGTGGCGGCTGGCGGCGGCTCAGGCGGGGACGGCTCGGCAGCCGGCGGCGGCGATTCGGCGGCCGGCAGCTCAGCGCCCGGCGCGCGCCCGCGCCGGGGCGCGGTCCCGATCGAGGCCTGGGCGGTCGCGGTCCTGTGCGCCGGGGCGAGCGTCGTGTTCGGGGTCCTGCCCTCGCCGCTGTTCTCGCTGGCGGCTCACGCCGGACGCGCGCTGTTCGGCACCCCGTAGGGCACCCGAGCTGCTGCCGGCGTCCGCCACGCCGCCGCCCGCAGCAGCTCCGCCGGCCGCCAAATCGCCGGCGGCAACGCTTGCGGCCACCGGTTCGGCGGCCTGGATGCGACCGGCGACGCGGTCGCGGGCGGCATGAAGCGCAGCGTGCCGTCGTCGACGCGCCCGAGCCTGAGCGACAGGGCGTCGAGGATGGGGTTCTGGCGCATCCGCCACGGGGCGCTGGCCCCCTGGGCGGGCAGCTCGTGCACCGAGCGGCGCACGTAGCCGGACGTCAGCTCCATCAGCGGCCGCCGCTGCACCTGCGCGCCCCCCACCACCGGCACGCAGTGGCCGGCGCGGCGCAAACGCATCTTGTCAAGCAGCCGGCACACATGCAGCGCGGTCAGGTCAGAGCGCAGCGTCCACGACGCGTTGATGTAGCCCAGCGAGATCGACAGGTTCGGCACGCCGGAGAGCATCATGCCCCTGTAGACAAGCCGCTCGGGCAGCGCGACGGGCTCGGCGTCGACGGTCAGCGAGATGCCGCCCAGCGCCAAAAGCTCAAGTCCGGTGGCGGTCACGACCAGATCGGCCTCAAGCTCCCGGCCGCAGCCGAGCTCAACGCCCCGCTCGGTGAAGCCCCGCACGCAATCGGTGACCACCGACGCGCGGGAGGAGGCGATCGCCTCGAACAGGTCGCCGTCGGGCACGAAGCACATCCGCTGGTCCCAAGGGGCGTAGCGCGGCCAGAAGTGCAGGTGCACCGGGTAGCCGGGCGGCAGCCGCCGACGCGCGTCGGCGAGCAGCAGCCGCGACACCGCCGCCGGCCGCCGGCGCGACAGCTGGTAGAGCCCGGTCATCAGCGCCGTGTTGCGCGCGCGCAGCACGCCGTGCGCGCGGCCGCGCAGGCGGCGCGCCACCCACTCGGCGAGCGGGTCGGTGCTGGGCACCGACATCACCCAGCTGGGCGAGCGCTGGACCATCGTCACATGGGCGGCCGCGCGCGCCAGCGCCGGCACCAGCGTCACGGCGGTCGCTCCCGAGCCGATCACGGCCACCCGCCGCCCCGCCCAGTCAAGCTCGGCCGGCCACCGCTGGGGGTGCACAACCGGGCCGCGAAAGCGCTCGGCCCCCTCAAACGGCGGCTCGTGGCCGCGGTCGTAGCGGTAGTAGCCGCAGCACAGCATCAGAAAGCGACAGCTGAGCGCAACCTCCTCCCCATCGCTCCTGCGCACGCTCACCGTCCAGCGGCCCGCCGATGAGGACCACCGCGCAGCGATCACGCGATGGCCGGTGCGAACCCAGCCCTCGACGCCGTGGCGCCTCGCCGTCTGGCGCAGGTAGGCGAGGATCACCCCGCCGTCGGCGAACGCCTCGGCGCCCCGCCAGGGCTCGAACGGATAGCCCAGCGTGTGCATGTCCGAGTCCGAGCGGACCCCCGGGTAGCGGAACAGATCCCAGGTGCCGCCCGTCCGCTCGCGTGCCTCGAGCACGGCGACCGACGCCCATGGGCAGCGCTCACGCAGCCGGCACGCGGCGCCGATCCCCGACAGCCCGGCGCCGACGACGATCACATCCAGCTGCTCGTCGACTCGCGCGGCCATTGACCGGTCAGGTTATCCGCGGGCAGGTGTCCGACAGCGGCCCACCCGCCCGCCAGCTGGTGGAGGCACCACACCAGAAGACCGCTTAGCAGGTCATCTGATAAGTTGCGGCCGTGCAGAGCTTCACGCATCGCTCCGGGACGATGACCGCGCAGCCTTCCCCGCAGCCCCACGCGGGCGGCGGAGCTCGCGCCTGGTGGCAGGACGCCGTGATCTATCACGTCTACCTCCCGAGCTTCCGTGACGCCGACGGCGACGGCGTCGGGGACCTCGCCGGGGTGATCGAAGGGCTCCCATACCTCCATGACGTGCTCGGCGTGGACGCGCTCTGGATCTCCCCGTTCTTCGTCTCCCCCTGGGTGGACGGCGGCTATGACATCGCCGATCACACCGCCATCGAGCCGCGGTTCGGCGACCTTGCGACGTTCGACCGCCTTGTCGGTGAGCTTCACCGCCGGGGCATGAGGCTGGTCATCGACTACGTGCCCAACCACACCTCAGACCAACACCCGTGGTTTGTGGAGTCGCGCTCCTCACGTGAGAGCCCCAAGCGCGACTGGTACATCTGGGCCGACCCCCGCCCGGACGGTGGGCCCCCGAACAACTGGGTCAGCGAGGCCGGGGGGTCGGTGTGGGAGTGGGACGAGCGGACCGGGCAGTTCTATCTGCACTCTCACCTGGTCGAGCAGCCCGACCTCAACTGGCGAAACCCAGCGGTGCGCGCCGCGATGATGGACGTCATGCGCTTTTGGCTGGATCGCGGCGTCGACGGCTTCAGGATCGATGTGGTGCACATGCTCATGAAGGACCCGGAGCTGCGCGACAACCCGCCAAGCCCGGACACCACGCCCAATCCCTACGACCGCCAGCACCCGGACTTCACCACGCAGCTGCACATCCACGATCGTCGCCATCCCGATCTGCACACGGTCCTGCGGGAGCTGCGCGCGCTGCTTGACTCCTACGGCGATCGCGTGGCGATCGGCGAGCTTGAGGTCATGCCGTGGAAGGACTGGGCCGCCTTCTACGGCCGGAGCCTCGACGAGCTGCACCTGCCGATGAACTTCAGCCTCATCGAGACGCCTTGGAGCGCGGGCGAGATCGCGACGGCGCTCTCGTCGCTCGAGGAGGCGCTGCCCCCCGGAGCCTGGCCGGTCAACAACCTGGGCAACCACGACCGCTCGCGACTGGCCACCCGCTACGGGGAGGCGGGAGCCCGGACCGCCGCGATGCTGCTGCTGAGCGCCCGCGGGACGCCGATCCTCTACTACGGGGACGAGATCGGGATGACGGACGTCGACGTTCCGCGGGAGCTGATGCGCGACGGCTTCGCACGTCACGAGGGAGGACCGAGCCGCGACCCAAACCGCACCCCGCTGCCCTGGAGCCCGGCCCCCGGCGCCGGCTTCTCCTCCTCGCCGCACGCGCGCACGTGGCTTCCGCTGGCCCCTGACTGGCCCTCGCGCAACATCGAGCGCCAGCGGCACGATCCGGCATCGATGCTCTCCCTGTATCGCCGTCTGCTGTCGCTCAGGCGCGCGAGCCCCGCGCTTCGGGCGGGGGCCATGCGATTGCACCCGGTGCAGGAGACCGGCTGCGTGGTGTACGAGCGGACCCTTGACGACGAGCGGATGCTGGTGGCGCTCAACCCCGGCCAAGCGCACCGGACCGTGCCCGTGGGGCGCGTTGAGCTGATGGTGTCAACGCGCGCCGAGCGGGCGCTGACCGAGCAGGCTTCGGCGATCGAGCTGTGTCCGGGGGAGGGTGTGATCGGCCGCGTCCTGGCTTGATGGGCGTGCGCCGCGCTGGGGCCACCGGCCGGCCGCGCTGGGGCGACGGGCCGGCCGCGCGGGGGCGACGGGCCAGCCGCGCCGGGGCGACGGGCCGGCCGCGCTGGGCCCGGGAGCGGCGGCCGCAGCCGGCCGCGGCGAGCTCAGCGGGTGACCCGCGCCGAGCCGCCTCGCATCAGCCGCTCGACCTCGGGCAGCGTCGCCATCGACGTGTCCCCCGGCGTCGTCATCGCCAGGGCTCCGTGCGCTATCCCGTACGACAGCGCGACCGCCAGCGGCTGCCCGCCCAACAGCCCGTAGAAGAGCCCGGATGCAAACGCGTCGCCCCCGCCGACGCGGTCCAGGATCTCAAGCCCCTCCATCCAGGATCCGAGCTGGACGCCCGTCCGGTCGGCGGCGACCGCGCTCCAGTCGTTGACCGTGGCGGTGCGCGCCCGCCGCAGCGTGCTGGCGGCGATGCTCAGCCGCCCGTTGCGCTCCAGCACCTCGCGCAGCATCGCCGCGTACGCCTCCAAATCCAGCTCCAGCAGCTGCGGGTCCGCGGCGCCCAGCTCGTACCCGAGCCCGGCGCTGAAGTCCTCCTCGTTACCGATCACGACGTCTGAGGCATCGACCAGACGCTGGTTGATCGCCGCCGCCGCCGACTGGCCGCCGCGCCGCAGCCACAGCGATGGCCGGTAGTTGATGTCGTAGGAGACGACCGTGCCGAAGCGCCTGGCGACCTGCATCGCCTCAAGCGCAAGCTCGGCGGTGTGCTCGCCAAGCGCAGCGAAGATGCCGCCGCAGTGAAACCAGCGCACCCCATCGCGACCGAAGATCCGCTCCCAGTCGACGTCGCCGGGACGCATCTGCGAGGCGGCGCTGTGCGCACGATCCGAGCAGCCGAGCGCCGGTCTGACCCCGAACCCTCGCTCGGTGAAGTTCAGGCCGTTGCGGACCTCAAAGCCGATGCCGTCGTAGGCACGCCATTGGAGCAGCGCCCGGTCGACGCCCCCCTGGTACATCAGATCCTCGATCAGGCGACCGACCGGGTTGTCCGCAAGCGCCGTCACGATCGCGCTGCGAAGGCCAAAGCAGCGCTTGGCGGCGCGCGCCACGTTGTACTCGCCTCCGCCCTCCCAAACGCGGAAAGTGCGCGCGGTGGAGATCCTGCCCTCACCGGGATCCAGCCGCAGCATGACCTCACCCAGGGCCAAGAGGTCCCAGCGACAATCCTCGGCGGCCCGCAGTCGCAGCCCGTTCACCGGCTCGCGATCGAGACGATTTCACGCGCGGTGGCGGCGATTCGCTCAAACGCGCGCTCGCGCACGTCGGCCGCGCTCACCACCCAGCTGCCGCCGCAGGCCAGCACGCTTGGCAGCGACAGGTAGTCGCTCAGCGTGGACCGGTCCACGCCGCCGGTGGGGATGAACCTCACATCCCGGAAGACCTCAGAGAGAGCGCGCACGAAGCCCGGGCCGCCAAGCTGCGCCGCGGGGAACACCTTCATCACGTTCGCGCCCGCCCGCCTGGCCCTGATCGCCTCAGAGGCAGTCGCCACGCCCGGGATGAACGGCAGCGACAGCGAGCGCGCGCACGCGAGCACATCCTCGTCCAGTCCCGGGGCCACGCCGAACCGCGCCCCTGCCGCAGCGGCGCAGGCGACGTTCTGGGCGCTTAGCAGCGTGCCGGCCCCGACGAGCAGCCCCTGCACGCCCGCGGCGGCCCGCACGGCGTCGGCCGCGTCCGGACGGCGGAAGGCGATCTCGATGCATGGAAGGCCACCCGCGACGAGCGCCCGGCCGACCATCGCGACGTCGCTGGGATCGGCTGTCACGACGGGCAGCACTCGACAGCGCTCGATCCGCGCCAGAACGTCGCCGGGAGCATCCGCTCCGGCGTCGGGCAGATGCGCGGTTCCCGCCGGCGGCGACGTCATCGGGCGACCGCTGCCGCCTCGGCCGCGAACTCGGCCAGGGCGTCCCGGTCGAGCTCTACCCCCAGCCCGGGGGAGCTCGGAAGCGTCAGCACGCCGTTGACCATCTGCAGGCGGTGGTCGGTGAGGCGCTTGCGCAGCCCCGACTCGGCCAGGTCGACGGGAAGGAACTCGATGTAGTCGCAGTGCTCCGCGGTCGCCGCCAGATGGAGGGCTGCAGCGATCGAGATCTCGGTCTTCCAGAGGTGCGGGCATACGCGCCTGCCGCGCTCGGCGGCCAGCTCGCATACCCTGCGCGCCTCGGTGAGGCCCCCGACGCGCCCGATGTCCGGTTGCACGAAGCGCACGCGCCCACGATCCATCAGGTCCAGGTGCTCGAAGCGCGTGGTGAGCCACTCGCCCGAGGCGATCGGGATCGGCTGCTCCTCGGCGAGCCGGCGGTAGCCGTCGAGATCGTCGGGCCACAGCGGCGTCTCGACGAACACGAGATCAAGCTCCTGCCAATCGCGCATGACCGCAATCGCGGTGTCGGCGTCGGGGAACGCGTACTGGACGTCGACCAGGAGGTCGACTTCGCGGCCGATCGCCCCACGCACCTGGCTCAGCACCTCCGTGCTGCGATCCCAGGGCTCGCGCAGCCCGTTGTGCGCATAGGGGCCCGCGAGCGTGACCTCCGCCTTGATCGCCCTGAAGCCGGACGCCACGGCCCTCTTCGCCCAGTCGACCATCGACTCCAGGTACTCCTCAAACGAGGAGGTCTCAGGCTGCAGCGAGGCGTACGGGGTGACCGTCTCCCGGACGGCGCCGCCGAGAAGCTCGTAGCACGGGCGGCCGAGCGCCTTCCCCCGCAGGTCGTGCAGCGCGATGTCGAGCGCCCCGATCGCGTTTATCACCGCGCCTCGGCGCCCGTTCATCGCCGATCCAACGTACAGGCGCTCCCAGAGCCCCTCCACGTCCATCGGATCCTGACCGATCAGCATCTCGGCCAGGCCGAGGCCCATGTTGTGGGTCCCCGGCGCCTCGATGCAGGCACGCGCGATCCATGGATTGACGTCGGTCTCACCGATGCCGGTGATCCCCTCGTCGGTTCTGATCTCCACCACCAGGTCGTCTTGGGCGGAGCTCGCGGCCGTGGTATCGAACGCGGGCTGAAGCAGGACGTGGCACTCGATCTCGGTTATGCGCAATGCGAAGCCTCGACTAGGATTAGATTTATCTGCTGAGCAGGTGGCCTGACAACTGACACCAATTCTCCGAGGTGGTGAATCGTTTGTCAAGCACGACTGGTCTGATGACTGCCGTGCTGCTAACTTCCCCCCCGATGAGCCACCAGGGCGCCTCGGCAATCAGCCTCTCCCGCATCTCCCGCAGCAAGCTGGCCGAGACCGTTGCCAAGCAGCTCCTTGACGAGATCCGAAGCAAGGACCTGCAGCCGGGTACCCGGATGCCCTCCGAGCGCGAGCTCATGTCCGCGCTGGGCGTCGGACGCTCGACGATCCGCGAGGCCGTCAACGGGCTCGCGCTGCTGGGGGTGCTCGACATTCGGCACGGACAGGGCGCGTTCGTGGCCAACCCCGATGCCGGGCTCAGCATGCCGCACGCGATCGGGGCCGCGCTGTCGCGCGGCGTCACGCGCGACCTGTTCGAGGCGCGGCGGCTGGTGGAGGTGCACGTCGCGCGACTGGCCGCGGAGCGGCGGACCGACACCGACCTCAACGAGCTCGCCCAGTGCCTTTCCGATCATGAGCGCGCGATCGCCGAGGGGACGTCGGGCGTGTCGCCCTCGGTCAGGTTCCACGTGGCGGTGGCGGAGGCAGCCCATAACGACGTGCTGCTCAGCTTCGTGATCTCGTTTGCCGAGCTGATGACCGAGCGCGGGGAGCTGCTTGAGGCAAAGCCCGGCTACAGGGAGTGGGAGATCGGCCAGCACCGGTCCGTGTTCGAGCCGATCCGGGACGGGAACCCCGAGCAGGCGGCACAGCGGATGGCCGCCCATCTGGACGCGGTCATCCCCTACCACGAGAGCCTCGGAGTGGAGTAGCCCGCGTGGCGGCGCAGTCGCCCGAGGGCCGCGGGCTTTGCGAGCAGGTCAAACCGAGATCGCGGCCTTGGCGAGCAGCCCGCCGTCGCACGGTATCTGAGCGCCGGTGATGTAGGAGGCGGCGTCTGACAGCAGCCAGAGCGTGGTTTCCGCGATCTCCGCGGGCTCGGCCAGCCGGCCGATCGGCACCTCACAGCACACCTGCGCTTTGACGTCCTCGATCTCCTCCTCGGGCACGTTGGCCCACATCAGGCGGGTGTCCGTGGGTCCCGGAAGCACCGCGTTGACGCGGATGCCGTAGCGGGCGTAGTCGACGGCCATGCTGCGCACCAGCGCGCACACGCCGGCCTTGGAGGATGCGTACGCGGCGACGTGGCCGGCGGAGGCGAGCGCAAAGGGTGATGAGATGCACACGATCGAGCCCCCGCGGACGAGCATCGTCGCAAGCACCGCACGGCAGGCGAGGAACGTGCCCCGCAGATTGACAGCGTGCACCTGGTCCCAGGTGGAGCTCGCCAGCTCGTGGACGGCGGCGCCGCGGTCGATGCCCGCCGAGGTGACCAGGGCCGTGACCGGCCCAAGCCGGTTTCCGACCTCGGCGAACGCGTCACGCACCTCCTGCTCACTTGAGACGTCGCACGCCAGCGCAAGGCACGACGCCCCGTCACGGGCGAGCCGCTGAGCCTGCCCACGCACCGCCGGCTCGTCACGGTCGATCAGCGCAACCGAGTACCCGGCCTGCGCGGCGCGTTCGGCCACAGCGGCGCCGATCCCGTGAGCGGCGCCCGTCACGGCGACAACAGCACCTGTCTCCACGCGCGCGAGGTTAGCAGGTGACCAGGTGACCTGCTAAGCTGCCGCGTGTGAGCGGCCAGGAGCGCGCCATCGGCAGGCGGGTGTGGGTCATCGGCGACGGCTGGATCCCTCCTCGCAGCACCGGCCCCGAGCCGGAGATGACCAGTCACGACAGCGCCTGCATGCTCAACGCCGGCGCTCGTGACGCGCATGTTCGCCTGACGGTGTTCTTCTCCGATAGGGATCCGGTCGGGCCCTACGAGCTGACGGTGCCCGCGCGCCGCGCGCTTCACCAGCGCATCAACGACCTGCGTGATCCCGAGCCGGTGCCCGTCGGCACCGACTACTGCCTGCTGATAGAAAGCGACGTGCCGATCGTCGTCCAGCACACCAGGCTGGATTCCAGGCAGGCGGCCAACGCGCTGTTCTCAACCGTCGCCTACGCGCAGGACTAGGTGATGACGCGGAGCGCAATGCCGAGGTTCGGCATTGACCTGGCGGCTGGCCCACTTGGCCTGCGACAGCGGATGGCCCTGGAGCAGCGACCGCGGATCTGACATTCACGGGTCGGGATCGCGTGACCGGTGAGCATCGGCAGCTGCCCGTGTCGAGGTCGCGGGTTGACTGGCTGGCGCCGCATCGGGCCGTTGAGATCGCGAGCGGACCCTGACCTGGCTGGCGGCGCTTGAGCTCATAGCCCACCTTCGTCTCTGCGGCGCGCGCCAGCCGGCCTTTACCCGCAGCCGCCGGAAATGCGCGTTGCGCGCCTGGCTGGTCGACCCGCGCCGCCGCCGATCACAGCAGGAGTGTCCGCTTGCCACCGGGCCTGAGAACGGCATCAACTGCCCCGCGGTGCAGCAACCGGGTGAAGTGGCCGAGCTGGGAGACGATCCGGGCGCGGTCAGCGTTCGACGAGGTGCGGTCGGCGTTCGGCGCCGCACCGGCGCCGCGGCCGGGCGACCGACCCGTCCACGGGCACGCATCCCGATCAAGGCGCACGTCCTCGCGGGCGCAGGCCAGATCACGCAGCGCTGCAGCTGTCGGCGTTGAAGATCTCGCGCAGGCGGGCGCACCGACCCACCTCTCCCACTCCCCCGGCCCGTGCCCGCTGCGATCCACCGGCCAGACCCAGGGCGCCACCTCGCCGCACGCGGCCCGGTCTCAGCCGACAGCTCCCCTCCATCAGCTCCCTGCCGACCACCCCGGCCGCCTCTGCCGACATCGTCAAGCCTGCCAGCCACATCCCGCCACCACATCACCAACCGCCATGCCGTGACCTTCGGGCCTCGTGGCGCCCCGTCACCGCGACTGCAAAACAGCCGCCGGTTCGACACCACGATGCCCGGCCCTCGCTGAGATCGACCTGCGCCGCCCGTCGCACTTCCGCCGACACGACACTGGCCGCCACCGCACCGGCGGCGCGTCCATGCCGTCCAACGGCCGGTCACCGCGACCGGGGCCGGCTTGCAGCGCTCTGCTGGCCGAGGAGATCCCTGAGACCAGCAGGCCGCTGACCGGGCGCCTGGTCCCAGCCCCGCGCCGGCGCCCTGGCCGACCCGGGGACGCCCGTGTCGGCGCCGCCCGCTCGGGGCCCGCCCCGCGCCACCAGTGGATCACTCAGCATGAGCGCGTCGGCGGCCTGCGCGCGCCGAGCGCTGCCGACGCGCAAGGCCGGACCTGCGCCGTCCGCGACGACCTCCACGCCAACGGCGCGTCCATCAAGCAGCAAAGGCCAGCTTGAAAGCCGCAAGCCCTGGGCTACCGCCCTCCCGACAGGCGGCTGCCCACGTTCTCCCAGCTCTTCACCGCTTCGTCACATCGCGCGTGCGGCGCAGGGCTACCGTGCCGCTCGTCCTCTGTTTGTCTGCAGCCCTCGGCTGCCGTCGCTGCACAGCAGCGACCATTACTTAGCGAGTTGTGGTTGAAAAGTCCGTGACTCACCCGGGTCGCAGGGCTTTCGCCTGTCCACGGGTCGGCTTTGCGTATGCGCCTGGCGCCATCGCGGGAGCCGACCGTTATCTCCGTGGGTGCGCAGCGGCTTGTCACCGCGCCCGCCCACGGCCTTCCTTGCAAAGGAGACAAAAAACATGAATCGCATTCGCGCAATTCGCCTTGAACTTCTGCAGCCAATCGACCGCCGACCCACCCAGCCGCTAACAACGACGCCACTCGGCGCGCCCACGTCGGCCCCGTCAACCCCTGCCGCCGCACGCGGCGGGCAGGCGCGACGGCGCGCATGGCTGTTCTTGATCGCGTCCGCCCTGGTCGTGGCGGCCGGCGCGCTCGTCGCCCTCTGGATGCAGCCGCTCGTGGCGCTGCACCCGCTCATCACGATCGCGGCGTCGGTCCTCTCACGCAGCCGCGACGCCTCCTGGGTGGCCGCAGGCGATCTGGAGCTTGCGCTCTCGCTCGCAGCCGGAGCGCTCCTCGGAGCCGAGCGGGAGTTCATGGGAAAGCCGGCCGGTTTGCGGGAGTTCGCCCTCATGGCGACGCTGGCCTGCGCCGCGACGGAGGTCGGAATCCACATCCTCGCCGGCCCGGCACAGGATGCGAGCCGCATCCCGGCCTACCTCTTCACCGCAGGGGCGACGTGGTCGGCGGCGGCTGTGATCTTCCGGGACCGTGGCGGCTTTGGCGCCACGACCGCCCTGGGCGTCCTATACGCACTGACGATCGGCGTCTGCTTCGGGGCGGGCGCCAATCTGTTCGCGCTCACGCTCACCGGCCTGGGCTTCGCCATCCTCTCTCCGCTCGGCCGGACGCTGAGGCGCCTCACACCGCGCTCACAGCGCAACGGGAGCTGATGCTCGATCACCCGATCAGCTCCCGCGCTTGCGGCCGGCCTGATCACCAACTGCGATCGCTGCGCCGCCCACGCCGCGGTATTCTCTGCACCGCTTTCCCTTCGTTCTGCGCGTTTCAGCGCTGACTGCCTTCATACGTCTCGCCTGATGGCGGGAGCGTCAGCCTGCCCCTCAGATCGAGGGTAAGTGCTCGCCTGCGGTTGCTGCCGGCGAGCGTTGTTGGACTAGCACGCGCCCGAGTGGGCCGTGCGCATAGTGTCTCTGCTCAGGCGGCGTCCGGATGACGCGCGGCCGGAGCAGAAAAGGGGGTACAGATGAACATTCTTCAGGACATCCTAGGGGCGCCGGTGGCGAAAGCGCCCCACCCGCGCAGCGTTCTTCTGCGCGGGCAGACCGACCCAGTCTCGGACTTCGAGCAAGCGGTCGTAGCATCCGGGCTGGCGGCGGGGAAAGTCCCGTTTGCGGTCTCAAACGGCACCGTGGCCGTGGAGTTGGCCGCCCGAGCGGTGCTCCGGGCCGGAGACCTTGTTTACGTCCCCGCTCTGACGTGGCAGGGCAGCGCCTGGCCTGTAATCCTGGCCGGCGGTGTCCCGATCCTGTACGACTCAACTCCCGGCTCTCCGTTGGGGGATTTGGAGTGGGTCGATAAAGACCTTGAGGAGCGCGACGCGCGTGGGGCCGCGCTCCCACGTGCGCTAGTGCTTGTCGACCTGTATGAGCTTGTAGCCGACCGCCGCAAGGCGCAGGACATCGCGCGCAAATGGCGGCTGACGATCATCGCCGACTGCGCGCACAGCGTCGGCGCACGCTTTCTCGACACGCCGATCGCCGCTTGGACTCCCCTGTCGACGCACAGTTATCAAACGAGCAAGTTCTTGTCCGCGTCGAGTGCGCCGGGGAGTGACCCCGCAGAGGGAGGCTTGGTTCTCGCGGACCCCTTCTATGCGACCGACATCGGGACGCAGGTGTCTTGCGGTCGCCGGCCCGCATGGGCGGGCCCCGAGTGGCGCCCGATGCAGGCAGGCAACAACCGCATGCCGGGGTGGACGGCACGCGCCCTAACAAAGGCGCTTAAGGAGTTCCCGGCCCGGCACGCGAAGGCGGTCGCGACCCTCAACGAGCTGAGAGCGCTCAAGATTCCAGGTTTCGCCCCGGTGAGCGCCGACCCGCGTGCGTCGGGATGCGTCTACAAGCACGTTCGCCTCTACTCGGCGAGGTCGTTCTCAGGCCTCAGCGCGCGCAAGTTCGCCCGGGCCCTGAGCGAGATGCTCCAGACCGAGGTAGTACCACCGTACGAGCCGCTAACCCATTGCGCGGTGTACACGCCGCACACCTGTCCCGCCCTGACGGTCGAGCAGCAGCGGGCCGTGGATCCTCGCAAATACTCCGCCCCATGGGCTACGTACTGGCACAACAATGCTCTCTGTCTCGAGTACGCGTTCCTCGAGACAGAGGGCGCTTGTGAACAGCTCCAAGAGGCGGTAGAGCGGATCCGCGCTCGCGCGGACGCATTGGTGGTCGCCGACATCTAGGCCCGTACTTACGCGGGCCGTTCAGTTGACGACGGCTTGGCGCTGACCGCCGGGCCGTCGAGTGTTCGCAGCCCGGCACGGCCTCCGCGAGCGGCGGTCAACGCCGGGCGTTTCAGCTTTGACAGGCCTGGCGAGGCCTTCCCTCGGGGACTGCCGAGCGCCAGGCTCATTCGGTTTGCACGGCCTGGCGAGGCCTCCCCTCGGGGACTGCCGAGTGCCAGGCCGTCATTTTCTGTCCGCCCGCATTACGCGGGGGGGAGGAGGATAAAAATGCTCGGTTTGGTCATCGGCGTGGGCAACCAAGGGCCCGCGCACGTGCAAGCGTTGCAAAAAGCGGGCGTCGACGTCGCGGTCTGCGACGTCAATCCAAAGAGGCTTCCCTCGGGAATCAAAGGCTTCACCAATTTGGAGGATGCGCTCAAGTACCGTCCTGACCTCTGCGTCGTATCCAGCCCAACGGGCACCCATGCCCCGATCTGCGCAGCCCTACTCGAAGCTGGGGTGAAAATCATCCTCGTTGAGAAGCCATTGGCGGCGTCGCCGGACGCCGCCAATGAGATTGTAAACCGGAGCGTGGCGGCAGGAGCGCAGGTGTTCACCGGATTCCACCTCGCGTGGGTGGTGGAACCTGCGCTGCCTGCGATAGCGCTTTTCGGGCGTGAAGCCACGATCAACGCCACCTGGCGTAGGCGCGACGGGAGACCCCCTCTCATCCAGGCCCCCGAAGGTCTGGTGTACCCCGGGGGCCCGCTAGAGGTCGACCTGGGGTCGCATCTCTTCCATCTGCTTTCGCTCCTCGGCAAGCCCGTCACGAGACTGACCGCGAGGGCTCGCGGTTGGACCCCCGCAGGCTGGGACGAGATCGACGTCTTCACCCCCGTGGGCAACGTTTCGCTGGCCTATCGCTGCAGCACCGTCGAAAGGGAGGAGCTCGCGATCGAGGTCCTCGACCAAAGCCAGTACCTGCGAATCAAGCTCCCAACCGAGCGCACGGAACGTGCACCGTCGCCCGAAGGGCGTCTAGATCTTGGGTCCTTTGCCATTGCCGGGCCGACCTCGATCTGCCTCCCGACGCCGGAGGAAGCGTTCGCGCTTCAAGCTCGGCAGCTGGTCTACGTCGCTATGGGCGGCCCGAGAGGGCGACTCACGCCGGCTAGCGAAGCAGCTCGCGTAGTCAACGTCTGCGACGCTGTCGCGCGCTCATTGGCGACCGGCGGTGAGGTTCTCGTCTGAGCGGCAGGGCAGCTCCAAAGCCCGGCACGGTGCCCCAGGCACCATGCCGGCCTGTCGTCTTTTCGCAGCGCGGCGCGGTGCCGCGGCACCCGTCGCGCACACACGTTCTTTAGCAGCACGGCTTCGGCTCCATCCGGAGTCGATCGCCGCGCGTTCAAGGTACGCCCCGCACAAAGGGGAGGAGGGAAAATGAAAGTTCTGGTAATCGGAGATCACGCGGCGCATGCTCAGGCGTTTGAGCAGTGGGGCGCCGAAGTCCGCGAATGTCATCTCCAATCGGCGCAGGTACCGCGCGGTGGGCTCGAAGTGCAGAAGCGTGATGTCCAATCGGCACGCCCAGCGTACGAGGGGCTTGAGGAAGCGCTCGGCTGGAATCCGAACGTAGTCGTCGTCACCACGCCGGCACAGACCCGGCCGCCCATCGTGCGGCGGTGTTTGGATGCCGGGACGGTAGAAGCCGTTTTGGTTGAGCAGCCAATCGCGCTCACCGGGGCCCTACAGGACCAGGTCTGCACGGCGTCTGCCGTGCGAAAGGTTCCAGTGGTCGTGAGCTGCCCCCTGAGGTGGGTCTTAGCTCCGCTGGCTCTGTTGGAGAGCCGCAAATGGACGCACGTCACGCTTACATGGTTCAGGCGTGGGGGTAGGTCGAACGGGAGGGCTTTGACCCATGACCTTCCCGAAGCATTGGATGTGGTCACTTTCGTGCTCCGACGCTCGATCGACGAGGTCTACGCTCGGGCGACCGGGGGATCGCCGTACAGCCCAGAAGAATGGCAGGAGCTCAGGGTTGGTGGCAGAGGATGGGATGTCGTCTTCGGCACCATGGGGGTTCCGCAAGGGCTTACGCTGACATGCACCTCACCGGACAGCCTGGTTCAGGTGTCTTTGCCCACGGACCTTGAAGACCAAGCCCCGGCCCCTATAGTGGACTTGCCCGACTTTGGTGGCTTGCAGGGAACGATGCGCGCTCTGCCTACGCGCCGACAGGCGCTTGTGGAGCAGGCGAGAGAAGTCTTGCGGCTCGCCCAAGGCCATGAGGCCTCCCCACGGCTGGGCCGTGCGCACGAAGGTCAAGCACACAGCGTTTTTGCCGTGACCGAGTCGGTGCGAGTCAATCGAGTCCAGTCCGTGGTGAGGTAGGCGGAGTGCTGTGGTGAGGAACGCCTTGCGGCCGGCGGCTTTGCCGCCGGCCGCAAGGCGTTCGTTCCCAATTTCTTTTTGCAGCAACCGCGAGAGCGGTTGGTAGGAGGAGAATATGAAGATTCGCCAAGTCGGGTCCCGAAGTCCGCTCGCCACCCTGTGGGTGAATGACCTGAGACGGGGCCGCATACCGTCCGGACCGCCCGCACCGGCCGCTTTTCAGAGTCGGGTCCCGGTCGTCGCGCCTGGCACTGAAATCCTCGGCTACGAGGCGCGCGCAGGCTGGCAGGTCTTGGTGTTGCGCCGACCGGGGGAGTTTGTCGTCGTGTCCGCGCCCGAGGGGGTCGGACTCCAAGAACTGATCACCATGGGTGTGCGCTCTGGTGATAGAGCGGGAGCGGCCTTTCTCGCGTTGACGGCCCTTTACTTTCTCAATGGCACCGTGGAGGCGACTTTCGGTTCGCGCGCCGCCACGGTCCAAGCTTGGCTGCACGCCACACCGCCTGAGCTGGGCGGCATACTCGCCGCCTTCACGGTCGGGTTGATCGGGGGCGGCTTTGCCGCCACCGCGCTCGGCCATCGGGCCGGCACCCGGCCCGCAGCCCTGATCGCGGCCGTGCTGTTCTGGGCGCCGCTCGTGCTCATAGGAATGGTGTTGATGCAGGTGGCTGAGCCGGGCTGGCCACTGGCCGCGCTGATCGGCGCCCTGTGGGGCACCGCGGGGCTCGGAAACGGGCTGATTGACCCCTGGCTGGGGCGACAGGCGGCCCGGCTTCAGGCCGGCGGAGGGCCGCCGGAGACCCAGGCCACGGCGCCGCTCCTTGGGCCGGCCATGCTCCTCGGGCTGGCGGCCCTTGCCGCGGCAGCTGTCGCCCCGGTTGGAGCAGCGTTAGGGTGGGCCAACGCCGCGTTCCCGGCGCTGGGGGGCGGCGCGCAGGCGGCCTTCTTGCTCGGCGGCTTCGCCGCCAACCTCGCCGCGTTCGTCGCCTCAAGGCGGATGCGGCCAGGCGCGCTAGCGCTGGCCGCGGCGCTATCAGCCGGCGCGGGTGCCGTGCTCCTCGTCGGAGGAGTCTCCGCCCCCGCCGGCGGCACTCCCGCTATCTTGCTCGGTCTTATCCTCCTCGGGACGGGGCTCGCTCCCGTCCCAGGAATGGCGATCGTCGCGGCCGCCAGCGTTCAGGCGCCTCTCGACCAGGCCCGCCGCGTCGGGCTCGTCGTCGTCGCCGGCTATGTTGGAGGTGCCGTAGCGCAGCCCGCCGTTGGCCTGCTCACACAGGCATTGGGCGGGCTGGACGCGCGATATGCCCTTACGATCGTCATAGTCGGATCGGTCCTCGGAGTGGCTACAGGCCACGGGCTGTTACGCCACGCCCAGCAGGGCGCGGCCGGCCAGGTGAGCCAGATATTCCAGGCCGGCCAGTCCTGCGGGGCGCTCATGGGGAGCCTGCTCGGGGCAGTCGCCATCGCGGTCGCCGGGCGCGCCCCAGCTCCCGCGAACGTGCCGGTGCAGTTCGTTGCGGTCGGGGCAGTCACCCTGGCGATCGCCCTCGTGGCGGTCGCCGTCCTTCCGCCGCTTCCCCCATCCTGACGGTGGGCGGCCCGGCATCCGTCGGGCGGCCCATCCTCACGTCAAGTCGACCGCCTCTCTTCTTCTTTTGGGACTGTGGTTGTGTGCTCAAGCATCACTTCGCCCTGGCTCGCCGGCAGTTCGAGCATCGAGGCAGTCGAGCCGATGCGTTCAGACCGAGATCGGCGAGTTCGCCGGTCTGGGTGCCCGCTGCCTGATCGCCGACAGGAGCTCCCGCAGTTGGAAGGGCCCGGCCTACGCGGGGCGTTTGTCGCGGTGGCCTGCGTTACATTCAACCCCTGCGGAAGGGCCCCGCGTACGCGGGGCGTTTCCGTTCCGCGTCGACTGTTGCAGCGCTGGTTGTTGAGGAGCGACCGTGACGGTGAATCGACGCCACCCAGCGTGATGGTCATCAACGCTGCCAGAGGGCCCGGCCGGTCCGCGTTCCGCGCCGACGATCGGTCGCTGACGCCGTACACGGGGCTGGCTGTCTCTGGCGAGGTACGCCGCGGGCCGCGGCTCGTGGAGCTGATCGACGCGGAGCTGGCCGCGGCCGCTCGGCTGGCGCCGGTCAGGCAGCGTCGGCCGTGGCTCTCACCGAGCGAGCTGGCGGTGTCGAACGTCGAGGCGCAGCTGGTCGGCGCGGAGCGCTTCGATGACCTCCAGGAACGTGCGCGCGGTCGCCCGTTGCGGCGACGGAGCTCGATCGTGGCCTCGACCGCGACCCGGCCGAGGAGGTGACGGTCGATCTGGACGCGGCTGAGGCCGGGGTGTTGGGCCGCAAGAAGCGCCAGCTCACCGATCCCGCAAACGATCGCCAGACGCTCCACGAACCCACCCCCACCGCTGACAGTCGCCCGGAGGCGTCCAGCGCCCCGTCACCGACACACACCGCCCGCTCGCACCGCCTCGACCACCACATCACCAGGCTCATGGCATCCCGCCTGCCCCCGCTCACCGAATTTTGCCAGACGTCGGGCCGCCGTCCCGCTTTCTTGCGTCCCGCGTCAGCGAGCCCGGATCTGCGGTCGGTCGCTCGGCCGCGATGCCGTCAGCTGCCCAGCCGCTGCCCGGTCGAAGCCGAGAACACGTGCGAGCGCTCCGGCAGCGGACGCGCGTGCACGACCGCGCCGTGCTCGGGGGCGTCGACCGGGTCGGCTCTGAGCACGATGTCCGTCGCCCGTCCGTCGATCGCCGCCTGTCCGTAGACGTAGGCCTCGGAGCCGAGGATCTCGACCAGGCTCACGTGCACCTCGACGGCGTCCTGCGCCTCCGACGTCAGCTCAAAGGCGTCGGGTCGCAGGCCCAGGATCACCTCCCGATCGCCGTTGAGCGCCGCGAGCGTGCCACGCGGCAGCGGCACCACCGCCGCTCCGAGCCGAACGCCTCGCTCGGCGGTCGGGACCGGCAGGAGGTTCATCGGCGGCGAGCCGATGAACCCAGCCACGAACGTGTTGCAGGGCCGCAGATATATGTCCCGGGGGCTCGCGCACTGCTGGAGCACCCCGTCGCGCATCACCGCCACCCGGTCGCCCATCGTCATGGCCTCGACCTGGTCATGCGTGACGTACACCGTGGTCACTCCCAGCCGACGCTGAAGCGCCGCTATCTGCGTCCTCGTCATCACGCGCAGCTTCGCATCCAGATTCGAGAGCGGCTCATCCAGCAGGAACGCCTGCGGGCGCCGGACGATCGCCCTGCCCATCGCGACCCGCTGGCGCTGGCCGCCAGACAGCTTGGCCGGCTTGCGGCTCAGGTACTCGGTGAGGTCGAGCATCTCCGCCACCTCCCGCGCCCGCGCCGCCCGCTCGCGCCTGGGCACGCCGGCCACCTTGAGAGGGAACTCTATGTTCTGCTGCACCGACATTGTGGGATACAGCGCGTATGATTGAAACACCATCGCGATGTCCCGTTGACGCGGGCTGAGCCTTGTCACGTCGCGCTCGCCCATGAATATCGCGCCACTGCTCACCTGCTCCAGTCCCGCCAGCATGCGCAGCGATGTCGTCTTGCCGCACCCGGAGGGGCCCACGATCACGAGAAACTCCCCGTCTTCGACGGTGAGGTCCAGCTCGTCGACCGCCGGCCGGGCCGCACCTGCATACACACATGACACGTGGTCGAACCGAATCTCCGCCACCGCTACTTCACCGCCCCTCCGGTAAGCCCTGACACGATCCTGCGCTGCATCACCAGCACCAGCACCACGATCGGCAGCGCGGTGATCACGACGGTCGCGTCGGTGAGGTTGTAATACGTGTAGAACTTGGTCTGGCCCAGCTGCAACATCGCCAGTGGCGCCGTGAAGTGCGACTCATCCTGCAAGAACGACAGCGAGAAGGTGAAGTCGCTCCACGCCAGGATGAACGACAGTACCGCGGCCGTCGCAAGCGCCGGCGCAGCCAGCGGCGCGACCACGCGCCGCAGGGCGCCGAGCCGCGTGCAGCCATCCACCATCGCCGCCTCCTCGATCTCTTCCGGCAGCTGAGCAAACAGGCTCGCGAGCAGCCACGTCGCGAGCGGCAGGGTGTAGATCAGGTCGCTGATGCTCACGGCCGTGAGCGTATCCAGCAGTCCCAGCCGGCTCATCACCTTAAACAGCGGCCCGATCATCGCCGTCAGCGGGAAGAACCCCGCCAGCAGGATGAAGCCCAGGATCGCTGACTTGCCCCGCATCGGCAGACGCGCCAGCGCGTAGCCGGCGAGCGAGCCGAACACCAGCGTGGCGGCGGTCGTCGCGGCCGCGACTATCACGCTGTTGGCGACATTGGTCAAGAAGCCGTCCTTGAACAGCACGGCCCGATAGTTGGCAAGCGTGGGCGCATGGGGCCAGAGGACCGTCTTGTTCTGCGCCCACTCGGCGGAGGATTCCAGAGAGTGCGTGAACACCCACAGGAAGGGAGCCGTGAACAGGAGCGTCACGAGAATCAGAAGCCAGCTCGGCCAGCTGCGCCTCAGCCGCGCCGCGACTCGTGCGGGGCGCCAGCCCGCCGTCTGGGCCCGGCCGGCGATTCCCGCGGCCGTCATGTGCTCGGCCTCAGAAGCACCCTGTAGACACCCGCGATCAGAAGGCAGACGATCACCATGACGATCGAGATCGCCGCCCCGACGCCAAAGTTGTCGCTCACGATGAAGTTGTAATACGTCATGTACGAGATGGTCTGGGTAGAAGTCCCCGGCCCCCCCTGAGTGAGGGCGTAGATGATGTCGAAGATGAGGAACGCTTGGAGCGTCCGGAACACCAGCGTCACCATCAGAGCGGGACGCAGGTTGGGAAGCGTCACGCCACGGAAGGTCTGCCAGGCGCTGGCGCCATCCACGCGCGCCGCCTCATACAGCTCGCGGGGGATCGCCTGTAGTCCCGCAAGCAGCATGAGCGCGACGAACGGCGTGCTCTGCCACGCATCGGCGACGAGGATCGACGCCCACGTCGCGGACGCCGTCGCCCCTATCCACACGGTGTGCGACCCGGGCAGATGCAGCATCGACAGCATATAGTTCACGCCGCCACCCTGGGGGTCGAAGAGCGTCTGCCACACTAGCGCCGACACGACCGTCGGGACGGCCCAGGGCAGCAGGATCAGGGTCCTGCACAGCGCGCGGCCTCGCATCGGTCGGTTCAGCAGCAGCGCGATCCCCAGGCCGAGCGCCATCTCGACCGTGACCGACACCACCATGTAGATCAGCGTATGCATCAGGGCCGCGAGGAGCCCGGTCTGGCTCGAGAAGACGGCGCGATAGTTGCTCAGCCCGACGAACTGGCCGGTGCCGCCCGTCAGCGGATCTACATCGTGAAACGACGTCCACAGGTTCCACAGCAGCGGGTAGGCGGTGATCGCGGCCAGCGCGATCACCGCCGGCGAGGCCATCGCGTACCCGGTCCGCTCGCCGGGCCGCCAGCGCAGGGCCCGACGGGCCCGCGGCGCTGTCGCGGGGGCTACGTCGACGGCGCTCATCGCCGCCTGGGGATGAGCGCCGTCGGACGCGACGGGGTGAGGCCGCGACAGCTCACGAGCTGGACGCCAGCGGCGCGACCTGCTGCGCGGTGCTCTGCAGCGCCTGCGCCGGGCTCTGCTGATTGGCCAGAACGCTGGAGATCATGTTCTGCAGGTCCGCCGTGATCTGCTCATAGTTGGGGTTCACCGGCCGGGCGACCGCGACCTTGAACACGTGCACCTCCTGCCGGAAGTAGGGCGCGGCCTTGAACAGGGCCGGCGTGTAGGCCGACAACAGCGAGGGCGGGTCCCCGGAGAAGATCGCACGCGCGGTCTGGTTGGCGGGCGTCTCAAGCCACTGCAGGAACTCGATCACGGCCGCCATGTGCTTGGTGTGCGCGTTGACGGTGAGCATGTCGCCCCCGACGGCTGCGGCGGGCACGCCGGACACGGACGGGAACGGAATGTAGGCGGTCTTGCCGATCACCTTGGATCCCTTGCTCTCCGCGATCTGGTAGACGTAGGGCCAGTCAAGCAGCATGGCCGCCTGACCGTTGGTGAACAGCGGCTGGGTGGCGGGGAGCTGCCAGTCGACGACCGCCTTCGGCGTGACGCCGTACTTGTATACCAGGTCGTGGATGTACTGGAGGGCCTTCAGTGTCGCCGGGTTGTCGAGATGCGCAACGTCGATCGGGTGGCCGAGGACGGTGGTAAGCAGCGTGACGAGCCCCTCGTCCTTGTAGCCGTCGAACGCAAAGCCGGCCTTGAGGCTTGGATCCGCCTGAAGCGCGGCGTGCGCCTCGGCGACCACCTGCTGCGGCGTGGTGGGCGCTGCGTGCACCAGCGAGGTGTTGTAGTAGAGACCCTCGGCGTTGTAGTACCAGCTGAGCGCGTAGAGGTGGTGGTTGTAGGTGCCCGCCGCCACGGCCGCGGGGAACCACTGAGAGCGCCGCGCGCCGAAGGCCTGGTCAAGCGGGGCGATCCAGCCAGCGCGCGCCCACGGGGCCACCCAGGTCTGGTCGGAGTCGATCACGTCCGGAGTGCTGTCGCCGGCCAGGAAGTAGTTCTGCACCTGCGACCGGGCTACCTCCACGCTTGACCCGGAGATCGTAATCGGCTTGACGGTTATGTTCGGGTGAGCCTTCTCGAAGGAGACGATCTCCTTCTCGGTGAACTCCCCCTCACCGCCGAAGCTCGCCGAGGCGCCGGCGCCACCCTGGACCGCGAAGACGATCGTCTGCTTGGCGGAAGCCGGCACCTGGCCGCTCACCGGCTTGGCGGCGGCGCTGGCGGAGGCGCTCTTGCTGGTGGCTGAGCTGCTGCTGCTCGACCCGCAGGCCGCCACGGCGACGGCCGAAAGCGCCCCGATCAGCGCCAGGCGCGCCTTGAACCAGTGGGCGCGGCGGACGCGCCGAGCTGCACGAAAGTTGGCTGCCATCAACATCTCCTTCCCCTCGGACAAACTAGGCATCAGGTCACCTGCTGGTCTGCTGACCTCACGTCGTATGTTGCTGGATGCGCGCGCGCCTGTCAAGAGGATTGACGCACAAGGCCCTCAGCGCATTCGCTCATCCGCGCGGCCATCGCCGTCGGGCGCCGGCCACTCGGCGCCGCGCAAGGGGCCGCCGACACGGAGGGTGCGGGGGCCGGCCGCGGACGGCGCCGGGCCCCACGGCCGGCTGACGGGACGCCGAGGCCGCCGCTAGGATCGGCCGGCCGTGCGCTACCCGGTCGAGTCGTTCACCGAGGCCGAGCGGGCGCTGCTCAGCGCCCACTGCACAAATCTGGACGGCCCGGTGTTCGCGCTGGTGGGGCTGCCCGAGGTGCTCAAGGGGGCGTTGTTTGCGCGCTACTCGCGCTACGGCGGGACGCTGCGGCGGCTGCTGGTCGACGAGTTCGCCGAGGATCTGCCGTCCCCGCCCGCTGACAGCCGCACCGGCGCTCGCCCAAGCGCAGGGGCCGGCGCGCACGGCGACGGCGGCAGCGGCGCGCACGGCGACGGCGGCAGCGACGCGCACGGCGACAGCGGCAGCGACGCGCACGGCGGCAGCGACGCGCACGGGGTGCGCGCCCGCCGGGCGCAGCAGCTGTACGAGCGCGTGTTCGTCGGCTACGGCGACGACTCGGTGGCGCAGCTGGGCGGCGCGCACCTGGCCTGCGAGTGGGTCTCAAACCTGCTCACCAAGATCCTTCAGCGGCCCCGCCTGGCGGCCTACCTGGAGCAGTCAACGCGCTACATCCCCTACGACCGCCCGCTCCCGGACCCGCCGGGCGGCCACCGCTTCTACCGGGACCCGGAGCTGGGGCGCGACTACGAGCGCGCGATGGATGAGCTGTTTGAGACCTACTCGGCGCTGCTTTCGCCCGTCGCGGCGTGGGCGAGCGAGCGCTTCCCGCGCGCCGAGGGCGAGCCGCCCGCCGCCCACGAGCGCGCGATCCGCGCCAAGGCGCTTGACCTGCTGCGGGGGCTGCTGCCCGCCTCCTCGCTGTCGCACGTGGGCATCTACGCCAGCGGGCAGACCTACGAGCAGCTGATCCTGCACCTGCTCGCCCACCCGCTGCCGGAGGCGCGCGACTACGGCGAGATGATCCTCGCCGAATGCAGCCGGGTGATCCCCAGCTTCGTCGCCCGCGTGCGGCTTCCGGAGAGGGGCGAGCGCTGGATTGAGTATCTTCGCGCGCGCGCGGCCGCCGGCGAGCGCTGGGCCGCGCGGCTTGGCCTGACGCGCGAGCGCGACGGGCAGGCGGCTGGTCCGTCCGTGCGCCTCACCCGCGTCGAGGGCGACGAGAGCTCGCTGATCGCGGCGCTGCTGTTTGAGGCGGCGGCCTGTGAGGAGGACGCGATCCGCGCCGCGGTCCAGGAGCTGGACGACCGCGAGCGCGCCCGCCTGCTCGGCGATCTGCTCGGCGGACGGGCAAACCGCCGCCACCGCCCCGGCCGCGGCCTGGAGGCGCTTCGCTACCGCTTTGAGATCGTCGCCGACTACGGCGCGTTCCGCGACCTGCAGCGCCACCGGATGCTGACCGTCCAATGGCAGCCGCTCACGCCCGACCTGGGCGCCGAGGTGCCCGAGGAGGTGGTGGCCGCCGGCGGCGGCGAGCGCTATCGGCGTGCGCTCGAGGTCTCTCGCGACGCCTACGAGCGCCTGATCGCTCGCGGGCTTGCCAGCGCGGCGCCCTACGCGCTGTGCCTGGGCTACCGGCTGCGGTTCATCCTGGACCTGAACGCGCGCGAGGCGATGGCGCTCATCGAGCTGCGCTCCGGCCGCGAAGGCCATCCGAGCTATCGGGCGGTCGCGCACGAGATGCACCGCCAGATCGCGGCCGTGCATCCCGCCGTGGCCGCGGCGATGACGCACGTCGACGCCGAGCGCGAGCCCCGGCTGGAGCGGATCCTCGCCGAGCTGCGATCGCACGAGCGCCAGGCGGCCGCCGCAGGCGGCTGAGCGCCCAGGCGGCGGACGGGTTCGGTCAGCGCCCGGGGCGGGCGCGGCCGCGCCGCCCCGCGGAAGCGGGCGCGCGCACCGTCGAGGCGCGCTCGCACAGCTGCGGCTCGAGCACCAGCCGGCGGCGGACCGCCCGCTCTTCGAGCGCTCCCAGCACCATGTCCACCGCCTCTGAGACAACGCGCTCCACATCCCAGGTGAACGTCGTCAGCGGCGTCGACAGCAGCGCGGACACCGGCTGATCGTCGTAGCCGATCACCGACAGGCGCTCGGGGATCGGCAGGTGCAGGCGCGCCGCTGCCGCGTAGACGCCGTGCGCGAGGGTGTCCGAGAAGCAGAACGCCGCCGTCGGAGGCGGGTCGGCCAAGAGCAGCCGCTCGGCGACCGCCGCCGCACGCTCAAGCTCATACGGCGCGCTGGCGGTGCGCACGCGCAGCTTCAGCCTACGGGCCTCGGCTGCGACCGCCAGCTCCGAGGGGCGATCCGCGGTGGGGGCCCCGGGCGGGCACAGCACGGCGATCCGGCGGTGGCCGAGCGCCGCCAGGTGCTCGAGCGCCGCTCGCACGCCGGCCCGGTTGTCGAACAGCACCTCGCCGACGGTGGCGGCTCCCGGCAGACCGTCGCCCACGGACACGAGCGGCAGCGCCTCGGCCAGCTCTGCCCAGAACGGATCGGCCGGGTCGGCGGGCGAGACGATCATCCCATCGACCTGGCGGTCGCGCAGGCGCGCGGCGAGCAGGCGCTGGCGCTCGGCGCTGCCGCCGGGATCCAGGATCAGCGGGTAATGCTCGCGGGCCAGCAGCGCACGCGCCGCCTGTGCGACCAGCCGCTGCTGCCAGAGGTCCTCCAGCGAGGGCCCGAGGATGCCGATCATGCGCGTGCGCCCGCTCGCCAGCGCGCTGGCGATCGGGTGGGCCTCATACCCGAGCTCGTCGGCGATCGCGCGCACCCGGACCTGCGTGCTCTCGGACACCTGGATGCCCCGCAGCGCGTAGGAGACCGCGGCGGGGGACAGCCCCGCCGCGTCTGCGACGTCACGGATCGTGACGCGCTTGGCGGACTCGGTCACCGGTGCCTTTCGCGGGTTGCGCGCACGCGACGCTGACGGCGACCATAGCGAAGGCGCGGGCCGAGCTTGACACCCGGTCACTTAACCGGTTAAGGTCTGAAGCGGTTCATGAACCGGTTAACAACCCCATCCGCCCGGACGCCGCCCCCATCCGCCGGGACGCCGCCCGCATCCGCCCGGACGCCGCCCGCATCTCCCCAGACGCCGGGCGCCTCCCTGAAGGCGCCGCCGCGAGCGCAGCCCGCGGCGATCGACGTCCACCAGCACATCTGGCCGCCGCAGCTGGTCCAGGCGCTGCGCGAGCGGCGCGAGCCGCCGCGACTGCGCGGCTGGACGCTCGAGCTCGCCGGCGAGCCCGCGCAGAGCATCGACCCGGCCCTGCACGATCCCGAGCAGCGCGCGGCGCAGAACGCCGCCGACGGGATCGGCCTGGCGCTGGTGTCGCTGTCGAGCCCTCTCGGGATCGAGCTGCTTGAGCCGGGCGCCGCCGCCGAGCCGCTCGCCGCCTGGCGCGAGGGTGCGCTGCGCCTCGGGGAGGGCTTCCTGCCCTGGGCCTCGGCTTCGCTTCGCGCCCCTGACCCCGACGCGCTGGAGCGCGACCTCGCCGGCGGGTTCGTGGGCCTGCAGCTTCCCGCCTGCGCGCTGCTGACCACCGGCGACTGGCGGCAGGCCTCCCCGCTGCTTGAGGCGCTGGAGCGCTCCGGGCGGCCGCTGTTCATCCATCCCGGCCCCGCCCCGGCCAGCTGCGCCTCCCAGCCCGCGTGGTGGCCGGCGCTCGTCGACTACGTCGCCCAGATGCACGCCGCGTACTTCGCCTGGCGCGCCCACGGGCGCCCTGCCCACCCCAGGCTGCGGGTCCTGTTCGCGCTGCTGGCGGGGCTCGCGCCCCTGCACGGCGAGCGGGTCGCGGCCCGGGGCCCGGCGGGCGAGCGCGGGGTGGTGGACCCGGCCGTCTTCTTGGAGTGCTCCTCATACGGCACGCGCGCGATCGACGCGACGGTGCGCGTGCTGGGGATCGATCAGATCGTGCTCGGCTCCGACAGGCCCTATGCCGCTGCGCCGGAGCCGCGCCTGGGCGAGGCGGCTCACGCCGCGATCCGCCACGCAAACCCGATTCGACTGCTTGGCAGCGAGGTGATTGAACGATGCATGACAAAGACCGCGAGCGCAAAGGCCGCGAACGCGCTCTCTGGGGCGACCTTCCAGAGCGTGACCTGAGCGCCGGCGAGCTCGAGCGGCTCGTCCGCGAGCTGGCCGCCGTGCCCGAGCTCTGGCAGGACCAGCTCGCCTTCTCGGACAGCGAGCGCCACTTCGTGTCGCTGCGGCGCGACGACCACATCGACGTGTGGCTGATCTGCTGGACGCCCGCAAACGACACGGGCTGGCATGACCACGACGTGTCCTGCGGGGCGGTGGCCGTCGTCGAGGGCCGCCTGCGCGAGTCCGCGCCGCGGATCGGCGGGCAGCCCGCAGAGCGCGTGGTTGGCGCCGGCCAGTCCATCCACTTCGGAGCCGACCACATCCACAGGCTCTGCGGCGACGCACCCCGCTCGGTGTCGATCCACGCCTACTCGCCGCCGCTGTGGCGCATGGGCCAGTACTCGATCGACGAGCACGGCGTGATGCACCGCATCTCGGTCAGCTACGCCGAGGAGCTGCGCCCGCTCGAGGCTCCGGTCGCGGCGTGAGGAGCCGCTCGATCGAGGCGAGGCCGGGCCCCGGGCGTGAGGAGCCGCTCGATCGAGGCGAGGCCGGGCCCCGGAGGTGAGGCGGCCGGCGTGCCGGGCCATCGAGCGGCGTGAGACCTCACCACAGCGGCTTGCCGGCCGCGCCCGCCGCGGCGCTCAGGCTCGCGGCCCCTCGCAGGTGAGCGCGAGCAGATGGGGGTCAACCGGCGGGCAGCCGCGCACGAGCTCGCCGCCGGCGCGCGGCAGCCCGTCGAGCAGCCCTCCGCCTGCCACCAGGCGGCGCACCCGCTCGACGTCGGCGGCCAGCGAGCGGTCCACCAGCGCCGGCTCCACCAGCGCCGCGATCCGCTCGAGCGCGACGGCGAGCGGCGGCGGCGGCCGGTGGGGCGAGAGCGCGGCGGCCTGTCTGAGCGCCACCAGCTCGTATGCGAGCGCCAGCTCCAGGCAGTCCAGCAGCTGCGACAGGCGCAGGGCCACGAGCAGCGTGTGGGCCTCGATGTCCTCCTGGCCGGTGGAGGCGTCGAGCGCCGCCAGCGAGCTGGGCAGCGCCAGCGCCCGCGCCTGTGCGCACAGGCCGACCACCTGCTTGTGCAGGCCGGTGACGCCCGATCGCAGCCCCGGCTGCGCCGACAGCTGGTCGGGCAGCGTGGAGAAGCGGGAGTCCATCAGACGGTGAAGCCGCTTCTCAAGCAGGTTGAGCACGTGGGCGAACGCCAGCCCCAGCGCCTCGAGCGCGAGCGTGATCGACGCGGCGTGGAAGTTGCCGGTAGGGTAGATGCCGGCCGGCTCGCCGGTGGCCGGATCGGCGTCCAGGAAGACCGGGCTGTCGCTCACGGCGCGCAGCTCCACCTCAAGCGCGCACAGCAGCGCCCACAGCGCCCCCGCCGCGGCGCCGTGCACCTGCGGGATCACGCGCAGCGACACCGGCGCCTGCAGGCGCGGGCCCAGCGCATCCCCGCCGTCGAGCAGCGCGCCCATCCGCGCGCACACCAGGGTGCGCCCGCGATCGCCGCTGAGCTCGCCCACCCTGCGACTGTAGGGGCGACCGGACGCTCCGCACAGCGCCACCCAGAGCGCGCCTGCGACGGTGGCGTGCTCGAGCAGCAGGGCGGCGCGAAGCGCCAGCGGCACGGCCAGGGCAACGGCCAGCGGAGCGCCGTTGACCAGCGCCAGGCCCTCCTTGACACCGAGCGCGAGCGGGCGCAGCCCCAGCGCCTCCAGCCCCCGCTCGGCTCCCACCCACCCCTCGCCGCCGCGCACGAGCCCCTCGCCCACGAGCGTCTGGAACAGGTGCGCAAGCGGCGTCACCTCGCCGGCGTTGCCGCTGGCCGCCGCGGGCACGTGGGGATGCCAGCCGCCGCCCAGAAGCTGGGCGATCCGCTCGCACAGCTGCGCCGAGACGCCCGCGTGGCCGGCGAGAAAGCCCTCGAGGCGAAGCAGCATGGCGCCCCGCACGACCGGCTCAGACAGCGGCGGGCCGACGCCGTTGGCCCGCCCGCAGAGGATCAGCCGCTGGAACTCCGCCTCGTCGGGCGGGGAGACCGGCACGCGGTTGAACAGCCCCAGGCCGGTGTTGATGCCGTACGCGGTCGGGTCAGAGCGCGCGTGCGCGAGCATCGCCTCCCGCCGCGCCTCCACGTGCGCGAGCGCGGCCGGGTCGATCGCCACCCCGGCACCGTGAAAGCAGACGCGCACGTGGTCGGCGAGCGACAAGCCGCGCCCACCGGCCGTGACCGCGGGAGATTGCAGGCCAGCTCGCATGCCGACGGGCGCGGATCTTATGCCGACCCGGGGACCCGGTGCGCAGCGAGCAACCTTAACTTGACCTGAGCCGCCGAACGTGAGACAAATTCGTTCGTTCCCCTGCTCGAACGATGCGTTCCGCGGGTGGGCAGCGGTGGAGGAGGCGATGAGGATCGACCAGCTCGAGGAAGACGCGCACACCGTGGTGGCGGCCGCGCACCGGCGGGCGTCGCGCGGCGCGCGTGCCTCGGCGGGACGCTGGGACGGCGGGCCCACGGGCGCCCGCGGCGGCCCGGCGGACGCGGATGGCGGCCCGGCGGGCGCGAATGGCGAGCGGGTGGCCGATGGCGCCCACCAGGGCTCGGCCGGGATCGTCGCGGTGCTGGACGTGCTCGACTGCCTCGGCCGGCTGGGGAGCGCGACGCTCTCGCAGCTGGCGCGCGAGACGGGGATCGCCAAGAGCACGCTTCACCGCGTGTGCGGCGCCATGGCAAAGCGCGGCTGGCTTGCGCGCGACGGCGAGCGCGGGCTCATCGAGCTCGGGCCGCGGGCGGCGCTCTTGGCGTGCGCGGCGCCCGCGGCCGCGCTGATCGCCGCCTTCGACCCCGTCGCGCGAGCCCTGGTGGATCGCCACAACGAGACCTCGTGCCTGACGATCCTCGATGGGCGCGACAGCGTGTTCATCGCCAAGCGTGAGACCACGCACCCGGTGCGCCTGGTCACGCCCGTCGGCTCGCGGCTGCCGTCGTTTGCCTCGGCGTCCGGGCGCGCGATGCTGGCGCGGCTGCCGCGCGAGGAGGTCGACCGGCTGTACCGGGGCGAGAGGCTCGTCACGCCGACCGGCGTGGCGATCGGCGAGCTGCGAGACCTCCACCGGCTGCTCGAGCGCGCGCGCGAGCGCGGCTTTGCGGAGAGCATCGACGAGACCGCGCTCGGGCTGCACTGCGTGGCGGTGGCGCTCGAGCACCCGTGGCCGACGCCCGCGGCGATCACCTTCTGCGTCCCCAGCGGGCGGATGAGCGCCGAGCGCGCCCGCTCGCTGGGCGAGGAGCTGCGCGCCGCCGCCGCGCAGCTCGCCATGATCCAGAGAAACCCAGAGCGCCGTGGCCAGGAGCACGGCAGAAAGGCAGCAGCATGAAGAAGCCCAACCGCGAGCTTGACCGCCTGCGCCGCGAGCGCTCCGAGCTCGAGAACCACCACATCGACGAGCTGCTCGCCGGCCGGCTTGACCGGCGCGAGTTCATCCGCCGCGGCAGCGTGATCGGCCTCTCGATGCCGGTCATGGGCGCGATCCTCGCCGCCTGCGGCTCCTCGTCGTCCTCCTCGGCGTCATCGTCGGCCTCCTCGTCGAGCTCGGCCGCGCCCGCGGCCAAGAGCGGCGGCACCCTGCGACTCGCCTCGCAGACCCCCGCCGCGGCGATCAACCCGCTGACGGTCGCCGACTCCGGCGGCCTGTGCATGCTGCAGCAGACGGGCGAGTTCCTGGTGCTCGACAACAACATGAAGACGATGCTCGAGCCGATGCTCGCCACCAGCTGGAAGCCCAACTCCGACGCGAGCGTGTGGACGTTCACGCTGCGCTCCGGCGTGACCTTCAGCGACGGCTCGCCGATGACCGCCGACGACGTGGTCTACACCTTCAAGCAGCTGGCCGACCCCAAGAACGCGTCAAACGCGCTGTCGACCTTCCAGGGGGTCCTGTCGCCCGCCGGCGTGCAGAAGGTCGACGCAACCACGGTCGCGTTTCACCTGGAGACGCCGGTGGGCGCCTTCCCGTACCTGATCTCCTCCGACAACTACAACGCGATCATCGTCAAGCAGGGCACCGACTTCTCCAAGTGGCAGAGCACGTTCCTTGGCACGGGCCCGTTCAAGCTCTCAAGCTACACGCAGAACGTGGGCGCGTCGTTTGTGCCAAACCCCCACTACTGGGGCCCCAAGCCGCTGCTCAGCAGCGTCCAGTTCAAGTTCTACGCCGGCCAGCAGCCGCAGATCCTGGCGCTGCAGGGGGGCGACGTGGACGTGATCGTCCAGTTCGTGCCGGCCGGCGCCTCCTCGCTGCTGCATTCAAGCTCCTATCAGATCATCAAGCTGGTGTCGGCCAACCACCGCGAGCTGTCGATGCGAAACGACATCGCGCCGTTCACCGACCCGCGCGTGCGCCAGGCGGTCGCCTACTCGCTCAACCGCCCGGCGATGGTCTCGGCGCTCCTGTACGGCTACGGCGGGGTCGCCAACGACTACCCGTTCTTCCCGCGCTTCCCATCGACCAACACGAGCGTGCCCCAGCGGGCGCAGAACATCGCCAAGGCCAAGGCGCTTCTGGCCGCCGCCGGGCACCCGCACGGCATCTCCTCGCCGCTTTACACCGAGGTCTACGAGGAGATCCCGGAGCTGGCGCAGGTGATCAAGGCCCAAGCCGCGGAGGCGGGGATCGACATCACGCTCAACATCCTGCCCCAGTCCCAGTACTACGGCAAGGCGACCTACGGCAACTCGGACTGGCTGGACGGCGAGATCAGCCTCGTCGACTACGGCGACCGCGGGGTGCCCAACGTGTTCCTGACGGCCCCGCTGACCTCCAACGGGCCCTGGAACGCGGCGCGCTTCCACAATCGGACCTACGACTCGCTGGTCAAGCAGTTCCTCGCCGCGCAGGACCTGCAGACCCAGCGCCAGCTCGCCGGCAAGATCGAGGAGCTCCTGCTGGCCGAGACCCCGATCGTGATCCCCTACTGGATCAACGGCCTGACCGCGGCGGTGCCCGGCGTCGGCGGCCTGAACCCGACGTCGATCTCGCAGATCTTCCTCGGGCAGGCCTACAAGAGCTAGGGCGCGGGAGCGAGGTCGAGAGCCAGAGGCCCGGCGGACATGGCCGTCTTTCTGCTCAGGCGCATCGGGCTGGCGCTCGTCACGCTGTGGATCCTCAGCGTGATCGTGTTCGCCGCCGGCCAGGTGTTCCCCGGCGACCCCGGGCGCTCGATCCTGGGCCCGCTGGCGGCGCGCAGCGCGGTCGCCGCGCTGGACCGCCAGCTGGGGCTGGACCGCCCGCTGGTCGCCCAGTACTGGAGCTGGATCTCCCACTTCGTGCGCGGCGATCCGGGGATGTCCTACCAGTACCAGGCGCCGATCGGGCCGATCCTGATCAGCGCGCTGGGGCGCTCGCTGAAGCTCGGGCTGCTGGCGTTCGTGATCGTCGTGCCGCTGGGCATCGGCGGGGGCGTGCTCGCGGCGCTCAACGCGGGCCGGCCGATCGACCGGGTGATCAGCGTCCTGGGGCTGTCGGCGACCGTGGTGCCCGAGTTCGTCTCGGGGATCATCCTGATCCTCGTGCTCGGCATCGGCCTTCACCTGCTGCCGATCTCGGCGAGCGCGCCCAGCGGGGCGGGCTTTCTGACCACGCTGCGCTACCTGATCATGCCGGCGATCCCGCTCGTGTTCATCCTGTTCGGCTACATCGCGCGGATGGCGCGGGCGGGCACGATCGAGGCGCTGTCGGCCGACTACACCCGGACCGCCGTGCTCAAGGGGCTGCCGCGGCCGGTGGTGATCCGCCGCCACGTGCTGCGAAACTCGCTGCTTCCCACGATCACCGTGATCGCCACCCAGACCGGGTATCTGATCGGCGGGCTGGTGGTCGTCGAGACGCTGTTTCGCTACCCGGGGATCGGCTCGCTGGTCGCAAACGCGGCGACCAACAAGGACTTCCCGATGCTCGAGGCGGGCGTGCTGACGATCGGGATCGTGTACATGGCCGCGACGCTGCTCGCCGACCTGCTGATCTCGGTGCTTGACCCGCGGATCCGCCTGGCCGGAGTGGAGCAGGGGTGAGCGCGGCAGCGGCCCCGATCGAGGCGGGCGCGATCTCCGCCGGGCGCGGGGAGCGCTGGCGCGAGCTGGCGCGCGCCCTGCTGGCGCAGAGGCTGTTCCTGGTCGGCTGCGTGATCCTCGCCTGGTGGATCGTGGCGGCGATCTTCGGCTCGCTGATCGCCCCCGACAGCCCCTACGCGCAGGACCTGACGGCGATCAACCTGCCGCCCTCGGGCGCGCACCTGCTGGGGACGGACAGCCTCGGCCGCGACATGCTCTCACGGGTGATCGTGGGCTCGCGGGACATCCTGGTGATCGCTCCGCTGGCCACGCTGATCGGGACCGCCGTCGGGGCGGCGCTGGGACTGGCGATGGGGTACCTGCGCGGGGTCTTCGACGAGGTGCTGTCGCGGTTTGTCGAGGCGTTCTTGGCGCTCCCGCTCGTGGTCACCGGGCTGATCGCGATCTTCGCCTTCGGCCGCTCCAACACCACGCTGATCCTCGTGATCGGGCTGGTGTTCGCGCCGCTGATCGCGCGCACCGTGCGCGCCGCGGTGATCTCCGAGCGCGAGCTTGACTACATCGCCGCCGCCCGGCTGCGCGGCGAGCGGGCGAGCTACGTGATGTTCGGCGAGATCCTGCCAAACGTGCTGGCGCCGATCGTGGTGGAGTTCACGGTGCGCCTGGGCTACGCGATCTTCGCCGTGGCCACACTGTCGTTCCTGGGCTTCGGCGTGCAGCCCCCGTCGCCTGACTGGGGCCTTGAGATCGCCACCAACTACGGTCAGGTGGCCGCCGGCTACTGGTGGGAGGTCCTGTTCGACGCGCTCGCGATCGCGTCGCTGGTGATCGCGGTGAACCTCATCTCCGACGGGATCGAGGCGGTGGTGGAGCGGTGAGCGCCCAGGCGGCCGCGGCGGCGCTCGAGCTCGACGGCGTGGGCATCACCTATCGCGTGCGCCGCCGGCAGATGGAGGTGGTGCGCGACGTGTCCTTCCAGGTGCGCCGCGGAGAGTCCTACGGCCTGGTCGGCGAGTCCGGCTGCGGCAAGTCGACGATCGCGCTGGCGATCGTGCGCTACCTGGCCGCCAACGGCCGCGTGAGCGCGGGCCGGATCGCGGTCGACGGGCGCGACGTGCTGGCGATGCGCGGCCGGGAGCTGCGCGAGCTGCGCGCGCGCACCGTCTCGATGGTCTACCAGGAGCCCGGGCGCGCGCTGAACCCCACGATCCGGGTGGGGCGCCAGGTGGCCGAGGTGTTCGAGCTGCAGGGCGTCGGGCGCGCCGAGGCCGCCGACCGCGCTCGCGACGCACTCGCGCGCGTGCAGATCGCCGACCCGGGACAGGTGATGGGCCGCTACCCGCACCAGCTGTCGGGCGGGATGCTGCAGCGCTGCGTGATCGCGATGGCGCTCGCCGCTCGCCCCTCGCTGTTGATCCTCGACGAGCCCACCACGGCGCTGGACGCCACCGTCGAGGCCGAGGTGCTTGACCTGGTCGCCGAGCTGCGCTCGCAGCTGTCGACCGCGCTGTTGTTCATCAGCCACAACCTGGGCGTGATCGCGAAGATGTGCGACCGGGTGGGCGTGCTCTACGCGGGCGAGCTCGTCGAGGAGGGCCCGGCGCAGGCGGTGTTCGACGAGCCCACCCATCCGTACACCGTCGGGCTTCTGCGCTGCATCCCCCGGCGCGACGCGGCCAAGACACGGCGCCTGCTGGACCCGATCCCCGGTTTTCTGCCCGACCCCGGCTCGCGGCCGCCGGGGTGCGTGTTCGCGCCCCGCTGCGCGCTGGCCCAGGACGTCTGCCGCTCGACGGAGCCGGCGCCCGCCCCGAGCGGGCCGGGCCGCCTGGCGCGCTGCCACTTCCACGAGCTGGCCGGCACCCTGCCGCGCACCGAGACCCAGGCCCCGCTGGCCGAGGCCGCGCGCGCCGACGGCGAGGCGCCGCTGCTGCGCCTCAAGAGCGTCTCCAAGACCTTCCGCCAGGCCGGCCACGCCGTGCACGCCCTGCGCGACGTCGACCTCACGCTCCAGGAGGGCGAGACGCTCGGCCTGGTGGGCGAGTCCGGCTCCGGCAAGACCACGCTCGCCCGCGTGGTGCTGGGCCTCACCGAGCCGGACGCCGGCGCGACCGTCGAGCTGGCCGGCAGGGCCCTGGCGCCGCTCGCGCGCAGGCGGTCCTCCGAGCAGCTGAAGGCGCTGCAGATCGTCTTCCAGAACCCCGACGCCGCGCTCAACCGCCGCCATACCGTCTCGCGGCTGCTCTCCCGCGCGCTGCTGAAGCTCGGCGGCTACCGCGGCGAGCGCCTGCAGACGCGGCTGCGGGAGCTGGTCGCCGCCGTGCGCCTGGCCGAGCGCCACCTGCCGATGCGCCCCGTGCGCCTGTCCGGCGGGCTCAAGCAGCGCGTCGCGATCGCCCGCGCGTTCGCCGGCGACCCGCGGCTGGTGGTCTGCGACGAGCCGACCTCGGCGCTGGACGTCTCGGTGCAGGCGGCGATCCTCAACCTGCTCTGCGGCCTGCAGCGCAGCGAGCGCGTCTCCTACCTGTTCATCAGCCACGACCTGGGCGTGGTGCGCTACGTGTCTGACAGGATCGCGGTGATGTACCTCGGCCGGCTGATGGAGGTCGGGCCGGCCGAGCGCGTGTTCTCGGGCCCCCACCACCCCTACACCGAGGCGCTGCTGTCGGCTGTCCCCAGCCTCGATGGGGCCCGGCGCGAGCGCATCCGCCTGCAGGGCGAGATCCCCTCCGCGGCCCAGCCGCCCTCCGGCTGCCCGTTTCACACGCGCTGCCCGCGCAAGCTCGGCGAGGTCTGCGAGCGGGTCACCCCGGCGCTGGAGCCCGCGGAGCCCGGCCATCTGATCGCCTGCCATCTGCCGATCTCGGAGCTTGGGCGCGAGCCGCAGGCGGCCGCAACGGTGCAGCGTGCCTGAGCCGGGCGGCGAGCTCGCCGCCCGGGCGGTCGTGATGCGCGAGCCCGAGCGCGGGGTGGCGGTGGAGGAGGTGGCGCTCTCGGCCCCGCGCGCCGGCGAGGTGCTGGTGCGCATGGCCGCCGCCGGCGTCTGCCACTCGGACCTGCTGCTGGCCGAAGGCCGGCTGGGCGACCGCCGGCGCCCGATCGTGCTCGGCCACGAGGGCGCGGGCGTGATCGAGGCGCTCGGCGAGGGGGTCGACGAGCTGGCCGTCGGCCAGCGGGTGGTGCTGTGCATGATTCCCGCCTGCGGCGCCTGCGGGCCCTGCCGCGCCGGGCGCCGGACGCTGTGCGAGCCGGTCGGGGCCGCTTCGGTGGCCGGCACGCTGCTTGACGGAACCAGCCGGTTGCGCGGCTCAGACGGCGAGGCCCTGCAGCACGGCCTGCTGCTCGCGTGCATGGCGACACACACCGTCGTGCCCGCCCAAAGCGTGATCCCGGTGCCCGACCGCCTGGCGCTCTGGGAGGCGGCGCTGCTGGGCTGCGCGGCGGTGACCGGGATCGGCGCGGTGATGCACGCCGGCGTGCGGATCGGCGACAGCGTCGCGGTGATCGGCTGCGGCGGCGTCGGCCTGCAGGTGCTCGCCGGAGCCGCTCTGGCAGGCGCGTGGCCGATCGTGGCGATCGACAGGCGCGCGGACAAGCTCGAGCGCGCGCGCCGGCGCGGCGCAAGCCACACCCTCACCGACGGCCGCCTGACGGCGCTTGAGGCGCTCGACCCGGCGCTCGGCGGAGGGGTCGAGCACTGCTTTGAGGCGGTCGGCTCGGCGCAGACGATGCGCCTGGCCTTCGAGCTGCTTCGCCCCGGCGGGAGGGCGACGATCGTCGGGCTGGCGCCCCCCGGCGTGGAGGTCAGCCTGCCGGCGATCGACTTCCTCTCCGAGAAGACCCTCGCCGGCTGCTACTACGGCTCGGGCGACCCGCGCGGCTCGCTGGAGCGGCTTTTGGCGATCGCTGCAGACGGCCGGCTGCGGCTGGCGGAGGTCGTCTCGCACTTCGACGAGCTCGGCGGCGCCGCGGACGCGCTTGCGCGCCTGCGAGCCGGCGAGGGGGCGCGCACGGTGCTGATCATCGACCCGCAGCTGGCAGGAAGGAGCGTATGGGAGAGACCGCGGGAGCAGGGCCCCAACCGGCCGGCACCGGTATGAGCGGGGCCGCGCAGGCTGGACCCAGACCGGCCGGCGCCGGTATGAGCGGGGCCGCGCAGGCTGGACCCGACCAGGCTGGCGCGCAGCAGCGCTGCGCCGAGCTTGACGGGCGCATCGGCGAGGGCTGGGGCGGCCGGCCGGGCCCGGACGGCTGCCATGTCAACGTCGTCCTCGGCCACCGGGGAAGCCCGACGGCCGCGGCGCTGGTGAGCGCGTTCGCGCACCCGGCCCCCGGGCACACGCCGATCCTGGTCGTCGTCGGCGAGGACCAGACCCGCTATGAGCCGGTGTGGCCGCCGACGATCATGGTCAACAAGGCGACCGCCACCGACCCGCGCCATGAGACGATCACCTGGGGGGCCGGGCAGCTGGGGATCGCCCAGGGGGTGCTTGACGCCGTCGCCGATGAGCTGATCGAGGCCAGCGGCGATCTGGTCGTGCTCGTCTGCATCTGGATCGACCCGGGGGCCGGGGACGAGACCGCGGTGCGCCGTGCCGCCCGGCAGGCCACGCGGCGCGCGATCGAGACCGCGGTGCGCGGCCGTGACGCGAGCGCCGCCGCCGAGCTCGTGCGCCGCCGCGACCGGCTGTCCAGCCCCTTCTACAGCGGAGCGTCCGGCTGATGGGCGGCCGCGCCGCGGCCGGGGCGCGGGAGGCGAGCGGGTGAGGATCGAGGCGATCGAGATCGAGCGGCTGGCGATCGAGCTTGACCCGCCGTTTCACGCAGCCTGGGACCCCGAGCCGCGCCGGCGCTTTGAGGCCAGCATCGTGCGCGTGCGAACCGACGAGGGGCTCACCGGGATCGGCTCGGGCGACACGATGGACGGCTTCTCCGCCTACGCGCACCTGTTCGTGGGCTCGGACCCGCTGCGGATCGCCCGCCACGCGCGCGCGCTCGAGACGGTGTCCTTTCACGCCGGCCGCTACTGGCCGCTTGAGGCGGCGCTGTGGGACCTGTACGGCAAGGCGGCCGGCCAGCCGGTCTGGCGGCTCCTGGGCGGCGCGCGCGAGCGCCTGCCCGCCTACGCCTCGCTGGGGGAGCTGCGCGCGCCGGAGCGCCGCGCCCAGGACGCGCTGGCGCTCGCCCAGGAGGGGTTTTGCGCCCTGAAGGTGCGGATCGCGCGCGACCGCGCGCAGGAGGGCGTCGAGGTGGTGGCCGCGATCCGCGCGGCGCTGGGCGATCGGATGCAGATCATCGTCGACCTCAACCAGTGGTGGCGGATGCCGGGGGATATCCGAAGGCCGCTGGACGTCGCCGGCGCCCGGCGGCTGATCGAGCGCCTGGCCGAGCACGACGTGCTCTGGGTGGAGGAGCCGCTGGGCGGCGGCGATCTGGAGGGGATGGCCACCCTGCGGGCCGCCGGGCATGCGCGGATCGCCGGCGGGGAGATGGCCCGCAGCTTCCAGGAGCTGCACAGCGCGCTGGCGCGCGACGCGCTCGATGTCTATCAGCCGGACGTCGTGCTGGCGCTGGGGATCAGCGGGGCGCGAACGCTGGCGGAGCTTGCGCTGCGCCGCGGTCGGTGGTTCACGCCGCACACATGGACCAACGGGATCGGGGTGCTCGCCAACCTGCACGTCTGCTGCGGGGTCGGCGGCGGCCCGCTCATCGAGCTGCCCCACGACCCTCCGGCCTGGACGGCGAGCCGACGGGACTTCATGCTCGCGCGACCGCTTGAGATCGACGCCGACGGGATGCTGGGCGCGGGCGAGGAGCCGGGCCTGGGGATCGAGCTCGACGAGGAGGCGATCGCCGCCCACCTGGTGAGCCGAGAGGTGCTGCGTGGATGACCGGGTGAACCGAGAGGCGCTGCGTGGATGACCGGGTGAGCCGAGAGGTGCTGCGTGTGAGAGACGACGAGCGACGGGCCCAAGGGCGGCGCCGATGAGAGGAGGCAGGCGGTGAGCGAGGCCGTGGCACGGCAGGTCAACCAGACGCGGGCGATCGAGCCGGCGGACGGCAGGCGGGCGATCGAGCGCGTGGGGTTCATCGGGCTTGGGAACATGGGCGGGCCGATGTGCGCGCACGTGGCCCGCGCGGGCTTTGAGGTGAGCGCGTTCGACGTCGACGAGGAGGCGCTCGCGCGCGCGCAGGCCGCCGGCGCGCGGCCCGCCGGATCGCCGGCGCAGTGCGCCCAGGACGCCGACGCGGTGATCACGATGCTGCCCGCGCCGCCGCAGGTCGAGCAGGTGCTGCTCGGATCAGGCGGCGTGATCGAGGCGATGGCGCCGGGCGCCGTTCAGATCGAGATGAGCACCTCCTCCAAGGAGCTGGGCGACCGGGTGGCCAGGGCCGCCCGGTCGCGCGGGGTGGACGCGATCGACGCGCCGGTGGCAGGGCAGGCGAGCGGCGCGCAGGCGGGCACGCTGTCGATCTACGTCGGCGGCGAGCGCGACAGCTTCCTCCATTGCCGGCCGCTGCTGTGCGCGATGGGCCGCCCCGAGCGGGTCTTCCACGTCGGGGCCAAGGGGTGCGGCTACGCCGTCAAGCTGCTGCTGAACCTGCTGTGGTTCGTCCACTCGGCGGCCGTCGGGGAGGTGCTCACCGTCGGCCTGCGGGCCGGCGTGGAGCTTCAGGCGCTGCACGAGGCGCTGGTCGGATCACCGGCCAACTGCAACTTCCTGGAGCGCGACGTGCTGCCCGTGCTGCGGGCCGGCGACTACGACGAGGCGTTCCCGATGCGCCTGGTCTGCAAGGACCTGGGGCTGGCGATCGACCTCGCGCGCGAGGTCGGCGTGCCGGTCGAGCTCAGCGCGCTAGTGGAGCAGATCCACCGCCGCGCCCGCGCCGCCTACGGCGACGCGGCCGGCGAGATATCGGCGATGCGCCTCTACGAGGACCTCGCCGGCGTCAGCCTGCGCTTCGACGACGGCCAGGGCTCAGGGGCGCGTTGAGCGGGCCGACGCCGGGTGGCCGCCCGCCTGAGGTGCTGCTGGAGGGCCGGCCGGTCGCGATCGAGACGATCGAGGCGATCGCCCGCGGCGGCGCGCCGGTGCGCCTCAGCGAGGCCGCGCGGGAGCGCAACCTCGCCGCGCGCGAGCAGATCCGCGCCCTGCTCGCCGCCGGCCGGCCGCTCTACGGCGCCAGCACCGGCGTCGGGGCGCTGCGCGAGCGCGAGGTCGAACCCCGGGAGCGAGAGCGCCTGCAGTGGGCGCTTCTGAGAAGCCACGCGGTCGCGGCCGGGCCGCCGCTCGCGCCCGAGCGCGTGCGCGCGGCGATGGCGGTTCGCGCCAACCAGCTCGGCGCCGGTGGAGCCGGCGTGGCGCCCGAGCTCCTGGACGCGCTCGTGCAGGCGCTAAACGAGCGCCTCACCCCGGTCGTGCGCTCGCTGGGCTCGCTTGGCACCGGCGACCTGCCGGAGCTCGCGCAGCTTGTGCTGGCGCTGCTGGGCGAGGGCGAGGTGTGGCGCGCCGGCCGGCCGGCCCCCGCGCCCGCGCCGCCGGCACCGCCGCGCCTTGAGCTGCGCGACGCGCTTGGGTTCATGAGCTCAAACGCGGTCACGCTCGGGCGTGCCGCGCTGCTGTGCGCCGACGCGCAGACGGCGCTTGACCGGTGGACCGCGGTGGCCGCGCTGTCGTTCGAGGCGGCCGACTGCGACCCGGTGGTGTTCGACGAGCGCCTGGCGCAGGCGCGCGGCTCCGCGGCGCAGGCGCAGATCGCGCGGCGGATGCGCGAGCTGCTGGACGGCGCGGCGCGCAGCGAGGGCGCGCACCCGGTGCAGTACCCCTACCCGTTTCGCGTCCAGCCCCAGGTCGACGCAGCCGTCGCGGGCGCGCTCGAGACGCTGCGCGCGCTGGTGGAGCGCGAGACGGCCGCCCGCGCGGAGAACGCGCTGATCGTCGACGGCGAAGCGCTTGCCAACGGCAACTTCCACGCCGCCGAGCTGGCCGGCGCGATCGACGCGTTGCGCGGCGCGCTGGCCCAGTCGGCGTCGCTGATCTGCGCGCGGGTGTCGGCGCTGCTTGACCCCCGCACAAGCGGGCTGTCGCCGTTTCTGGCAGCCTCCCCCGGCGTGAGCTCCGGCGCGATGATGCTCGAGTACACCGCCGGCGCGGCGGCGGCCGAGGTCCGCTCGCTGGCGCTGCCCTGCGCCGTGCAGTCGACGACCGTCTCGCTCGGGGTCGAGAGCCACGCCAGCCTCGCCGCGACCGCCGCCGCGCGCGCCGAGCAGGCGCTCGAGGCGCTGGCGGTGCTGATCGCGACCGAGCTCGTGGTGGCGGTGCGCGCGCTGCGGATCGCCGGCCGCGAGGCCCGCGGCGCCGGCTCGCGGCCGCTGTATGAGCGCGCAGCCGCGGCGCTGCCGGCGAGCCTCGAGGACGACCGCCCGCTCGGCGGCGACGTCCGCGCCGCGATCGAGCTGCTGGAGGGGTCGTGGAGCTGATCTGCGGAGCGAGCGGACCGCCGAGCGAGGCGCGCGCGGGGCGGCCGTGGAGCTGATCCAGGCGCGCGCCGACGTCGTCGGAAGCCTCCTGCGCCCCGCAGAGCTCCTGCAGGCGCGCGAGCGCCTGGCCGCCGGCGAGATCAGCCCCGCCCAGTTCAAGCGCGTCGAGGACCGCGCCGTCGATCAGGCGCTGTCGATGCAGGAGCGCGCGGGGCTTGAGGTGCTGACCGACGGCGAGCTCAGGCGGCTGTCGTTTCAAAGCCAGCTGGCGGAGGCGGTGGAGGGCTTTGGAGACTGGGATCTCGACGCGTTCCTGTGGGGGCGCTGGCACGGCCAGGAGGGGGACGTTGAGATCGAGCGCCCGCCGCTCGCTGTGGTGGCGCCGCTTCGCCAGCGCCGCTCGCCCTGGGCCGAGGAGCTCACGTATGCGCGCGCAAGGACCGAGCGCACCGTCAAGGTTACGATCCCCAGCCCGAGCCTGTTTGCCAACTTCTGGGACCCGCGACGATCGACGGGCGCATACCGCAACCTGGAGGATCTCATCGGCGCGGTGGCGGAGATCCTCGCCGCCGCGGTCGACGAGCTCGTGGCGCTCGGCTGCACCTACGTGCAGATCGACGCGCCCCACTACACGCTGCTGTTGGACCCCGCCTACCGCGACTTCTACGAGAGCCGGGGCTGGCCCGCGGACCGCTGGCTTGAGCTGGGTCTGCACTACGACAACCTGGTGATCGGGGACCGGCCCGGGGTCACGTTCGCGTTTCACCTGTGCCGCGGAAACCAGCTCGGGCGCTGGCTGGTGGCCGGGGGCTACGACGCGATCGCGCCGACCGTGTTTCGCCGCGTGCGCGCGCAGCGGCTGATGCTCGAGTACGACGACGAGCGCTCCGGCGGCTTTGAGCCGCTCGCCGAGCTGCCGGAGGACAAGGTGGCCGTGCTGGGGCTGGTGTCCACCAAGCGCGGAGAGGTCGAGAGCGTGCAGCAGCTGTCCGCGCGCGTGCGAGAGGCCTCGCGCCACTGCCCGCTCGAGCGCCTGGCGATCTCACCCCAGTGCGGCTTTGCCACCTCTCTGCGCGGAAACCCCGTCACCCACGAGCAGCAGGAGGCCAAGCTGCGGGCGCTCGCGCTCGCGGCGCAGGAGATCTGGGGCTGAGTGGCGCCGGCGGTCGCCGCGCTGTCAGCCGCCGCCCGCGCTGTCAGCCGCCGCCCGCGCCCCCAGCCGCCCGCGCCTTCAGCAGCCGCCCGCGTCGTGAGCCGCCTGAGCCGCCCGGGCGCGGTCTCGCTCGCGAAGCTCCACGCGGCGGATCTTGCCGGTGAGCGTCTTTGGCAGGTCGGGCACGAACTCGATCAGCCGCGGGTAGGCGTAGGCCGAAAGCCGCTCTCGCACGTGGGCCTTGATCTCCTCGGCCAGCGCGTCCGAGGGCTCATGGCCGGCGGCCAGCACGACGAACGCCTTGACCACGTTGCCGCGCCGCTCGTCCGGGTGCGCGACCGCGGCCGCCTCGGCGACCGCCGGATGCTCAAGGCAGACCGACTCCACCTCAAAGGGCCCGATCCGGTAGCCGGCGGAGATGATCACGTCGTCGGCGCGACCCTCATACCAGTAGTAGCCGTCCTCGTCCGCGCGGGCGGCATCGCGCGTGTGAAACCACTCGCCGCCGAACACCTCCTCGGTGTCGCGAGCGGGGCGGTTCCAGTAGCCGAGCGGGTAGTGGGGGTTCGAGCGCGCGCGCAGGCAGATCTCCCCGCGCTCACCCGCCACCACGGGCCGTTCGTCCTCGTCGAGTATCCGCACGTCCCAGCCGGGCATCGGCCGGCCCATCGAGCCCTCGCGAACCTCCATGAACGGGAAGTTGCCGCACAGCGGATAGGACTCGGTCAGCCCGTAGTAGTCAAGGACGGTCACGCCGTACTGCTGGCGAAACCAGCGGATCGCCTCCGGGTTCAGCGGCTCGCCGGCCGAGCAGACGATCCGGAAGCTCTGCGGGTAGCGGGTGCGCGCGTCGGCGATCGACATCATCGAGCGGATCGCGGTCGGGGTGGCGAAGACGTTGCTGACCTGGTGGCGGGACAGGAACGCCAGCTGCTTGTGCGGGTCAAAGCCGCCCTCGCGCTGGTAGACGCACTGCACGGCGCCAAGGCGCCACGGACCCAGCAGCGGAACGACGCCCGCGGCCCACGCCCACTCCCCCATGCCGTGAAACAGCTCGCCGTCGCGGATGTCGTGGCAGTAGACGAACTCCTCGTGGGCCAGCAGGTAGCGGTGCGCGTGCAGGATCCCCTTCGCCAGCCCGGTGGTGCCCGAGGAGTAGTACAGCTGCGCGGGGTCGTCGGCCGCCGTGTCCACGGTCTCAAACGACGCCGGCGCGCGGTCCAGCAGTTCGCGGTCGAGCACCAGGACGCGCTCCACCAGCCCCTGCTCGATGCGCCCGGCGTTGGCGGCGTCGGTCACCAGCACCCGGGCGCCGGAGTCGGTCACCCGGTGGCGGATCGCCTCATCGCCGTAGAGCACCGACATCGACAGCAGGATCGCGCCGGCCTTCCAGGTGCCAAGGAACGCGGCCGCCGTCTCGGGCGTGGGCGGCAGGAGCATCGCCACGCGGTCGCCGCGCTGGACGCCCAGCTGCGCAAGCACGTTCGCGAACGCCGCCGCCATGTCCTGAAGCTCCCCCCACAAAACTCGTCGCACGTTTCCGCGGAAGTCCTCGTGGATCATCGCGAGCTTGTCGCGCGGATGGCGGTCGCAGACGTCGGCGGCGATGTTGTAGCGCGCCGGGACCTCCCAGCGGTGCTCGGCGCACGCCTGCTCGTATGAGGTGATCTCGGACATCGGCCAATCATCCCCGATGCCGGCTCAGGGTGCTATTGATTGCGCAGATGGTCGACGCACCCGCAGCGGCGGCCGGCGCCGGTCCCGCGCCGCCGGACACCGAGCCTCGGGAGGTCTCGGCGGCGGCGCGAGCGGCGGCGGAGGCGGCCGCCGACTGGGCAGGCGCGGACGGCCCACGACGCGCGGGTGCGCTGCGTGCGATCGCCGACGAGCTCGATGAAGCGGTCGTGGAGCTGGTGTCCGCCGCCGACGCGGAGACCGCGCTGGGCGAGGCCAGGCTGAGCGGCGAGGTGGCGCGCACCACCGGCCAGCTGCGGATGCTCGCCGAGATCGTCGAGCGCGGCGGCGAGCTTGAGCCGATCATCAGCGAGGCGGACCCGGACGCGGCGCGCCCAGACGTGCGGCGGATGCTGCGCGCGATCGGCCCGGTGGCCGTGTTTTCGGCGTCAATGGGGTATCCATTTACGTCCGGTAGCGCGGGTACGGTGCGGTGGTGCCGACAGCGGGCAGCGACTATCCGGGCTCCTACGCGGAGTTCGTGGCCTGGTTTCCCGACGAGCCCGGGTAGCGAGCGCCTGAGCGGCCACGT
>DATGLC010000037.1:0-11174 GCA_035294345.1 Solirubrobacteraceae bacterium
GTCGGCGGAGTGGGAACGGACGCTCGCGCGTGGTTATCAGCCCGCCACGGATTTGCAGAGGACCGGCCGGGCCGTTGTGCACGAGGGCCATCTGTCGACTTGCGTGAGGCGGTTGCTCGCCCGACGACCGCGCGCGATTTCGCCGGTCTCGGCCTCGTGCCACACTCGCAGCAGAAACGCAACCCACGCGCGAAAGGGGCGCCAGCTGTCGGTGATCGACTGGACGGCGGCGGCGTCGGCGGTGCCGTGGGCGGCGCGGATCGCCTCGTTGAGGCGCGCGTCCTGGTCCGGTAGCGCGTCGGGGAGCCCGACGCCGCGGATGAGGATCAGCTCGGCCGAGAACGGTCCTATCCCCGGAAGCCGTTGAAGGTGCTCAAGCGCATCCTGATGGCTGATCGCCCGCAGCCGCTGGCGCGTCAGCGCGCCGTCCATGGCGGCCGCCGCGAGCGTTCGCAACTGCCCGAGCTTTCGGTCCGTCAGTCCGCGTTGGGGGGAGGTGATCTGGGCGAGGCGGCCAGGGGCGGGGAACGCGCCGTGCTCGCCGAGCTCATTGGCGAGGCGGCGTTTGATCGCGGCGGCCTGGGTCATGCGGATCCGCTGCCGATGATCGTCCATGCCGCAGCCTCATACGGGGTGTAGAACAGGACCGGTCGCAGGCCGGGGAACCGTTGCTGGAGCGCTCCGAGGACTCGGTCATCCTTGCCGAGCGCGGCGTAGTCGGTCCCGTCGACGTCCAGACAGAGCATCTGCTCAAGATCACGCTCGGCCAGGCGGACCAGCCGCGCTTCCGGTTGCCCGCCAAGCTCGGCGTGGACGCCCTCTTCGTCCTGGCGCAGGGTGGCCTGCACGATTCGCCAGTCGCCGTCGACCGCCCACGCGTAGCGCAGGGCATCCGATCGCCGCAGGGTGTCGGTGCCGGGGAAGCCCTCGATGAAGGTGGCCGACGCGCTCAGCGAGAACGGACCGCGGGGATGGAGGGTGATCGTCATCTATACGCGTCGTGAACGGTGATCACGTACCCGTCGGGGTCTCTGAAGGAGAAGGTGCAGCCGAACGGGCCGTCAAACGGTGCGGTCACGATCGGGATCCCGTCGGCCGCGAGCTGGTCGTGCAACGCCTGCGCGTCGTCGGCCTTGAGCCAGACTGCGATCCCAGGCCGGGCTGGCCGCCATCGAGGTCCGTCGTCGGCAGCCGCTCGCGGACGGCGAACGCGACCGGCTCGGTTGCGAACACCACGGCACCGGGCGGTGATGCCGGCGCGCTAGGCAGACCGACTCGCTGCTCGTAGAACGACGCGGCGGCGTCGAGGTCCTGGACCTGAAGAGAGATGAATGAAGGGCCAATCGGCACGGCAGCGCTCCCTTGCTTGTCAATGTCTTGACGTGAATCATATGTCAAGATGTTGACGTGCGTCAAGTGGATCTCGACACCGCGGTCGGCTACGCCCTCAAGCGCGCCCAAGTCGCGCTCCGAGCCGCGATGGACGCCGCGCTGCGCGAGCACGACCTGACCGTCCCGCAGTACTCCTGCCTGCAACAGCTCGCCCAACAACCCGGGCTCACCAACACCGAGCTCGCTCGCGGCGCGTTCGTTTCACGTCAGGCAATGCACCAACTGCTCGCCACCCTAAAGAGGCTCGACCTCCTCCAGGGCGACGGCGGCGGCCGCCACGAACGCTTCTACCTCACCGACACCGGCGCCCGACGCCTCGCCGGCGCGAGCGCGGCCGTCGCCACGGTCGAAGAGCGGATGCTCGCGCCGTTCGATGCCCAACAGCGACAGCGCCTGCGCGCCGACCTCGCCGCCTGCGCCGACGCGCTCGCTCGAAGCTGACCGACGACGTCTCCGCAAAGCCGGATCTTCAACCGCGACCTTCTGGCTGAAGGCTCGGCCGGCGTGTCGTCTCGAAGACGGATCTGAGCCTGATCCTCGCCGGCATCGATCTCGTTCTCGGCCGGGAACAGCCCCAAGACCGGCAGAGCAGCCACCACGCCGACGCCCATACAGACTCGGTCGGTCGCGACGCCGTCAGCACACGCAGCAGACGCCGCTCGACGCGGCGTGGCACCCGTGCGGAAGCGAACAGAGGGCGCGCAGCGGTCAGCTGGCTGTGCCCTCAGTCTCGCCAATTTCGAGACCGCGGCATCCCGCGGGTGACGGCGGCCTAAGAAATTGAAGGGATTCCGATGGCTCGACTCAATACCTGGCGTCTATGACCCAGTCCCGCCCTCGCCCTCCGCCAAGGAAGATCACTGCAAACAACCGTAGGTGAAAAATCGGGGCGCCCGGATTTGAACCGGGGACCTCACCGACCCGAACGGTGCGCGCTACCAGGCTGCGCCACGCCCCGAATGCAGCGAGTTTGCCACATGGCGGCCTGTGAGGCGGTCCAAAGCGCCCGGGCGGCCGCAGGAAGCGTAAGCTCAGCTTGCGCCTCGTCGGGCAAAGGGTCGCCTGGGCGGCGCAGACTCCCGCACGTGGCGGCGCAAACTCCCGCGCGGGGCGGCACAGACTCCCGGGCAGGGCGGCATGGACTCCCCCCGAGGCGCCCTGCGCGAGACCGGCGCCCCAGGCCGCCGTGGGCGGCGCAGAGGACCGACCAGCCCAACGTGCGTCCAGCAAAGCTTGCCTCCGTCCGGTGAAGCGGCCATACTTGGGAGATTCAGCGACCGGCAGAAGGGAGGCACACCCGATGGCCAATCATCTGACGCCCACGGAGCTGGCACGCGAGGCCGGGCTTGACCGGCGAGACGTGATCGCCAAGTGCTGCGAGCTGGGCGTCCCAATCTTCAACGGTCGAATCGACAAGACGCTGTTCCTCACCAGTCTCAAGCAGACTGCCACCGGCTCGCGGGAGCATCAGGCACAGGCCGCGCCGGCCTAGCGCAACGCCGGAGCACGCAGGGCGCGCGCTGGAGCGCCGCTTGGTTGTCGGCGCGCGGCGCGCGCGTCCGGGTGCCGGGCCACAGAGTTGCGTGGCATCCGCGACGGCGAAGCGCCGGCGGGGTCAGCGATGGGCGACGCGGCTTCGCAGTGCCACCGCAGTGGCCTGCAGGCGCCGGCGCCAGGGGTCGGCTCCGCGGTCCTGTTCCGAGAGCCGATCGATCGCCTCGCGCAGACGGCCGGACGACACCTCTATGCCGTGACGGGTGAACGTCTGTCGCAGCATCGGGTAGTCGGCGGCTAGACGCAGCACGACCGAACGGAAGCCGTGGCGCGCGATCTCGGCTCGCGAGCTGAAGTTCATCACGTTGGTGGCGAACATGAGCTCGTCGTCGCCGTCGGGCTCGATCAAGACGATGTCGACGTCCGGGTGGCGGGTTCGCCAGGCTTCGGCCTGCTCGCGCAGGGCCCGTTGGGCGAGCAGCTTGAACGCCTGGTAGCCGACGTGCGGGAGGCCCATCTCCGACACGCGACGGGCCGGTAGCCACGAGCCGCCGAAGCGCCCGCCGTCGAAGGCGACCAGAGGATTGACGACCAGCAGCAGCCTCGCGCCCGCCTCGATCGCGATGTCCAGGTTGACGGTCGAGACGATGCCCCCGTCGACGTAGTCCCGGCCGCCGATGCGCACAGGCCGGTAGACCATCGGCAGTGCGCAGGAGGCGCTCACCGCCCGCGAGATCGGGACCGAGTCCCAGCCGGGTGAGCCGAACACGACGCGCGCGCCGCTGTCCAGATCGGTCGCAGCCAGGTACAGCCTGCGCCCAAGGTCCGCGAAGCCGTCCGTGCGTCCGTGGTCGGTGAGGATCCGGCGCACGTATCGCTCGATCCCCTCCGCCGAGTACAGGCCGGCGGGCAGCGCGCCGGCGAGCATGAGGACCACATCCAGCGCGGATACCTGCCGCACGTCCCGCACCAGCTCCCGCATGGCCGCCGACAGGGCAAGCGGCAGCCGAAGCCCGCGCCCGAGCAGCTGCGCGTAGTCGGGGCGCAGCAGCGTTCCAAGCTCCGCGGGCGGAAACGGCATCCGCCCCTCGCCGACCACGACGCGCATCATCTCCTCCGGGGTGATGCCGTTGGCGACGGCGGCGGCGATCAGCGCCCCGGCGCTGGTTCCCACATAAATGTCCAGGTCATTGACCGTCCAATCGACGGCAAGCAGCTGCAGCGCGCGCAGGGCACCGATCTCGTACGCCCCACCGGTGAATCCGCCGGCGCCGAGCACGAGCGCGGTCGCCGAGGCGCGCCGGCGCGCCCGGTGGGAACGGGCGACCGTCTGGGAGGGGCGCAGCGACGAGGCGGAGGACCGCACCGCGGTTGGCCGGGCTCCAGCCGCCGCTCGGCCTCCGTCTGGCGGCTGGCGCTCGATGACCCTCCCCATCGGTGAGCCCGAGTCTAGACTGGGCCGCTGCCAGCGAGGTCGTCGCCGGAGTGCGCGCCGGCGGTGTCCTCAGGCGCGGTCGTGGGCGTGGCCTCAGGCGCCGCGCCGGGCGTGGCCTCAGCGGTGGCATCAGACGCGGCCGCGGGCGTGGCCTCAGACGCGGCCGCCGGCTTGGCCTCAGCGGTGGCATCAGACGCAGCCGCGGGCGTGGCCTCAGGGGATCCGCCGGGCGGATCACCCGAGCTGACGCCGTCAAGCAGCGCTAGCAGGCCGGCCTCGTCGAGCACCTCCACACCCAGGTCGCGTGCGCGCTCGAGCTTGGACCCCGCCCCCTCGCCGGCGATCACGTAGTCGGTGCGCCGCGACACCGATCCGGTCACACGCCCGCCGGCCGCCTGGATTCGCTCGGTGGCCTGCTCGCGGGTGAGGTTCGGCAGCGTGCCGGTGAGCACGACCGTGCGACCGGCCAGGGGCCCCTGGGACGGTGCCTGTCCCTCCTGCCGGAAGCGCAGCCCCAAGGACCGCAGGTCGTCGATCAGCGCACGCATCGCCGGATCGGCGAGCTGGTCGCGGATCGCGGCAGCCATCTTCTCCCCCACCCCCGGCGTCTGGGCGATCTCCGCCGCGTCGGCGGCCAGCAGCGCGTCGATCGTCCGAAACCGGGCCGCGAGGTTGCGCGCGATCACCGGGCCCACCTCCTCGATCCCGATCGCGAACAGAACGACCGCGAACGGCCGGCTCCTGGAGCGCTCGATCGACTCGATCAGCTTGCGCGCCGAGACCTCGCCGAGGCCGGGCTGCTCCGCCAGGCGCTCGGCCGAGAGCCGGTAGAGGTCAGCGGGGGTGCGCACCCAGCCCAGGTCGATCAGCATCGATATCAGCTTCTCGCCAAGCCCGTCGATGTCCATCGCGCGCGCAAACGAGGTGAGGAGCTGCCAGCGCCGGCCGGGGCAGTCCCGGTTGGGGCAGCGCGTGAAGACCGCGCCGGGCGGCTTGACGGTCGGCGTGTCGCAGACCGGGCAGCGCTCTGGGGGACGCGGCGGGGGCGGGCGGTCTTGGCGCTCGACGACGTGGGGCGCCGGTGAGAGCACCTGGGGGATCACGTCGCCGGCGCGCATCACGATCACCTCCTCGCCGGGCCGGATGTCCTTGCGCGCTAGGTCCTCCTCGTTGTGGAGGGTCGCAAGCTTGATCGTCACGCCGGCCACCGAGACCGGCTCGAGCATCGCGTAGGGGTGCAGGTCCCCGAACTTGCCGGGGTTCCAGCCGATCGCGACCAGCCGCGTGACAGCGGTGGTGGGCGGGAACTTCCAGGCGATCGCCCACCGCGGGTCGCGTCCCACGACCCCCAGGCGACGCTGGAGCTCGAGCTGGTTGACCTTGATGACGACGCCGTCGATCTCGAAGTCAAGCGAGCCCCGCCGCCGCTCCCAGGCTTCGCACTGGGCCACCACCTCGGCCTCGTCGGCGATCAGCCGCACGTCTGGGGAGACCGGGAAGCGGTGCTCGCGCAGCCACCCGAGAACCTCCCACTGCGTCTCAAACGAGAGCCCGTCGGTGACGCCGACCCCGTAGCACCAGAGCGAGAGGGGCCGCTCGGCGGCCAGTCGCGGGTCCAGCTGGCGGATCGTCCCGGCGGCCGAGTTGCGTGGGTTCATGAACGTCGACAGGCCGGCGGCGGCGCGGCGCTCGTTGAGCGCCGCGAAGTCCGACAGCGACATGTACACCTCGCCGCGAACCTCAAGCAGCGCCGGCGGCCGTCGCGCGGCTAGGCGCAGCGGCAGCGCGGCGATCGTGCGCAGGTTGTGGGTGACGTCCTCCCCGACCTCGCCGTTGCCGCGCGTGGCGCCGCGCTCGAACACGCCGTCGCGGTAAAGAAGCGAGATCGCCAGGCCGTCGATCTTTGGCTCGACGACGAACTCGAAGCGTGGCTCCGTGATCCCCTCACGGGCGAGGTGGTTTCGCATGCGCTGCACCCAGGCTCGGACGTCGTCGGCGGAGTGGGCGTTGGCGAGCGAGAGCATCGGCTCCGGGTGGCGCACCTTGACGAGGTCGGACACCGGCTCGCCGCCAACGCGCCGGGTGGGCGAGTCGTCGGAGACAAGCTCGGGGTGGGCTGCCTCAAGCGCTCGCAGCTCGTCAAGCAGCGCGTCGTACGCGTCGTCGCCGATCTCCGGGTCGTCGAGCACGTAGTAGCGGTGGCCGTGGTAGTCCAGCAGCCGCCGCAGCTCCGCAGCGCGCGCGGCAGGGTCGGCGAGCCCAGAGGCGCTGCTGGGCGCGTCGGGCGCCGGCGGCTCAGCATCCCGGCGCCGGTCGCTCATCGGCCGCTCGCCGCCGAGATCCGCTCCACAGCCGTCTCCAGCAGCCGCCCCAGGTCCTGGCCGCGAAGCGCGTCCAGGCCGGCGTGGTCGGTGAGGTCGAAGTGGATCGGCGTGACCGCGATCAGCCCCGCCGCCACCGCGGCCAGGTCGGTCCCGGTCTCTCCCTCCTCGAACGTGGCGTCACCGTAGATGCGATACAGCCGCCGCCCCCCGGCCGGCTGGTCGATCAGCGCAAGCTCATCCCGGTAGACGCGCTTGCCGAGCCGTGTGAGCTGGACGCCGGACGGCCTTCGCGCCGGCAGGTTCACGTTCAGCAGCACGCCCGGGGACAGCGGCAGCGAGCGAAGCTCGGAGACGAGCTGCGCCCCGAACTCGGCCGCGACCTCAAAGCGTGCGCCCTGAGCGACGAGTTCCGGCTCACGGACGGGCGACTGCTGGGAGACCGCGATCCCGGGCAGGCCGAGCACAACGGCCTCAAGCGCCGCGGCGACGGTGCCAGAGTAGGTGATGTCGTCGCCGAGGTTGGAGCCGTGGTTGACCCCGGCGATCACCAGCTCGGCGCGGAAGCCCTCGATCAATCCCAGGTTCGCGAGGCGGACGCAGTCGACCGGCGTCCCATCCGTCGCATATCCGTGCGTCCCGTCGCCGAAGTCCACCTCCTGGACCCACAGGGGCCGGCGGGTCGTGATCGATCGCGCCATCGCCGAGCGGTTGCCGTCGGGAGCGATGACAGCCAGCTCCACCGACGGGACGCGCAGCAGCGCGCGTCGCAGGGCCTGCAGGCCCTCGGCCTCGATCCCGTCGTCGTTGGTGAGCAGGACCCGCACGCGGTCAATGCTAGGTGGCGCCCCGGTCGCGGGCCGGCCCCGGGGCCCGCCCAGGCCCGCCTACCGGCCAGCCACCCAGATCTCCAAGCGGCGTCCGGACGCCCAGGCCGCCAACCGGCGCGGGCGCCAACCGGCGCGGGCCGCCAACCGGCGCGGGCCGCAAAGCAGCGCAGGCCAGCCCACCCAGGTCGCCAAGCCGCCGAGGATCAGGGAGGTCCGGCGCCGCGTACGCCTGGGGTCAGGGTGCGGTCACGGCTGGCGGTCACCACCGCGGGAACCGAACGCTCGGCACGCGGAAACCGCGGCGGGAGCGGTGACGTCAATCACCTCCCACGCCGCGGCCGCCCCCCAACGCCTGCGCCCCTTGACTTGGTGCGAGATCGTACGAGTTTGGTCGGTTTGCGCCTATCGAACATTCGTCCAGTTGGGCGCCTCAGTTCGCTTGGTGGGAAGGATTCTCGACCCGTCGTACGACGCCCCCAGCAGGTGCAGGCCGTGGGGCGGCGCCGTCGGCCCGGCCTCGCCGCGCGGCCGGCCGGCGAGCAGCGCGTGAAACTGGCTCAGCGAACGGCGCCCGGATGCCACCTGGAGCATCGTCCCGACCAGCGCCCGGATCATCCCGCGCAAAAACGAATCGGCCTCGATCTGGAGCTCCAGGAGGTCCGCCCGGACTTGCACCCATTCGGCCGACAGGACCTCGCGCTCAAAGCGCACGTGCTCGGTGTCGGTGGGCGTGAACGCGGTGAAGTCGTGCACGCCCTCAAGCAGTGCCGCGCAGTCGGACAGCGCGCCGGCGTCCAGGCGATGCGGCCAGTGCAGCGCTGTGTGTCGCAGATGCGGGCTGCGCGCCGGGCGCGCGAGGATTCGGTAAGCGTAGGCGCGGCTGGTCGCGTCGCGGCGCGCGTCAAACCCCGGCGGCGCCGCCTCGCAGGCGAGCACCGCCACGTCGTGGGGCAGCAGCGCGTTCAGCGCCTCCGCTCGCACCGGTTCGCCCGCGTAGCTGGCCACCTGCCCGGACGCGTGCACCCCGGCGTCGGTGCGCCCGGCCACCGAGAGGGTGACCTGCGGACGGCGCAGCAGCAGGGCGAGCGCCCGCTCGAGCTCGCCCTGCACCGTGCGCAGCCCCGGCTGGCGCGCCCAGCCGTGGAAGCCCGTCCCGTCGTACTCGATCAAAAGCCGGGTCGCGGGCCCGGCGCCACGCGCCGCCGCGGCCACGGGCGCCGCGGCTAGACGAGCTCCAGCAGCACCATCTCGGTGCTGTCCGAGCGGCGTGGACCGAGCTTGAGAATGCGGGTGTAGCCGCCCGGACGCTCGCTGTAGCGGGGCGCGATCTCCTCAAACAGCTTGTAGACGGTGAACTTGTCCTGGCCGAGCGCCGACAGCGCCTGCCGGCGGGCGTGCAGATCGCCGCGCTTGGCGAGCGTGATCAGCTTCTCGAGCTCCGGCTTGACGGCCTTGGCCTTGGCCTCGGTGGTCTGGATGCGCTCGTGCTGGATGACCTCCTTTGAGAGGTTCATCAAAAGCGCCCGGCGGTGCGACGCCGACCGGCTGAGCTGGTATCGCTGGCGCTGGTGGCGCATCGTGCTTGAGGCTAGCCGTCGCGCAGGCTCAGGCCGCGCGCGTGGAGGGTCTCGATCACCTCGTCGATCGACTTCTTGCCGAAGTTGGGGATCGCGTTTAGCTCGGACTCGGTCTTGGACACCAGGTCGCCGACCGTCTGGATGCCGGCCCGCTTGAGGCAGTTGTAGGAGCGCACCCCGAGCTCCAGCTCCTCGATCAGGATGTCGTCCATGGCGTTCGCCGGACGGGCGGCGGCTCCGGCGGGGCCGCCGATCAGTCCCGCGTCCATCGAGCCGGGGCCGCCGATCTCACGCAGCTCCACGACGCGGTCGGCGTCGGTGAAGATCGCCAGCTGCGAGATCAGGATCTCGGCCGCCTCGCGCAGCGCCGCGTGCGGGTCGATCGAGCCGTCCGTCTCGATATCGAGCGTGAGCTTGTCGTAGTCCGTGCGCTGCCCGACGCGCGCCTGCTCGACGTTGTAGGCGACGCGGCGCACCGGCGAGAAGATCGAGTCGATCGGGATCACGCCGATCGGCTGGTCCGGGGACTTGTTCTCCTCCGCCGGCCGGTAGCCGCGCCCGCGCCCGATGGTCAGGTAGACCTCGAGCTTGGTCTTCTTCTCAAGCGTCGCGATGTGCGCGTCCGGGTTGAGGATCTCAACGCCGGAGGGCAGGTCGATGTCCTTGGCGGTGATCTCGCCCGGGCCGGTGACCACCAGCGGCGCCTCGATCTCGGTGGCGTCGGAGTGCATCCGGCAGACGATCCCCTTCAGGTTGAGCACGATGTCGGTGACGTCCTCCTTGACGCCGCGGATGGTCGAGAACTCGTGCGCGACCCCCTCGATCCGGACGCTCGTGACCGCCGCGCCGGCGAGCGAGGACAGCAGCACACGCCGCAGCGAGTTGCCGAACGTGTAGCCGAAGCCGCGGTCCAGCGGCTCGATCGTGAACGAGCCGCGGGTTTCATCGACCGCCTCTGAGGAGATCCGGGGCACTTGGAAGTCAAGCATCACTTGTCCTAACTACATCGTGGGTTGTGGCCGCCCTGGGGGTCGGCGCCGCGCGCCGCGCACGAGCCCCCGGCCCGCGCGCGGACACGGTCGTTTACTTCGAGTACAGCTCGACGATCAGCTGCTCCTGCACGGGCGCCGCGATCTCGCGGCGCTCCGGCCTGCGCAGGACCTTGGCCGTGAGCGAGTCGTGGTCGGCCTGAAGCCAGGCGGGCACCTGGCCGCTGAACTCGGTCGCGTCGCGGATCACCTGGGCGGCGGTCGAAGCCGGGTGGATGGCGATCACGTCGTTCTCCCGCAGCTGGTAGCTGGGGATGTTGACGCGGCGGCCGTTGACGGTCCAGTGGCCGTGCAGGATCAGCTGGCGCGCCTGGCGGCGCGAGGCGGCGAAGCCCAAGCGCACCAGCACGTTGTCGAACCTGCACTCGAGCATGCGCAGCAGGTTCTCGCCGGTCACCCCCTCCTGGCGCGAGGCCTTCTCGTAGTAGATCCGAAACTGCCGCTCCAGCACGCCGTAGTAGCGGCGCGCCTTCTGCTTCTCGCGCAGCTGGACGCGGTACTCGCTCTGCTTCTGGCGGCCGCGGCCGTGCTCACCCGGCGGGTAGGAGCGGCGCTCGAAGCCGCACTTGTCGGTCAGGCACCGCTCGCCCTTGAGGAACAGCTTCTGGCCCTCGCGGCGGCACTGCTTGCACTGCGGACCGATCTCACGCGCCATCTCAGACCCGCCTGCGCTTCCGGGGCCGGCAGCCGTTGTGGGCCTGGGGGGTTACGTCGCGCACACCCGTCACCTCCAGGCCGGCGGCCTGCAGCGATCGGATCGCGGTCTCCCGCCCGGAGCCGGGGCCCTTGACGAACACCTCCACCTTCTGCAGGCCGTGCTCGATCCCCTTCCGGGCCGCCGCGTCGGCGGTCACCTGGGCGGCGAACGGCGTCGACTTGCGCGAGCCCTTGAAGCCGGCCCCGCCGGCGGACTCCCAGGCGATCACGTTGCCGTCACGGTCGGTGAGCGACACGATCGTGTTGTTGAACGAGGTCTTGATGTGGGCCTGGCCCACGGGAATGTTCTTGCGGACGCGCCGGCGGCCGCGCTGCGGTCTACGAGGAGCTGGCATCTACTACTTCTTACCGGCCTTCTT
>DATGLC010000038.1:0-99180 GCA_035294345.1 Solirubrobacteraceae bacterium
CAGCCGACGAGCCCCCAGCCGACGAGCCACCGGCGGACGCAGATGCGAACCCGGGCGTCGCCGAGAGCGGCGTGGCGCCGGACAGTCCCCTGAGCGCGAGGGCCGGCGATCCCGCCGACGATGAAGCGCGCAAGCCGGCCCCTGCAGCCGAAGACCCGGCACGGGCAGCCGATGGCCCGCCCCGCGCAGCGGACGGCCCCGCCGCTCCGCCGCCGGGCCCGGCCGCGGCTGGCCCGCTGGCGCCCGGTCCCGACATCGGGCTCGAGCCGGCGGCGGGCGCGAGGTAGGCGCTCGCCACAGAGCCCGGGAGCCCCGCCACCGAGGCGCTCACGTGCACAAGGCGGCCGCGCGGCTGCTGCGAACGCCACGAGACGAGAAAGTCGCGGTCAACTGCGGCCTGAACCGACGCGAGCAGCGAGGGAAGCTGCGAGGCCGTCGCGGAGATGACCTGGCCGGGCACCGCGGCTCCCAGAGCGGTGGCCCCGGGCGCGCCCGGGGCGCCGTCGCGCAGGTCGACGGCGATCACGGGCGTGGCGTCGGCGGCGGCCATCGCGCGGGCTCGAGCCAGGGCACGGGTCGAGAGGTCGGCGCCGTCTGAGATCACCACCACGACGCCGAGAGTCACCCGCGCAGCCCGCAGCAGCCCAAGCGCGCTCAGGACCGCAGCGGCCGGATCGTCGCCTGAGCCGGTGAGGGGCGTGGCGGCCAGCGCGCGGCCGATCTCGCCGGAGGCCGCCGTGGGGCCGAACAGCGTCGTCGGAGCGCCGTCGAAGGAGAGCGCGGCCAGCAGCTGGCCGGGCCTGCGCAGCGCCGCCAGCTCGCGGGCACCCGCCATCTCCGCCGCCAGCGGCGCTCCCGCCGTGCTCGCACCGCGGTCGACGGCAACCGCCACTCCGACCGCCCCGGGCGGCGCTGAGGTCACCGCGGTCACGGTCAGCCTCCTGATAAGGCTGCCGTTCTCGGACACCCGCACCGCGCCCGGCGCGAGCGCCACCGCGCGCGAGGGCGCCAGCACCAGCGTGCGCTGCGGGAAGGCCGGCTCGGCGCTCAGCCAGGCCGAGAAGGTCACCGGCGGCGGCTGAGCGCGGTGAGGGCGGCGGGCAGCCGCGGACGCGCCGCCGGCGCCGGCTGTCAGGCACACAGCGAAGGCGGCCGACAGCAGCGCGGCCGCCCGTGGCCCGCGCCTCCGGACGACCGTTGGCGCCGGCGAGCGCGGCGAGCCCCCGTTGCGAGGCTCAGCCACGCGCGCCCCCGGCGACCATCAGCCCCGGGGGCCGGCCTCCGGCCAGGTCCCTGGGGACCTCGATGCCGCGGCGCTCGAACTTGTCCAGGAACCCGGGCCGCAGGCCGGTGGGCTTCAGCGAGCCGACGATGTGGTTGGTGGCCGCGACCGCGTCGACCTTGAACACGTACAGGTCCTGGAGCGTGATCACGTCGGACTCCATGCGCTGCACCTCGGTCACCGCCACGACTCGCCGGGTGCCGTCGCTCATCCGCTCGATCTGGATCAGCAGGTCAAGCGCCGAGGCGATCTGCTCTCGCACGGCGCGCAGCGGCAGGTCATAGCCGCTCATCAGCACCATCGTCTCCAGGCGCGCGAGCGCATCGCGGGGCGAGTTGGCGTGCAGCGTCGACAGCGACCCGTCGTGGCCTGTGTTCATCGCCTGGAGCATGTCCAGCGCCTCGGCGCCACGGACCTCGCCGACCACGATCCGGTCCGGCCGCATGCGCAGCGAGTTTCGGACCAGGTCTCGGATCGAGACCTCGCCCTCCCCCTCGATGTTCTTGGGGCGCGCCTCCAGGCGCAGCACGTGACGCTGGTTTAGGTAAAGCTCGGCCGCATCCTCGATCGTGATGATCCGCTCGGAGTCCGGGATCGCCGCCGAGAGGGCGTTGAGCATCGTCGTCTTGCCGGAGCCGGTGCCGCCGGCGATCAGGATGTTCAGGCGCGCCTTGACGCAGCGCTCCAGCAGGTCGGCGGTCTCCGGCAGCAGCGCGCCGCGCTTGATCAGCGCCTCCATGTCCAGGCGCTGCTTGCCGAACTTGCGGATCGTCAGCAGCGGCCCGGACAGCGACAGCGGCGGGATCGTGGCGTTGATGCGGCTGCCGTCGGGCAGGCGAGCATCGACCATCGGCGAGGACTCGTCGATGCGGCGACCGACCTGGGCGACGATCTTGGAGATGATCCGGCGCAGGTGGTCCTCGTCGGTGAAGCGCACCGGGGTGCGGTGCAGCCGCCCCTGCCGCTCCACCCACACGTCGTAGGGGCCGTTGACCATGATCTCGGTCACCGTGTCGTCCTCCAGCAGCCGCTCGAGCGGGCCGTGGCCGACGATGTCGGCGGTCAGCTCAAGCGCGATGCGCTCCCGGTCCTCGCGCGCGATCCCCGGCTCCTGGGCCAGCCGCTCGCTGAGCTCGTCGTGGACCCGCTGGCGCAGGGTGACCTCGTCGAGGTTGGTGTTGAACAGCTGGCGCCCGAGGTCCTCGATCAGGGCCATGTGGATGCGGTTCTTGATCTCCGAGAACGGGACCGCGAAGCGGTCCGGGCGATCGCCCGGCTCGGTGCCGTGCGAGAGACGCTCGTGCAGCTGCATCAGGCGCTCCGGCGACGGCGGAAGATCGACTGGCGGGCGGGCCGGGCGGCCTCGCGCGCGGGCTCGGGCTCGCGGGCGGATGGCAGCTCGACCACCTGGCCTGAGCCGTCGCGATCGCCGCGAGCCGCCGCCTCGGCGACGTAGGCGTCGGCCAGCGCGCGAAACGCCCTGGCCGCCTCCGAGCCGCGCTGCATCGCGATCGGCTCGCCCTGGTTGACCGAGCGGGTGATGTCCCGGTTTGAGGGGATCAGGATGTCCACATCGCGCCCGAGGATCGCGAGCACGTCCTCGCGCTCGATCCCGACGTTGGTGTTGGCCCGGTTGAGCAGGATCTTCACGCGCCGGCGGTCGAAGTCCATGCGCTCGAGCGTCTCCAGCCCGAGCTTCGTGTTCTTCAGCGACAGCGTGTCGCGCATCGCGACCACCAGCACGTCGTTGGAGGAGTCAACGGCGCTGATCACCTCCGGCGCGAAGCTCGGCGGCGTGTCGATCACGACGAATTCGAACATCTCGCCCAGCAGGCGCTGGACCTCCGCCAGGAACGGGACCGTGATCATCGCCGCCTGGTCGGGACGCACCGGCGCAAGCAGCGCACGGGCGCCGGACTCGTGCTCCATGAGGAAGTCCTCGAGCTTGCCGGCGTCAAGCGAGCCGCCCGAGCGAACCAGGTCATAGATCGTGCGCATCGGGGTGAGCCCGAGCGCGAGCGCCACGTCGCCGAACTGGAGGTCAAGGTCCATCAGCGCGACGCTGTGTCCCGAGATCGCCAGCGAGACGCCCAGATTGACGGCCGTCAGCGTCTTGCCGCTCCCGCCCTTGAGACCCAGCACGCAGATCACGTTGCGCACCGTCTCGACCTTTGGCGCGGCCGTTCCGCGCTTGCGCATGACGGCCTTCTCGATCGTGAACGCCAGCTGGCGCACCAGGTCCGGGTCAAGGCCGGCGCCGGGATCGGTCGGCAGCGAGACGATGTCGTCGACGCCGGTCGCAAACGCCTCCGACACCGCGCCGGTCGCGCCAGCGGGGCACAGCAGCACTATCGGACGCGTCGGATGCTGGCGGCTGGCCTTGACGACGAAGTCCCGCGGCTGGGCCACGTTGTAGTCGGCGACCGCCACGACGAGGACGTCGCCGTTGCCCAGGCCACTGGACGACGGACCGTCCAGCTCCAGGTAGTCGAGCACGGTGATGCGCGGGTCGCGCGCCACCAGCGTCTCGATCAGGCCGCGATCGACCTCGCTGTCGAGCGCCACAAGGACGTTGATCTCCGAGCTCATCTGTGCGTTCCGTTCGTGGTCGTGTTGCTTTCAGTGGGTCGTGGCGGGCGCGGCCGAGCCGGAGCTCGAGCCCGCGCCCGACGCCGAGGCCGAGGTCGAGCCCGAGGGCGAGCCGCTGGTCGATCCGGCCTTCGATGCGGCGCTCGAGCCGGCGCCACCGCTGGACGGCGTCGAGGTGTGAGGCGGCGAGGACGACAGGACGGTGGCCTGCGCGAGCGCCGCGTTCACGAGCGAGGTCTGAGTCACGGGCGTCGCGGCGGGCGCGCTCGCATCGGTCGGTCGCAGCGCCAGGAACAGCTTGCCGTTGTCGGCGGCGAAGCCCACCTCGGGGGCCTGCGCGGCGGAGACCGCCAGCACCAGCGAGCTCCCGGTCACGGTCGTCGCGCCGACGTGCACCGGCACCGCCGACGCGGGCTTGATCACCAGCGCATCGGGAACCAGGAGCACCATCGTCGGCACCGCGCTCTGGCCGTGGCGCGCGACCGAGAAGGTCGCGTAGATGTCGACGTGGTCCCCGGGCTGGAGCACGTCGGTGTCCCCGTGCGCCTCGTCGATCGTCACCGAGATCGCGCGCTGGTTGGGCAGCAGCGTGCTGGCCACGTCGCCCGCCGCCGCGAAGTCGGCGGCCGTGAGCTGCTGGCCCGGGAGGATCGTCGTCTGGGCGGTGGCGTTGGCGAGCGCCGCCGCGTCGCTGATCGCACCGGGCGTGATCTGAGAGGCGGTCACCGGTGTGACCGCGTAGAGCTTCTCGGCCGCCATCGTCGCCCCGGTCGTGCCCTTGGGGATCTCGCTCGTGGCCACCAGGACGGTCGCCTGCGGAGGCGGGGTGCGGACCTGCGCCTTGTAGCGGCTGAGGGAGACGAAGATGAGCACCGCCGCGCAGATCGCGCACAGCAGCGCGACCAGCAGCGACCCCTGCCGGGTCGCCAGCAGGCCGCCGAGGCTCGGACGGGACAGGCGTCGCTGGGAGAGTCTCACCGTGGGGCTCCTTGGCGGTGGTCGGGCCCGCGGCGGCCGTGGGCGCGCGCGTCGGGAGTGCGGTACCTGCTGCGCAGGCGGGCGGTGCGGTGGTCGGTCATGGGTGCTTGTCGGAGATGGAGATCGGCGGCTGGGGCGAGGCGGTCGGCGCCGGTGGCGCTCATGACGTGGGGCATGCGGACGGCAGCGAGGAGGTGGAGTCCGGCGTCCACTGTGCGCTTGTCTGAGCCTGCTCCACGCGCATCGTGGCCGACTGCGCGAGCGTGCCCGAGCCGAGCCCCAGCGGGAACTGGAGCGTGGTTACCACGCAGGAGCGCACCGTCTGGCCGACGGCGCCGGTGGAGCCGGTCGGGAAGTACAGGTACACCTGCACGGGGCTGACGTCGTTTGACCCGTACTGCAGCTCGGGCTGTGCAAGCGACTTGACGTAGCTCTGCAGGCTCAGAGTCGAGGACGGGTCGTGGTCCACCGACGCGTAGCGGACCGCTTGCTCGGCCAGCTGGGTCTCTTGGTTGGAGTAGTCCTCGTAGCGGCTGAAGTAGAGGATCCCCATGATGATCGCCACGAGGATCGGCAGCACGATCGCGAACTCCACCAGCACCACCCCGCGCTCCTGGCGCAGGCGAGCGGTGAGACCACGAGCTGTCGGGTGAGTGAGTTTGCATCGCGCCATGACGTGTGGTGCGGCTTCGCTGCAGCGGCCGTCCGTCAGGCTTCAGTGATCGGCCGCGATGGTCTGGGGTAGTGCCGATCCAAGCGCTAGTTGGACCCAGACCAAGGTGCAGGTGCTGCCCGAAGGCGGCGAGGGCGGCCCGGGCCAGCCAGGGCGCCGGACCGGCCGCCGACCGCGTCGGCCCGCCACCGACAGCGTCGGCCAAGGGCCAGGAGCAAGCGTCGGCCACGGAGCAGGAGCAAGCGTTGGCCAAGGGCAGCAGCAAGCGTCGGCCAAGGGCCAGGAGCACCCGGGACCGCTGCCGGGCCCGCATTCGCCCGCGGCGCGGTGCCGAGACCGACCAAGCATGCCGCAGGGCCACGACCACCCGGGCACGCCGGCGCCGGGCCCAGAGCCCGGGGTGCCGGCCCACACATCGTGGGCAGCGTCGCGTCGGCCGACAGGCCCCGGACGCTCACCGACGGCTTCAAGACACACGAAAGCCCGCCGGCGGCGGGTGCCGCAGGCGGGCGTCGTGCCCTGCAAGCGGGTCGGCTCAGACCTTGGTCGCGGCGCTGTTGAACGCCGAGGAGATGTTGCCGCCGAGGAGCACCGCGGCGACGACCACGACGAGCGCGATCACTCCGATCAGGATGCCGTACTCCGCCATCGTCTGACCCTTCTCGGTGCGCATGCGGATCGCCAGCATGCTCACGAGGTCGTAGAGGCTGTTAAACAAAGCTGTTCACCTCCCTCCGGACGTCATGCCGGGTGGCTGTTTGCTCATCAGGCGCGGCCCACCGGCATGCGCATTCACGCCCGGTGTTGATGTATGGCTGGCCCGCCATCGCCCACAACATCGGAGCCGAGCAGGCGCACGCATCACGGAAGAAGGGCTGGTTATGACCTAGACCTATGTGGCGCTCTGCCCGGGGCCAGGGGCCACCGGGCACGCGACCGCCGCGCGCGCCACAGCTAGACGTAGGTGGGGTGTGCCGCGCGCGGCGCGCGGGCGACTAAGGGAGGGTATGACCCGTCGGCAGGATCACGCGCGCGAGCCTCGCAGCCCGCGCGTCGAGCGCTGTGAGCTGTTTTGTGTAGGCGAGCGCTGGGGCGTGCTGCGCGTGCTGGTGGCGCTCGACGAGGCCGCGCCCCCGGCCGGCGCCCGGCTTGAGATCAGGCGCGCGGACGGCCGCATCGCCACGTGCGCGGCACGGGCCTGCGCGCTCGAGCGCAGGCTCGCGAGCCGTGGCTCGGCATCCGCGCTGCTGTGGCGTGCCGCTTTTCTCGTCGAGCTCGCGGCGCTCTGCGACGGGCATCCGGGTGTCGAGCTGGCGCTCGACGGGCGGCGGGCGCTAGCGCTCCCCAAGCCTGCGGTCCGTCCCGCCGCGCCCCGCGCACTCGAGCTGTCGGCGCGGCGCGCGCTCGCGGAGCGGCCCGTGCTCTCCGGCGCCCGCCGGCGGGTCGCCGCGCTGGCGACCGCGGCAGCCGTGACCGCGGCGTCCACCCCGGTCGCGGCCTACGCGAGCCCCGGCGGCCGCGGCGCCGGCCGGGGCTCCGGCTCCGCCACCGGCCCCGCGCCTTCGACCTCCGCGTCGGCGACATCGCCCCCGACAACGACCACCGCCTCCACCTCGACCACGTCCTCGTCCTCGTCGAGCGGCACGGCGTCGTCCTCACCGGGCACCACCCCGCCCGCATCGGGCACCACCCCGCCCGCATCGGGCACCAACCCGCCCGCATCGGGCACGACTTCGCCGCCGAGTACCACGTCCGCGGGCTCGACGCCGCCGTCCAGCACGCCGCCAGGCGCCTCCACGCCGCCGAGCACATCCAGCGCTCCGACCAGCTCGCCGGCCCCGGGCACCGCCACCTCCTCCCCCGCTCCCCCGGCCACCAGCCACCGCCACGGAGACGGGCATCAGCGGCGACCGGGCGCCCGGAGCCCGCACGCGGGCGACGGCGCCACAGGCTCCGGCGCCCAGCACGCAGTCGGTGGCCCCCACTCGGCGCGACGGCGTCATGGGGCAGACGGATCGGCCCGCACGAGCGGGCCGGGCTCGGGCGAGGCGTCTCGGTCCGCGCCCTCGCCGGCGACCGGGACCCCGCTCACGGGCTCGTACTCCGCTCCGGCCGCCTGGACCGGCACGGTTGCGCCCAACCAGGCCCTGACGGGCTCGCTGGGGAGCCTGGCGAGCCCGCAGTCCGACTGGCTCGCGCCTCCCGCCTTCCTGATCCCCATCTACATGCAGGCGGGCGCGCGGTTCGGCGTGCCCTGGCAGGTGCTGGCAGCGATCAACTCGATCGAGACCGACTACGGGCGCGATCTGAGCACGTCGAGCGCGGGCGCGATCGGCTGGATGCAGTTCGAGCCGGCGACCTGGCGCGAGTGGGGAATGGCGGTCGACGGCCACAGCGTGCCCAACCCCTATGACCCCCGCGACGCGATCTTCTCGGCCGCGCGCTACCTGGCGGCCGCCGGCGCGGCGCACGACCTGGCCGGCGCGATCTACGCCTACAACCACGCCGGATGGTACGTCGACGAGGTGCTCGCGCGGGCCCGCGCGATCGCCGCCACCCCGCTGTATGAGCGCGCGACCGTCCGCCACGGCACCTTCTCGGTGTACTTCGCCACAGGGCTTGCGCGCCGGCCGACGATCAGCTATCGGGGCGGGGTGCTGTCCCACTACGACCGGCTGATCGCTGCCGCCAACATGGTGAGCGCCGCCAACTTCCCCTACCTGTACGGCGGCGGCCACGAGCAGCCCGCCCGCTTTGGACCGTTCGACTGCTCGGGAGCCGTCTCCTACGTGATCCAGCAGGCGGGCTACCGGGTGCCCACGACCGTCTCAGGCGAGATCCCAATCTGGCGGTTCCCCGCCGGGCCGGGACGGGTGACGATCTTCTACAACGCCGGGCACACTTTCATGCGCATCGGAAACCGCTACTTCGGGACCAGCGGCTTTGCGCGGCCCGGCGGGGGCGCTGGATGGTTTGACGTCAACCGGCTGCCGGCGTCCTACCTGGCGACCTTCGCCGAGGTGCACGTTCCCGATCTCGGCGTCGACTCGTTCTCGCCGTCGAGCCCCGCAACGCTGCTGGGCCCCGCACGGCCGTCCGGACCACGCCACCGTGGGCCGCGCTTTGCCCCAGGCGGCCTGTCCACGCTCGGCTCCTTCCCAGCGGCACCGGCGCCCGCACAGCCCGGCGCCGGGCGGGGCACAGCGCGGCGCGCACCGATCGGCGACGCCGCGGCGCCGGCCGCCGGCGCCCTGGCACCCAGCACCAGCGCCGACCGGTCAGCTCGGCCGGCCGGCTCTGCGGTCCGCCTGGCCGGATAGCAGAATCGGCACATGGCCCCCGTGCCCCCGGCGGCGGATCCCGACCCCCGGCCGGCTGCCGACCCTCAGACCGATCCCGTTCGCCAGCTGGATCCAGACCCGGAGCTGGATCCGGGCGCGCTGCGCCGCCGCCTGGACCGCCTGCGCTTCGACCTGCACGACGGGCCCCGCCAGGCGGTTCACCTGCTCGCGGAGGACCTGAGGCTGTTCCGCAGCCAGCTTGAGCCGCTGCTTGCCGGCCACCCGGACCGGGCCCGCGCGCTCGGTCGCCTCGACGATCTGGACGCGCAGGTGCAGTCCCTGGACGAGCAGCTGCGCAGGCTGTCCGCGGCCGTGCAACAGCCGCTTTCAAAGCGCGTCGAAGATGCGCTTGATGAGCTGACGAGCGCACTGCGGGAGCGCGCCGGGATCGTGCCGGAGCTCGAGCTGTCGGGCGACCTGGGTCGGCTGAGCGACTCGCAGCGCTTCACGGTGGTGGCGATCGTGCGCGAGTCCCTCGCCAACATTCGCAGGCACAGCCGCGCTCGGCGGGTGCGCATCCGCGTCGCGGCCGACGCGGACGGCGTGACCGTGAGCGTCTGCGACGACGGCATCGGCTTCAGCGAGTCGGCGGCCGAGCAGGCGGCGCGCGCGGGCCACCTGGGCCTGGTGGGGATGCGCGAGCGAGTCCGCATGCTCGGAGGCCAGTTCCGTGTCCAATCACGCCCCGGCGGACCCACGATCGTGTCCGCTCGGCTGCGCCGCTGGCCCGCCTGAACCACCGGTCGCGGCGGTGGCCCGCCTGACCTCCCGGTCGCGCCGGCGGGCCCGTCCGACCGTCAGGTGGCGGCGGCGGGCGACCGCAACAGCCGCGGGGCGCGGGTGGCGTCAGCCGATGCCGTGCTCTAGCGCCCAGCGGACCGCCGCGGCGCGGTTGGCGACCCCGAGCTTTCGGTAGATGTTGGTCAGGTGGAACTTGATCGTGTGCTCGCTGATCCACATCTCGCGGCTGATCGCCGCCGTCGTCAGGCCGGATGCGACCGCCGCCAGGATCGAGCGCTCGCGCTCGGTCAGCCGCGCCGGAGCGGGCTCGTCCGGCGCCGTCTGACGCGCCGGCGGACACGCCGGCGCATGGAACACCGCCCCGCTCGCGGCCTGGCGGATCACCGACGCGATATCGACCGCCTGCGCGCTCTTGAGCACGTAGGCGCTCGCGCCGGCGCGCAGGGCCGCGTCGATCGTCGCGCGATCCTCGCAGGCGGACAGGACGATCACCTTCGTCGACGGCCAGCGCTCGCGCACCGTCTCGATCGCCTCAACCCCGCTGACGCCGGGCATCCACAGGTCCATCACCACGATGTCCGGCCGCCGGCGCTCGACCAGCTGGATCAGCTCCGGGCCGGTGTGAGCCTCGCCCACAACCTCAAGGTCGTCGAGATGCTCGACCGCCCGGCGGATGCCGGCGGCGATCAGCGGGTGGTCGTCGGCAAGCAGCACCTTCAGCGGCGCGGGCTGCGCCACCGCGAGCGGGTCTTCGATCCTGGCCAGAGCTTGCATGCTGGGAAGCGGGCCGGCCGGCGAGCTGACCACGGCGGCGCGGTCCACGCGGGACCCGATTCGTCGCCGGCCACCGTCCGTGCCCGACACTGGATTACTCGGCCGCGATCCGGATGTGCTTGAGCCGAGATCGCCCGGCGAGCGGTGCGAGATGCTCCGGCCGGCGCGAGCGGGATGCTCCGGCCGGCACGAGCGAGATGCTCCGGCCGGCACGAGCGAGATCCTCCGGCCCGCACGAGCGGGATCCTGCGGCCGGCGGCATCGAGCCGCGCGGCGCCGTGCGCCGGCGGGAATCGTCGCGCTTGCCAGCGACTCAGCCGATCCCCAGCGCCACCAGCGGACCGAGCGATGCGACCGCGGCGCAGAGCGCAAGCGCGGGCCGGGAGCGTCGCGCAAGCGCCGCCAGCAGCAGGCAGGCGAACATCGGCGCGCTGAGCCGCGTGTAGCTCAGCGCGCCACCGAACACCATCCACGGCAGGGTCAGGCCGAACAGCAGCGCCGCAAGCGACGCCGCACAGCGGCGCCGCGCCACGAGCAGAGCGGCGGCCAGGATCCCGGCGAGCATCAGCGTCAGGTAGGCGAGATCCCAGGCGGCGTCGATCGGCGCGCTGCGCAGCGCCCGCCGCACCTCGGCCGCCACCCCGGCCATCGGGCCGGCGAACGCGGTCCCGGGGTCAGACTGCGCGCCACCGAGGCGCACGTCCACGTAGGCCAGCCATCCGGCGAACGCGATGACGGGCACCACCGTGACGGGCCAGAGGGCGCGCCCAGCGACGCGGACCCTGCGCACGGCATGGCGGACAGCGCCGACGCAAACGGCACGCGGGGAGGCGCAGCGCGCGCGCGGACCCGCCCAGCCGGCGCGCGCGCCGAGGCGCACAGCGCCCGGCATCCGGCGCACTCCTCCGGCGAGCCGGTGGCCGCCGGCCGCCCGCGAAAGGCTCCCCGTCCCCTCGCGGCCGAGCACGAGGTCGATCCCGATCGCCGCCACGGCGAGCAGCATGGGCTCGCGCGCCAGCACGGCGACCGTCAGCAGCGCAGCCGCGGTCCAGCGCCTGCGCTCCCAGTACGCGATCAGGCCGCCGACGAGCGCCGCCACCGCGAGCGCGTCGCTGAGGTCGGCGAGCACCGCGTAGGCGAACGCGGGCTGCAGCGCCAAACCCAGCGACCACCAGCCGCAGCGTCCCCGCCGTCGCAGCCAGGCGGCCACCGCCAGCGTTGCGGCGACGATGGCGACGACGTTGACGGCGATCAGCGTCCAGGGGATCAGCGCGCGCCCGCCGCCGGCTGCGAGCCAGGCCAGCGCGGGGTAGGCGACGCGCTGCAGGCGGAAGGTCTGGTCGGCGAAGGCGGCCAATGTCCGCGCGCGCAGGAGCAGTGGATCCTGCGCCAGCGCCCAGAAGTACTGGCCGTCGTAGCCGCTGCCGCGCGTCACGACCGCGCCGCGGGGCGGGTGGATCGCCGCCGCGAAGTCGGTCCCGAACCGGATCAGCCCGGTGGGATTGCCGTCGTAGGCGACCAGGCCCGCACAGACCAGCAGCGCCGGCAGCAGGCAGGCGACGAGCGCCGGGCCCAGGACATCGGCGGCGGGCGCCCGGCGCCCGAGGCGCGACCGCAGCGCCGGATTGATCGTGCTCACCGGGTGGCTATCGGCCTGGCGGCCGCCGCCCGCACCGGACCTTCGTGCAGGGGGCCGATGATCGCGGACCCGACGGCGGCCGCTACCTTTGCCGCGATGGCGATCAGCGAGCAAGCCCCCGTGCCGGCCTCGTCGGCCCAGCGGCCCCCCGCCGGCCGCGCGCAGCGCCAGGCGGGCGGGCACGAGGTCCTGGTGGCGGTCACCGACCACGCGGCCGAGCGCTACCGCCAGCGCGTGCGCGGGACGCTGGACGCGCGCGCCGAGATCGTGGCGCGGGTCGCGGCCGCGTGCGCGGCGGGCCGGGTCCGACCCGGCGAGCGCGGCGCGCTGCTGGTGGAGGATCTCCGGCGCCCCGCGCTCGTCTACGTGTGCCGTCCGCAGTGCGGGGAGCTCGTCGTCACGACCCTGTGGGAGGAGGGCGACGCGGCCGCGGTGCCCCGGCGCTTCACGGACGCGCTGCGCCGCGACGACCACCGGGTACGCTGATCGCGATGGTCGTGCGCCCGCGCCGCCTGATGCCGCGACCGCCCCTGTGGGCGCAGTGGGTGATGTCGCTGCTGTGCGCCGCCGGAGCGCTGACCGCCCTGGTGCTGTTCGTCAGCGCCAACGACCACAACTACTCGGTCGCCACGCTCGACCCGGCCGCGGTCCAGCGCGCCAACCGCGAGGCGGAGCTGCTCACCGCCCAGGACCAGCAGCCGCACCTGGTGCGCCTGCGCTCGGCGCTCAGCCCGCGCCTGGCACTGGTCAGAGTGATCAGGCAAGACATGGACCGCCGGATCGCAAGCGGGGCCGTCGCCGGGACGCTGCAGCGCGCGTTCTGCCGGCCGGCGGGCGGCGGTGCGAGCGCGCCCGCGTTCTCCTGCCTGGCAACCGCCGCCTCCGTCAACTACATGTACGTGGGCGTCGTCCACATCGCCGCGCGGGAGCTCGTATGGTGCCGGCACGACGAGCCGCCCGTGCCCGGCGTGCCCGTGCCGCTAAGCCCGCTTTGCACCCGCTGACCTCGCGGCCCGTGCCGCCGCGCCCGCTCTGAGCCCGCTGAGCGCCGGGCCGCGGTGACGGCCGATCGGCACGCGGTGACGGCCGATCGGCGCGGTGTGCGTGCGCCTTCAGGCCAGGCGGACCCGGACGGGTGCGCCGCCGAAGTCCACAAGCTCGATCCAGCCCGCGGGTATGCGTGCTGAGCGCCCCGGCTGCAGGCGCGCCGGGCGCCCGCGCCACAGGCTGCGCCCGCCCTGCTCGATGACGACCCGCGGGCGCGTGAGGAACGCCGAGGAGCGAAGCAGGAAGCAGTCTCGCGGCGGGAGCCCGCCGCCGGGGGCGATCCGGCTCGGGGAGATCCAGCCCAGCGGCGGCTCACAGCAGACGGCCAGCGTGCGGCGCGGCGCGGGCGCGCCGGCCAGCGCGCAGGCGATCGACCGAGCGGCGTGGCGGCCCGCGAGCGCCGCCACGTCGGCTGGCTCTGCCCCGTGCACGAGATTGCCCGCCGCCCACACCATCGGCGTGCCGGTGCGCAGCTGCTGATCGACCGCCGGGCCGCGGGTGCCGGCGTCGAGGTCCACGCCCGCTCGCACCGCCAGCTCGTGGTCGGGGATCCAGTCGGCGGTGAAGATCACCGTGTCGCAGCGCAGCGCCCGTGTCTCGCCGGTCGCGAGGTTCTGTAGCTCGACTAGCTCCACCCGGGCGCGGCCGCGGATCGCCGCAACGCGCGTGCGGGTCCACAGCGGCACGCCGAGCGCCCGGGCGCCCGCGGCGAACAGCCCGAGGGACTGGTGGCGCTCGAGCTCTGTGACCATGCCCGCGACCGCGCACCCGGCCTGACGAAGGGTGGCGATCGCCGAGTAGCTGACGTGCTCGGCGCCGACGATCAGCGCACGCCTTCCGGGCGGTCGCCGCTCCAGGTGCACCAGCTGCTGCAGCGTTCCGGTGGTCATCACCCCCTCCGGGCGGCTGCCGGCCACAAGGCGCGCGGACCGCGGTCGCTCCCGGCAGCCGCAGGCGAGCAGGATCGCGCGCGCGCGCAGCACACGGCGCCCGGCCGGACCGGTGGCCAAGAGCTCGCGCTCCGGCGACCCCGGCGCGGTGGCCAAGAACTCGCGCTCGTGCGACCCCCAGTCGGTGGCCATCGTCTCGACCGCCACCTGCACCCCGGCGGCGGCGGCCAGCGCCGCGAGCCTCGCGGCGTATGCGGGGCCGCCGAGCAGGCGATGAAGGTCGCGGGCGCCGAAGCCCTGGTGGTCGCAGTGGCGCGGCACGCCCCCCGCCCGACGCTCCCGCTCGAGCACCACCACGCGGCCCACCCCCATCTCTCGCAGGGCGATCGCCGCGCTCAGCCCGGCCGGGCCGCCACCGACGACCACCACATCCGCGCTGTCGTTCATCGCCGGCGGTGGGCCTCAAGGATCGATGCCAGCCGGGCGCCGCAGTAAAAGCCCTGGCAGCGCCCCAGCTGCGCGCGCGTGCGCCGGCGCAGCCCGTCCAGGTCGACCGGGGGGATGGGCCCCGCCAGGGCGTCCTCGATCTCGCCCTGGGTGACGCGCTCGCAGAAGCAGACGATCCGCCCGTAGCGGGGGTCTGCGGCGATCCGCTGCGCGTCGGCGTACGGTCGCACGGAGGCCTCTCCGATCGGCGCCATCCGCGGCTCGGCGTGGTGGGGTCGCTCTCGCAGCGCCAGCCCCGCGCGCTCGAGCTCGTCGCGGACGTGCTCGGCGATGGCCATGCTGGCGGTCAGCCCGGTTGACCTGATGCCGCCGACGCACACGTACCGCTGACCGGGATCGACATGGATCTGGTAGTCGGTTGAGGCGGTCGCCGCCCTCAGCCCGGCGTAGGTGGCCGTGACCTCCATGCCGGCCAGCGCCGGCAGCATCCGCTTCGCGTGCTCGCGCAGCGAGCTGAGGCCGGCCGCGGTGCAGGAGGTGTCCTCGCGCTCCTGCACATCCTCAGCGGTGGGCCCCACCAGCACGTTGCCGAACACGGTCGGCGCGATGATCACCCCCTTGGTGCGCTCGCTGGGCACCGGCAGGATCGTTTGAGAGATCAGCCGCCGCGCGAGCTTGTCGAACACGATCAGCTCGCCCCGCCGCGGCGCGATCTGGAAGCGCTCGTGGCCCATCATCGCGTCCAGCCGGTCGCTCTCAAGCCCGGCCGCGTTTATCAGCCAGCGCGTCGACAGGCGCCCGCGGCTCGTCCTCAGCTCGTGCGCGCCGCCGCCGGGCCGCTCGACGGCCACAAGGCGCTCGCCGCGTCGCAGCTCGCAGCCCGCCAGCACCGCCTCGCTCGCGAACGCCAGCGGCGGGGTGAACGGGCACACGATGTGCTCGTCGGGGATCGACAGCGCCCCGTGCGCCCCCGCGGCGAGGTGCGGCTCAAGCTCGTACAGCTGCCGCGGCGACAGCTCCCGGGCGCGCCGATACCCGTTTGCGCGGGCCCGCTCGGCGATCTGCGGCAGCCGGCGAAGCTCGGCTTCGCTCCAGGCCACAAGCACCGCGCCGGTGCGCTCCACGGGGATGCCGACCCGCTCGGCGTAGCGCAGCAGCAGGTCGTGGCCGCGCGCCACGAGCCTTGACTCAAGCGTGCCGGGAGGCGCGTCAAAGCCCGTGTGAAGGAGCGCCGTGTTGGCCTTGGAGGTGCCCGCGCCGATGTCGGGTGAGGCCTCCAGCAGGGTGATGTCAAGCTCGAAGCGGCTGAGCTCACGCGCGATCGCGGTGCCGACGTCCCCGCCGCCGACGATCGTGACGTCGCGCACGCCCGCGCGCGTCATCTAGCCCTCCGCGCCAGCATCCCCGCGGCCTCACGCCAGCGGAGCAGCCGCCGCTCGGCCTCATCGCCGGGCATCCGCGGCTCATACACGGCGCTCGGGCGCGGCTGGCCCACGGCCCGACCGGGGTCGGGGGCGTCGCCGGCGCCCAGGCGAGCCAGCGCCGCCAGCCCGAGCGCGGTCGCGTCCGCGCCCGAGTGCACCGCGACCGGCGCCTGCAACAGGTCCGCCTGCGCCTGCATCAGGGCGCGCGAGGCGGTCAGGCCACCGTCCACGCGCAGGGTCCCCAGTGCGCCTCCGATCGCGTCGGCGGCGGCGCGCGCCAGCCACGCCACCTGGGCCGCCACCCCCTCCACGACCGCGCTGACCAGCGCCTCGCGGCCGGACTGCAGCGACAGGTCAAGCCAGCCCGCGCGCGCGTCCGGCGCCCAGAACGGCGCGCCCAGGCCGGCCAGCGCCGGCACGAAGGTCACCCCTCCCCCGCCGTCCCAGCACCGGTCCAGGTCGCCCGGGCCCGAGATCAGCCCCAGGCCCTCAAGCCACGACACCGCCGCCCCGGCCGTGTACACCTGACCGTCGAGGCAGTAGCTGGGCTCGCCGCCAAGCCGCCAGGCGACGCTGGCCGACAGGCCCGGCGCGTCCGCCGCCGCGTGGGCGCGCGGCGGGTCGCCGCCGGCGTTGACCAGCAGAAACGCCCCGGTCCCGTAGGTGCACTTGGCCTCGCCGCGCTTCAGGCAGCCCTGGGCGAACAGCGCCGCCTGCTGGTCCACGCACAGCGCGCAGATCTCAAGCGGCTGCCCGAAGGCGCGCGTGCGCCCGACGGGCTGCGCGCAGTCCACGATCTCAGGCAGCCCGCCGACGTCGATCCCGAACACCTCGCACGCCTCCGCCGACCAGGCACAGGAGCCCAGGTCGAGGAGCATCGTGCGCGAGGCGGTCGCCGCGTCCGTGGCAAGGCGCCCCGTGAGGCGGGCCAGCAGCCAGGAGTCGACGGTCGTGACCGCGGCCGCGGGATGGCGCTGCGCCAGCAGCGCCATCTTCGGCGCGGCGAAGTAGGGGTCCAGCGGCAGCCCGCTGATCTCGCGCAGGCGCGGCGCGTGATCGCGCAGCCGCGCGACAAGCCCGGCGGACTGGCGGTCCTGCCAGCTGAGCGCCGGGGCGAGCGGGCGGCCGTCGGCCCGGTCCCAGGCGACGACGGTCTCCCCCTGGTTGCCCAGGCCGACCGCGTCCACGCGCACGCCGGCGTCGCGCAGCGCCGCCCGCCCGGCGCTGAGCACCGACTCCAGCAGCTCCTGGGCGTCCTGGAGCACCTCGCCCGCCGCGCCGGCGCGCGGGTGCACCCGCACGCTCGAGCGGCCGAGCACCGTGCCCCGCTCGTCGACGACGATCGCCTTCGTCGCCGAGGTCCCCTGGTCGATCGCGAGAACGTTCATGTGGTCTAGACCGGCGCCGGGCGATGATACCGCCCAGAGATCGTCCATCATCTCGCCATGGCCTCCACCTCACGCCCGCCCCGAGCAGCGGCGCCCGGCGGCGGCCGGTCGGCCGCGGCGCGCCACAGCCGCATCGCCGCCGAGCTGCGGGACCGAATCGAGACCGGCCGCCTGGCGGCGCACCAGCGCCTGCCCTCCGAGCGAGAGCTCAGCCGAGCCCACGGCGTGGCGCGAATGACCGTGCGCCAGGCGCTGGAGGCGCTGGAGCGCGAGGGGGTCATCTACCGTCGCCCCGGCATCGGCAGCTTCGTGGCCGAGCCCCGCATCGGCATGGGGATCGGAAGCCTGTCGGAGGAGCTTCTGCGCACCGGTCACCTGCCGGGCGCGCGGCTGCTGCGCGCCGAGCGGGCCCGCGCGACCCCGCTGGTCGCGGAGGCGCTGGGGCTGGGCGAGGACGAGGAGGTGCTGATCACCGTGCGGCTGCGATCGGCCGACGGCGAGCCGCTGGCGGTGGAGACCAGCCACTGGTCCCAGCACCTGATGCCCGACCTGTTCGAGAACCTCACCGAGGGCTCGCTGTGGGCGCTGGCCAGGGACCGCTACGGCCTGACGCCCAGTCGCATCGACGCCAGGCTTGAGACGATCACGCTCGACGAGCGCACGGCCGAGCGGCTGCGCACGCACGAGGGCGCCGCGGCGCTGCTGCTCACGCGCTGCACATACGACGAGCGCGGGCGCTGCTTCGAGTTCGCGCGCGACGTCTATCGCGGCGATCGCGCGGCGTTCCGCATCCGCTCGGCGGTCCCGCCCGACGGCGGCTGGTGTATGATCGCCCGCTAGCGGTCTAGACCAGCCGCGGAATGAGAGGACCACGAGAGGCCCAGGCGGAAGCAGCGGATGGGATCAGTCGGCCCGAGCGCCGCGCAGGGGATCAGTCGCCCCCAGCGCGCCGCTGAGGGATCGGTCGGCCCCAGCGCACCGCCGAGGACCGGATTGGAGGGAGGAACCGTGAGCACCAGGGAGGCCCCCGCCGACAGCGTCGAGCAGTTCGGCTATCGCCAGGAGTTCCGGCGAACGTTCAGGCGGTTCGCCTCGTTCGCGATCGGCTTCTCGTTCATCTCCATCACGACGGGCATCTTCACCACGTACGGATCGGTGCTGGCCAGCTCCGGCCCACTGGGGATCTGGACCTGGCCGCTTGTGATCGTCGGTCAGCTGGCGGTGGCGCTCGTGTTCGGCGTGCTGGCCGCCCGGATCCCGCTGGCCGGATACTCCTACCAGTGGATGTCCAGGCTCGCCAATCCGCAGATCGGATGGCTGGTCGGCTGGTTCGCGTTCGCCTTCCTGGTCGTCGACGTGGTCGCGGTCGACTATGCGCTGGCCTCCACGGTCGCCCCGGCCCTGTTCGGCTACGTCGGGACCCAGGGCAACACCTGGCTTGCGACCGCGCTGATCGTGCTCGCCCAGGCGCTCTTGATCATGTTCTCAACCCCCTGGACGCAGCGAGTCAACAACGGCGCGGTGGCCACCGAGATCGCCGGCGTGGGCGGGCTCACTGTCCTGCTGGTGGTCGTCGGAGCGATCCGCGGACTGCTCAACGGCGGCCATCTGTTCTCCCGCGGCGCGATCCCGGCGGCGGGCTACTTCTCGTTTGGCACCGGCTCGCACGACAGCCCCTGGGTGCTGGCGTTCCTGCTTGGAGCCTTCACGATCGTGGGCTTTGAGGCCTGCGGGAACCTGGCGGAGGAGACCGAGGATCCCGGCGCGACGGTCCCGCGGGCGATGTGGAGCTCGGTCGCGATCTCCGGGGTGATCGGGTTCGCCTTCCTTGTGGCGATCTCGGCCGCCAGCGGCAACCTCAAGGCGCTTGCCGCCTCCTCGACGCCGGTCGCCGACGTGGTCATCCGGGTCCTGGGGTCGGTGGTGGGCAAGATCTTCCTGGTGATCGTCATGTACTCGATCTTCGCCTGTGGCCTTGTGATCTTCGTGACCGTCACGCGCCTGATGTGGGCGATGTCCCGTGACGAGCGCTTCCCCGGCTGGCGGGCGCTGCGCACCGTCAACGCGCGCTACGACAGCCCGCTGGTCGCGACCGCGGTCGCGGGCGTGGTGATCGAGGCGGTGCTGGCGATCTTCGCCACTCGCACCCACGCCCTGTTTGACCTGTTCAGCGCGGCCACGCTGATGCCGGCGGTGATCTACCTGGTCACGGTGCTGCTGTACGTCGCCGCGCGCAGGCGGCTGCCCCGCACGCACGGCTACTCGCTGGGCGCGGCGGAGATCCCGGTGATCGTGGTGGCGCTCGTGTGGCTGGCATTTGAGATGTCGATCTTCCGCGACAGCTCGTTCGCCACCCCGTGGCTGTATGTGGCCGTCATGATGGCCATCGGGCTCATCTACTTCGCCTACATGCTGCTCACCCACCGCCCGCTCACGATGCCCGGCGACGGGCCCCGGGAGCGGCAGGACGCCTCCGCCGGCGCATAAGCCGGGCCGGCTTTAGGCTGCGCCGCTCAGCGCCACTGGCCCGCTGAGGCTGCGCCGCTCAGCGCCACGCCACTCGGCCGGGCGCGCGGGAGTGCGGAGAGAAGCGGATCTGCACGATCGGCGCTCGGAGCGGGACCGAGAACGCGACGCAGCCGCTGCGGGTCTCACCGGCGCCGATGAGCGACTCGAAGTCCACCAGCGGCGTCTGGCACACCCCGGTCCTGACCATCAGCGGCGTCGCCTCACCGGAGGGGGTCACCAGCGACCAGTCGCCGGAGGCGGTGCTGTCGTAGGTGGCACCGGCGTCGTTTCTGATCACGACCAGCACCCCGACCGCGCGCGTGCCGGGCAGCAGCGCGGCGGCACCGTGCAGCGGATCGATCACCCGGGTGACCGTCACCGACAGCAGCGAGCCGCCGGCGTGCACCTGCAAGGTCGCGCCGATCCGCGCGCCGCGATCGCGCCGGCGCCGGCGCGCGATGGCTGATGTGGCCGACGACGAGACGCCGCGCTGCGCCGGCGAGCCCCCGGTGGCGGAATGCGACTCGCCGCTTTCGCCCCGGGACCCGGCGGCGGCGGTGTGCGAGTGGCCGGTCGCGCCCTGGGACCCGGCGGTGGCGGTGTGGGAAGGCCCGGACGCGGCGGACGAGGCGGTCGCGGAGCGCGGCGCGCCCTGAGATCCGCAAGCGCCCGCGGCCAGCGCCAGGGCCAGCGCGGACGAAAGCCACCTGGGCGCTGCGCCCGGGCGGCGGGCCCGGCGCGGAGGGTGGCCGCCGGGCTCGCCGGGTCCAGACCTGAAAGCGGGGTTCACGATCGGCCAACATAGACGCCGGGCGACATGGTTGGATGCGCTCTGCGATGGCGCCTGATCCCGATCTCGTCAACCGAATCCGCGCGGCGCTCGGCCAGGAGATCGGGGTGACGGAGAAGCGGATGTTCGGGGGCGTGGCCTTCCTGGTCGACGGGCATATGGCGGTCGCCGCCAGCGGCGCCGGCGGCCTGCTCGTGCGCGTCGATCCCGCCGGCGCCGAGCGGTTGCTGGCGCGGGCGCACGTGCAGCCGATGATCATGCGCGGGCGGGCGGTGGACGGCTGGCTGCGGGTCGCGCCCGAGGGCATTTCGACCAGCCGCCAGCTTCGCGGCTGGGTGGCACGCGGGGTGGCCCGGGCGCGCTCGCCGGCGCACGAGGCCGGCCCGGGCTCCAGCGGGCGCTCGCCGGCGCACGAGGCCAGGCCGGGCCCCAGCGGGCGCTCGCCGGCGCACGAGGCCGGCCGCGGCTCCAGCGGGCGCCCGCCGGCGCCGGCTGCCCCACGGCGCTCGCGCACGCCCCGCAGCCGCCCGTCCCGCGACCGGGACGGAGGCTAGGAGACGCGGTAGCGGTCGGTCAGCGCGGCGAGCTTGGCCGAGAGCTCGTTGAGCGCCTCGGCGGCCACCTGCGACGACTGCGCCCCCTCAAGGAACTGCGAGGTCCCCGCCTCGATGCTGGCCATCGCCTCCGCGATCTGGTCCATGCCGACACTCTGCTGGTGCGCGGAGGCCGCGATCTGCTCGGCGGCTGCGGACGCCGCCCGGATCGTGTCGGTCAGCGAGGCGATCCCCTCGCCGGCTGCGCCGGTCAGCGCGAGCCCCTTGTCGACCACCCTGGTCCCCTCCTCGCTGGCCTGCACGGCAGCCGCGGTGGCCTGCTTGACGTCGTTGAGGATCGCCTCCACCTGCGCGGTGGCGCCCTTGGACTGCTCGGCGAGGCTGCGGACCTGGTCGGCCACCACCGCAAAGCCCTTGCCGTGCTCGCCGGCGCGAGCCGCCTCGATCGAGGCGTTGAGGGCCAGCAGGTTGGAGCGGTCGGCCAGCTCGTTGACGGTCTGGGTGATCGCGCCGATCTGCTGGGTCCTCTCCGACAGCGTGAGGATCTCACGCGCGATCCCGTCGACGCGCGCGCGGATCTCCTCCATCGCGGAGGCGATCGCCGACACCGCCTGGGTGCCAGCGTCGGACACGGCGACCGACTCGGCCGCCTGACGCGCGACCTCACGGGCCCGGTGGGCGGTGTCGTCGGCCGCCGAGCGCAGCTCGTTGATCGTCGCCGTGGTCTCGGAGATCGCGGCCGACTGCTGGCCCGCGCTCTCGGTGTGCCGGTTGACGGACGCAAGGATGCCAGCGGTCGAGACGCCGATCTCGTGCACGCCGGTCTGGATCTCGCCCGAGATCTCCGCCAGCCCGGCCACCATCGTGTTCAGGCTTCCCGATAGCTGCGCCAGCTCATCGGCTCCCATGGCCGAGACGGTCGCGGTCAGATCGCCGTCGGCGACCCGCGAGGCGAACTGCGAGTAGGCGCGCACGGCCTCCTGCAGCGCCTCGCGCGAATCCCGCTCGGCCCGCGCCGAGGCCTCGAGCTCGCGGTGGCGCTGCTCGGTCAGCTGGCTCATCCGCCGCAGCGCAAGGCCGAAGCGGACCCCGGCCGCCAGCAGCGTCAGCGTGGCCAGCGCGATCGCCACCTGGCTTGCATGCATCAGCGAGCCGGCAAACAGGATCGCCAGCGCAAACGCCGACGCCGCGACCGGAACCGCAAAGCCCGAGCCGTGGTTCTCCTGCGGCGCCACCCGCGATCCGGGCGCAAGCCACACCGCGCTGGCGATCAGGCACAGCGACGTCGGCCAGGCGCACATGTTGAAAAACCACCCCGGCGCGGTCGACACCAGGCCGCCGAACAGCGCCGATATGTCGCCCGCCGCGTTGAACGCGCCCGCGGCGGCGATCAGGTACCAGCGCGCCCGCTTGCCGGCCGGCAGCAGTCGGATCCCGATCAGCGTCAGCCCAAACAGCAGCAGGTCGCAGACGGGGTAGACCATGTTCACCGCCGCAAACTCGGTCCCGCCGCCGGACGCCCGCGCGATCGTGGAGAACAGGAACGCGACCAGGGCCGCGGCGGTCGCGAGCACCGCCACCACGCCGTCGAGGTAGTTGGCCGCGCTCAGGCGGCGCACGTCGCGCTGGACGAGCATCATCACGCCCACGTAGGCCAGCGGGAAAAAGCCAGCCCACAGGAAGTTGGCCGGCGAGAGCGTGGCGGGCGTGGCGCCGCCAGCGGTCTCAAACCCCATCGTGAAATCGCCCAGCGCCCAGGAGACGCACCCGGCGCCAAGCCACAGCGCGTAGCGGCGCCGGCGCGGGTCCGACAGCCCCTTGGCCACCACCAGAAGCGCGCAGACAAGCTCGAAGCCCGCCACAAACCACGTGTCCAGCCAGCGCGGCGAGGGGCCCTGCGGGCCGCGCACGATCAGCGAGGCCATGTAGCCGAAAGCCGCGAGGATCAGCACCGAGAACAGCGCCCTGACCCCTCCGCTTGGGCCGGCCGAACGCGCCGCCGTCGAGCGGGCCCCGACGGGACCCGTGTCCGCCACCGCCATTTCCGTCTCCTGACGCCGTGGGTGCCCCGTACCACGCCGGCGCAGTCCGCCTTGGCCGCCCGGCCGGCGCGGGGCCTGTTGGCGTGCGTTATCGGCCAAGGTGCGCGCATCTGTAGCGCGTGTCGTAGGCTGCGACCGTGCCCACGCCGAGCGAGCTGCCGCCGCTATGCGAGTCGGATGTCGACCCGGACCCGATCCGCCAGTTCCGTACGTGGTTTGAGGCTGCCGCGGGCGCGGGCATCGACCAGCCGGAGGCCGCGGCGCTGGCGACCGCGGACGCAGACGGCGCCCCGTCGGTGCGGATGGTGCTCGTCAAGGGCGTCGACGAGCGGGGGTTTACGTTCTTCACCAACTACGCAAGCCGCAAGGGCCGTGAGCTCCAGGTCAACCCGCGTGCGGCGCTGGCCTTCTACTGGGGGCCGCTGGGCCGCCAGGTCCGCGTCAGCGGACCGGTGGCGCGAACGAGCCGCGAGGAGTCGGTCGCCTACGCTCGCAGCCGCCCGCGCGGCAGCCAGCTGAGCGCGCTCGCCTCTCCCCAGAGCGAGGTGATCGGCTCCCGCGAGCAGCTTGAGCTCCGCGTGGCCGAGCTTGACGCAAGCCTCGGCGACGAGCTTCCGGTGCACGAGAGCTGGGGCGGGTTCGTGCTGGCGCCCACGGCCGTTGAGCTCTGGCAGCAGCGCCCGGACCGGCTGCACGACCGGCTCCTGTACACGCGCGCGGACGGCGGTTGGCGGATCGACCGCCTCGCGCCCTGACGTAGATGGCCGCACGGGCGGCGGCGATCGTGCTCGCCGGCGGTCGCTCGTCGCGGATGGGCAGCCCCAAGGCGTGGCTGCCCTGGCATGGCTCGACGCTCCTGCGCCGGGTGACGGGCATCGCCGCCCGCGCGGTCGACGGGCCGGTCGTGGTCGTCGGCGCGCCCGGCCAGGCGCTTCCCGCGCCGCCGGCCGGGGTGCAGCTGGCGACCGACGCGCGCGAGGGCGCCGGCCCGCTTGAGGGGATCGCAGCGGGCCTTGAGGCGATCGGCGAGCGCGCGGCGGTCGCCTACGTGTCCTCCACCGACGTACCGCTGCTTCACCCCGCCTTCATCTCCCGCGTCGTCGGCGCCCTCGAGGCCGGCTTCGACGCCGCGCTGCCCGAGGTGGGCGGTCATCGCCAGCCACTGGCCGCCGCCTACCGGCCGTCGCTGCTGAAGCTCGTCCTGGAGCTGATCGACGCCGGCCGGATGCGGCCCGCGTTCCTGTTCGAGCGCTGCCGCACCCGGATGCTGAGCGAGCGAGAGCTGCTCGCCGATCCGGCGCTGGCTCGGGCCGACCCGGAGCTTCGCTCGGTCTGGAACTTGAACGAGCGCGCCGACTACGAGCGCGCGCTGATGCTGGCGCCACCCACGATCGAGGTGCGCATGTACGGGACGCTCGCCGGCCCGGGCTCGGAGCGGCGGCGCACCGTGGGCGCCTGGTCGCTCGGCGAGCTCGCGGCCGCGGTGGGCGTGGAGCTGGGCGAGCATGTGGTCGCGGCGCTCAACGGAGACCAGATCACCCGTGACGCGGAGCTGCCGCTGGTCGCCGGGGACAAGGTGTCGCTGATGGCCGCCGACGCCGGCGGCTGAGCTGCCGAGCGCCGGAGCACGCGCGCCTGAGCCACGGACGCCCGGAACACGCGCGGCTGAGCGGACGGCCGGAACGCGCGCGGCTGAGCCACGGACGGCCGGAACAAGGGCGGCTGAGCCAGGGGCGGCCGGCGCCGGGCGCGCGGACCGGTGGCCTAGCATCGAGGAATGACGCCCGGCGGCTATTTCGCCCGCGCGCTGATCGCCGACCTGAGCAGCGGCCAGACCGTCGTCGAGCCGCTCGACGAGCGCGTGCTGCGCTCGTTCATCGGTGGCGCCGGGCTCGGCGCCTGGCTGATGCACCGCCACTGCCCGCCCGGCGCCGATGCGCTGTCCGCCGACGCTCCGCTGGCGTTCGTGTTCTCGCCGCTTGTGGGCACGCCGCTGACCACGAGCGCCAAGTTCGCGGTGCTCGCCAAGTCGCCGCTGACCGAGCGGCTCAACGACGCGCTCGCCTCAAGCCACTTCGCGATCGCCGGCAAGCTCACCGGCCACGACGCGATCGTGCTGCGCGGGCGCTGCCGCGAGCCGTCGGTGGCGATCATCGACGGCTCCACGCTGCGCCTGGAGCCCGCCGGCGAGCTGTGGGGGCTGCCCGCGGCGGAGGCCGAGCGGGCGCTGCGCGCGCGGCTCGGACCCGCCTGGCGGGTGGCGGCGATCGGGCCCGCGGGCGAGCGCCTGGTCCGCTACGCGACGATCTCCCACGACGGCCGGCACGCCGGCCGCGGCGGCCTGGGCGCCGTGCTGGGCGCCAAGCTGTGCAAGGCGGTGGCCGTTCGGCCGCGCACCAAGGTGGCGCCCGCCGACCCGCGGGCGGTCATGGCGGCTGCCGCGGCTCTGCGCGAGCGCTCCTTTGGAGCCGCGACCGCCAAGTACCGCGAGCTGGGGACGATGGCCAACCTGCTCGCGTTCAACGCCATCTCGACCCTGCCCACGCGCAACTTCGGCGCCGCCCGCTTCGACGGAGCCGCCTCGCTGGCGGCCGAGGAGATCGCGCCGCTGCGCCAGGTGGCGCGCCACTCGTGCGCCTCGTGCGCGATCGGCTGCGAGCACATCTACGCCACGCGCGGTGGCAGGCGGGCGCGGATGGAGTACGAGAACGCGTTCGCGCTCGGGCCGCTGTGCGGGGTGGCCGACGCCGACACGGTGATCGCGGCCAGCGCGCGCTGCGACGAGCTGGGGCTCGACACGATCTCCGCCGGCGGGACGATCGCCTGGGCGATGGAGTGCGCGCAGCGAGGGCTGATCGAAGCGCCCTGGCTGCGCTTCGGCGATGGTGGCGCCCTGCTGCGCGCGATCGAGGAGATCGGGGCGCGAACCGGGCTGGGCGAGCTGCTGGCCGAGGGCTCGCGCCGCGCGGCGCAGACCGTCGGAGGGGGATCGGACGCCTTCGCCGCGCACGTCAAGGGGCTCGAGCTCCCCGGCTACGAGCCCCGCACCCTGCACGCGATGGCGCTGGGACTGGCTGTCAACGCGCGCGGCGCCGACCACAACCGCTCGGGCGCCTACGAGGCCGACCTGTCCGGCCGCCTGGACCGCCTTGCGGGCGGGGAGGCGCACGTGCAGGCCGCGATCGAGACAGAGGACCGCTCCGCGATCATGGACTCGCTGATCCTGTGCAGGTTCCTGCGCGGAGCGTTCAGCGACCCGATGGCCGAGTGGGCAAAGCTTCTGTCGATCGTCACCGGCTGGGAGGTGGACGCGGCCGAGCTGGGAGCTACCGCCAGGCGGATCGTGCTGGCCAAGCGCCTGTTCAACCTGCGCGAGGGCTGGACGGCCGGCGAGGACCGACTCCCCGAGCGCTTCTTGACCGAGCCGCTGGCGCTGGACTCCGGGCGCACGGCAACGCTCAGCCGGGAGCGACTGGCGGACATGATCGCCTCCTACTACCGGCGCCGGGGGCTGGACGAGGACGGCATCCCGGCATCTGCGACAATCGAAGAGCTGGGTTTGGCGGCGCTGTGCGCGGACGCCGGAGCCGTCGGGGCCGCCCCGGGCGCCGGAGCCGCGCCGGGCGCCGGAGCAGCCAGTGCGCCGCGAAGCCGAGCCCCAGAGCCCGCGCAGAGGAGATAGCGACATGGCCACGACCACGGAGACCGCGCGCAGCGAGGCGACAGCGCAGGTCACGCTGCGAATCGACGGCCGCGAGGTGACCGTCGCGGAGGGAACCACGATCCTGGCGGCCGCCGCGCAGGTTGGGATCGACATCCCCGTGCTATGCCACAACGACCGCTTTGACCCGGTCGGCGTGTGCCGCATGTGCGTCGTGGACGTCGGCGCGCGCGCCTACGCCGCAGCGTGCGTGCGCCCCTGCGAGGACGGCATGGAGGTCACGACCACGGGCACAGAGCTCGAGGCCCACCGCGCCACGCTGACCGAGCTCCTGCTCTCAGACCAGCCTGATCCCCGCGAGGACCCCAAGGAGACGACCACCGCCGACAACGAGCTGCTGGCCCTAGCGCGGCGCTACGGCGTCGGCAAGGACTCGCCGATCCCGCAGGCGGCCGGCCGCGGGGTGGACCTGTCCAACCCGGTGATCGCGGTCAACCACGACGCCTGCATCCTGTGCGACCGCTGCGTTCGCGCCTGCGACGACATCCAGGGCAACGACGTGATCGGCCGCAGCGGCAAGGGCTACGCCACCCGGATCGCGTTTGACTTCAACGATCCGATGGGCTCCTCCTCCTGCGTGACCTGCGGCGAGTGCGTGTCCGCCTGCCCGACCGGCGCGCTGGTCAACAAGCCGATCAACGGCGTGCCGATCCGCCCGCGCAGCGAGCTGAGGCAGGTCGACACGGTCTGCCCCTACTGCGGCGTCGGCTGCGCGCTCACCTACCACGTCGACGACCAGCGCGGGGCGATCGCGTTCGCCGAGGGGCGCGAGCAGCCGGGGTCACAGCGCCGGCTGTGCGTCAAGGGCCGCTACGGCTGGGACTACGCCGCCTCGCCGCAGCGCCTCACCGTCCCGCTGATCCGCCGCGAGGACGCCTACCCCAAGGGCCCGCTGTCAAGCGCGGTGCGGGGGGAGATGCAGGGCGGCGCAGACGGGCGAGGGCAGGCCAACGGACGCGGCCGCAAGCCCGGCGGGCTGGTCGACTACGACGAGGTGCTGCCGGCGTTCCGGGAGGCCAGCTGGGACGAGGCGCTGGACCTCGTGGCGCGGCGGCTGAAGGAGATCCACGCGGCCGGCGGCCCGGGCGCGATCGCCGGGTTCGGCTCGGCCAAGTGCTCCAACGAGGAGGCCTACCTGTTCCAGAAGCTGATCAGGACTGGCTTTCACACCAACAACGTCGACCACTGCACGCGCCTGTGCCACGCCTCGAGCGTCGCGGCGCTGTTTGAGGGGATCGGGTCAGGCGCGGTTTCGACCACCTACGGCGACGTCGCCAACGCCGACGCGATCATCATCGCCGGCTCCAACGCCACGGCCAACCACCCGGTCGCCTCGTCGTTCTTCAAGCAGGCGCACCGCCGGGGCACGACCGTGATCTACGTCGACCCGCGCGCCGACCGCCTGGCCGACCACGCCGACATCTACTGCCAGCTCAAGCCGGGCACGGACGTCGCCTTCTACAACGCGGTGATGCACGAGATCATCCGCCTGGGGCTGGTCGATGAGGAGTTCGTGCGCAACCGCACCTCCAACTTTCAGGCGCTGGCGGAGACCGTCAGCCACTACCCGCCCGAGCGCGGTGAGCAGATCACCGGCGTCAGCGCCGAGACGATCCGCCGGGTGGCGCGCGTGTTCGGCGAGGCCCGCTCGGCGATCATCTTCTGGGGGATGGGGATCTCCCAGCACACCACCGGGACCGACAACGCCCGCTGCCTGATCGCGCTGGCGGCGATCACCGGCAACATCGGCAAGCCCGGCTCGGGCCTGCACCCGCTGCGCGGGCAAAACAACGTCCAGGGCGCCTCGGACGTCGGTCTCATCCCGATGTTCTACCCGGACTACAGCAGCGTCGACGACCCGCAGATCCGTGAGCGCTTCGTGCGCGCCTGGGGCGACGCGGAGCTGGACCCGGCGCGCGGGCTCACCGTGACCGAGATCATCGGCTCGGCGCTTGCGGGCGGCGTCCGCGGCATGTACATGCTCGGCGAGAACCCGTTCCTGTCGGACCCCAACGTGAACAAGGTCAGAAAGGCGCTCTCAAAGCTCGAGTTCCTGGTCGTGCAGGACATCTTCCTGACCGAGACGGCCGAGTTCGCCGACGTGATCCTCCCCGCGTCCTCCTACCTGGAGAAGGAGGGCACCTACACCAACACCGACCGGCGCGTGCAGCTGGGGCGCAAGGTGCTCGACCCGCCCGGACAGGCGCGCGTGGACTGGGAGATCGTGCAGGAGATCGCCCGGCGGGTCGGCCTGCCGTGGAGCTACTCCTCGCCGCGGGAGATCTTCGACGAGATGGTGTCCGTGATGCCCAGCTACGCCAACCTCAGCTACGACAACCTCGGCCTGACGGGGAAGCTCTATCCCAACGATGACCCCGAGCACTCGGACGGCACCGTGGTCATGTTCGGCGACCGCTTCAACACCCCGGACGGGCTCGCGCACCTGGTGCCGGCCGAGTGGCTGCCGGCCAAGGAGCTGCCCGACGACGAGTACCCGTTCGTGCTCAACACCGGACGCCTGCTGGAGCACTGGCACACCGGCACGATGACCCGCCGGTCCTACGCGCTCGATGCGATCGCTCCGCGCGCGCAGGTGTTCGTCAACCCACAGGACGCCGCCGAGCACGGCTGGGAGGACGGCGGGCGGGTGCGAGTGCGCTCCAGGCGCGGCGAGATCGAGCTTGAGCTGCGGGTCTCGCACGCCGAGGCGCGCGGCAACTGCTTCATCCCGTTCCACTTCCGCGAGGCGGCCGCCAACCTGCTGACGATCGACGAGATCGACCCGTTCGGCAAGATCCCGGAGTTCAAGTTCTGCGCCGTGCGGATCGAGCCGGCCCCGGCGGCCCCGCGCGCCGGAGATGGGCACGCGGCAGAGCGCGCCACGGCCGAAGCGCTCAGCGGCGCGGCCGCGGGCGGAGCGCCCACCGGCACCGCGGCTGGCGGAACGCTCAGCGGCGCGGCCGCGGGCGGAGCGCCCCCCGGCTCCGAGGCTGGCGGAGCGCCCACCGGCGCAGCCGGCGGCGGAGCGGGGGCGCGCTGATGGCCGGCACCGGCGCCCGGGCGCCCGGGCGGGAGGCCCGGGCGGGGCGCTTCCCCGGCCCAAGCCTGATCCCGTCGCTCAACGACATCCAGCGCCGCCACGGGTGGCTGCCGCGCGAGGAGCTCGAGCGCCTGGCGCGCGAGACGCACCGCCCGCGCTACGAGATCGAGGGGCTGGTCTCGTTCTACCCGCATTTCCGCACCTCCCCCCCGCCGCGCGTGCAGATCGCGGTCTGCCACGACCTCAGCTGCTGGCTGCACGGCGCCGATGAGCAGATCGCGGCGCTGCGCGAGCGCTACGGCGACGACGTCGAGGTCGAGGTGCGCGAGGTCTCCTGCCTCGGGCGCTGCGACATCGCGCCGGCGGCGGCGGTCGACGAGCGGCCGCTGGCGGCCGCGGAGGTGGCGCAGGCGGTGGAGCGCGAGCGCGCCGAAGGCCACCACGGGCATGAGCGCGCCGACGGCGACCGAGAGCGCGAGCGCTCCGGCGGCAAGCGGGCGCACCCCCGGTTTGAGGGGATCCTTCGCACCCCGCGGCAATGGCCCAACGACCCCTACGTCGGGCTGGGCCCCGAGGACCGCTATGCACAGGCGCGGAGGATGGCGCTCGGGGAGCTGTCCGGCGGCGAGGCGATCGCCGAGCTCAAGGACTCGGGCCTTCGCGGCATGGGCGGCGCCGGCTTTCCGACCGGCTCCAAGTGGGAGATCGTCGCCGCCCAGTCGGCCCAGCCGAAGTACCTGATCTGCAACGCCGACGAGTCCGAACCGGGCACCTTCAAGGACCGGCAGATCCTCGCCGAGCAGCCGCACCTGGTGGTGGAGGGCATGCTGTGCGCGATGCTCACGGCGGGCATCGAGCAGGGATGGGTGTTCATCCGCCACGAGTACGGCCCGGAGGAGGAGGCGGTCCGCGCCGAGCTCGAGCGCGCCCGCAGCGCCGGCCTGCTCGGAGAGGACGTGCTCGGCTCCGGCAGACGGCTTGAGATTGAGGTGTTCACCTCCCCCGGCGGCTACATCCTCGGCGAGGAGTCGGCGCTCATCGAGTGCATGGAGGGGCACCGCGGCGAGCCGCGCAACAAGCCCCCGTTCCCGGGCGTCAACGGCCTGTGGGGCAAGCCGACGCTGATGAACTCGGTCGAGACGCTCGCAGCGGTCCCGATCATCCTGGCGCGTGGCGGCGCCTGGTGGCGCGCTCAGGGTGTCAACGGCGGCGTCGGGCTGAAGTTCTTTGCGATCTCGGGCCACATCGAGCACCCCGATGTCTACTGCGTGCCGATGGGGACCACCGCGCGACAGCTGATCGAGCTCGCCGGCGGCGTCGCCGGCGGCGCGCCGCTGAAGGCCTTCCAGCCAGGCGGGGCGTCGTCGAACTTCCTGGGACCCGACCGGTTGGACGTGCCGCTTGACTTCAGGCCGCTGGCCGAGGCCGGCTCGATGCTCGGCTCCGGCGCGGTGGTCGTGATCGCGGAGGGCACCGACCTGCTCGCCGCCGCCACCAACGTGCTGCGCTTCTTCTCGCTTGAGTCCTGCGGCAAGTGCGTGCCGTGCCGCGTGGGATCGCACAAGGCGCACGAGATGCTCACCGACGCCCTGGCACGGGGCGGCGACACCGGGGCGATCGAGCCGACGCTCGCACGGCTTGAGTCCACGCTCCGGCTGTGCTCGATCTGCGGCCTGGGGCAGGTGGCGCTCGGACCGGTGATGAGCGTCCTGGCACTGGGCCGCAATGGCGACGCCGGGGGCTGATCGGCGTGGCCGCCATGAGCACGTTCCGGGCTGACCCGCAGCCGATCGGCGGGGCCGCCACGGGCACATCCCGGCCTGACCCGGCGCCCGGCTCCCGGCGCCGCGCGTCCACCTGAGGGCGCCTTGGCCGCGGCCGGCCGGGAGTTCTTCACCGTCAGGACGGTGGCGGAGGCGCTGCGGTCGTTTCGCCCCGCGCACCGGACGGGCGTCGAGACGGTGGCGCTGGCTGATGCGCTTCGCCGCGTGCCGGCCGCCGACCTGCGCTGCGCCGAGCCGCTGCCGGCGTTCGACCGCTCCGCCGTCGACGGTTACGCCGTTCAAGCCCGGGACACGCACGGCGCGTCCGACGCGATCCCATCCTTTCTGAGGGTCATCGGCGAGGTGAGGATGGGGTCCCCGGCCCCGGGTCCGCTCGCGCCCGCGACGGCGATCGCGATCCCCACGGGAGGAGCGCTGCCGGAGGGCGCGGACGCGGTGGTGATGGTGGAGCACACTCAGCCGGCCGTGGAGGGCTTCATCGAGGTCGTGCGCGCGGTCGCGCCGGGCGACGGGGTGGTGCGCGCAGGGGAGGATGCCGGCGCCGGCGAGGTCGTGGCGCGCGCGGGAAGACCCCTGCGAGCGCAGGAGATCGCGCTTCTGGCGGCCTGCGGGATAACCGAGGTGAGTGCCCACGCACGCCCGCGGGTGGCGATCATCGCGACCGGCGACGAGATCGTCGCACCGCAGACCGCCACGCTTGGGCCCGGCCAGGTGCGCGACGCGCTGAGCGACTCGGTCGCGGCGCTGGTGCGCGAGGCGGGCGGCATCCCTCAGCCGTGGGGGATCGTGCGCGACGACCCCGGGCTGCTGCGCGAGGCGCTCGCCGCGGTCCTGGACGACCAGCGCGACGGGGCTGGCGCGCTGCCCGGCGACGTGGCCGGCACCCTGCCTGGCGACGGGGCGGGAGCACCGTCCGGAGACGGGGCGGGAGCCCCGCCCGGCGACAGTGCGCTCCCGGCGCCCGGCGCCGGGCAGCGCACGGCGGGCCCGGCGGACGCGGTGGTGGTCTGCGCGGGCTCTTCGGTGGGCGCGCGCGACGGGACCGCCACCGCGATCGCGTCGGTCGCCGAGCTGTGGTGCCACGGCCTTGCGATCAAGCCCGGGAAGCCGACGCTGCTGGCCGACGCGGGCGGCGTGCCGATCATCGGCCTGCCGGGCAACCCGCGCTCCGCGCTTGTCGTCTTCAGGCTGATCGGCATGGACCTGATCAGGCAGGTTGGCGGCGTGACCGAGCCCATCATTCGCCCGTCGGTGGTTCGGCGCCTCAGCCGGGACCTTCCGTCCGCCGCCGGCCGGCTGGACGTCGTGCAGGTCCGCCTGCGCGGAGAGCTCGCCGAGCCGCTGTTCGGCCCGTCGGCGCTGTTGTCGGTGATGACCGCCGCCGACGGCTGGCTGATCGTCGAGGAGGACGCCAACGGCCTGGCGGCCGGCGAACAGGTGGAGGTCTTCCTGGATGGCTGAAAGCGGCCGGGTGAGCGCGGCGCCCGCACCGGCGCCGTTCCTGCGCGACGTGCCGCTGGCAAGCGCGCTCGAGCGCTGGGATGAGGCGTGCGCGGCAGCCGGATGCCCGCAGCGGCTGCCGGCGGTCACGCTTGCGCTGGGCGACGCGCTCGGGCGGGTCACGGCCGAGCCGATCTGGGCCGCGCGCTCCTCGCCGCCGTTCGACGCGGCGGCGATGGACGGGATCGCGGTGCGCTCCGAGCGCACCGTGGGCGCGAGCGAGACCACGCCGCTGTGGCTGGCGCAGGACGAGTTCGTGGTCGTGGACACCGGCGACCCGATCCCGGAGGGCTTCGACGCGGTCGTGATGCGCGAGCACGTACACCTCGAGGGCGGCCGCGCGCAGCTGCGCGCGGCCGTCCCCCCCCATCAGCACGTTCGCTCGATCGGCGAGGACGTGAGCGCCACCGAGCTGCTGATCCCAGCCGGGCACCGGCTGCGCGCCGTGGACGTCGCCGCCGCGGCGGCCGCCGGCGCGGTCAGCGTCAGCGTGCGGCGCGCGCCCGTCGTCGCCGTGCTGCCGACCGGCGATGAGATCCGCCCGCTGGGGTCGAAGCTCGCACCGGGCGAGCTGCCGGACACCAACTCGCTGATGCTCTCCTGCCAGGCGCGCGAGCTGGGCTGCGAGACGCTGCTGCTGGACATCGAGCCGGATGACCCGGAGCGAATCGCGGCCGCGATCCTGGGGGTGCTGCCCCGGTGCGATCTTCTGCTGGTGATCGCCGGATCCAGCGCCGGCCGCGACGATCACACGGCCGCCCTCGTCGACCGCCTCGGCCGGCTGTCCGTCCACGGGGTGGCGGTCCGGCCGGGGCATCCCGTGGTGCTCGGCGCGATCCAGCGCACCCCGGTGATCGGGTGCCCCGGCTACCCGGTGTCGGCAGCGCTGACGTTCGACATCTTCGCCGCGCCGCTGCTCGCGCGCCTGGAGGGCACCGCGCCCGCGCGCCGCCCCGTCGTGCGAGCCCGCCTGGCGCGCAAGCTCGCGTCGTCGATCGGCGTCGACGACTGGGTGCGAGTGCGCCTGGGGCGGGTCGGCGAGCGGCTGGTCGCCTCGCCGCTGCCACGCGGGGCGGGCGTGCTCACGTCGCTGGTCAGGGCGGACGGCCTGCTGGTCGTCGACGCGCGGATCGAGGGCCACCACGCGGGCGAGGAGGTGGACGTCTCGCTGCTGCGCCCGCTCCAGGACGTGGAGCGCACGATCGTCGCGATCGGCTCACACGACCCGATCCTCGACCTTGCGGCATCCGCGCTTCGCCAACGCGACCCCGAGCTGACACTCGCTTCCACCCATGTCGGCTCGCTCGGCGGGCTGATCGCCCTGCGCGACGGCCTCTGCCACCTCGCCGGGTCGCATCTGCTGGACGCGGCCAGCGGCCTGTACACGCTCCCCTGGGTGCAGCGGCTGATGGGCGATCGAGACATGGCGGTGGTGCGACTGGTGCACCGGCAGCAGGGCCTGCTGGTCGCGCCCGGAAACCCGCTCGGACTGCGTGGGATCGCCGACCTGGCGCGCGCGGGGGTGCGCTACGTCAACCGCCAGCCCGGCGCCGGGACGCGCGTGCTGCTCGACTACGAGCTGCAGCGAGCCGGCGTTCACCCGTCGGCGATCTCAGGCTACGCGCGCGAGGAGCCGACGCACCTGGCGGTCGCCGCAGCGATCGCATCCGGCCGGGCCGACTGCGGCCTGGGGGTGATGGCCGCGGCGCGCGCGTTCGACCTTGACTTCATACCGGTGGCAGACGAGCCCTACGACCTGGTGCTCGAGGCGCAGACGCTAAAGACGCCGCTGCTTGCGCCGCTGTGGGAGCTTTTGGGCTCCGAGCAGTTCAGGCGCTCGGTGCTCGCGCTCGGCGGCTACGACGTCTCCGAGATGGGGCGACGCATCCAGTAGCCGGCGCGACGCGTCGGCAGCCGATCCGACGCATCCGGTAGCAGGGGGCGACGCGTCGGCAGCCGTCCGGCATCCGGTAGCAGGGGGCGACGCGCCCGGTGGCCGAGCTGGACGCGACCGGCGAGCCGCGCGTCCGGTGGCCGAAATCCGCCGGCCGTGGATCCGGGGGGCGCCGCGGTAGTAGCATCGCCATGCCTCAGACCACGAGCGGAGGGGAGTAGCGATGATCTCGGTTGCGCTTCGGGCGGCGCGTGCGGTGGCGGTCGCCTGCGTGCTCGCGCTGACGGCCGGCGCAAGCGGTGCGAGCGCAGCGATCTTCTGGGTCAACACCGACGGCAACTCGATCGGCGCCGCCAACCTCGGTCGCACCCACGCGACCGGGGTGATCCAGGACCTGATTCGCATCCCAAGCCTCGACAGCGGGATCGCGGTCGGCCCGCACGGCTACCTGTACTGGTCGGACACCTCCGGCAACCGGATCAGCCGCGCGCGGCTGTACTACGACCGGCGGGGGCATCTGCACGTGCGCCTCACGCGCAACTTCATCACCGGCGCCGACCACCCGGAGGGGGTCGCCGTGTTCGGCGGCTACATCTACTGGGTCAACAACGACACCTCCGGCTCGATCGGACGGGCGCTGCTCAACGGCACGCAGGTCAACCAGAACTTCGTGCCAAACGAGTCAGCCACCGGCGGGCTTGACCTCAACTATCCGACCGGGGTGGCGGTCACCCCCGAGTACATCTACTGGGCTGACAGCAACCAGGGGTCGATCGCCCGCGCCGACACCGCAACCGGCGCCGGCGCGACCCAGTTCATCACCGGGCTCAACGACCCCCGCGGGGTGGCGGTGTCAGGCGGGCAGATCTACTGGGCCGACGACCTGGACCAAGGCACGATCGGACGCGCCAACCTCGACGGGTCCGGCGTCGACCAGAGCTTCATCACCGGCGCGCGCGGCCCCTGCATGGTGACCGTCGCCGGCGACTACATCTACTGGTCCAACAACGGCTACGGCGTCACCGGGAGCTCGATCGGCCGCGCAAGGCTCGACGGCACCGGGGTGACCGAGCGCTACGTGACCGGCGCCTCCTCCCCGTGCGGGGTCGCGGTGGGCGGGCCCGCGCTGAGGAGCGCCCGCCGGCGGCGGTGAGCCCCGCGCTGCGGGTCCCGCCAGCTCCGGCCGGTTGTCGTCGCGCGCGGCGGCCGGGTCCTCCTCTCGCGAGGGGGGCCGAGCCGCCATCTGAGGGACGGACGGCTCGTCATCTGAGGGACGGACGGGTCATATGATCGTGTCGTGGCCGAGCCTGGTCCGATGAAGCCAGCGGGCGAGCCCCGCCCCACGCGAGGCTACACCGCCTCCAAGGACCAGCTGCTTGCGCGGCTGAGGCGGATCGAGGGCCAGGTCCGCGGCATCCAGCGGATGGTGAGCGACGATCGCTACTGCATCGAGATCCTCACCCAGATCAGCGCGGCCCAGGCGGCGCTTGACAAGGTCGCCCTCGGGCTGCTGGACGGCCACGCTCACACCTGCGTGGTCGGCGCCGAGCCTGAGCTGCGCGACGCCCGCACCGAGGAGATGATGGCCGCCGTCGGGCGGCTGCTGCGCCGCGGGTGACGCGGCAAGCGCGCGTGAAGGCCCGTGTGATGCCGCTCACGACGGCGCGCGGTCACCGGGCGCCGGGCGGAGGCTCGCCGACGGCCGCGCTCAGGCGCTCGGCGATCCCATCCACGCTGCCGGGGATGCTCAGCCGCTCCGCCTCCTGCGGGTACATCGCCGAGAGCTTGCGCAGCTCCAAGACCAGGAAGCGAAGGCCCGCATCGAGCTCGGGCTCGCCGGCGTCAGACCGGCGGCGCACCCCCATCGCCGAGTTGACGCGCGCCTGGGCCTGCGGCCACGAGTAGGCCGGATCGATCTCGCGCCGCAGGTTGGCCCAGCGGCGCGCCAGACGGTCCAGCGCCTGGCGCTTGGCGGCGACACGTCGGTGCGCCGGCACCGCGCGGGGGCCGGCCGGCGCACCCACGCCGTCGCCGCCGCGCCCGGCTGGCCCGGCCACCCCCGCGCCCGCGCGCCCAGCGGCGGCGGGCCCAGTCGCGGCGCCGGCGGCACGATGGCTCGCGGCGCCGGCGGCACGGTGGCTCGTGGCCCCGGCGGCGGGCTCATCCGAGCGCCCGGCGCCCGCACGCTCGCGACGCACGAACTCAAGCACGGGGCGCAGCGCCCGCTCGGGCTGGCCGAGCTCACGCAGCAGCCGCCGGGCGGCCTCGACCTCCTCACGGCGGTAGTGCACGCCCGCGATGATCATTCCACCCGCCTGGACCTCGGCGTCCAGCGCCTCGAAGTCCGGGCGCCGGCCCGTGCCCAGCGGGGGCTCGGCGTCGAACGTCACCCCCACGTCGTCGCTGACCTGCTGGCGCAGCTCCACCTCGATTCGCTCGGCGAGCCCGCGCAACGTGGGGTCGGCCGGCATGAACACCGTGGCCAGCAGATCGCCGGGGTCCTGCGGGCGCCGGCGCACGATCCGGCCCGCGGCCTGACGGAAGAAGAGGTCCGTGCGCCTGACGGTCGCATAGACGGCCACGACCAGCCGCGGCACGTCCACGCCCTCTGAGACCATGTTCACCGCCACGAGCCAGCGCGGGGAGCCGGCGTCGCCGCGCGCGAAGCGGTCGATCCGCGCGTGCGCGCCCGCCTCATCGGATGTCACGATCACCGGCCGCTCGCCCGCGATCGTCCGCAGCAGCGCGCCCACCGCGCGCGCGTGCGCCCGATCGTCGCAGAGCACCAGGCCCGCCGCATCCGCCACCACGGCGCGCATGCGAGAAAGGAGCGCATCCGCGTCGCGCAGCATCGCCGGCAGAAGCGGGGTCGCGGGGTCGATCGCGGTGCGCAGCCTGCGCGCGTCGTCAACGGGGTCAAGCTCATCGGCGAACGCCGCCACGGTCTGGCGGTCGTCCACGCGCCAGCGCAGGGTCGCGTCCAGCAGGCGGAAGGCGAGCGGGCGGCAGACACCGTCGGCGACCGCCTCGCCGTAGCCGTAGGTGTGATCGGGGCTGCAGCGGCGCTCGGCGTCGTAGCGCACGAACGGGATCGCCCGCGCGTCGGACCGAAACGGCGTGCCCGACAGCGCCAGCCGCCGGTGCGCGCCCTCAAAGGCCGCGCGCAGCGCCGTGCCCCAGGTGGCCTGGTCGCCCGCGTGGTGGACCTCGTCGAGGATCACGAACGTGGGCCGGCGAAGGTGGTGGGCGAACAGGTCCGGCGCTGAGGCGACCTGCTGATAGGTGACCACCACCCCGTCCAGGCGGGGGTGCCAGGCCCCGTCGGCGTTGCGAAAGCGCGGATCAAGGTGCAGGCCGACCGCGTCGGCGGCATCCGCCCACTGCGCGCGCAGCGCCACGGTCGGACAGACCACGATCACCTGCTCGACCGCCGCCGCGCGCGCAACGTGGCAGGCGGCGAGCGTCTTGCCCGCCCCCGGCGTGGCCACGAGCAGGAAGTCGCGACGCGGGCAGCCGGCATGCGCGGCCAGGAACGCCCGCTGCCAGGGGCGCAGGGAGCCGACGGGCGGGAGGCCGGGCGGCGCGGCGTCCGCGGATCGGCGGCGCGCGCCGGCGGCCGCGCGGGGGCCCGTCACCGCTCCCGCGACCCCTTGGCGCGGTTGCAGCGCGCGCACAGCGCCTGGCCGTTTGCCGGGGTAGTCGGTCCACCCCGGGTCCACGGCCGGACGTGGTCGGCGTGCCAGCCGGGGCCCAGCGGCGCGCCGCAGGCGACGCAGCGCCCGCGCGCGGCGAGGAACAGCGCCACCCGCGCCGCGCTCGTGAACCTCCTGGCGCTCACGCGCGCAGTTTCGCAAGCTCAGAGCGCGCGGGCGCGTTGGCCGGGGCGCGCGAGCGTATGCGCCGGGGCGCCCGGGCGCAGGACGAGGATCTCCCCGGGGGCGCTGCGCAGGATCCAGGCCACATCCTCCGCGCCGAAGCCGGGCGAGCCACCGGAGGCGGCGGCTAGCACCAGCCGGTCGAAGCGCTCGGCCGCGACCGCCCGCGCCAGCGCGTGGCGGCAGGTCCGCCCGCGCGCGATCCGCGCCTCCACCGCGACCCCGGCGCGCGCGGCCTCCTGCTCGATCGCCTCCTGCAGCGCCATCGCCTGGTCGGCCTGACGCGGAATCGGGGCGTCCAGGGCCAGGTCCAGTCGCACGCGCGCCAGGTAGACGGCAACCAGCGTCGCCCGCTCAAGGCGGGCCAGCCGCAGCGCCGCCTCAAGCGCCGGCGAGGAGATCGTGGCGGCGAAGAACGGGAACAGGATCCGCCGATCGCCCACGGCGCCCGCACGCCGGTCGCCCACGGCGCCCGCACGCCGCTCGCCCACGGCGCCCGCACGCCGCTCGCCAACCCAACACAGCCGCGCCGATCGAAGAAAGCCTCCGCCGCCGACCCGGGCGCCGCCGCCGCCGGCGCGGGCACCGTGCGCCAGGTGCGCGATCGCGGCGGCGACGACCGCCGCCGCGACGACCGCCACGATCACGACCGCGACGTGGGTCATCCGCTCCCCCCCGGCCGCCGCGAGCGATCGGCGACGATCCGCACGTCGACGCCGGGCAGCAGCTCGATCAGACGCAGCGCCAGCGGCGGGTCCACGAGCGCTCGCAGCCTCCCGCGTGGCGCCGGGGCTCCCATCAGCACGTACGTCGTGCCGCGCTCGCGCGCGACGCGCGCCACCACCTCGGCCACGGCGGCGCCCTCCTGGACCAGCAGCCGCGTCCCGAGCGCCGCCGCCAGCTGTCGCAGAGCCGTCAGCTGCTCGCGCTCTGACTCCGATGGTGCGTGGTCCTTGACCCACAGCAGGTCAAGCTCGGCTCCCAGGCGCTGGGCCGAGCGCCAGGCACGACGCACGATCCGCTGCGAGCCGGGCCGGGGCTCCACGAGCGCGAGCAGCCGCTCGCCGATTGCGCGGGGAACGCCGAGATCGTTGAGTCGCTCGCGCGCGGCGATCTCCACGGCGGTGGGTATCCGGCGGGCACCAACCTCCTCGGCCACCTGCCGGAGCGCCAGCTCGCGCAGGGCGATCAGGTTCTCCGGGCGGAAGAAGTTCTCAAGCGCCGCGCCGACCCGCTCGGGCGGGTAGACCTTCCCGGACGCCAGGCGGTCAAGCAGCGCCTGCGGCGTGATGTCGATCAGCACCACGTCATCGGCCTCGGCGAGCACGTGGTCGGGGAGCGTCTCGCGGACTCGAACGCCGGTCAGCTCGGTCACCTGGTCGTTGAGGCTCTCCAGATGCTGGACGTTGACGGTCGACAGCACGTCGATCCCGGCGGCGAGCACGTCGGCGACGTCCTCATATCGCTTGGCGTGCTCGAGGCCCGGCACGTTGGTGTGCGCCAGCTCGTCGATCAGGCACAGCTCGGGCGCGCGGTGCAGGACGCCGGGCAGGTCAAGCTCCTCAAGCTCGGTGCCTCGGTATGACACGCGCCGCCTGGGGAGCGTCTCCAGGCCGGCGCACAGCGCGGCCGTGTCCCGTCGGCCATGCGTCTCGACTAGCCCGATCACCACGTCGCGCCCGGCCTCCGCCTCGGCGTGCCCCTCCTGGAGCATCCGGTAGGTCTTGCCGACTCCGGCGGCCATCCCCAGGAACACCCTGTGCCTGCCGCGGGCCGCTGGCACCGGCCGGGAGCCTCACGCCCCGAGCAGGTTGTGGACGATCAGGTCGATCAGCTTGATGCCGACGAACGGCGCGACCAACCCGCCCAGGCCGTAGATCAGCAGGTTGCGCCGCAGCAGGGCGCTGGCTCCAACCGCCCGGTAGGCGACGCCGCGCAGCGAGATCGGGATCAGCAGCGGGATCACGACCGCGTTGAAGACGATCGCGGAGATCACCGCCGAGCGGGGGGTGCCGAGGCTCATCACGTTGAGCACATGCAGCGGCCCCGGCCTGCCCTTCACCGCCGCCCAGGTGGTCAAGAAGATCGCCGGCAGGATCGCGAAGTACTTGGCCACGTCGTTGGCGATCGAGAAGGTCGTCAGCGCGCCGCGGGTGATCAGCAGCTGCTTGCCGACCTCGACGATCTCGATCAGCTTCGTCGGGTTTGAGTCCAGGTCGACCATGTTCCCCGCCTCGCGAGCGGCCTGCGTGCCGGTGTTCATCGCCACGCCCACGTCCGCCTGGGCGAGCGCCGGAGCGTCGTTGGTCCCATCGCCGGTCATCGCAACCATTCGCCCCTGCTCCTGCTGCTCCCGGATGAGCTTGAGCTTCGCCTCGGGCGTGGCCTCGGCCAGGAAGTCGTCGACCCCGGCCTCCTCGGCGATCTTGGCGGCCGTCAGCCGGTTGTCGCCGGTGATCATGATCGTGCGGATCCCCATCCGGCGCAGCTGGTCAAACCGCTCGCGCATCCCCTCCTTGATGGTGTCCTTGAGGTGGATGACGCCGAGGATCTCGCTGTCGCGCGCGACGGCCAGCGGCGTGCCACCGTCGCGCGCGATGCGATCGAGCACGGCGCGCAGCTGTGGCGGCGCGCTCCCGCCCTGGCTCTCGGCGAACGCGATCACCGCGTCGCCGGCACCCTTTCGCAGCCGCCGGCCGTCGATGTCGGCGCCGCTCATCCGCGTCTGCGCGCTGAACGGCACGAACCGTGCGTGCAGCGACCCCATCTCGTGCTCGCGGATCCCGTAGCGCTTGGCGAGCACGACGATCGAGCGCCCCTCCGGGGTCTCGTCGGCCAGCGACGCAAGCTGCGCGACCTCGGCGAGCTCAACCTCGGAGACGCCCGGCATCGGCACGAACTCGGATGCCAGACGGTTTCCGATCGTGATCGTGCCGGTCTTGTCGAGCAGCAGCACGTCGACGTCGCCGGCCGCCTCCACGGCGCGGCCGGACAGCGCCAGCACGTTTCGCCGCACCAGGCGGTCCATGCCGGCTATCCCGATCGCCGACAGCAGGGCGCCGATCGTGGTCGGGATCAGCGCCACCAGCAGGGAGATCAGCGTCGTCTCCGAGATCGCCGTGTGGGCGAAGAGGCCGAACGGGCGCAGCGTCGCGACGACCACGATGAACACCAGCGTCAGCCCAGCGAGCAGGATGTTGAGCGCGATCTCGTTGGGGGTCTTGCGCCGCTCCGCCCCCTCCACCAGGGCGATCATGCGCTCCAGGAAGGAGCCTCCGGGCTCCTGCGTGATCTCGACGACGATCCTGTCGGATAGGACCCGCGTGCCGCCGGTCACGGCGCTGCGGTCGCCGCCTGACTCGCGGATCACCGGAGCTGACTCACCGGTGATCGCCGACTCGTCCACCGACGCGATGCCCTCGATGACGGTGCCGTCGCCGGGGATCAGCTCGCCCGCCTCGACCACCACCACGTCGCCCCGGGTCAGCTGGGACGCGGGCCTCGTGCCGCCGTCTCGAAGCCGCGCGACGGTCTCCTGTCGCATCGAGCGAAGCGTCGCGGCCTGGGCGCGGCCGCGCCCCTCGGCAAACGCCTCGGCCATGTTGGCGAACACCACCGTCAGCCACAGCCAGATCGAGATCACGAACGTGTACCAGGACGGGTCATGGCCGCCGAGCGCGCGCCCGCCGGAGAGCTGGATCAACCAGGTGACGGTGGTGATCGCCGCGCCGATCTCGACCACGAACATCACCGGGTTTTTGATCTGCTCGCGCGGGTCCAGCTTGAGCAGGCTGTCGACCATCGCGCGGCGCACGATGTCGCCCCGCAGAAGCGAGATCGCACGGCGCTCTCGCGTTCCGGCGCCGGCCGACATCAGCGCCCTCCCCGCAGACGGTCAAGGGCGAGGTTCAGCTCCAGGACGTTGACGGTAGGCTCGCCGGAGAAGCCCAGACCACGTCCTCCCGTGAAGCGCGCAACCAGCCGCAGCACGAGCCTCAGCGGCAGTTGGCGCACAGCCGCGACCCGGTGGGCCTGGATGTCGGCGTTGGCGATCGAGATGTCGGGGTCGATGCCCGACGCGGACGTGTCGGCCGCGTCGACGGGAACCTTCGCTGCGGTCAGGCCGCCCGGGTAGTAGGGGCCGTTGAGGCGGATGTAGGCGGCGATGTTCGCCGCGATCGCCCGCTCGGTGATCGTGCTGTTGGGCCCGTAGTTGGCAAACGAGCTTGCCGCCGCGTTGTCGGCCGGCACGGTGCCTGAGGGACGCGTCTGGAAGTAGCGCGGATCCGGCCGGGTGACGGGCTCTCCGCCGCTCATCTCGACGTGCCCGGTGCGCGGGTCGATCACCGGGGTGGCGAAGCTCTGGCCGATCAGCCGTGAGCCCACCAGCCTGCCGGCCCGGTAGACGAGCTGGCCGTCCGCGTTTGAGCGAAACGCGACCTGACCCACGCCGGTGATCGCCAGCGGGTACAGCACGCCGCAGATCACGGTCAGGATCAGCATCCCGACGGCAGAGGCGGCGATCTCCCTTCTGAGCCCCATCAGCGCCTTTCCCCCGTCATGAGTAGAGGTGCCCGGTCAGCCCCTGGACGATCGGGCCCAGCAACAGCGCCGGGAAGAAGGTGAGCGCGCCGACCAGCACGATCACGCCGATCAGCAGCACCACGAACGTCGGATTGTCGGTGCGCATCGTCCCCAGGCCGGCGGGGCTGATCCGCTTGCCCGCCAGCGATCCGGCGACCGCCAGCACGAACACGATCGGCGCGTAGCGCGCGAACAGCATGTCCAGGCCCCCGACCAGGTCGGCAAAGGTGATCCCCCGGGATCCGGCGTTGCCCGCCACGGGCTGGATGAAGCCCGTGTAGCCGGCGAATGCCGAGCCGTTGTTGTTGGCCTGACTGAGATAGGCGTAGAAGGTCTCCGAGAACCCCTGCGGCCCGTGCCCGGCGACCGCCGAGATCGAGGCGCGTCCCGCACGCGACGCGATCGCAAGCGCGGTGGCGCTGAGCGCGGCCAGCGGGGTGATGAGTATCCCGAGCGCGGTCAGCTTGATCTCACGCGCCTCGATCTTCTTGCCCAGGTACTCGGGAGTGCGGCCGACCATCAGACCGCCGATGAACACGGCCAGCAGCACGTAGAGCAGGATCGAGTACAGGCCGGTGCCCACCCCGCCGAAGATCACCTCGCTCGCCGACAGGTTCGCGAACGGCACCGCGCCGCCGATGCCGGTGAACGACTCAAGCGCGCTGTTGACCGCACCGCAGGAGGTGACGGTCGTCACGACGTCAAACAGCGCCGACCCGGCGATCCCGAAGCGCTGCTCCTTGCCCTCCATGTTGCCGCCCCCGGAGCCCGGTATCACCCCGGTGTGCAGGCCGGCGGCGTGCTGGGCGGGAGAGCCGTGCGCCTCGGCGACGTACGCGACGATCGCGGCCCCGAGGAACATCGCCATCATCGCCGCGTAGATCGCATACCCCTGACGGCGGCTCCCGGTCATCCGCCCGTAGGTGAACACGAGCGCCGCGGGGATCACCAGCACGGCGAGCATCTCCACCAGGTTGCTGAAGCCGGTGGGGTTCTCGAACGGATGCGCGGAGTTGACGTTGAAGAATCCGCCGCCGTTGGTCCCCAGCAGCTTGATCGCCTCCTGCGAGGCGACGGGACCCATCGCCAGCGTCTGCGACAGGCCGGTGATCCCATGCACGGTGAGGTAGGTGGTGAGGTTCTGGATCACCCCCTGGGAGAGCAGCAGCAGGGCCACGAGCACCGCGATCGGGATCAGCACGTACAGCGTGGTGCGAACCACGTCCTGCCAGAAGTTGCCGATCGCTCGGCCGCTGCGAACCACGATCCCTCTGATCAAGGCGACCGCGACCGCGATCCCGACGGCGGCGGAGAGGAAGTTCTGCACGGTCAGCCCGACCATCTGGCTGAAGTAGCTCATCGTCGTCTCGCCGCCGTAGTACTGCCAGTTGGTGTTGGTGAGAAACGACGACGTGGTGTTGAACGTCACGTTCCATGGCGCGGAGTCAAACCCCATCGGGTTCAGCCCGGTGAAGTCCCACAGCCGCTGCGTGCGGAGGATCAGGTACAGAAGCAGCCACCCCGCGAGCGAGAAGACGATCATGCTCCTGGCGTACTGCTTCCAGTCCTGCCCGACCTCCGGGTCAACCCGCATCGCGCGGTAGATCAGCCGCTCGGGGCGCGCGAGCACCGCTGAAAGCAGCGTCCCCCGGCCCGTGTACACCGCGGCCAGGTAGCCACCGAGCGGGAGCGCAAGCGCGGTGAGGATCGCGGCGAAGCCGAGGATCAGCACCCAGCCCAGCACGGTCACCGCTAGAACCTCTCACCGCGCAGCAGTGCGTAGAGAAGGTAGATGCAGACCAGCGCCGAGACGATCAGGGCGAACAGGTCGCTGCCGCTCACCGCCGATCGCCTCCGTCGCCCACGCCGGTCGGCCGGCCACGGTCACAGCTGGCGGCGGTCATATGCGGTCGACCCCCGCCACCAGCAGGTACATGAGCGCAAAGAAGGCCAGCGCGATCAACACGGCCACGGCGTCCATGGGGCGATGGTGCACGCGGGCGCATAACGGCCGCATGCAGAAACCTGCGGGTGACGTACAGATCTCGTACAGACGCAGGGCGCGACGCTTCGCGCACGTGCCACTGCACACGTCCGTGCGCGCGGACGGGCGCCCGTCACGCGTCGTGCACGTGCCACTGCACGCGTTCCCACGCCCGGACGGACGCGCTCCAGGTGCCGTGCGGTTGCGGGTGCGTGCTCTTGCGCCCGGACGGACGGGCCTTGCCCGCGGCGTCCGTCGCCGCGCCCGGCCGGCCGTCTCAGCGGGGATCGAACCGGTAGCCGATCCCGGGCTCGGTGCGGATGTAGTGGCGCCTGGGGCCCGACTGCGGCTCGATCTTGCGCCTCAGATTGGCGATCTGGCCGCGCAGGACCGTGACGTCGTCGGCGTACTCAGGGCCCCAGACGTCGACGAGCAGCATGCGGTGGGTCAGCAGACGGCCTCGGTTGCGCGCCAGCGCCCGCAGCAGCGAGAACTCGGTCGGCGTGAGGTGGATCTCCCGCCCGTCGCGGCGGACCGCGTGTGCGACCAGATCGATCTCCAGGCCGGCAGCGGCGATCACGCCGTGCTCCTGTGCGGGCGAGACGCGTCGCAGCACCGCCTCCAGGCGCGCGACCAGCTCCTCGGGCCCAAACGGCTTGGTCACGTAGTCGTCGGCGCCGGCGCGCAGCGCACGGACCTTCTGCTGCTCCTCTCCGACCGCCGACAGGACGATGATCGGCATCTGGCTCCACTCGCGCACCCGCTCGCACAGGGCGACGCCGTCGCCGTCGGGCAGCAGGAGGTCCACGATCGCAGCATCCACGGGGGAGAGGGCCAGGCGGTCGAGTGCCTCCTCGATCGTCGCCGCGGTCTGCACCTCAAAGCCGCGCGCCCTCAGGATCAGGCGAAGCGCGCGGAGGATCTGCTGCTCGTCGTCGACGGCGAGGACCCGCACCCCGGCGCCGACCCCGGCCGCGGCCGTCTCGCTCACGCCTCTCCCGCTCGCTCGGCCAGCGGCAGCTCCCCCGCCTGCCCGGCCACGGGCAGCCCATCCGCACGCTCGGCTACTAGCAGTCCCTCCGTCCGCTCAGCCAAGGGCAGCCCGTCCGCTCGCTCGGCCAAGGGCAGCTCGATCACGAACACGCTCCCGCGGCCGGGTGCGGACTCCACCCGGATGCGCCCCCCGTTGGTCTCGACGAAGCCGCGCGCGATCGCCAGACCCAGCCCCGACCCGGTGTGGCGCGATGCGCCGACACCATCCGGCCCGCTCCGTTTTGGCGCCGTGGGCCCACCGTCGCCCTCACCTGCGCCGCGGCCGGGGTGGTCCGCGCCGGCCGCTCGGCCGCCTTCCCCCGCACCGGCCGCTCGGCTGCCTTCGCCCGCACCGGCCGCTCGGCCGCCTTCCCCCGCACCGGCCGCTTGGGCGCTGTCGCCGGGCCGCGCCGCACGGTAGAAGGGCTCGAAGATGCGCTTCTGGTCGGCCGGGGAGATCCCCGGTCCACGATCGGCGACCCTGATCGAGACGCGGTCTCCGACCCGGCTGGCAAGCACGGTCACGGGCTCGCCGGCGCCGTAGCGGACGGCGTTCTCCAGCACGTTGGCGACCGCTCGCTCCACCTGAACGAAGTCGGCCCTCACCGGCGGCAGCTCCGGCTCGATCACAACATCCAGCGGCGCGTCCGCCGGCTGAACGGACAGGGCCGCGTCGATCACCTCCTCGACCGAGCACTCAGCCACCTGGGGCTCGGCCGCGTCGGCCTCCAGACGGGACAGATCCAGCAGGTCGTCGATCAGCCTGGCCAGCCTCGTGCCCTCTCGCTCCACCAGCTGGCCGAGCTCGTCTCGCTCCGCCGCCTGCAGGCCGGGCGCGCGGACCGCCGCGCCGGCGGTGATCATCGCGGTCAGAGGCGAGCGCAGGTCATGCGAGACGGCCCGAAGGACGGCCGTCTTGACCGCCTCGCTGCGCCGCAGGCCCTCGGTCTGCACGGCCTCGGCGACGAGCCGCTCCCGCTCGCGCGCCGCGCGGAGAACCGCGGTCAGCGCCGGCACCACGGCGCGGGCGATCCGCTCACGCGTGCGCTCGGGCAGGCCGGCGGGGATCACCAGCGTGCCGACGGGCTCTGTATCGCCGCCGAGGGCGATCGCCTCGTGGCGCGCATCCGCGGGCTGCTGCTCGAGCAGCACCCGCGCCCACGGCAGGTCGAGCGTCTCGGAGATCCGCCGCCCGATCACCGCAAGCGCCTCGTCCACGCCGGCGCGCGCGAGCAGCACCTGGGCCATCTCGGCGGTGAGGTCCGCCTCCGCGCGCCGGCGCACGGACTCGTCGAAGCGGTGGCGGGCCAGCTCAGAGACTGAGCTCACGGCCACCGCTGCGACCACGAAGGTCCCGAGCGCCACCCAGTTTCGGCTGTCGGAGATCGTGAAATGGCCGACCGGCGGCAGATGGAAGAAGTTGAACGCCGCGGCGCTGAGCACCGACATCGCGATCCCCATCCACAGCCCCCAGAAGGTCGAGATCACGACCACGCCGAGCAGGTAGACGACCCCCAGGGACGAGACGCGCGTCAGGTGCGACAGGGGATAGATCAGCAGCGTGCAGACGATCAGCAGGACGACCATCGCCGCGATCCCGGCCGCCCGCCCCGGCCGGCGGCCGCGCAGCAGCACAGAGTCCAGACCTCGCGTCACCGGCCAAGCGTATTCCCCGTGTCGGGCACGCGCCGTGGGTCCGCGCGGTGGCCGGCCGCGCCCCGGCGTCCACACCGCACCGCCTTGACGCTCCAGCTCGTCCAAAGCCGCGTACGCGCGATCGCACCCCGGGCGCGCGTCTGGCACCCTGATCGCGCGGGGCCGTGAGCCCGCTGCCCGGCGCCCGAGCCGCGAGCCGGGCCCTCGGCGCCGGCGCCCCGGTCGCGGCCGCACCGCGCGCCGCTCAGACGCGCGCGATCATCTGACAAAGCGCGAAGACGAGGGAGAGTCCAGAGATGACCCAGTACGCAGTCGTCAACCCCGCCACCGGCGAGACCGTCAAGACCTACCCGACGATCACCGACGAGCAGCTGCGCGAGGCGATCTCCCGCGCGGACGCGGCGCACTCCACCTGGAGCGCCTCCAGCACGGTCGCCGAGCGCGCCGCACTCGTGCGACGCGTGGGTGAGCTGCACGGGGAGCGTCGCGAGGAGCTGGCACAGATCATCGTGCAGGAGATGGGCAAGCCGATCGAGCAGGCGCGCGGCGAGATCGACTTCTGCGTCTCGATCTACGACTTCTACGCCGACAACGCCGAGAGGCTCATGGCCGACGAGCCGATCGAGCTGCTCGACGGCGAGGGCTCCGCCTTCGTGCGCCGAAGCTCGCTCGGCGTGCTGCTGGGGATCATGCCCTGGAACTACCCCTACTACCAGGTCGCCCGCTTCGCGGCGCCCAACCTGGTGATCGGGAACACGATCCTGCTCAAGCACGCGCCCCAGTGCCCGGCGTCGGCCGAGGCGATGGAGCGCATCTTCCGGGACGCCGGGTTCCCGGACGGCGCATACATCAACATCTATGCCACCAACGAGCAGATCGAGTGGGTCATCGCCGACCCCCGCGTGCGCGGGGTGTCGCTGACCGGCTCCGAGCGCGCCGGCGCCGCGGTCGCCGAGATCGCCGGGCGCCACCTCAAGAAGGTGGTGCTGGAGCTTGGCGGGTCGGACCCGTTCATCCTGCTCGGGACCGATGACCTGGATGCCGCGGTGGAGGCGGCGGTCAACGCCAGGCTCGAGAACACGGGGCAGGCGTGCAACGCCGCCAAGCGCTTCATCGTGATCGACGAGCTCTATGAGCCGTTCATGGAGAAGTTCAAGGCGGCGCTGACCGCCGTGCAGCCGGGCGACCCCAGCTCGCCGGACACGCGCATCGGCCCGCTGTCCTCGTCCACGGCCGCCGAGCGTCTCGCCGACCAGGTCAGGCGCGCGGTCGAGAAGGGCGCCAAGGTGGTCGCCGGCGGCGAGCACGAGGGCAACTTCTTCCGTCCGACGATCCTCACCGACGTCACCCCTGACAACCCCGCCTACCGCGAGGAGCTGTTCGGCCCCGTCGCGCAGGTCTACCGCGTGTCCTCCGAGGAGGAGGCGATCCGCATTGCCAACGACACGCCGTACGGACTCGGCTCCTACGTGATCACCAACGACCGTGAGCAGGCCATGCGCGTCGCGGACAAGCTGGACACCGGAATGGTGTTCATCAACGCCGTCGGGCTTGAGGGCGCCGAGCTGCCGTTCGGCGGGGTCAAGCGCTCTGGATTCGGGCGCGAGCTGGGGCGCTACGGCGCCGACGAGTTCGTCAACAAGAAGCTGATCCGGGTGGGGCCCGCCGTCGCCGCGTGACGGCAGGCGGGCCCCTACCCGGGCCGGCCTGTGCCGCCGATTGCGGACGGCCGCGCGGCGGGTCTGTGCGAGCGTCGCGGGCCGGGCGCTCGCACCCGGCCCCCAGGCTCCGGCGCGCGGCCGCAGCGGGCCGCTCCGTGAGGCCGGGTTCGGGCCGGAGCGCACCGAACCCTCAGGCCGGGTCCGGGCCGGACCAGGCCGATCCCTCAGGCCGCGTCGGGCCGGAGGGGCCGAACCCTCAGGCCGGGCCCGGACCGGAGCAGGACGCTCTCTGAGGCCGCGTCCGGCCTGACCGCACGGCGCACGGCGCGCCCGTAGACTTGGCATCGGAGTGCCGGGAAGCCTGGTCGGCGCGCCCCAGATCGGGGAGGCCAGGTTGACCAGAATCCCGCTCGCTCGACACTCATCGCCGGACCGGACGTCGGCACCGGCGCCGGAGAGGCGGGCTTCGTGAGCGCGCTGCCGGATGCCGTGCTCGGCGCTCTGTTTGCCGTGGCGGCGGCCACCAGCCTGGCCAGCAGCTGGTTGCTGGTTTCCCGCCTGGAGCGCATCGGGGCTCGCCTGGGGCTCTCGGAAGGGCTGCTCGGGATGGTCGCCGCGCTCGCCGCCGACGCGCCCGAGATCACCGCGGCGGTCAGCGCGCTCATCGGGGGCAGCGCCCAGATCGGTGCGGGCGTGGTGATCGGCTCCAACGTCTTCAACCTGGCGGCCCTCCTCGGCCTCTCGGCGCTGCTCGCCCGGCGCGTCGCGCTTCACCGACGCGTGGTGGCGCTTGAGGGAGCCGTGGCGGCGTGGATCGCCGCCGTCTGCGTGGGCGCCGTCACCGGCGAGCTGGCCGCAGCGGTCGCGCTGGCGCTCGTGCTCGCAGCACTGGTCCCCTACCTCGTCGCGCTGGGGCTGCCTCCGGCGGGGCTCTCGCGCCTGGGGCTGCCGCGGGCGTGGATCCGCTGGCTGCGCGAGGCGATCGCCGAGGAGGAGCAGGAGCTTCAGGTTGCGATCCACCCACGGCCGGGCGGCGCCACCGACGTGGCTCTGGCGGGCTCCGCGATCGCGGTCGTGGTCGCCGCCAGCGTGGTGATGGAGCGCAGCGCCGCCACGTTCGGCGCCCGGCACGCCGTCTCGCAGGTCGTCGTCGGGGGCCTGGTGGTCGCCGTTGTGACCAGCCTGCCCAACGCGGTCAGCGCGATCTACCTCGCCCGCCGCGGTCGTGGCGCCGCGACCCTCAGCACCGCGATGAACAGCAACGCGCTCAACGTGGCTTTCGGCCTGCTCGCGCCCGGCGCGATCGTCGGCCTCGGAGCGCCCTCGACCACGGCGACCTTCATCGCCGTTTGGTATTTCCTGCTCACGGTCCTTGCGCTGGCCAGGGCGGGAGCAGGCGCGGGACTGACCCGCGCCGACGGGTCGCTGATCGTCCTCGCGTACCTGGCTTTCGTCGCCCTCGTGCTGGCAGGCGTGGCCAGCTCGGCGTCCGGAGCGCTGCTCGGCACGCTGGCCGCATTCGCGCCCGCAGCGGTCGTGGCGCTGGCGCTCGGAGCCGGGACCGGCAGGAGGGCTCGCGGACGCGGGTGAGCTGTGCGGCTGAGCGGGCCGGGAGACCGGGCGCGCCAGGCCGGCCGGCGACCGGAGGACGCCGGCCGGCGGGCGAGGAGGGGTGAAACGGATCACGCCGGGGAACCCTTGCCGGCGCGCTCCTCGCGCAGGGAGCTACCCAAACGGCTTTCGCCCAAACCGACCAGCCGGACGTCGACCGCCGGCGGCCGCTCGCAAAAGGTGACCATCCGATCCTCGCCCGCCCGGCGCAAACCGACCAGCCGGACATCGACTGCCGGAGGCCGCGGCGCGCGCTCGCCGGGCGTCGAAGGCTCGGGTCCCCGTGGCGGCGCGACATCACGGGAGTTTGAGCTTCGGCCTCAGTGGGTAGACAGGCGGCGCGCGCGGGCCGACCGCCTACACGCGGCCCGCGCGCGTCCAGCCTCGTGGAGCGCCGACTGTCCGTGGAACGAGAACGGCTCAGGCGAGGCGCACGGCCGCCGGGACCACCACCGGGACGACGGCGCGCACGCGCCGCGCGTGCGCCAGCGGACGGCTCCACACGCGCCGCGCGTGCCCCGGCGGACGGCTCCAGACGCGCCGCGCGTGCGCCAGCGGACGGCTTGAGATGATCCATCGATGTCGAAGACCGCCGGTCCCGAGCACACCCACGACCCGGCCGTGGTCGGCATCCGCTTCGAGGACGACGAGCCGGCGCTGCTGATCTCGGCCAGCCCGCGAAGGCGAGCGCGCCTGTCGGCGGCGCTCGCCGGCAGCGGGCTGGAGGTGGAGCTCGCCGACAGCGTCGAGCAGGGACTCGGGCGGGCACGGGAGCGCGAGCACTGCGTGATCGTCCTCGATCTGCAAGGCGACGGCGCGTCGGCGGCCGCCTGCGTCGCGCGCCTCAGACGCCGGTCCAGCGGCATCCCGATCCTGCTCGTGGTGCCCCACGGAGAGGATCCCGCACAGATCCTGGAGCTCTGCCAGAGCGGCTGGGTGGATCAGCTCACGGACCCGTGCAACCGCGAGCTTCTGAGCTCCAAGCTGGCGCTGCTGCTGGAGCTCAGGCGCGGCCGGCGCGCGCTCGAGCGCTCGGAGTCCCTGCTGCGCGCCTCGTTTGAGCTTGCGCCGATCGGCAAGACGATCCTCGATGGAGACCTGTGCGTCGTGCGGGCCAACCCAGCGTTCGCCCGGCTGTTGGGCGTGGAGCGCTCCCGCGTTGAGCGGGTGCACGTCAGCGACCTCTGCGCCCCCGAGGATGAATCGAGCCTGTGCGACGCGCTGCGGGCTGTCCAGCGCGGCGAGCCGAGTGCCGCCGAGCCCGGCCAGGGCGGGCTCGACGTTCGCCTGCGCGCGGACGGCCGAGAGGCCTGGGCGGCGCTGTTCGCGTCCTCGGTTTCCAGCGACGAGCTGTCGGAGCCGCTTTTGCTTGCCCAGTGGGTGGACCTGAGCGCACGCCGCCGCAGCGAGCAGATGCGCGCCCAGCTGCTGCTCGAGCAGGCTGCGCGCGAGCAGGCGGAGCTGAGCGCGCGCAGGCTGCGCCGGCTGCAGGAGCTAACCGACGCCCTCTCAAACCTGCGGCTTGAGCCGATGATCGACGAGCTCACCGGGCGAATCGGCGAGCTGGTCGGCGCAGAGGAGGTGGTGGTCAGGCTCGAGGACTCAGAGCGCGACCACGCCCGCGGCGAGGAGGCGCTCGGCGAGCAGGCGGGCGAATGGGACGCGCGCGACGGGAAGCCAGCCGACGGACGGGCACGCGGCCATTACAGGGAGGGCACCGGCACGGTGGTCCCGATCTCCTTCGGCGGGCGCCGCCTTGCGAGCATCCGGGTGCGCCTGCCGGACGGGCGAAGCCTCGGAGCGGCGGAGCGATCGCTGCTCCACGATGCCGCGGACCGCGCGGCCCTGGCGATCCGCCGCGCCCAGCTGCACGAGGCCGACCACCGGATCGCCGTGGAGCTGCAGCGCGGGCTGATGCCCAAGCGACTGCCGCGCGTCCGCGGCGTCGAACTGGCAGCGCGCTACGAAGCGGCGGGCACAGGGACCGCGGTCGGGGGCGACTGGTACGACGTGTTCACGCTCCCCGCAGGGCGCGTGGGAATCGTCGTGGGCGACGTCGCCGGGAGCGGGATCGCGGCCGCCTCCGCGATGGGCCAGCTGCGTAGCGCCTCACGCGCATACGCGCTGGCCGGCCGGCGCACGAGGCGGCCGGGCGAGGTGATCGCGCAGCTCAACCGCTACCACCTGTCGGTCGAGGCCGAGCCGCGGATGGTCACCGCGCTCTACGCGGTTCTGTCGCCACGCACCCGCAGCCTGGAATGGGCCAACGCGGGACACCCGCCGCCGCTGGTGATCGAGCGCAACGGCGAAGTACGCTTCCTCGAGGGCACGGACGCTCCGATCGGGGTTGAGGAGCTGGACTACGAATCGCGCGTCTGCGCGCTCTCGCCGGGCGCCTGCCTTGTGCTCTACACCGATGGCCTGGTCGAGCGCCGTGGGGAGCCGCTGGACGCCGGCCTGCGCCGGCTTGCGGCCACGGCCAGGCAAGCGCCCGCGGAGCCGCACGCGATCTGCGCGCGCCTGCTGGACAAGCTGATCAGCGACGGCACCGAGCGCGCCGACGACCTCACCGTCGTCGTCGCCAAGCTGCGAGCTTCCGGGCCACCTGAGCCGAAGCCGTCGGTGTAAGCTCGCCCGCAGTGGAGCGCCATCTGAGGGCAGAGGTGCGGGACGTCGGGGGCGTCACTGTGCTCGTGCTCAAAGGTGAGCTGGACGTCTCCACGAGCGCCGAGCTCGAGCGGGAGCTGGACCGGCTCGGCGGTCGCGACTCGGTCGTCGTCGATCTGCGGGAGCTTCAGTTCATCGACTCCACCGGCCTGAGCGTCCTCGTCCGCGCTCATCAACGCGCGGTGGAGGCGGGGCGTTCGTTCGCCCTCGTGCCGGGGTCCGGGCAGGCGCAGCGGCTGCTGGAGCTGACCGGGCTCGATGAGCGGCTGACGATCGCGCCCGGCCTGGAGGAGCTGACCTGAGTCGGCGCGCGCCGGGCGCGGCGCGAGGTTTGGGCGCCGCGCCCGCCGGGTAGCCTTGTCCCGATGCAGACCAATTCGCCGAGCGCGCCGTCCCGCGCGCTGCCGCGCAGCCGGTGCGCGATCGACGAGCTGTTTCACCGCTGGCAGGTGGAGGGCGATGTGGCCGCGCGGGAGGAGCTCGTGCTCCGCTACCAGCCACTCGCGCGCCGGCTGGCGAGACGGTACATGGGCGCCCGAGAGCCGCTGGACGACCTCCTGCAGGTGGCCAACCTGGGTCTGGTGAACGCGATCGACAGGTTCGATCCGTCGCATGGCACCGCGTTCGCGTCGTTCGCGGTGCCGACGATCCTCGGCGAGCTCAAGCGCTACTTCCGCGATTGCGGCTGGGCGGTCCACGTGACACGGGGTGCGCAGGAGATGGCGCTCGCGGTGAACCGGGCGACAGAGCGCCTGTCGGCGCGCAGCGGACGGGCGCCGACCGCGTACGAGCTCGCGCAGTACCTCGAATGGAGCCTCGACGACGTGCTCGACGCGCTGGCGACCGGAGCGGCGCACCATGCCGCGTCGCTGGAGGCGCCGTGCACCGAGCGTGACGGCGAGGGAGACGCCGCCACCCTCGGCGAGTCGCTCGGCTGGGTGGATCCGGGGTTTGAGTCGGTGAACACGCTCGTCTCGGTGGCGGCGGCCGCTCGCGAGCTCTCCGAGCGCGAGCGCAGGGTCCTGCGGCTGCGCTTCGTCGAGGACCTGACCCAGACGCAGATCGCCGAGGCGATTGGCGTCTCGCAGATGCAGGTCTCAAGGCTCCTGCGCGCGGCGCTTGTCCGCCTGGCGCAGCTGATGGACAACCCCACGCCGGGTCCCGGCTGACCAGAAGCAGCTGACGAGACCCTGCTGGCCAGGCCCCCTGGCCAGACCGTGCTGACCACCCCCAGCCGAGGAGGCGCAGCGCGATCCGTGGGCTGCTGGCGGACCCGCGCGCCGGGTCTGCTTGCATTGAGGCCATGACAGCACCGCCGCCGAGCATTCAATGCGGCGGTTCGCGCTTGGGGCGCGCCGGCCCAGGCGCCGCCGTGGCGCCCGCTTCGGAGCCGCCGTGTTTCGCGTTCGGATCCGTGGGTAGGGCGAGATGAGACGGTCGTGACGCCCAACGCCGACAACGTCCGCGTCGAGCTGGATGCTCGACCCCACTCGCCGTCCGTGGTGCGGGCCGCCCTCGGCGGCCTCGGCGAGGCCGAAGAGCTCGCGCCCGAGGTGCTTGACGATCTGCGGACGGCGGTGAGCGAGGCGTGCAACAACGTCGTCCTGCACGCCTACCCGGACGGCGGCGGAAGGATGCGGGTCGAGGTCACGGTCTCCGAGGACGGGGTGGACGTGGAGGTCGCCGACCGGGGCCGGGGCATCCGGCGGCTGAAGGCCCCGCCCCAGGGTCATATGGGGGTGGGGCTGTTCGTGATGGCGGCGCTCGCCGAGCGGGCGGAGTTCACCGAGCGCGCCGGCGGCGGCACGATCGTGCGGCTGCGCTTCCGACGGGGCCGGGGCCCGGCAAGCCACCGTGACGGGGGCGAGCCGCTGGCGAGCCGCGGACCCGGCGGCGCGCCGACGGATGACGGCCAGGAGGCGGCGGGAGCGCCGACGGCCGACGGCGCGCAGCGGACAAGCGAACCGACCGCCCACGGCCCGCAGCGCGCAAGCGAACCGACCGCCGACGGCGACCGCGCCCATCCGAGCGGGCGCCGGGGCGAGGTGCTGGTGCGGATATCCCCCGTGACCCTCGTGGACCGCGTGCTGGGAAGCGTGCTTAGAGCCCTTGCGGCGGTCGAGCGGTTCCCGGTCGATCGCGCGGCGGACATGGCGGACGTCGCCGAAGCGGTGGGCGCGCTCGGCCGTGCCGCCGGCGCCAGCGAGCTTCGATTCTCGCTTCAAGCGGCGCGCCCCGAGCTCGTCCTCACCGCCCGGGGCTTTCCCTCCGGGAGCCTGCGCTCGGACGGGGCGGCGCATGGGCTCGCCGTGCTGTCCGGGATGGCGAACGAGCTGCGCACCGAGTCATCGCCGGGCGCGGACTCCCTGCGGCTGAGGCTCGGAGACCGGGCGCGGGGCGATGCGGCCGTCGCCGGAGCAGGGCGCGATCCGGTTTGGCGCGGCCCGCCAGCGGGTAACCAGAACCCATGATCGCTCTAATCGCGCTGCTGCTGATCCTCGCCGTGTTCGGCGGCCTGGGGTTTGCCGTCCACGCCCTCTGGATCGTCCTCATCATCGCCCTGGCCATCTGGCTGCTGGGCTTCTTCGTCGGCGGCGTCGAGGCGGGCGCCGGTCGGCGGCGCTGGTACGGACGGTGGTGAGCGTGCCGGCGGGCAGTTGACCGGGCGCACGGGCAGTTCCTGCCCACCTGACGGGACGCGTCCGGCCAGCGCTCCCCGCTGACCGGACGCGGTTGGCCCTCCCGGTGCCGCCCGAACGGTCCCCGCCTCCCGCGGTCAGGCCGCCGGCGTCGGTGGTCGTGCCTGACCGGCTATCGCCCAAACCGGTTTTCGCCGACCGGCTCTCACCCGCACGCTCTCACCCGCACGGTCTCTGCCTGCCCGGGTCCGCCTGGCCCGGTTCCCGCCCGACCGCTCATCGCCCGAGCGGTTCCCGCCCGACTGCTCATCGCCCGAGCGGTTCCCGCCCGAGCGGACCCAGAGGACCCGCGGCGGTGGGCTGGCCGCGGCCTCCTTCCCGGGGCGACCAGGCGCCGATACAGTCTGCGGGGAGGGTCGTCACTGGAGGGCTGAAAGCCGAATGGCCGGGATGGTCAGACCGCAGGATCTCCGCCCATCACCGGCATTGCCGCAGCGCGAAGCGCTCGCCAGAGGCCCGATGCGGCTGCTGGAGCGCGAGGGCGCGCGCGACGCGATCCTCGCGGCGCTCAAGACCGCGGCTGGTGGGACGGGCACCACGCTGCTGTTCCTCGGGGCCCCCGGAGTGGGCAAGACATCGGTTCTGACGCTCGCGCGGTCGGCGGCTTCCAGCGCGGGCTACCGGATCGCCACGGGCGTCGGCAGCCCCACCGAGCGCCGTCTGCCGTTCGGGGTGATCGGCCAGGCGCTCGCGGCCCTGGACGCCGAGGCGATGGTCGACGCCGAGGAGCTCGCGCGGCTTGGCGGCCGGCCGGCGCGGCTGTATCGCACGCTCAGGCTGCTCGCCGCCAGGGCGGCCGAGACGCCGCTGCTTTTGGCGCTGGACGACCTGCACTGGGCCGACGCGGACTCCCTGGAGCTGCTGGAGTTCGTCTGCCGGCGCCTGGCGGGCACGAGGATCCTCGTGCTCGGAGCGCTGCGAAGCGAGCCGGCCGCGGCGGCCGCACTCGCGCAGGAGCTCGCCGCGTCCGGCCAGGCGACCGTCCTGAGACTGCAGCCGCTCAGCCGCCCGTCGGCCGTGCGCCTGCTGACCGACTGCGGCGCAAGCGAGGGATCCGAGCGCGATCGCGCGGTCGACGCCTGCGGCGGCTCGCCGCTGCTGCTCAAGCTCGCGGCCGCTGCGCTGGGCACCGGCGCGCCGCTGCCAGCTCCGGGCCCATCGGGCACGGGCTTCGGCCAGAGGCTGCTGCTCGAACGGTTCGTCGGCCTGGGGGAGCCGGCGTTCGAGTACGTGCGCGCGGCGGCGATCCTCGGGGTTCGCTTCCCCCCGGCGCTCGCCGGGGCGTTGGCGGGGCTCGACGAGGAAGCCTGGCTGGGCTGCCACGGGCGGCTTGTGAACGCCGGACTGCTCGACGATCTCGACGGCGAGCAAAGCACATTCGTACATCCGCTGTTCGCGCAGGCGCTCGTCGACAGCCTCGCTCCCGCGGCCCGTCAGCGCGCGCACGCGCGCGCGTTTCGCCTCCTGGCGCGCGCCGGAGAGCCGGATGCGGTCGCCGTCGAGCACGCTGTCCGCGGCGGACTGGTCGGCGACCAGCTGGCCGTGCAGATCGCCTGGCGCGGCGGGCGTGAGGCACTCGCCCAGGGTGCGCTGGCCTCAGCACACACGCTGATGACCAGCGCCGTCGCGCTTGCGGGACCCGCGGCCTCCGTCGAGCTGCTGCTCGACCACGCCACCGCCCTGTCGGCCCGCGGCCGCCTGGACGACGCGCGACGGGCGTGCGAGGCGCTGCTTGAGCGAACCGGCATCGGGAACGAGCCGCGCTCGCGGGTGCTGACGCTGCTGGCACGCATGGCCGTCGTCGGGGGCAACCCCGTCAGCGCCGAGCGGCTGTACGAGGCGGCGGCCGAGGCCGTCCGCGATGACCCTGCGAACGCCGCAGCCGTGCTCGCCGACGCCGCCGTCACCTGCCACATCGCGTCGCCGACGGACTGGGTGAGCGCCACGGTCGAGCGTGCGCTGGAGCTCGGCGGACCCCGATGGCCCATGCGGCGGCTGCTGATGGCGCTGCGCGCATACTCGCTGCTTTTGGGCGGCGACCCCGACGGTGCGCGGATGATGGGCGAGGCGATTCCGATGGTCGACGAGATCGGGCACGGGGATCGCGACTGGGGCTGGACGATCGCGGTTCACGCGCTCAACGCCTGCAAGCTCACGGAGGACCTTGAGGGGGCCACGCGGGTGTTCGAGCGGGCATTCGCGTCGGCCGTGGAGGACGGAGCGCCGATGCTGATCAATGCGCTGGCGATCTCCTACGCCGACGTCATGCACCGGCTCGGACGTCCGCTCGAGGCACTGGAGCTCGTGCGCAGCGCCGGCGCCGTCAGCGAGCTTCAGATGGCGCCCTGGTTCGACCTCGCCTGCGCGGTGCTGCTGACCGAGCTGGGGCGCGACGCCGAGGCCGCATCCCATCTGGAGGCCCTCCGCGCAGTTCGACGCTCGATCACCGACGGCCACCACGCCCCGGTGTCGCTGTGGCTGGACCTGCTCGACGCGCGCCTGGCGCTGGCCGACGGCGCCGCCGAGGCGGCGTCTGAGTTGATGCTTGACGCGGCTTGCGTGGCGCGCGCGAGCGGATGGCGTCACCCGTGCATCGTGCCGTGGGCGGACGTGGCGGTCGAGGCGCACCTCGCCGCCGGCCGCCCGCAGCTTGCCAGCTCGACGCTGGCGGACGTGGAGGCGCTCGCCCGGCCGCTGGGATGCCGCTGGCCGGCAGCAACCCTGGCGCTCGGCCGCGCCCGCCTGGCGGCAGCCGAAGGGAGGCGCGATGAGGCTGACCTTGGCTTTCGGCGGGCGGTCGAGGAGCTCGCGCCGCTGGCGCTTCCGATCGCCCACGCGGAGGCGCTCGTCGCCCAGGGCGAGCATCTGCGCCGCACCGGCCGGCCGCGGGAGGCGCGGGCTCCGCTGGCGCAGGCGCTGCGACTTGCGGAGCGCAGCAGCGCCGGCCGGGTTGCGCGCCGGGCACGCGCGGAGCTCGCCGCCTGCGGTGGCAGGCGCAGGCGCCGCGACGATGCGCAAGCCCCCTCACTGACCGCTCAGCAGCAGCGCATCGCCCAACTGGCGGGGCGCGGCCTCACCAACGCCCAGATCGCCGGCGCCCTCACGATCTCCCCCAAGACGGTCGACAACCACCTGCAGCAGATCTACGCCGCGCTTGGCATCCACTCACGCCGCGAGCTGATCATCCGCGAGCACCGAGCCGACGACGACCAAGCGACCAACCGCCCCCGAGCCTCACCGTAACTACGGCCGAGGGTTGGGGATCGGCGTGGAGCGCCAGCGGGGCGCGCGCGTCGGGCGGTCACGGAGGAAGGTCGGTTTATCCGCCGATGTAGGACATCTCGATCTTCGGCCGCGGTCGGGTGCCGGCGTGGCGCAGCTCGGAGTAGCGGTCCGCGCGCTGACCCCACAGAGCCCGGATGCGGGCCTGGAGGTCCTCGTCGCTGGCGCCGCCGCGCAGAAGGGCCCGCAGGTCGTGCCCTTGGGCGGCGAAGAGGCAGGTGTAGAGCTTGCCGTCGGCGGAGAGTCGCGCCCGAGTGCAGGCGCCGCAGAAGGGCCGCGTTACTGAGGCGATGATCCCGACCTCGCCGCCGCCGTCGCGGTAGCGGTAGCGGGTCGCTACCTCGCCCGCGTAGCTCGGATCGATCGGTTCCAGCGGCCAGCGCGCGTTGATCGCGGCGAGCATTTCGGCGGCGGGGACCACGTCGTCCATGCGCCAGCCGTTGGTGGTGCCGACGTCCATGTATTCGATGAGCCGCAGGATGTGCCCGGTGCCGCGGAAGTGGTCGGCCATCTCGACGATGCGGTGGTCGTTGACTCCGCGTTTGACGACCATGTTGACCTTCACCGGCACCAGCCCCGCGGCGCGGGCGGCCTCGATTCCAGCGAGCACCCGGCCGACCGGGAAACCGACGTCGTTCATCGCCGCGAACGTGTGGTCATCGAGCGCGTCAAGGCTCACGCTAACTCGGTTCAGGCCGGCGGCCCTCAGCGCCGCGGCCTTGGCGGCCAGCGCAGATCCGTTCGTGGTCAGCGCGAGATCGGTGATGCCGCCGATGCCGGCCAGCATTCCCACGAGCTGCTCGAGGCCGCGCCGCAGCAGCGGCTCGCCTCCGGTGAGGCGAACCTTGCTCACGCCCTCGCGAGCGAACGCTCGGGCCAATCGCGTGATCTCCTCAAAGGTGAGCAGCTCGGCACGTGGCAGGAACGCGAAGTCGCGTCCGAAGGTCTCTCTCGGCATGCAGTAGGTGCAGCGAAAGTTGCACCGGTCGGTGACCGAGATCCGCAGATCGCGCAGCGGCCGCGACCGCGTGTCGAGCACGCCGCCCATCATGCGCGTGGCTTCAGAGCCATGGGCTGATGATGGCCGCAAGGTCGACCACGAACAGCACGATCACCACGTCGTTGAGCACAGCGCTGCCGGGAAGCCCCGGCGCGATCTGCACGATCCCCCACAGCGCGAATGCGCTCACCAGGATCGCCCGGCTCAACGTCTGGCGGAGGGTCTCGTGATGGGCGAGGACGTGAGCGACATACGCCGCGGCGGCGAGGAACAAGGTCGCTCCCTCGAGTGCCCGCGCCGGCGCTCCGCCCCAACCCGCGCGCACCCCGATCGCCACCAGCCCGGCCAGCGCGCTGGCCGCGATCAGACGCCCCGCGAGATGGCGAAGCTCCCTCTGGTGGGTTTTCAAGAGCCTGAGCGGTGGCGATGCGCGCTAAGCGCGCCGCTGGTAGTAGGCCGCGTTGCGCTGGATGTAGTCCCGCCACTCTTCGGGGACCTGGTCCTCGGCGAAGCAGGCGTCGACCGGGCAGGCTTCCACGCACGCGTCGCAGTCGATGCACTCCTCGGGATCGATGTAGAGCTGCGGCTCGTCATCGAAATCGGGCTCTTCCGGCGTTGGGTGGATGCAGTCAACCGGGCAGACCTCAACGCACGAGAGGTCCTTCGTTCCGATGCACGGCTCGGTGATCACATACGTCATCCGCTCGCTCTCCTGGCAGGCTCGCTCACGCTCGCAGCCACCAGCATCGCACTTCAACCGCACTTGAAGTCAAGGAGCGGCGGGCGGAGTGTCCGCGCGAGGACGTCCGGATCGCCGACTGCCACTACGCGCTTCCGGGCGCAGCGGCAGGACGCGTTCGTCGAACATCCGGCACACGTCGATCGATTCGCATTCGCACGTGCTGCAGATCCGCAGCACGCGCCGGACCGAGCTCGCCCGCTCGATCAGTTCATCGAGCTCGGGGAGCTTCAGAAGCGCGAGCTCGCGCAGCCGCTCGTGCGCCTGTCCGTCGCGTGCTGCCATCAGATCTTGGATCTCGGCCAGCGTGAAGCCCACGCGCTGCGCAGCGTCGATGATCGCCAGCCGCCGGAGCACCTCTGGCCGGTAGCGCCGCCTGCCCGCCGAGCGCTCGGGCGGGGGCAGCACACCTCGTGCTTCATAGAAGCGGATCCGTGACGCGCTCATGCCGGCCCGCTCGGCCACCTGCCCGATCGACAGCGACGGCGCCGGCTCGCGCGCCCGCATCTTGTTCTCCGGGACCTCAACCACAGTCGAGTTCAAACGCTAACGGGGCGCGATCCCAAGCTGAGGCAGGCGGGTCAGGCCGTCCTCGGCCCCGAGCGCGGATACGAGAACGGCTCACCCAGGCCCCAGCGCGCTGCGCGAACTCGCCGCAGCCACCTCGTCGAGAACATCGGCTTGCGCCCGGCGTCCGCTTCCTCAACGAGGCGCCCGACGAGCCGCTTGTTCGCCTCGGTCCGCACCTCACACCTTCACCATCGTTCGCTGCCGCAGATGATGCCGGCCGGAGCGCTCGGCCGGGCTGCATCTCCTCCGGCGCCCGCTCTCAGAGCTACGTAGGGCGCGTAGAGGAAGCCTGCCATCCGCCGCAGCCGCCGATCGCAAAGCGCGACCAAGATCGCCGCGGGCAGATCGGGCAGCGGAATCGCTCCGCGACGGGCTCGAGCGTCACGTGACCCCGCCGGCCGATCCCGACCGCTGGGACCCTGAGCGCCGCGATCTGGGTGCCGACCGCCGGTGGAGCAAGAGCACGCCGCCCGCGAAGCGTCGCCGAGATCGACCACGGGGTCGCGCAGCGGCCGCTCCAGGATGGCGAACCGCTGGTCGTCTGAAGGTGCCGGCCGGCCGGCGGACGGTCATCCCACGCGACCTCTGGCCCGCCCGCGACTGCCACGCGCTTAAAGATGGGGTGATCTCCTCAGGCTCGCCGGCTCGGCGGGCCCGAGAATCCGCCGGCTGCTGCAGATCGACGATGCACCACGGGACCGGAGCGGATCTACGTGATCGACAGGGTCAAAGAGGCTGCCGAGCGCGCCGCCGCACGAGCGCGGGAGACGGTCGAGCGAACGCAGGTCGAGCACGACCTGGCGGGGGCCTACGGCGAGCTCGGCCGTCTCGCGTTCGCGCTGGCCGAGCGCGGGGCCCTGCGCGATCCAGGGATCGAGACGGCCGCCGATCGGATCCGCGCTCTGAAGCTGCGCCTGGCGGCGATCAGCGGCCCCGGAGAGCCGGCGAGCTGAGGCGGCTCGCCGAAGCACGGAAAGCGACCTTCGCTCGCCGAGGCACGGAAAGTGACCTTCCTTTCATGAGCGATGCGAGAACACGCAGAGCCGGCGCCGGCGCGGTTGCGAGCCTTCGGACCGCCGCGGTCGCCGGTGCACTGCTGCTGCTCACGCTGTGCGCAAGCGCGGCGCGCGCGGCCACGCCGTCGATCACCGAGTACCCGGCAACCCCGTCGAGCTTCAACTTTGGGATCAACCCGTACGAGATCGCCGCTGGGCCCGACGGGAACCTGTGGTACACCGACGGCGGGGCCGACATCCTGCAGATGACCGTCGGCGGACAGGCAAGCTCGCTCAGCGCGGCGGACCCTTCGGCGTTCACGACGGGGATCGTCTCCGCCTACGGAGCGCTGTGGTACACGGACGAGGGCAACTCGAGCATCGGCTGCATCGGACCGTCAGGCTCGCCGAGCGTTGAGTTCACGCTGCCGAGCTTCCAGCCGGGGAACTCCACCTACGCCGGCCTCGACGGGATCACGGTGGGCCCCGACGGCAACCTCTGGTTCGTCGAGGCCGCGACCAACACGATCGGCACGCTCGCGCCGTCGCGAAGCGCTCCCTGCCAGCTGGCGGACGGTGCGAGTGCATGCGACGCGGCCACCTGCCACGAGTACCCGGTCCCGGGCGCGACGCTCGCAACGACCGCCGGCGGCAACGTGGCGACCGACGCCGACAACATCGCCGCCGGGCCCGGTGGCAACCTCTGGTTTGCGGAGTCCGGCTCAGCCCGGATCGGCGAGATGACGACCTCGGGCCAGGTGGTCGGCTCCTTCCCCGCGCCACCGGCGTCCCTGAACGGCTACCCGCTGGGCATCGCCAAGGGCCCGGACGGCAACATGTGGTTCACCGAGGGGGGCAACGGACAGACGATCGGGCGCGTCACGCCGTCGGGCTCGGTCACCCAGTTCAAGCTCGGATCGGCCTACTCCGCGCTGTGGAGCATCGTGGCGGGGCCGGACGGCAACATGTGGTTCACCGACGGCTCCGGCGTTGGATGCATAACCACCGGTGGCGCCGCCGCCCAGTACCCGTCGCCCTCGGGCTCGGCGGCGGATGGCATCACCGTCGGCCCGGACGGCGCGATCTGGTTTGCCGAGAACATCGCGTCGAAGATCGGGCGGCTGTCACCGGTGACCTGCACCGCGAGCTCCCCGCCGTCTGGCGGCGGGACCGGGACCGCCCCAACGAGCACGTCAGCGCCGGTGATCAGCGGCACCGCGCGCCCCGGCCATACGCTTCGCTGCTCGACCGGCTCCTGGGCGGGCTCGCCGACCGGCTTCTCCTATCGCTGGTATCGGAACGGCACTCCGCTTGCGCTTCAGACCGGGCCCACCTACAGGGTCGGAGACCTGGACGAGGGCACGACGTTGATCTGCGTGGTGAGCGCCGCCAACGCCGGCGGGTCGGCGTCTGCGGCCAGCCGGGCGGACGTCGTCCCGGTGCCGGTGGTGCCGCGCTGCCCCGCGGCGACCGGCCGCATGACGCAGACCACGATCGGCCAGATCAGCCTCGGGATGACCCGCGCCCGCGCCCGCTTTCTCTACCGCCGCCACGCCGACAGAGGCCGCCGGTACGTCGACTTCTTCTGCCTGACGCCGATCGGGGTGCGGGCCGGCTACGCGTCGCCGAGGCTGCTGGCCGAGCTTGCGCCCCGCGAGCGCCGCCTCTACCGAGACCGCGTGGTGTGGGCATCGACGTCCAACCCGCACTACTCGCTCGACGGCGTGCGCCCCGGGGAGGCGATCGCCGCCGCGGCAGCCGCTCTGCACGCCCAGCCGCCGCTGCGCGTGGGCCTCAACTACTGGTACCTGGCGCGCCTGGGCGCAGGCACCGCGGTGCTGAAGGTTCGAGGCTCGGTGGTGCAGGAGCTCGGCATCGCGGTCGACGCGCTCACCGCGACGCGCCGCCTGCAGAGCATCCTGATGCACTCCTTCTACTGATCGCGGAGCGTCGGGTCGACCCCGCGCCCATCCGGGCTCCCGGGGTCGACGGTGCGCGCACGCCGCCGCGGCGCCCACAGGGCCATCTCCAGCAGCGACAGCACCAGCCCAACGATCCCCACGATCATCAGCACGAGCCCCACGACCCGCAGATCCACCCCGCTCACGCTCCTGGTCACCGCGTAGCGGAGGATCGCCCCGATCGCGATCAGGACCAGCGACGCCCCCGCGGTCATCGGGAGGATCCCTCCACGGACGCGGCCGCGCCGCGATCGCCGTGTCGGCCAGGGGCGCCGCGATCCCCGTCGCCGCCAGAGGGGCTGCGATCGCCGTGTCGGCCAGGGGCGCTGCGATCCCCGCCGCCAGAGGCGCTGCGATCGCCGCCGCCGTCAGAGGCGCTGCGATCGCCGCCGCGCCCGGGTGAGCGGCGGTCGTCGTACTCGCGCAGATAGCCCTCAAACCGCCTGCGATGGCGCTCCTCGTCGTGGAGGATCTCGGTGGCCATGTCGGCGGTCACCGGGTCGATCTCCGCCGTGCGCCCCACGATCAGGTTGTAGTGGTCGATTCCGGCGCTCTCGGCTGCGATCACGCCGCGGATCACCCGCTCGACGTCGGTCTGGTGCTCGGGCGGCTGCAGGGCAGCCTGCTCGAAAGAGAGCTCCAGCGAGCCGGGCACGACGCCGTACAGCTCCTTGATGCGCTCACCGAACCGGCGCGCGTGACCGAGCTCCTCCGCCACGTCGTCCGCCAAGCAGGCGGCGATCTGACGGCCACGGATCCCGTCGAGGTTGATCGAAGCAGCCAGGTAGCTCATCACGGTCTCGATCTCCATTGAGTAGGCCCTGGTCAGCAGCGCAATAACCTCCTCGCGCTCTCGCGCGCGCTCGGGCGCCAGGATCCCGCGCGGCGCCGGCCCGACGGCCGCGCTCCCCTGGCCGTGCCGGGATCCGTGCGCTTGATGGACGGTGGGCTCACCCTGGACCCGGTGCACGCCCTCGGCCCTGGGCACGATCTCGGCCCCGCGCGCGTCGTCGCTCTCGCTGGTCATCTCATCCGCCTCCTCGCATGGTCTGGATGTGGCGAGCGCCGGCCGGCCAGACGGGCGGCCGGCGGCGGTCATGCTGCTGGCGGAGCTACCCGTGCCGGACCGGCCCAAACGCGGCCTAGGATTGCGTGCGATGGCCGCCGACCGCGCACGATCACACCCAGACGCCCAGCACGCGCTCGCGGCGATCCGCACCGAGCTGTCACGCGTGCGCTCGTCGGTGAGCAGGATCGAACGGGACCTCAACGAGCTGGAGGCGGGCGAGCGCGGCTCGGGCGCGCAGCGCCGCCGGCCGGAGCGCTACCTGCGGGTGCTGATCGACGTCTACGAGCGCGGCGGCCGGCACGGCGTCGCGGGCGAGGAGTGGGCAGCGATCGGGGCGCGACACGGGTACGACAGGCGCGGCCTGGGAGGCTTTTTCACCGGCGCCAACGCGCCGCTTCGCCGCATCGAGGGACGGGTGCTGCTGACCGTCTCGGGCGAGCAGCTGATCGACGGCTACCTGGCCGGACTGCAGAGGTGAGCCGGCGAGAGCGAGTGCTTGTCGACGGGGCCTGGCTGCACGACAGGCTGGGCGACGATGAGCTGGTGATCTGCGAGGTCGACGAGCGCCCGCTGATCTACCGCCTCGGGCACATCCCGGGCGCGCACTGCCTTGACTGGCGACTTGACCTCCAGGACCCGGTGACACGGGACGTCCCCGATCAGGAGGCGATCTCGCGGCTATGGCGCCGCATCGGCCTGGCGCCCGGCCGCACCGTGGTCTTCTACGGCGACAAGAGCAACTGGTACGCGTGCTTTGCGTTCTGGCTGTTCCGGCTCTACGGTGCCACGCGGCTGCTGATCCTCGACGGCGGCCGCCAGGCCTGGGTGCGCGAGCAGCGGCCCCTGACGCGTGAGGAGCCCGTCGAGAACGCCAGCACCGAGGTGCGCGTTCCGCGGCGCCGGCGCGACCTGCGCGCCGGCTGGCGCGACGTCCAGGCGGCGATCGCCGACGGGGTGCAGCTGCTGGACGTGCGCACGCCCGCCGAGTACCGGGGCGACGTGCTCACCGAGGCCGGCTACCCGGAGGAGGCCGCCCAGCGTCCAGGCCACATCCCGGGCGCGCTGAGCGTGCCGTGGGACATCGCGGTCGGCGAGGACGGCCGCATCCTCGCCGACGAGGCGCTGCGCGCGAGGATGGCGTCGCGCGGCGTGGACCTCGCAGCGCCGGCGATCACCTACTGCCGCATCGGCGAGCGAAGCGCCCACACCTGGTTCGTGCTGCACGAGCTGCTGGGCGTTCGCACGCGCAACTACGACGGCTCTTGGACCGAGTGGGGGAGCATGATCGGCATGCCGGTTTCACTCGGCGAGCGGCCGTAGGCGCCCGCGCCCGCCCCGGGCCAGATCCGCCCGCCCGCCCACGGGCCACAGCCGCCCGCGCCGGCTCACCGGCCACAGCCGCCCGCGCCCACCCACGGGCCACAGCCCCCGCGCTCGCCCGGCGGGCCCAGGGTCGCTCGGCGCCATTTGCCTTCCGTCAAGCAAAGAGCTATTCTCACAGCAAGCGGGAACGGGCCGCGGCGGCATCCGCGACCAGCGCCTGATCCGCCAAGAGGAAGGAGATCCCATGAGCACCCAGTCGGTGTCCCCCATCGCTCCCGGGCCGGGTGCGGGCGAGAGTGCGCGCGCCGGCCGCACCCGGCACCACGAGATCGTGATCGTCGGCGGCGGGACGGGCGGCGTCACGGTGGCCGCGCAGCTGTGCAGGCGGCTCGCAGACCCCGATGTGGCTGTGATCGAGCCCTCGGAGACCCACGACTATCAGCCGCTGTGGACGCTCGTCGGCGGCGGCGTGGTACCGAAGGAGCGCAGTCGCCGCCACGAGATCGACGTGCTGCCCAAGCGCGCGGTGTGGATCAAGGATCGCGCCGCCGCCTTTGAGCCCGCGCAGAACGCGGTGCTGCTTGAGAGCGGCGACCGCGTCACCTACGACTACCTGGTGGTGGCCGTGGGGATCAAGCTCAACTGGGAGGCGATCGAGGGCCTGACTGTGGACCAGATCGGCCGCGACGGCATCTGCTCCAACTACCTCTACGACGGCTGCGAGGCCACGTGGCGCACTCTGCGTGAGTTCCAGGGCGGGACGGCGGTGTTCACCAACCCCACACCGCCGATCAAGTGCGCCGGAGCGCCGCAGAAGATCATGTACCTGGCAGACGACCACTTCCGTCGGGCCGGGGTGCGCGAGCGCTCAAGGATCGTGTACGCGTCGGGCACGCCCGGGATCTTCTCCGTCAAGGAGTTCGCCAAGACCCTCGACGCCGTGATCGCCCGCAAGGGGATCGAGACGATGTACAAGCACAAGCTCGTCGAGATCCGGCCGGCCGAGCACCGCGCGGTCTTCCAGAGCACGGAGGGCGAGGACCGCGTCGAGCTTGAGTACGCGATGATCCACATCACCCCGCCGCAGGGGCCGCCCGACGTGGTGCGCAACAGCCCGCTGGCCGATGCCGCCGGATGGGTAAACGTCGACAAGCACACGCTGCAGCACCCCGACTTCCCGAACGTCTTCTCGCTCGGCGACGCATCGAGCCTGCCCACCTCCAAGACCGGCGCTGCGATCCGCAAGGAGGCGCCGGTCCTGGTGCACAACCTGATCGCGACGATGCGCGGGGAGCCGAAGTCGAGCTTCACGCGCTACAACGGCTACGCCTCGTGTCCGCTGGTGACCGGCTACGGCAGGCTGGTGCTGGCCGAGTTCGACTACGACCTCAAGCCCACGCCCTCGTTCCCGTTCGACACCACCAAGGAGCGCTGGTCGATGTACCAGCTCAAGCGCTACGGCCTTCCGGCCATGTACTGGCACTTCATGCTCAGGGGCCTGGACTGGCCGCCGCACCTCTCGCGGCGGGTGCGGACACCGGGTCGGCGCGCGACGGCGGCGAGCTGAGCGACGACGGCCCGCGACCGCAGAGCTTGCGCCCACGGCGTCGGCAGGGCACATCGCCGGCGACGGCCCGCGACCGCGCGACGGCCCGCGACCGCAGCGCTGAGTGCTCACGGCGTCAAGGCACAGCGCCGGGAACGGCCCGCGGCCCGCAGGGCCCCGCGACACGAGGCTGCGCGACACGAGGCACGCCCGCCGCAGGGCTCCGCGACGACCACAGCGCGCTCCAGGGGCTCACTGTGCCGGGCTACGGTCGTATTGACATCCAACCATATGGTTGTATGATTTGATGCATGGACGTTCTGACCCCGGAGCTTGCGGAGTTGATCGCCCGCCGCTTCTCGGTGCTGTCGGACCCGCTGCGCGTCCGCCTGCTCGACGCGATGCACGCCGCGGGTGAGGCATCGGTGGGTGAGCTCGCGGCCGCGCTCGGGGCCGGCCACGCCAACGTTTCCAAGCACCTGCAGCTGATGCTCGGCGAGCGGATGGTCGCGCGGCGCCGGGAGGGGCCGCGCGCCTACTACCGGATCGCCGATCCGAGCCTGATCGCGCTGTGCGAGGCCGTCTGCGCCGGGGTGCGCCAGTCGCTCGCCGAGCTGAGCGCGATCGTCGATCCCACAACCACCCTTCAGGAGGCCAGATGATCTTCCGCCAGATCACCCACGACGACCTCGGCTGCGCCTCGTACCTCATCGGCGACGAGAAGGCGGGGGTGGCGGCGGTCGTCGACCCGCGCTTCGAGATCGATGAGTACCTGGACCTCGCGCGCTACATGGGCGTCAGCATCGAGCACATCTTCGAGACCCACAACCACGCCGACCACGTATCCGGGCACGGGCGCCTGGCCGCGGCGACCGGGGCCACGATCCACATCCACCGCGAGGCGCGGCCCTCCTACGACCACCAGCCGTTCGAGCACGGCGATGAGTTCGAGCTCGGCGCCCTGCGCGTGCGCGCGCTGCACACCCCCGGACACCGTCCCGAGCACACCGCGTTTGCGCTGATCGACACCCGCCGCGGAGACCAGCCCTGGGCGGTGCTGACCGGCGACACCCTGTTCGTCGGCGACGTCGCGCGGCCCGACCTGGCGGTCGAGAAGTCCGAGGGCGCGCGCGGGATCTTCCGCTCGCTGCACGAGCGGCTGCTGAACCTGGGCGACGAGGTGGAGGTGTGGCCCGGGCACCTTGGCGGATCGATGTGCGGCGGGCCCGGGATGGACATGAAGGTCTGCTCGACGATCGGCTTCGAGCGCGAGCACAACCCGACGCTCCAGATCGACGACGAGGACCGCTTCGTGCAGGAGGCGCTCGCCAAGCTCGGCCCCCAGCCGCCGAACTTCCGCGCGATCGTGGAGCTCAACCGGGGACCGCTGCTGACCGAGGGCGTCGAGCTGATGGCGCTCGCCCCCAGGCAGGTGGAGCAGAAGCGGCGCGCGGGCGCACTGCTGGTCGACGTGCGCACCGACCAGCAGTTCGACGACGCGCACATCCCCGGGGCGATCTGCAACCCGATGCACCGCGCCGGCTTTGGCTCGAAGCTCGCCTGGCTGGCCGACCGCGAGCAGGAGGTCGTGTTCATAGGCCGCGACGACGAGGACGGCCGCCGCGCAGGACAGCTGGCGGTGGCGGTCGGCCTGCGAAAGCTCGCCGGCTACCTGCACGGCGGGATGACCAGCTGGCGGCTTGAGAAGCGCGAGGCCCAGCGGATCGAGCGGCTCTCCGTCCAGGAGCTCGCCGACCGCATCCGCCGCGGGGAGGACCTTCAGCTCCTCGACGTCCGCGAACGCACCGAATGGGACGCCGGCCACCTGCCCTCCTCCACCTTCGCGGCCTGGCACGACATCGCGTCGATCCCCGAGGGGCTGGACGCCGAGCGGCCGATCGCGGTGCTGTGCGCCTCCGGGCAGCGCGCCGCGACCGCCGCAAGCCTGCTGCAGCGCTTCGGGGCCCGGCACGTGCTGCACGTCGTCGACGGCGGCGTGCCGTCGCTCGCGCGGCTGGGCATCGAGCTTGAGACGGGCGAGCTGGCCCCCGTCGGGCAAGCGCCGGCCGCAGCCTGAAGCCGACGGCCGTAGCCTGAAGCCGACAGCTCCACAACCACCGAAGGAGAGAACGTGCTGCACCCACAGATGCCCTGGTACGCCGCGGGCCCCGTGCTGGGCCTGTGCGTTGTCGCGTGCCGGCTGCTGCTCAACGGCCGCCTGGGGATCACCGGCGGCTTCTCGGAGGTCGTCGGCCGGCTGCGCGCCCGCTCGCTGGACTTCGACTGGCGCGGCTGGCTGCTGATCGGCCTTATCGTCGGCGCGGCGGGCTACGCGCTGGCGGCCGGCGGGCCCGACTTCCACGGCTACGGCTGGTTGACGGCGGCGCTGCGCGGGTCAGACCGCGCGCTGATCGCCCCGATCCTGCTCGTCGCCGGGGTGCTGATCGGCTACGGGTCAAAGCTCGCGGGCGGCTGCACGTCCGGCAACGGGCTCAGCGGCACCGCGATGCTCTCGCGCGCGAGCCTGGCCGCCACGGCGACGTTCTTCGCGACCGGGATCGCGGTCAGCTTCATCACCAGGGCGATCGCATGAGCCGCAGGCTTGCCGGGCTGGGGATCGGGATCGCCTTCGGCGTCGTGCTGTCGTGGAGCGGGATGACCAGTCCGACGGTGATCCGTCAGGCGCTGCTGTTTGAGAGCGCCTATCTGTTCCTGTTCTTCGCCTCGGCGGTCGCCGTGGCGACCGCCGGCCTGTGGCTGGTGCGCCGTCTGCGTGTGCGCGCGCTTTTGACCGGCGAGCCGATCCGGTGGCCTGACCAGCCGCTCCAGCGCCGCCACATCACCGGCAGCATCCTGTTCGGGATCGGCTGGGGGATCGCCGACGCCTGCCCTGGCCCGATCGCCACCCAGCTGGGGCAGGGGATCACGTGGGGGCTGTGGACGCTCGCCGGCGTGGTGATCGGCGTCTACGCCTTCCTGCGCCTCAGGGGGGTCGAGACCGAGCCGGCGACCGAGAGGTGGACCGGACCGCCCGCGTCCGGGGTGGCGATCGATCGCCGGCTCGCGCGCTGACGCTGCCCGGGACCGACACCTCAGACGGGGGCGCTTGAAGCCGGCGGCCAGCCGGAGCCTGCTCAGCGAGGCGCCGGTGCAGCCGGCGGCTCAAGGCCACCGCTTCAGCGCAGCTGCTGGATGGGTGATCGCGACCGCGGTGCTGTCGGCGATTCACGGCTCGAGGCCACCGCTTCAGCGCAGCTGCTGGATGCGCACCATGGTTCCGGCCGGGTCACGCACCGCACAGTCCCGAACGCCGTACGGCTGCTCGGTCGGCTCCTGCACGATATCGGCGCCACGGTCCCTGAGCCGCTGGAAGGCCGCCTCGAGATCGTCGGTGCCCAGCAGGATCGTCGCGTAGGTCCCCTTCGCCATCATCTCCGCCACCGTCCGCCGCTCGTCCTCGCTGATGCCCGGCAGCACCGCCGGCGGCGCAAGCACGATCGACGTGTCCGGCTGGCCCGGGGGTCCGACCGTGATCCAGCGCAGCTCGCCGCGCCCGACGTCGTTTCGCACCTCGAACCCCAGCGTGTCGCGGTAGAAGGCGAGCGAGGCGTCCGGGTCAGTGTGGGGCAAAAAGCTCCCGTGGATGGTGATCCGCATGCCGACACCCTATTGCCCGGTGTCTGCGCTCGCTTCTCGATTCCTGACCGATCGGCCGCGCGGCCTGCGCAGCTCCCGGGCCACGCACGGCGCCAGTCCCTCGTACTCGCCCGCCTCGGCGCGCCGGTAGACGCTCGGTGCGACCCCGACGAGCTCGGCGAAGCGGCTGCTGAAGCTGCCAAGCGACGAGCACCCGACCGCGAAGCACACCTCGGTGATGCTGTGCTCGCCGGATCGCAGAAGGGCCATCGCGCGCTCGATCCGGCGCGTCATCAGGTACGAGTACGGCGACTCGCCATAGGCTTTGCGGAAGCGGCGGCTCAGATGCCCCGCCGACATGTGCGCGCCTTGGGCGAGCGACTCGACGTCCAGCGGCAGCGCGTACTCGCGGTCGATCCGGTCGCGCACGCCGCGCAGGCGCACAAGCTCATCCAGGCGCCTGTGCCAGGCCGGGGTGCCGCTCACCCGTCGAATGTAGCCCGAAGGCGTGCCAGCGCCTGGGTGCGACTGGCGACCCCGAGCTTGGCGTAGATGCGCTCCAGGTGCTTCTCGACCGTTCTTGGACTGACCCCCAGTGCCCGGGCCGCCTGCACGTTGCTGTCACCAATGGCCACACGGGCGAGCACCTCGCCCTCCCGCGGGGTCAGCCCCAGCTGCGCCATGCGCTCGGGGCTGGGCGGGGAGTCAGGGCCGGCGGCGCGCTCCGAGGGCTCGGCGGCCGTCACGATCACGGCGTCGGGCCCCCAGGCGTCGCGCGCAGGCAGCCAGCGAGCCGCCAGCGCGCGTCCGCCGACGGTCAAGATCAGCGGGGTGCGGCGTCGCTCACGGTCGCGCGCCCACCGATGCAGCGGCTCGGGCAACGCTCCGGCGTCCGAGATGTCAAGGATCTCGACGGCGGCCGCCGTCGCACCCTCAAGCTGACCGCCCGAGCCGATCAGCAGCACCCCGCGCCGGGCGCCGGTCCCCCACTCGGCGGCCCGCAGGGCGCGCTCGAGCAGGTCGCGCGTCCGCAGGTGACGGTAGGTGGAGCGAAGGTGCGGCGCCAGCAGCGCCAGCAGCGCACGGTCCTCCTCGTCGAAGTCCGCCCCGCCCCGGTTGAGCGCCAGGCCCACGACCCGGCCGCCTGTCGGCGGCAGCGACACCGCGAGCTGGTGCTCGACGCCCAGCGGACGGTGGACCTGGTCGTAGACCTCCAGGCGACGAAAGTGCGCGTGGGGTATGAGATCTGAGATGCGGGCCGGGGGCGCGCCGGGGTGACGCTGAGCGCGCGCCACCAGCGGGTTCTCGTGGGCGTGCCTGGCGAAGGCCTCATGGAGGCGCGCCAGCGAGTCCGTGTCGCTGGCGGTCAGCACGGCGACCCTACGGTTGCGCAGGTCGATCTCGTTGTAGGAGGTGACGTCGGCCGGGATCAGCTCCTCCACGAGCCCGGCGACCCGCTCGCGGAACGAGCGCAGGTCATCCAGATCGCCGATGGCGGCGATCGTCCGCAGGAGCCTGCGAAGCGCCGGTCCGGTGACTCGCTGCATCGCGTGCCCCTCCGCAGCTTACGCCACGACGGCCGGCGCGCGCCGTGCCCCCGGCCGGATGCGCGGGCGCGCCCGGTACGTGAAATCACGCCGTTGACGCACCGGCGGCAGCACGGTACAGATGCGCCTGCTTTTGGATCGCAGTACGCGGACCCCATCGGGAGGCTCGATGCGGGCGGCCGCACCAGTGACACCAGCGAGGTGAGCGATGATGTCGAGGGATCGAACCATCCACGGAGGCGCCCGGCAGGGAGGCAGCTGGCAGGGAGGCAGCTGGCAGCGAGGCAGCTGGCAGCGAGGCGACCGGCGGGCTCCCAAGAGCGGGCGGACCTGCGCGAGGCTGCTTGCCGCGTTCACGGCCACCGCCGCGGCGCTCGGTGTGGCGGCGACGGCGGCGACCGCCGCCGGGGGCCGCACCCTGTACGTCTCGCCACGGGGCGCGGCTCGCAGCGCCTGCACACGGTCGGCGCCGTGCCGGTCGATCGACCGCGCGATCGCGCTGGCGGGGACCGGCGGCACCGTGCGCGTGCAGCGCGGCACCTATCGCCAGGAGGTTCAGATCGCCCGCGAGGTCAGCGTGATCGGGGTCGGCCATCCGGTCATCGACGCCACCGGGCGCCCCAACGGCGTGCTGATCGAGGGCCCCGGCGCGGCGGGCGCGGTCGTGCAGGGGCTCACCGTCGAGCACGCGACCTTCGAGGGGATCCTCGCCGAGCGCACCACGGGGGTGACGATCGCAGACAACGTCGTCGTCGACAACGACCGCGGCGGCCTCGCCGCGCACCCGCGCGGGGAGTGCGCACCGCAGGGCCAGATCCCCGGCGACTGTGGCGAGGGCCTGCACCTCATGTCGGTGACGCGCTCGCAGGTGATCGGCAACACGGTGCGCGGCAACGCGGGCGGGATCCTCATGACCGACGAGCTCGGCCCTACCGCTCTGAACCTGATCGCCCGCAACCGCTCACTTGACAACGTGCTCGACTGCGGCATCACGCTCGCCAGCCACAACCCGCACGCGATCTCGGCGACCGGCGCGCCCCAGCCGGCGATGGGCGGCATCTACGAGAACCTGATCACCGGCAACACCGTCGACGCCAACGGCACCAAGGGGGCCGGCGCGGGGATCCTGCTGGCGGCTCCCGCCCCTGGCATGGGCACCTACGACAATGTGGTCGCAGCCAACACCGCCGACGGCAACGGCCAGGCGGGCATCACCCTCCACAGCCACGCCCCGGGCCAGGACCTCGACGGCAACGTGATCGTCGACAACACGCTCTCCAACGACGGCCTCACGGGGGATCCTGACTTCGGCGTGACCAGCACCGTGGGGATCCTCGTGGCAAGCGCCGTTACGCCGCTGTCCGGCATCGAGATCGCGGGCAACACGATCTCCGACACCCACTACGGGATCTGGACCAAGGGCGTCTCGACGATCGCGCCATCGGCGAACACGTTCAACGGCGTGACCGTCGATCTGACCCAGTCCTGAGGGGTTGCCCACGCGACCGCGGTTCTCAGGCAAAGCGCCGGTGCCAGCGCGGAGGTGGAGGCATCGCCAACGGGACCGACCGGGATGAGCGGGGCCCGCCGTGAGCCGGCAGGACCGCGGGGTCGTGGGGGACCGGGACGGGCGAGCACGGAAGCCTCGTGGAGTCCCGAGTGCGCGAGCGCCACGGGTTCGTGGGGGCCGGGGCGCCCCGCCGAGCACGACGCGGTCGTCGTCGGGGCCGGGCCAAGCGGCCTGGCGACGGCCGCGGTGCTCGCGCGGCACGGCATCGCAGCGGTCATACTCGATGCTGGCTCGACGCCGGGTGCGCGCTGGCGCGAGCGCTACCCCGCGCTGCGGCTTAACACGGTGCGGGCGCTGTCTGGGATGCCCGGCCGGCGCATCCCGCGCCGCTGCGGACGCTACCCGTCGCTGGGCGACTACGTGGCCTACCTGGACGACTACGCGCGGCGCAAGCGGCTGGACGTGCGCGTGCGGACCGCGGTCTCCCGGATCGACGCCGCGCCGGACGGGCGCTGGGCGCTGCAGACGTCCGGCGGCCCGCTGCTCACACTCGCGGTGATCGTGGCCACCGGCTACAACGCGGTCGCGGTCATGCCGGACTGGCCGGGCCGCGAGACGTTCCGGGGCACGCTGCTGCACGCCGAGCAGTATCGGAGCCCCGAGCCCTACCTCGGACGCGAGGTCCTGGTCGTGGGCGCGGGGGTGAGCGGCATCGACATCGCGGGGCTGCTGGTCAGAGCCGGGGTCAGCGTGAGCCTGTCCATGCGCACCGCTCCAAACATCCTCCCGCGCCAGTGGCTGGGGCTCCCGCTGCAGCCCGGGGGGATCGTCAGCGAACGGCTGCCGGCGGCGCTGGGCGACGTGTCCGGGTTTGCGCTGCAGCGGATGATCTGGGGCGACCTGACCGCGTACGGGATACCGCGCGCGCCGGAGGGGGTGGAGACCGCCCACCGGCGGACGCTGCGCTTCGCGGCCGTGGACGACGGCTTCGTGGCCGCGCTGAAGGCCGGGCGAACGCGGGTGATCGCGCCGATCGCCCGCCTCGAGGCGCAGACCGCGCTGCTGTCTGACGCAAGCCGCGTGCGGGCCGATGCGGTGATCTGCGCCACCGGCTATCGACCCGGGCTTGAGCCGCTGGTCGGCCACCTGGGCGTGCTGGACGGCCGTGGGCTGCCGCTTCACTGCCGCGACCCGCAGCATGCGCCGGTCGCCGGGCTTCATTTCGTGGGCTTCTGGCCCAGCAACGGCGGCCATCTCCGGGCCTGCGCTGCCCAGGCCAGGCGGGTTGGGGCCGCCGTGGCGCGGGCGCTGGGCGCGCGCCGCTGACCCCGCCCCCGCCCGCCCGTATCCTGGATGCATGAGCGCGCGGGGTGCGCGGCAACGTGGAGACCGGCCGCAGGCAGCCCACGCGGGGCGCGAGGGGCCGGCGCTCTCGGTCAACGGTCTGTGCAAGCGCTTCGGCGACCGGGTCGCCTTCGAGGACGTCTCGTTTGAGATCGGCTACGGCGAGGTGTTCGGCTTCCTGGGGCCCAACGGGGCCGGCAAGACGACGACGGTCAGGACGCTGGGGACGCTGATCGCACCCACGGCGGGCACCGCCATGGTGGCGGGGATCCCGCTCACGCCCGAAAACGGGGTCGAGATCCGCCGGCGGATCTCGATCATGCCGGAGTCCCCCGGCCTCTACCCGCGCCTGAGCGTCCGAGAGAACCTCGAGTGCTTCGCGGACCTCTACGAGGTCCCCGACCCCCGTGATCGCATCGACCGGGCGCTGCGGGCGGTCAAGCTGCTCGAGCGCGACCGGGACCTGTGCGGCGCGCTCTCCAAGGGGCTGCGCCAGCGCGTGGCGCTCGCGCGCGCGCTGCTAGGAGATCCGGCCGTGGTGTTCCTGGACGAGCCCACCGCCGGCCTTGACCCGGTTGCCACACGCGACGTGCACGAGCTGATCGCCTCGCTGCGCGACAGCGGCGTGACGATCTTTTTGACGACCCACCGGCTCGAGGAGGCCGAGCGTCTGTGCGATCGCGTCGCGATCCTCAACACCCGCCTGCGCACGATAGGCCGCCCGGCCGAGCTTCGCGAGCGGCTGTTCGCCCGTACGCTCTCCGTCCGCACGCGCACGCCCCTGACCGATCCCGGCCGCGTCTTCGCTGGCCTGGCCGGCGTCGAGGGATGGCGCGTGCGCGCGGCCGACGAAGCGCCGGCGCCCGGGGCCGGCGGTGCGCCAGGCGCCGCGCCAGGGGCCGACGGTGCGCCAGGGGCCGACGGTGCGGCCGGTGCGCGCGCTGCCGACGGGGCGGCCCGCTCGGACGGCACCACCTACCTGCTGGAGGTCAGCGACCCATACGCGGCCGCGCCAGCCGCAACCAGGGCGCTGGTCGCCGCCGGCGCGGACGTGCTGTCGATCGGCGAGTGGCACCACTCCCTGGAGGACGTGTATCTGCAGCTGATCGACGACCCGGCGCCGGAGGCGCGGCCGTGAGCGCGCCCGTCAGCCGCAGGCGGGTGGGCGCGATCCTGCGTCGGGAGCTGCGCGACTACCGGCGCAACCGCTACATGCTCGTCTCGATGGGCGTCATCCCCGCGGTCTTCCTCGCAGAGCCCCTGATCTACGTCCTGCGCCTCCCCCCCTCGGCGTCGGTCCCGCTCAGCCACCAGCATCAGCTGCTGTACATGCTCGGGATCCCGGCGCTCGTGCCCGCGCTCGTGGCCGCCGCTTCGGTTGTAACCGAGCGAGCGCAGGGAACGCTTGAGCCGGTGCTGACAACCCCGGTCCGCCGCGAGGAGCTGCTGCTCGGCAAGGCGCTGGCGCCGCTGCTGCCGTCGGTCGCGGTCTCCTACCTCGTCTACGGGCTGTTCGTGTGCGTCATCGAGCTGTTCGCGCACCCAGGCGTGGCGCCTGCGCTACTGCAGGCGCCGGTCGTGATCGCGCAGGTGATCTTCACGCCGCTGATCGCCGCCTTCTCGATCTGGGTGGGCCTTGCGATCTCGACGCTGTCGAGGGACATCCGCGCCGCCCAGCAGCTGAGCATGCTGTGCAACCTGCCGGTGGTGGCGTTCGCCGTGCTCACCGCCTTCAACGTGATCCACCCGACGCTCGGGCTGGCGGTCGGCGCCGGAGCGGCGCTCCTTGCCGCATACCGCGTGGGATGGCGTGTGGTCTCGGCGCTGTTTGACCGAGAGCGGCTGGTCAGCGCCCGCGGGCGGTAGCCCTCCACCGTCGAGACGGCCGCCCCGGCCGGTGTGCTTTGAGCCGGCGCTTGCTCCGGGAACCGACGTCGCAAACGGGCGCGTGGCTTGAGATCACCGAGCGCCCAGCACGGCCCGCACCTGCCCCGCAATCTCGAGATCCTCTCGGGCGCGCACCACGAGCACCCTGACATCCGCCCCGGCGGCGGTGATCTCCCGGTCTCCCGCGTCGGCGCCGTTGCGCTCGGGGTCGATCTCAACGCCGAGGTAGCCGAGGCCCGCCGCCGCCTGAGCGCGGACCTCGGCCGAGCGCTCGCCGACTCCACCGGTGAACGCGAGCGCGTCGAGCCCGCCGATGGACGCGGTCATCGCGGCGATCCCCGACCGCAGACGGTGCAGGTACACGCTCCGCGCCAGGATCGCCTGCTGATCGCCCTCACCTGCCCGCGAGAGCACCTCGCGCATGTCGGCCGTTCCGCACAGGCCGAGCATCCCCGACTCGTGCTCCAGCGCGTGCGCGAGCTCAGCCTCCGTAAGCCCCGCACGGCGCAGCAACCACAACACAAGACCCGCGTCGACGGTTCCAGAGCGCGTGGCCATCGCCAACCCCTCAAGCGGCGTGAACCCCATGGTCGTGTCCTGCGACCGGCCGTCGGCGATCGCGCACAGCGATGCGCCCGCACCGAGGTGGCAGCTGACGATCCGCAGCGCGGCCGCCTCTGTGCCGAGCAGCTGCGCAACGCGCCTGGTGACCCACGCGTGCGAAAGTCCGTGAAATCCGTAGCGGCGCAACGCCCAACGCTCGCGCCACGCGCGGGGCAGGGCGTAGGTCGCCGCCGCCTCGGGCATCTCCGCGTGAAAGGCTGTGTCGAAACACGCCACCGCCGGCAGTGCGGGCAGCGCCGCGCTCACCGCGTGCAGCGCGGCGATCGACTTGGCCTGGTGAAGGGGCGCCAGGTCCGCCAGCTCGGCGAGCGCCCCCAGCACGTCCCGGTCGACGCGCACGGCTTCACGGAAGCGGTCGCCTCCGTGCACGATGCGGTGTCCCACGGCGTCCGCGCGTCGTAGCCCACCCGCGATCGCGCGGTGGAGCTTGCCTGCATCAATCGTCGCTCCGGGGACGTGCAGCTCGCTCTGGGCAAGCGTCTCATCGCACGCGCCCAGCAGCGACAGCTTGACGCTGCTGGAGCCCGCGTTGACGACGAGCACGCGCAATCAGGTCGCCCGCTTGGGCGCGTCATCCAGCCGTTCTGCGCCGTCCTGCGCCGGTTGGCCTGGCCAGGTCCAATCGCGGATCTCCGATGGGTCCTCGCCGTGCGCGCGCGTGTATGCGCGCGCACGCAGACGCGCGTCGGTCATCTCCTGGCGCAGGGCCGCCGCGCGCTCGCCCAGCCCTGGCACGCGGTCGATCACGTCCATCACAAGGTGGAAGCGGTCAAGGTCGTTGAGCATCACCATGTCGAATGGCGTGGTCGTCGTTCCCTCCTCCTTATAGCCGCGAACATGGAAGCTGTGGTGGTTCGCTCGCCGATAGGTGAGCCGGTGCACCAGCCAAGGGTAACCGTGGTAGGCAAAGATCACCGGCCGTGACGACGTGAACAGCGCATCGAACTCCGCGTCCGAGAGGCCATGCGGATGCTCTGACTCGGGCTGGAGTCGCATGAGGTCAACCACGTTGACGACGCGCACCCTCAAATCGCCCAGGCGTTCACGAAGGATCGATGCGGCCGCGACCGTCTCCAGCGCCGGTACGTCACCCGCACAGGCCAACACGACATCCGGCTCCGCTCCCGCGTCGCTCGAGGCCCACTCCCAGACGCCGATCCCGCGTGCGCAGTGGGCAATCGCCTCTTCAATTGTCAGATAGTCAAGTGCCGGCTGCTTGCCGGCGACGATCACGTTCACATAGTCCCGTGATCTCAGGCAGTGGTCGACGACGGCCAGCAGGCAGTTTGCGTCAGGCGGGAGGTAGATGCGAATCACCTCCGCCTTCTTGTTGACCACGTGGTCGATAAACCCTGGATCCTGGTGGGAGAAGCCGGTGTGATCCTGTCGCCAAACGTGGCTGGAGAGGAGGTAGTTCAGCGAGGGGATGGGACGCCGCCAGGAGATCTGGCGAGCCACCTTCAGCCACTTGGCGTGTTGGTTAAACATTGAGTCGACGATGTGAATGAAAGCCTCGTAGCAGTTGAACAGGCCGTGACGACCGGTCAGGACGTACCCCTCAAGCCACCCCTGACAGAGGTGCTCCGACAGCACCTCCATCACGCGTCCGTCGGGCGCGAGATGCTCGTCGGTATCAAGGCGCTCCGCCTGCCAGTCGCGGTCCGTGGCCTCGAACACCGCCTGCAGGCGGTTGGACGCCGTCTCGTCGGGACCCACGATCCGGAAGCGGTCCGGGTTGAGCCTCATGACGTCGCGCAGGTACTCGCCCAACACCCGTGTCGCCTCGCTGCTTCCCGTTGCCGGCGTGCGCACCCTCACCGCATGATCGCGGAAGTCCGGCAGTTCGAGATCGCGCACCAGCAGGCCGCCGTTGGCATGCGGGTTCGCGCTCATCCGGCGCTCGCCCTGCGGGGCCAGCGACCTGATCTCGGAGCGAACCGCCCCTCGCGCGTCGAACAGCTCGTCGGGACCGTAGGACCTCAGCCACGCCTCCAGCTGGCGCAGGTGCTCAGGGTTGTCTCGAACCTGCCCGAGCGGCGCCTGGTGGGAGCGAAACGACCCCTCGGCGGGCAGCCCGTCGACCTCCCGTGGCCCGGTCCAGCCCTTGGGGGTGCGCAGCACGATCATCGGCCAGCGCGGCCGGCCGACCTGTCCGTGAGCACGCGCGCGACCCTGGATCTTGCCGATCTCGTCCACAGCCGCGTCGAGCGCGGCGGCCATCAGGCGGTGCATCGCCCCCGGCTCGGAGCCCGCGACGAAGCGCGGCGCGTACCCGTAGCCTTCCAGCAGCCGGCGAAGCTCTGCCTCCGGGATCCGCGCCAGCAGCGTCGGGTTGGCGATCTTGTAGCCGTTGAGGTGCAGCACGGGCAGCACCGCGCCGTCGCTGCGCGGATTGAGGAACTTGTTCGAGTGCCAGCTGGCCGCGAGCGGCCCCGTCTCGGCCTCGCCGTCGCCGACCACGCAGACGGCCAGCAGATCCGGATTGTCCAGCACGGCCCCGTAGGCGTGCAGCAGCGAATAGCCGAGCTCGCCTCCCTCGTGGATCGAGCCGGGGGTCTCGGGAGCCACATGGCTCGGCACTCCCCCCGGAAAGGAGAACTGCCTGAACAGCCGTCGAAGGCCCTCCTCGTCCAGCCCGATGTGCGGGTACACCTCGCTGTAGGTGCCGTCCAAATAGGCGCTCGCGACAAGGCCCGGGCCCCCGTGCCCGGGACCGGTGATGTAGATGGCGTTGAGCCCACGCTCCCTGATCAATCGGTTCATGTGCGCGTAGATGAACGTCAGCCCGGGCGTCGTTCCCCAGTGGCCGAGCAGACGGGGCTTGATGTGCTCCGGGCGAAGCGGCTCGCGCAGCAGCGGATTGTCCATCAGATAGATCTGGCCCACCGACAGGTAGTTGGCGGCTCGCCACCAGCGGTGCAGCGCGTTGAGCGCATCCGTCGTCAGCGTTCTGGGTCGCGGATCCGTCACCGTGTCACCGCGCTCGATTTACTCGCATTCGCAAGGCGCCGAGGTCGGTGATAACCCGCAAAATGGAAACGGACGCGCCCGGATACGGGTGGCGCCGCGACGGAATAGCGTCAGCGGCGTGCTCCAGGCTGCAGGCGGCGCAGGAGCCGATGAACCCAACGCCACCGAGCCCCCGGTGACACGCAGGCAAGCGCCCGCGACGGTGGCGGCAGCATCACCGTCGCCGCCACCGGCCTGGGCACGCGCGGTCGGTAAGACACGGAGGAAGCAGAGTGTTCGCAAACGTGATCGTCGGAGTGGACGGGCAGGAAGGTGGCCGTGACGCGATCGCGCTGGCCCAGGTGCTGCGCGATCCCGGCGGCACCGTCGGGCTCGCGTACATCCACGTGGGCTATGCTCGTCTGTACCGCCGCGGCGGCGCGGCGTACGAGGCATCCGAGCGCGAGCACGGGCTCGAGCTCCTCAGGCGGGAACGCGACGAGGCCGGACTCGACGCCGAGCTGCACGTGAGAGGGTCCGCATCGGTGGGCCGCGGCCTTCACGAGCTCGCCGAGGAGGTAGGAGCCGATCTGCTCGTGATCGGCTCCTCTCGGCGGGGCATCCTCGGCAGGGTGCTGATCGGCGACGATACCCGGGCCTCGCTCAACGGCGCGCCGTGCCCGGTCGCGATCGCGCCAGCTGAATACAGAAAGCGGCCGCAGGTGGTCCGCGAGATCGGCGTCGGCTACGACGGCTCCCCCGAGAGCCAGCACGCGCTCGAGGTCGCACGGGGGCTTGCCGAGCGCATCGGGGCGAAGCTCTCGGCGTTTGAGGCGGTGTCCGTGCCGCTGTACGGACTTGCCGACGGCGTGCCCCTGATCGGCGACGCGATCGACGAGGCCGTTGCCGAGGCGCGCGACCGTATCGCCGACCTCGGGATCGAGCCGCACGCCGCCTACGGGATCGCTGCCGAGGAGCTCACGCTCTACAGCGCGTCCGTCGACGTCCTCGTGGTCGGATCGCGCGGCTACGGCCCAGTGGGAAGGCTCGTGCACGGGAGCATCTCGACGCAGCTAGCCCGCACCGCGCGCTGCCCGCTGCTGGTGCTCACTCGGGCCGCGGCCGGCACACCGAGCCGGGACACGACCCAGGATGCCGATACGGCGACAGGCCATTGAGCCCGATACGCCGACAGGCCATCGAGCCCGATACGCCGACAGGCCATTGAGCCAGTCACGTGCCCCCGGCACGCCCCCAGGTCCTTCGGTCACCGCGCGACGCGACCGCCAGCCCGCCGCCCGCAAGCGGGCGCCACGCCGGACGCGGGCACTACTCAGCCTGCACCAGGCGATGCTCGAGCGCGTAGCGCACGAGCATCGCGCGGGAGCCGAGCCGGAGCTTTTGCTGAATGTGCGCACGGTGGGTCTCAACCGTGCGCACGGAGAGACTGAGCGTCTCGGCGATCTCCGCGCTGGTGTGGCCGAGCGCTATGAGCGTGAGGACCTGGACCTCACGCTGCGAGAGACCATCCGGCGGCCCCGGCGGCGGCGCGGCGGCCACCCGAGCCCCCAGCCGCGGATTGAGGTACGTGTCACCTGCGGCGGCCCGGCGCACAGCCTCGATCAGCTCCGATTCGGCGGCCTCCTTGAGGACGTATCCGAGCGCGCCACGACGGAGGGCCTCGCGTGCGTAGGCGGGCTCGCTCTGCATCGTCAGCACGACGATCTGCGTGCCGGGGAACTCCGCACGCAGCTCCGGGATGGCGGCGAGGCTGGACCCGTCCGGGAGGTTGAGATCAAGGACGAGCACGTCGGGGCGGTGGCCGCGGACGCAGCGACGCGCCTCATCCAGGTCCACAGCCTCGGCGACGACCTGAAAGCCCTCCTCGACCCTCAGCACGTGCCGCAGCCCACGTCTGACGACCGCGTGATCGTCGGCGATCACGACGCGGATTGGCCCGGCCGCCGGTTCCGTCATCGCTGCTCGGCCGGGCTCGGCATCAGCGCGCGCTGCTTGGCCGAGCTCGGCATCAGCGCGGGCTGCTTGGCGGAGCTCGGCATCAGCGCGCCGGCGCGTGGTCACGGGACTGGAGGTACCGCGACAGGTGGCGGGCGACGATCTTGGTGGGCGGGGACCAGGCCGCCTCGGTGGCAACCTGCGAGTTTGAGCCGTGCGTGCCGGTGAACCGCGCGCTCAGGTACAGCGGCCTCTCGGCGCCGACGAGGATCGCGTGCAGCTCTGGATTGAGCTTGCTGGGCCTGATCGGCGCACCGGCCAGCGCAGCGATTCCCTCCGCGGCCGTGTCCGCCTGCTGTGCCGCCAACCCACCGTGCTTGACCCCAGACTCCGTCGCATCGCCGGCGGCCCACACCCGCTCCAGGCCCGGCACCCTGCAGTAGGCGTCGATCGGGATGAAACCACGTCCGTCTCGCTTGGGGACCCCGGGCGTCGCGGGGCCGAAGAGCTCGGGCAGCGCCACCACCTGGTCGACCTCCAGGCAGCGCGAGCCCGGCCGCAGCGACAACCGCCCTGGCGCGGGGGTCTCGCATCGTGCTGAGGCGATCGTGCGGATCCCGTGCTCGTCGAGTACCGCCCCGACCGCATCGGAGACCGCACGGCCGAAGACCGCAAGCGGGGCGTCCTCGGCCGTGACGAGAACGATCGACACCTGCTGCTGGGATTCCCACGCACGCCGCGCGGTCATCAGCGCCAGCTCGTAGATCGGCAGCGGCCAGATGACCGTGCTGGGAACGACGAACGCCAGCCGGCGCAGATAGCCGGCCTCAAGATCCTGGACGAGGCCGTGCATCTGCTCGTCGAGCCTTCGCTCGTCGAGGTTGAGGGCGTGGGTGAGCCTGGGGCGGCTCACCGCACCGAGCGCCAAGAGCAGCGCGTCGTAGCGCAGCCGCTCGCCGGCCTGGGTGTGAACGCACCGGCCCTCGGCGTCAAGCCACCTGAACGGAGCCTGGCAAAACTCGGCCCCGATGTCCCGCGCGATCTCATCAAGCGGGTATCGCCGTGCGACGTCCTCTGCGAATGGCTCGAACACTCGCATGGGCCTGTAGACGAACTCGCTTTCGCGAGACAGCAGCGTGATCGAAACCCTGTTGTCGGCCAGGGCCCGCAGCGCCAGCGCTCCTTCAAGCCCAGCCACGCCGGCGCCGACGATCACGACACTTAGCCTGCCGCTGGTCATCGCTCCAGACGCTACTGGCCACCGCGACGCAGGCCGACCGCGACGCCCCGCACGAGCGATGCGGCAAACCACGGAGTTCAGGCAGGCGGGGGCTGGCGCGCGAGCAGTGCGGCGCCCAGGGCACAGGCCGCCAGGCTCGCGATCGCCGCCGCAATGATCGCGGCGGCCTCCGCTGGACGGAGCACCCGCTCCCTCAGGCCCAGCGCCGTGACCGCGGAGGGCACGCCGAGCTGGGCGCTGGCAAGCAGGCCGAGCGACGCTCGCTGTCGCGTGGCAAGCGCGACGCATACGTGCACTGCCACCGTCAGCGCGGCAAGCGCCACGGCCAGCTCGAGCGCCGCGGGCTGCTCCACGACGCCTCGCAGGTCAAGCTCAGCGCCGAGGGAGACAAAGAACAGCGGAATGAAGAGCCCGCCGGCGACGCCGAGCACCTCGGTCGACAACCGCTTGGGCCCGCCGATCGCCGCGACCAGCAGCCCGGCGCCGAACCCGGCCGTCAACACGCCTGCACCCGTGCGATCGGCGATCCACGCGAGCCCGAACAGCACGATCAGTGAGACGCGCAGGTCGATCGCCCAGCGGCGCCGCTTGCCCTGGCGACGGAGCGCGCGCACCGCACCCATACTGCGGAGCGCTCGGGCGAGGACGAAGGTGACCCCCAGGCAGCCGCCAACGAGGGCCGCGCCCGCCAGGGCGCTCGTCGCGGCGTCGGGTCGGAGCACGAATGGGATCGCAAGCGTCGCAGCGATGTCCGCGACGGTTACCTGTGCGATCACCGCGAGCACATGCGGGCCCGCCAGTCCGCGCTCCTGGGCGACGGGCAGCACCACCGCCGCGGACCCGGACGCGATCAGCACGGCGTACACGGCGAGATGGCCGACTCCGTCAATGGGGGCGATCAGCGCAGCGGCGCCGACGGCCACAGCGCCGACCGCGAGCGCCCGCAGGGCACCCCCCAGCAGCGACGCGCGCAGCGACCCTTCGCGCAGGGGGACGTTCATGCCGACATTCAGCATCAGCATGGCGAGCCCGACCTCGCTGAGGAACGCCAGCGTCGGGTCGTCGGCATTCAGCCAGCCGAGTCCCGTGCGACCGACGGCGATGCCCGCGAGTAGCTCACCGACGACGGTCGGGATCCGGCCGCCTGCGGCTGCGCTGGCCAGTGGACCCAGCAGCCCGCACACACCGATCAGGGCGAGCGTGCCGAAGCTCATCCCTCGTCCGTCGTCGCTCAGCCCAGGTAATAGCCGGGAATCCCGTCCTGGGCGACGACGATGCGACGCCCCGACACCACCCGCGCGCGAATGCGCATCCAGTGCCGCCGGCGTCCCGGCGCCCACGGCTGGAGCCCGAGCCGGTCAAGGCGAGCGATCTCGTTGACCGAATCGACCGCGGCGACCACCCCGTGAACGACCACGCTCCACCCCGTCCGCCGCTCGGGGTCGATCTCGTCGACCTCAAACGCCGCCTCAGCAGCATGCAGCAGCGCATGCAGCTTGGACCCGGGGGCCGTGCGAAACACGACCGACTGCGAGCGATCATCGAACACGTAGTTGACCGGACGGATGATCGGCGCCCCCGTCCCGATCGCGACAGCGACGCGACCAAACTGGCGCGATCCGAGCAGACGGATGCATTCATGTCTTGACAGCTCCACAAGCGTCGTGTCGCGCCGCTTCGCGTAACGGTCATCCCCATGCCCGCCGGCACGCTCCTCATGCCCGCCGGCGCACTCCTCATGCCCGCCTACGTGGTCGCCATGCTCAAACATCGGCCTGCACGCTACGGCGGCCCGCCAGCCGCGTCAGCGTGGGAAACCCGACGCGCGCTGCACACAACCACCGAGACCGCGGCGGCCGCGCCACTCGCCCACCACCTCCCCCCGACCGCTCAGGCCGCGCTGCGACCGCCGGCGGGCGACGGCGCGCGAGCCTCAAGGTACGGCGTCAGGTAGCGCCCGAACACCTTGGCGACCCCTGCCGCCTGGGCGCCGAGCGGACGCTCGAGCGCCGCTTTGGTGGGAGAGCCGCGCCAGTCAAGCTCGGCTCGCAGCAGCACGGGCCGCTCGCCCCCCATCAGGGTCGCGCGCAACACGTAGCCGCCGCGCGACTCCCTCACCGGCGCCCCGAGACGAGCGGCGATCACCGCCGCAACGCGGTCGGCCTGCTGGCAGGCGAGCCCGCCCTGCTTGATCGGGTGCGCCGTAACATCGCCGGCCGCATAGACGCACCGCAGCCCGTCGACCCGGCCGTGGTCGTCGGTGGGCACAAACCCCCACCAGTCGGCCGGCACGCCGGGGAGACGCCTGCCGCGCAGCTCCGGCAGGGTCAGAACCCGGTCGGCATCGAGGGTGCCGTCGACGAGCGCCAGCGTGCCATCGGGCCACACGCGCGTTGGGACGGCGCAACCCACGAACCGCACCCCGCGGTCCTCGAGCAGGCCGGCGACCAGACGCGCGGCCTGCTCTCCGAACAGCGCCAGGGGACGGGGTTCGGGGGTGACCAGCGAAAGCTCCGGCGCCTGCCCGCTTGCCGCGGCCCATCCGGCCACGTGGAGGGCAAGCTCATACAGCGGCAGCGGCCAGGAGCAGCCGCCGGGGACCGCGAAGGCCACCCGGCGGACGATCCCGGACTTGATCTCGGCCACGAGCCGGCGGACGAGAGCAACGTCCCGGCGATCGCGAAAGGTCAGCGCGCCCGCGAGGCTGGGCACCTGGCGGGCGCCGATCGCGAGGATCAGGGCGTCGTAGGAGATCACCGCGCCGGAGCCCAGGCGAACACGGTGCTGATGCGGTGCCACCGCCTCTAGGCGCGCGAGGTGGTGCTGGGCGCCCAGGTCCGCGGCGATGGCCGCCAGGTCGTGATCCTGTTGGCGATCGTCGCCGAGCGGATCGACGGTCGCGACCGGATGATCCCGCAGCACGGAATCCGGGCAGACCAGCTCCAGACGCACCCGGCTTGCGGCCAGCGCCCGCAGGGCGAGCATCGCCTCGACGGCGGCAAAGCCCCCGCCGGCGATCACGACGGTGGCCGATTCGCGCCGCGCGCACATAGCCGTCAAACATGTGCCGCACGCTCGGACAGCGCGCATCCGCAGCCGGCCGCATCCGCGCTGGGCAAACTACCGAGCCGGACGGACCGCGTCCTCCCGGGCCTGCCAGCACCAACGCCGCCGACCTCGCACTCGCCGTGGCTGGACCCCGCGCCCGGGAACCGCCGCGCCTGCGCCATTGCGTGGTTTTCCCGGACAAGGCCGGGCTTGCGGCGCGCCACCACACCGTTATCCTGGCCACGCGGCCGTATGACCTTCGCCTCAACAGACGAGCGGCTCCGCCGGCTCCTGGACGCGGGGCTTTCTGTGGTGGCGGAGCTTGAGCCGGAGTCGGTGCTCGAGCGGATCCTCGAGCAGGCGCGCGAGATCACCGAGGCGCGCTATGCGGCGCTCGGCGTCCTTGACGATCGGGGCGCCGAGCTTGAGCGGTTCCTCACCGCGGGGCTTGACCGCGAGGCGACCCTGCGCGCGGTGGGAACGCTCCCGAGGGGCCGGGGTGTGCTCGGTGTGCTGATCGACGACGCTCGCCCGCTGCGGCTGGCCGATGTGAGCGAGCATCCACACAGCTACGGGTTCCCTCCCGGGCACCCGCGCATGCGCACGTTCCTCGGCGTTCCGATCATGATTCGCGGGCGTCCTTGGGGCAACCTTTACCTCGCGGAGAAGGCGAACGAGCGCGAGTTCACCGCAGACGACGAGGAGGCCGTGGTCGTGCTCGCCCAGTGGGCGGCGATCGCGATCGACAACGCCCGTCTGCACGAGGCAACCGAACGACGGCGGCAGGAGCTGGAGCGCGCGGTGCGCGCGCTTGAGGCGGCTCGCGACATCTCGCAGGCGATCGGCAACGTGGAGGACCTCTCCTTGGTGCTGGAGCTGATCGCCAAGCGCGGACGGGCCCTAGTCGACGCGCGAACCCTGCTGATCCTGCTGCAAGAGGACGACCAGCTGCTGGTCGCCGCAAGCGCGGGTCACGCCGCCGGAGCACTGGGTCAGCGCCTGCCGCTCAAGGAGTCGACGTCCGGCCGGGTGCTGCAGCGCGGACACGCCGAGCGCATCGACGACGTGCGCGCAAGCCTTCAGATCGCCCCGGAGAGCTTCGGAGTGCCGGATGCGCGCACCGCGCTGCTTGCGCCCATGATCCAGCGCGGGACGGCGCTCGGCGTGCTCGCGGCATTCGACCGCGGCGCAGACGGGGAGCCGTTCACCGAAGCCGACGAGGAGCTGCTTCGCTCGTTCGCGCAGTCGGCTGCCAACGCGGTGGCCATCAACCGCAGCGTCGAGACGGCGCGGCTTCGGGCCGCGATCGCGGCGGCCGACGCCGAGCGCGGCCGCTGGGCTCGCGAGCTGCACGACCAGACCCTCCAGACCCTCGGCGGCCTGAGGGTGCTCTTGGCGTCCGCCCAGCAGCGCAGCGGGGCGGTGGCGAGCGAGGCGGCGGTCGCGCACGCGATCGAGGACATAGAGCTTGAGATCGCCAATCTGCGGAGCCTGATCGCGGACCTCCGACCGGCGTTGCTGGACGACATCGGCCTGCTGCCCGCGCTCGAGGCGCTCCTGGAGCGCCGCCGGGAGTCGGGTCTTGAGATCGAGCAGGATCTGGCGCTGCCCGAGCCCTCCTCAGAGCGCCGAATCCTTCAACCGGCTCTCGAGACGACGGTTTACAGGCTCGTGCAGGAGGCGCTGACAAACGTCGTCAAGCACGCCCGTGCCAAGAGCGTCCGCGTGTCGGTTCGCCTCGGCGACGGCGCGGTGACCGTGGACGTGGAAGATGACGGGGTCGGCTTCGACCCCAGTGCCCGCACCGACGGCTTCGGCCTGACAGGCATGCGCGAGCGCGCCTACCTCGCGGGAGGCAGCCTGCAGATACGCTCCGACCGTCGCGGAACGCGCCTGCACGCGCGCCTTCCCCTGCACGCGCCCGCACGCGCCGGCTCACCCGCCGATCAGGCCGCGGCGCAGGGCATGGTCGACCAGCTCGTGGCGGGACCTGAGCCCGAGCTTGCGGTGGATCCTCGCCCGGTGGGTCTCCACCGTCCGCGGTGAGAGATGCAGCGCCGCCGCGATCTCACGGCTCGTGTAGCCGAGCGCGATCAGCCGCAGCACCTCGATCTCGCGGACACTGAGGCCATCTGCGGCGCGGGCGCGAAGTTGGTCGTCAAGCGCCGCCGACACCCGCGGGCTCAGATAGCGTCGCCCGTGTGCCGCTCGACGGACGGCCTCGGACAGCTCCTTGTCGGCGAGGTCCTTGAGCACCAGCCCGGACGCGCCCGCATCGATCACGCGCTGTGCGAACAGCGGACTTCGCTCCATCGTGACGACCACGATCCCGGTGCCTGGGGCATGCGCGTGCAGAGCCCGGATCGCCTCGACGCTCGACCCGTTTGCCGCCTGCAGGTCTACGACCAGGACGTGGGGCTCGTGGCGCCGAACGTGATGGATCGCGCTTGACACATCGCCGGCTTCGCCGATCACCTCGATTCCGCCCTGGCCCTCGAGCAGCAGCCGCAACGCCCGCCGCACGCCGAGATGGTCGTCGGCGAGCAGGACCCTTATCGGCGGCGTCGCCCCCCGGGCACGGCAATCTCGCGACCGTGGTGCCGCTGTAACGGTCCTTGGCATGCTGGCAACGTAGTGATCCGCGCACGCAGGATCGTCGGTGTAAACCCCGATCGGCGCTGCAGCAGAATGCCGTGCCGCGCGGAGCCCGCACCGCGCTCCGGGGATGGGACGCCGTCTGGTGACCCGGCGTGAATCCGAGGACCTGGAGGCCTTCGGCTGCCCAGACCCGGATGGGCAGCCCGGCCTCGCCCGTTCGTCATCGACGGTGTTTGTAGATCCCGGGTCCACCACACTCGACCGCGATCGCGACGGGCCTGGCGCCGCCCGCCGCCGGGCTGATCGTCACGATCCTCGCCGCCGCGCGCGTGCTGACCTCCGCCCGCCCGGCGCGCGCGACGGCCGCAGCGTGCCGCCCCCGGCGCCCGAGCTCGCGTTCTTCAGCACCGTCTCAACATCGCAACCGCCACCGACCTCGCCCGGTCGGAGCTGACGATCGAAGCTTGCTGCCCAGCCAACGCGCACCGCTGTCTTTGCGCCTTATGCGCGGCGTCGGCGGGCCGATTCCGAGCGACGTCGCCGGGCCGACTCGACTGACCCGGGCCGACTGGACTGACCGTCGTCAGGCCGGCTCTGGACTGACCGTCGTCAGGCCGGCTCTGGACTGACCGCCGCCGGTCCCTGGTCGTGGACTCGCGCCTGCACGGAGCAGGTCCACCGCCCACCAACCCCGCCCCCACCTGACTACGCTATTATGGTATACTGGAGTTATGGAGGATGGGCAGCCGGAGGCCAAGCGGCTGGCAGCTCGGCTCGACGAGCTAGAGCGGCGCGTGGAGACGATCGAGGCTCGCCTGCAGCTGCGGACCGAGCGTTCCACCGCTCCGAGCACCGGGCGCCAGCTCCCCGACTCCGAACGCTTCTGGGCCCTCGCCGGGCTGCGCGAGCGGATCGGCGACGGGAGCGCGGTCCTGTTCACCGGCTCGGTCTCGCTCCCGGGCGATCGTGTGTATGTCTGGCAGCAGGGCGCCGACGCCGGGCAGCTGCTCGAAGCCGACTGGGAGGCGGCCGCTGACGTGCTCGCCGCGCTCGGACATCCGGTCCGCCTGAAGCTCGCCCGGGCGGTTCTCAGGGGCGCCGGCACCACGACCGAGCTCGCCGCGCTGGCGGGCCTTGGGACGACCGGGCAGCTCTACCACCACCTGCGCCAGCTCGTCGCCGCCGGCTGGCTTACATCCGCCGGCCGCGGCCGCTACGAGGTTCCGGCGGTCCGGGTGATCCCACTGCTGGTGGTGCTCTGTGCGGCCGGCGGCTGGTCGCCGCCGGCCGGCGCGCACTCCACGTGATCAAAGGAGCGGAGATGAACAAACGCCGACACCGCGATGCGGTCCTGAGACGCCGGCCCTGGCGTCACCGCAATCAAGGAGCGGACACAAGCAGCCTCGACACCGATCACCCCGGGCGACGAGTCGCGGTGCTGGCCGGCGTGGTCGTGGTGGCCTTCCTGGCAGGATGGTCGGCCGATGGCCCGACGGCCGGCATCGTCATGGCCGTCGCCCTTGGCGCCGGATGCGCCTCGCCGGTGCTTGGCGCGCGGCGCGCGGGACTGACTTCTGAAGCAGACGGGCGCCCCGGGCAACCCGGGCCTGGCCGCCGGGCGAGAGGGCGCTGAGCCTCGCGTTCCCGCAGTCTGGGTGAGCGGGCGCCCGAAGCGCCCGCCACGGCGCGGGCCCCCGCCGGGGCCGCTTTCCGTGCAGACCCTTGGCGCGGCCGCCCAGCGCGCCGCCGCGTGGCCACTGCCGTGAAAGGTGCGGCAGCTTTCCGCGCGGACCCTTGGCGTGGCGGATCTCCGGGCGGACCCGGTGGCCGGGTCACCGGCTGACCCAGTGGACGGTTGCGAGCATGGCCCTGACCTGCGCGGTCAGCCCCGCGACATCGGGTCCGCGGAGCAGCGCGGTGAGCTTGTACCAGCTGTCTCGGCTGCCTGGCGCTGGCACGGTGACCGTGATCAGCTGGTCTTGGCCGAGGTTGGGTGCCTGTGTCGTGTCGGCCTGGACTAGCCAGGTCCCGTGGCGGCCGCCGATGGTGACCGGAATGCCAGGTCCCCGCTGCAGTCCGAAGGGAACGGTGTTAATCGTCCAGTAGGCGAGGATCGATCTGCGGGCCAGGCGTGAGATCGGTTCCCTGCAGGTGATCGTCGTGTTATGCGTCCCATGGCGGGTGAGGCACGGTGCATGCATCTGCTGTGGGCTCAGCCACACGATCCAGCCCGTGAACGGCGCCGGCGGCATCGCATAGGTGCGCGCTGCCACGACGCCGGATAGTCGACGCTGACGCCGGCCCCTGCGAAGTGCGCCGTTTGACCCGACAGGCGGCGGCTTGCAAGGCAGATCGAGGTCGCGTATTGCTGGGCGGCGCCGCTTGCGTAGATCAGCCAGTGCTCGCCGACGCGAGGAAGGATGCCGTCCTCGCTGACGCGCTGGACGCCGCCGGGCAAAGTCATGGCCGCGGTCTGCACGGTTGCGATCTTCGGGCCGGCGCCCTTCGGATAACGGTGCCCTCCGGCCGTGGTCTCTCCGGCGACGCACCCGCGCAGCCGCCGGACAGGAGCGCCGCGACGACGGCCCCGCTCACATGCGCGAGCCTTGTCCTCGCTGACACGAAGCTGATTCGATCACGCCTTCCAACCGCAAAAAGGCGGTGTGCGCTCACAGATCGAGTCGCTCGATGGCTTTCAGGTACGCCTCGGTGTAGGTCGGGAACTGCGCGACAGTGTCGCGCAGAGTGTCGATCGGGACCTTGGCCTTGATCGCCAGCGCGGCGTAGTGGATCCACTCGCCGGCAAGCGGGCTGACGGCCCAGGCGCCGATCAGCGTGCGGGTCCGGCGGTTGGCGATCACGCCAAGCTCGCCAGTGGGATCGGTCTGGTAGGTCCAGGGGCGGGCGATCGCATCGGCGAGCCCGATCGTCGCGGTGACGGTGTCGACGCCCTGCTCGCCCGCCTGCGGCGAGGTGAGTCCGACGGCCGCGATCTCAGGATCGGAGAAGACGACGCGGGGGACCGCACCGTAGTCGGCTGCGACGGGCTGGCCGGCGATGTCGGCGCAGGCGATGCGGCCCTGGTACATGCCGACGTGGGTGAACGGCATCACGCCGGTGACGTCGCCGATCGCCCACACCCCGTCGCCCGCACGGCAGCGCTCGTCGATCGCGATGCCCTTGCGGTCAGGCTCGATCCCGATGCTCTCAAGGCCGATGTCGTGTACGCGCGGGGCACGGCCGGTGGCGACGAGCAGCTCGCTGGCCGTGAGCGTCTCGCCGCTGGCGACGGTGACGACGCGACGGCCGTCTGGGCCGCGGCTCACCCGGGTCGCGGTTGCGCCGAGGAGCAGGGCGATGCCTTCCGCCCGGAGCGCCTGGGCGATCAGCTCCGACACGCGCGGGTCCTCGCGCGGCAGCAGCCTGTCGGCCGCCTGGACGATGGTGACCTCGGTTCCGAAGCGCCGCATGAACTGTCCCAGCTCGATCCCGACCGGGCCGCCGCCGAGGATCACGATGCTGGCCGGGATCCGCTTGATCGTGGTCGCCTCGCGGTTGGTCCAGTAGCCGGCCGCCGCCAGGCCGGGGATCTGAGGGATCCGCGGATCGCTGCCGGTGGCGATCACGATCCGGTCGGCCTCGAGCTTCTCGGCTCCGACCTGAACGCGCCCCGGGCCGGCGAGCCTCCCGGCGCCCTTGTACACGCGCACCCCATCCTTCTCATAGCCGTCGACCTGCGCGGTGTCGTCGAGGTGGCGGATCATGTAGTCGCGATACTCGGCGATCTCAGACCATCGCTGCGCAGGCACGGAGGTGCCGGCGGTCCGCTGCGCCTCACCGCGCACCTCCGCCGGGCGCAGGAGCGTCTTTGACGGGATGCACGCCCAGTAGGCGCATTCGCCGCCGACCAGCTCCCGCTCGACCAGTGCGGTGCTCAGCCCCTTCTGGTTCAGGCGCGAGGCGGCAACCTCGCCCGCCGGGCCGGCTCCCACCACGATCGCGTCGAAATGCTCACTCATCTGCTGTCCGCCTTTCGCTTGTGTGATCGATCAGGCCGCTCAGCAGGAGAGCTTTGCGACTTCGAAGGTCTGGGCCGCGAGCTCGAGGCCCGCCGCCAGGCCGGTCAGGCGCGCGGCTCCGGTGCGCGGCTCGATGCCGTGGGTGTCCAGCAGGTCGATGTGCTTCGCCCGGCGCGGGCGCTCAACCAGCGCCGGCTTCACCGATACCCGGCCCAAGCGCGCCCCGGCCGTTATGCCGGCCCAGCGAGCCGACCAGCGGGCTCTTTGACGGAACGAACCCGGTGTTGGCGCAGGTCCGCCGACCGTTGCACGGCCGCCCCCGCCAGTCGATCCTCACCTCCCCCGCCGCGGCGTGCTCCAGGGCGTGGCGGACGCGCAATCCGCACAGGTCATCCCCTCGATCTCAAGCTCGACCTGCGGCATCAGCGGCTCCCGGCGCAATCGACTTTTTATACGCTTCTGCGTATACGATACCCGACCCGATGCGCTGGCTCGCGCGCGACCCCCCGGACGCCGCCGTGCTCAGCAGCACGTGCCCGGTCTCGTGGCCGAGTCGCCGCTTGGCATCGGCCAAAAGAGAGGATCTCGGCCCAGCCACCAAAATGCCGCGCCGGTAGCGAGCAGACAGAACGGTGAACCCGCCAGGGCGGGACGGGAGTTCTCGTGAGCCAGAACCGAGAGCTCTCGCGAATCGCCGTTAGGTGCGCCGGGACCGGACGCACCACGGTCGTCCGACTTGGAACGCGCTCGCGGGCGACGCCGCGTCGTCGGGTGCGCGACGGGACCGGACGCACCACGGTCGTGCGACGCTGTCTGGCTTGCGGATCCCGCGGAGCTGATTCGGTCGCGGTGACTGCACCAGCGCGAGCTCTTGCGGATTGGCCCCCGAGCGCTCGGCCCGGAGATCGTCCACCATGCCGGGACATGGCGGCGCGATGTGACCGAGCGTTCGAGGATGCCCTGGATGGACCTCGCCCAGGCTGCCCTGCAAAGCGACCTCGGACGCGAGGCGGAGGCTCAGGCGCACCGTCGAGGCACAGTGGGGCGCCGCAGGCTCACAACCTCCAGCGCCCCCGCACCGAACAGCGACGCTAATCGATCCTCGTCGGCGGCATCGAGCTCAACGTGCTCCCCACCACCGAGCAACGCGACATGGACATCCTCACCTACAGACCACTCGCCGGCGGCCGGCTGTCCAGACACTGGATCGTCCCCAGCTCCCCCACCTCCCCCGCACGCCGGCGCCTCGCCGCGCGCGTTGACATGTCGCGGGCCGGAGAACCAACGCAAGCTCGAAGCGTTTGGCCAGCTCGCTAAGTTCGTCGACGATGCCAACGATCTCGCTGATCGAACTCGCGATCGGCTTCGTTGTCAACCATTCCGCGGTGACGTCGGCGATCATCGGACCCCACACGACGCAACAGCTCGATAGCCAGCGCCCCGCCGCCGAAGTCGCGCTTGCTTGACCCAGCGCTCCTCCGCTCCTCTACCACATCGACGAGAGCGTCAACCCGGGATAAACCTCAGCCCGCCGACACCAGGTCACAGGTGCTGACGTGGTGCTCATCGACGCTCTCGCACTACCTGCAAGGGTGGCGTTTCGGCGAGCTTGCCTCCGTCGATCGTGAGACTCGTTCCTGTGATGAGGCCCCGCTTGGTCGGAGCACAGCCAGACGGCGGCGGCGACCTCCTGGGGGGCCGCTGCGCCTGAGGGGCATCGCGTCTGTCGCCGCCTCCAGAGCGTCCTCGCCTGCGCGCCTGAGGTTGTCGGTCAGGAGCGGCCCGGGAGCCAGGGCGTTGACGTGGACGCCATGCTCGGCGTAGTCGAGCGCCGCGACCTTGCTGAGCCCTTGCACGTGATGCTTGGCAGCGACGTAGGTGCCCCGGCCGCCGACGGCCCGCAGTCGGCGGCTGAGGAGATGCTGACGATCTCACCTCCTCCGCGGCGGAGCATCGCGGGGATCTCTGCTGGCATGGAGAGAAACACCCCGCGCAGGGCCAATGCCAGGCCGGAGTCAAATGCCTCAGGTGCTCCCTCGGCATGTGGTGTCGGGCGAGTTGGCCGTGGTTGGAGACCTCGCTGTGGCTTGTCGTCGCGGTTCAAGGGTTCATCCGCGGTGCGGCACGCGCCGCTGACCAGCACCGTCATGCTGGCGCAGCTGTGCGGCCCGCCCACTGGCCGCGCAGCACGAGCAGGAGGGCGCAAACGACCAGCCGGTCTACGCCTGCGATCCCGCCGACTTCGCGGGCATCAACGATCCGCAGGCCCAGCGCACTTCAAGCACCCCGCACGCCTGAGCGCACGTCAGGCCGACGTGGCCTGTGGTGGCTGACTGGGGGGCCAGAAGCGGCGAGCATCGTCGATCCGGCTGAGCAGACCGATCGGGTTGCCCTCAGGGTCATCCACGATCGCGAAGCGCGAGCCCCAGAAGGCGTCATATGGGGGTTGGCGACCACGGCCACCGTGCGCCTGGAGATCCTGGTACAGGTCGTCCACCTCCTCGCGGGAGGCCGTCTCCATCCCGAGCAAAGTCGACCCGCCCGTGCTCCCGTGATAGCCGGTGTCCCATTTGGCCGCGAACTCCGGCGTGTCGAACTCCACCCGAAGCCCGTTGGGCAGCACGGCTCTGGCGTGCTCTGGCGTCGGCGTCTCGATGCTCCAGCCAAGCCGCCGATAGAACGACACCGCCGCGTCCATGTCGCGCACGATCAGGTTAAGCTGGCCCACAACGACCATGCGCGGGATGGGCGGCACGCTAACCCCCGCCGCCCACGTGCTCGCAATCTACGCCGGGTTTCGTCAGCGCCGGTTCACGATCGGGCCCATTGCGCGAGGCCCCGCGAGGTTCCTGATCGACGCGCACCGGACAACAATACGTTCGATCACGCAGCGGTTGGCTTGTTCGGCGGTCGGCCGCAGACAAGCGTGCAGGCGGACGGGAATGCGGTCGATCACGCACCGGTTCGGCGCATGCCGGCGGCGCCCCCCAACTCGGGCCCGAAGTGACCTCGCGCACCACCCGGGTCGGCGGTGCCATGGCTGGTGGGCGTCGTCCGGGTCCTGGGCGCGGTCTCGGCCTGTCAGGCCGATGACCCGTCGCCGGGACCTCTATCACCCAGATCAAGACGGGCCTCGTCGGGGTCGGCATTCCGCCCGAGCCCGGATCCACCGGTCCGCTTGGTCCAGGCCGTCAAGGATGGACGATCTGGGGCGCTGAGCGTGTCCGGGTGGCGTGGTTGGCCCTGGATGGGATCGGCGTGGCCAGCTGGACGCTTGCGCGGAAGCGCTTCCGCGGAAGCGTTTGGGGGTGTTTTCGGGCAGCGATGACCAGGCCGGCGCGGGCGGGGGTCGGGTGCTTGTCGTCGGATGGCATTCCCCCGAATGGGGTATCCATTTACGTCCGGTAGCGCGGGTACGGTGCGGTGGTGCCGACAGCGGGCAGCGACTATCCGGGCTCCTACGCGGAGTTCGTGGCCTGGTTTCCCGACGAGCCCGGGTAGCGAGCGCCTGAGCGGCCACGT